>DHYV01000006.1 GCA_002414225.1 Desulfobulbaceae bacterium UBA5121 | reverse complement strand
CGGCATCCCTCTCGGGACCGCCGACCTGCTCCTGCGTGGCTTCGTCGATGCCGGTACGGTCCGTTCCAAGACCGTCATGGCCGACGGCAGCCGTTCCGCCAGCCTGGCCTCGGCCGGCCTCGGGATGACGGTTTCGTTTGCCAGCAAATACATTCTGGATCTGCAGTGGGCCAATCCCATTGACGGTAATGATTCCGGTGACGGTTACGACGCGCCGCTGTGGGTCACCTGTACCACCGTATTTTGAAAGGGACTAACACCATGTGCAGAAAACGAATGGCCAGGCGCCTCTGTTTTTGGAGTTTTGGTTCGCTCATCGCAT
Organism: Desulfobulbaceae bacterium UBA5121; assembly: GCA_002414225.1. Taxonomy (GTDB): domain Bacteria; phylum Desulfobacterota; class Desulfobulbia; order Desulfobulbales; family UBA5123; genus UBA5123. The sequence continues at coordinate 26,054 of DHYV01000006.1, read as the reverse complement.
CCAGGCCTCGGACGTGGGCAGGGATGCAATCCATTCAGCGCCCGGAAAGCGCTTTCCCGTGGCTGTTGCCGCGGAGAGCCGGGCGGTGGCGGCGGCACGGCCTGCTGGCCCTTTTTCCCCTGCTCCTGCCCGCCACGGTGCTGGCCGGGCCCATGGGCGAACAGGTCGCCGCCGGCACCGCCACGGTCAGCCGGCCCGACGCGGCCACCACGCTCATCAACCAGCAGAGCCAGAAGGCGGTGATCGACTGGCAGCGCTTCTCCATCGCGGCCCGGGAGCAGGTCCGGTTCCAGCAGCCGGGGGCCGGCAGCGTGGCCCTGAACCGGGTGATTGGCACCGACCCCAGCGCGATCTACGGCCGGCTCATTGCCAACGGCCAGATTTTTTTGGTGAACCCCAGCGGCGTTCTCTTCGGCCCGGGCTCCCAGGTGAGCGTGCAGGGCCTGCTGGCCACCACCCACGACATCGGCAATGCCGATTTTATGGCCGGCCGCTACACCTTTGCCGGCCAATCGTATCCGCTTGCCGACGCGGCGGTGAGCAACCAGGGGAACCTTGTCGCCGGCGAGGGCGGCTATGTGGTGTTGGCCGGCGACTACGCCGCCAACTCCGGGGTGATCGAGGCCCGGCTGGGCCAGGTGGCCCTGGCTTCGGGCAACCGCTTTACCCTGGACTTTGACGGCGACCGGCTGATCGGTCTGGACGTGGACGGGGCGAGTCTCGCCCGCCGGGCCGGGGTGGAGAACTTCGGGACCATCGTCGCCGACGGCGGCCGGGTGGTGATGACCGCCAAGGTGGCCGAGGAGTTGGCGGCCACGGTGGTCAACAACGAAGGGCTGGTCCAGGCCCGTTCCATCGAGGAGCGGAACGGCGAGATCATTCTGCAGGGCGGTGACTTCGGGGTCGTTGCCAACCGCGGCACCCTGGATGCCTCGGGCGGGGGCGCCGGGGAGACCGGCGGCAGCGTCCGGATGCTGGGCGAGAAGGTGGGCCTTCTGGCCCAGGGGACCGTGGATGTCTCGGGGGCCAGCGGCGGCGGCACGGCGCTGATCGGTGGCGACTACCAGGGCAAGAACCCTGACCTCGCCAATGCCGCAGCCACCTACGTGAGCCAGGATGCCGTGGTCCGGGCGGACGCCACCGAGAACGGCGACGGCGGCAAGGTCGTGGTCTGGGCCGATGACGCCACCCGCTTTTATGGCAGGATCCTGGCGCGCGGGGGCGAACAAGCCGGTGATGGCGGTTTTGTGGAGGTGTCGGGCAAACGGTACCTGGACTTCCGGGGAGCGGTGGATACCCGGGCGTCCAACGGCGGGGCGGGAACCCTGCTGCTCGATCCGACCGACATTACGATAACCACTTCTTCCGGGGCGCCCACGGCCGGCAGCTTTTCGATTGATGTTACTGATGTTTTTGATGGCGGGGCTAACGATACCTCCACCATCGGCTGGGACTACATCAACGGCCTGCTCTCCACGGGCAATGTTGTCGTTCAGACCAGTTCCTCAGGAGGCGGGTCCGGCGACATCACCTTTACCGGGGCCGGGGTTTCGGCGGGGGGAACTCATTCACTTTCCTTTCTTGCCCTGCGGAACGTCACGGTCGACGCCGGGAGCAGTATTCAGTTCACCAGCAGCGGCGATCTGGTCATGGTTGCCGGCTGGAACCCGGACAGCGGCTACGTAAACCCCACCGCTACCTATTTCTTCGGCAGCCTGGGGATCAACGCCAATATCGACTGCACCGGCGGCGGCAATCTCAAGCTCCTTGCCAAGGATTCGCTGACCGTCACCAATGCCACCGTCATGACCAACGGCACCGGCTCCATGACCCTGTCCGCCACCGGCATCAGCATAGCCGGCGGCGGCCTGGGTTGGGCGTCTGCTGCGATCATCGCCAATGGCGGCAGCCAGAGCGTGACCGCCACGAACGGCATCACCCTTACTGGCGGCAGCGGTCAGTACGCCTCTGCCGCGATCACCGCCATTGGCGGCAACCAGAGCGTGACCGCCACGAATGGCATCACCCTTACCGGTGGCAGCGGGGAGACGGCCTATGCTGCCATTGACAGCACAGACGGTACTCAGGCCGTTGCGGTGGGCAGCGGCGGGCTTTCCCTCACCGGTGGCAGTGGTAGCGGCGCTGCCGCCGACATCTTTCGAGGGGGGGCGACGGCGGACCAGACGATTACCGTCAACGGCGCCGGCTCCGTGATTCTCCAGGGCGGTGGCGCGGCAACGGACGGCCATGCCAAGATCTTCAACAGCTCGACCGGCAGCCAGACGTTCAACTTCACCTCCGGCGGCGCCTTGTCCCTCACTGGAGGGACCGTTGGCGTTTACAACAGCGCCGAGATCGGGGGGGGCGGTAATACCACTATTTCTGGAAACCCGACCGTCACGCTCACCGGTGGCGCGTCTGGCACGGCGACATCGTCCGCTGAAGGAAACCGGGCCGCCATCGACGCCGCCGGCGCAGTCTCCGTCGCCGCCACCAGCTTGTCCCTGAACGGCGGCGCGGGCTCCTACGCCGCCGCGGTGATCGATGGCGCGACCGTCGGGGTTACCTCCACCTCGACGATCCTGCTCCAGGGTGGGACAGGCGGCCCGGATGCCGGCGCCCGCGTCTATTCCGACAGCGGGGCCATGTCCCTTGCCGGTGTCGACATCAACCTGGACGGCAGCGTGGGCGATGCCAGCGCGGAAGCGGTCGGCGACCAGACCGTGACCGCCACCAATTCCCTCTCGGTAACGGCCGGCGCGGGGGTAGTGCTGCTTTACACCACCGGCAACCAGACCGTGAGTGCCGGCGCAATCCAAATTTTGGGCAGCGGCTCCACGGCCAACAAGACCGCCACCATCGCCTCCGCCGGCGGCGGCAGCCAGAGCGTGACCGCCACCGGGCCGGACGGCATCACCATAGTCGGCGGCAGCCAGGCAGGGGCCTCTGCCGGGATCATCGCCGACGGCGGCAGCCAGAGCGTGATCGCCCTCGGGGCGGCGAACGGCATCACCATTATCGGCGGCGCCGGCCAGGACGCCTCTGCCACCATCGGTACCGTCAACGACACCAGTCAGAGCGTGACGGTGGGCAGCGGCGGCCTCACCATCACCGGCGGAAGTGGCGACAACGCCTTTGCCGACATCTACCAGGATTACGGCACCCTGCCCCAGACGATCACCGTCAATGGCGGCGGCACGGTTACGGTCCAGGGCGGCAGTGCCACAACCGGCGGCCGTGCCAAGATCTTCAGCAATTCCACCGGGGATCAGACCCTTGACTTTGCCTCCGCCGGCTACCTGACCATCATTGGCGGATCCGCCGGAATCCACAACGACGCCGGTGTGGGAAGCAGTGCCGCTGCTGGTCATATATATGTTTTGGGGGCTCCGGTCATCACCATCAACGGTGGCGTAACCGGTTTGGCCAGCGCCGCCGACCAGGGGAACAGCGCTGGTATTTTTGCCGAAAATGGGCGCGCGATTTCCCTCAATGCCGGCGACCTGTACATGACCGGCGGCGCCGCCGACTATGCCCTTGCGGTGATTTCCGGTGAGGATATTACCCTTAATGTTTCCGGAACAGTGAACCTCGTCGGTGGCGCCGGTACGGAGGCTTTCGCGGCCATCGGCAACGACGTCCAGCCAACCACCATCGCCATTAATGCCGGCGGGGCGATCTCCCTTACCGGCAACAGTACTTTCGGCAAGGGCTTGGCGGTCATTGGCAGCCTGGGGGGGGGGACGGACATCACCATCACGGGTGGTTCGGCCATCACGGCCCAATACGCGGCCATTGGCAGTTATGCCTTTCTCTGGCCGAACATCTACGGCGCGGGCAGTGTGCAAATGATTGCAAACGGGAACCTGACGGTTTCCAACACCGCCATTGGCGCATTGTGTTCCGACGTTGCTTCGCCATCGGATGGCCTTACCCTGCTCTCTTCGACAACCGGCACGTTGACCCTGGGGGCGAACGCCCTGGTGCGCGGTGGCGATATCACGCTTCTGACCGACAGCCTGAGCGTTGACGCTACCGCCGCCATCGTGGCCGGTACGCCGACCAGTTATGTCTATCCTAACAGCGGTTTTGTGGCCATTGCGCCGGTAACCTCTACCGTGCCCGTGAATGTCGGTGGCACCCCCGGCGCCGGGGGCGCCCTGAACCTGCCCACCACGGCCCTGGACAGGATCAATCCCGCGGGCTGGCTGGACGGCAACGGGGACGGCGTGACGCCCGGAGGCGGGGTAATGTGCGGCCAGATCACCTCTCCCCTCACCGTGACCGGCGAACTCTTTGAGCCGGGCGGGATGTTCATCAACCTTTGGGGCAGCACCATCAGCCAAAGCGCGGGGGCGATTATTCATGACTCCTTGAGTGCCTACGGCGGCAGCATCTCCCTGCCCGAGGCCAATGATGTTACAAGCTTCACGGCGACAGCCACTTCCGGGGATGTCCTGTTCAATACCGTTGCCGCAAGCCTCGATATCTACCTCCCCCTCACGGCGGCCGGCAGTATCACTATCACCAGCCCCAATGCCGTTGCCATCAACCACAACATCAGCTCGACGGGGAGCGGCGATATCACCGTCTCCGCCGGTGGCAGCCTGAGTCAGGCATCGGGGGTAATGCTTTCCACCACCGGTGATGGCAACATCAGCGTGAGCGGCGGCAATATCAGCGCCGGGACTGGCACCCTGGCCAGCTCCGCCACCGGCGCGATCAGTTATTTGACCACCGGTACAACTACCGTGGATACCAGTCAGCTGTCGACCAGCGGCACGATAACCGTGACCGGTTTGTATGTCGGCGGTGGTGGCGGCGGGGGGGAAACGACAACCGAGCTGCCGCCGACGCTTGACGACTGTATCGCCGATCCGAGTGCGGCGGGCTGCAGCACGGTGCTGCCCAGTGTCGACGCCTGTATCGCCGACCCGAGCGCGGCGGGCTGCAGCACGGTGCTGCCCAGTGTCGACGCCTGTATCGCCAACCCGAGTGCGGCGGGCTGCAGCGTGGTGCTGCCGAGTATAGCCAGCTGCACGGCCAACCCGAGTGCGGCGGGCTGCAGCGTGGTGCTGCCGAGTATAGCCAGCTGCACGGCCAACCCGAGTGCGGCGGGCTGCAGCGCGGTGCTGCCGAGTATAGCCAGCTGCACGGCCAACCCGAGTGCGGCGGGCTGCAGCGCGGTGCTGCCGAGTATAGCCAGCTGCACGGCCAACCCGAGTGCGGCGGGCTGCAGCGCGGTGCTGCCGAGCATAGCCAGCTGCACGGCCAACCCGAGTGCGGCGGGCTGTAGCGTGGTGCTGCCGAGTATAGCCAGCTGCACGGCCGATCCGAGTGCCGCGGGCTGCAGCGCGGTGCTGCCGACGCTTGACGCCTGTGTCGCCAACCCGGCGGCGGCAGGCTGTTCGGCCGTCCTGCCGACGGGGGATACGAAACCTGCCGAGGTGGTGAAAACCGTCCAGGACGTCGTGACCGTGGACGTTGACCTTGGCAAGGTGTCGCAGGTCGAACAGCCCAACGGCGACGTTCAGTCGTCGTCAACCCCGGCCTCCGGGGGCAACGGTGATGATGAAAAGAAGCGCCAGGAGGAGGCGGTTGCCTCTACCACAACCTCCGAGGAACGTCCCCTTGCCAGGCAGCCGATTTTCGACCTCAACGGCGGCGGCGTTGCCGGACAAAACATGGTGTGCAAATGATGAAAACGCGGACTTGTTCCCCTGTCTTGCCGGCATTCCCGGGCCTCCGTCTGATCGTTCTGGTGGCCTTGGCCGTGTTGCCGGCCTTGTTGCCGCGGTTGGCCCTGGCAGCGGAAGCCGCCGGCACGGTTGCCGCCGTGGCCGGCAAGGTGACCGTGGCCGGGGCCGACGGTGCCATCCGGACCCTCACCAAGGACGCGCCCGTTTTCAGCGGGGACATTATCAGCACCGGCCCCAATTCCCGGCTACGTATCGTCTTCAACGACAACGGGGTAATCTTCCTGCGGCCCGCCACCCGTTTTGTGATCGATTCCTACAAGCACACCGGTAACGTGCAGGAGGACGAAAGCAAGTTTTCCCTGGTCAAGGGCGGTTTCCGTGCCGTGACCGGCGCCATTGGACATGCCAACAAGGACAGTGTCAAGGTGGCGACGCCGGTGGCCACCATCGGAATTCGCGGCACCGATCATGAGGGACGATTCTGCGCCGGTGACTGTCTGGATCTGACCAACATCGGGGTGAGCGCGCCTCCGGACGGCCTCTATACCGCCACCAACGTCGGCCGGACGGTGGTGGGGAGCCAGACGTTCGCAGCGGGTCAGTACGGCTTTACCTCGCCGGCGCGGGTGACCGTGCATCTGCCGGAGCCGCCGCCGATTCTGCTCAAGGACCCTGACTTGCGCGGCGGTCTGCAGCTCAAGGGTGACGCGGGCGGCAAGGACAAGGGCGCTGCGGCGGCGGGGGACCAGAAGGGGCAGGGCGGGCAGCCGGAACAGAAAGAGGGTGACGATCAGAAACAACAGCAGAAGAANNCCTCAGGCGGCGGGGGATCGTCTTCCCCTCGGCTCGCGGGTCCGCCGGCAATCGCGGACCTGCCAGGCGGAATGCCGCGATCGTCGGGCGACCCCTGGTCCGCAGCGCGGACCGGAGGTTATTTCTCCGTCCGCTTGTAAACGCCGTTCCAGTCCTCTCCTGGATCATTGGCGCCAAGTGTCTCGATCCGGTCGAGATAGACTTCATAGAGATGCCGACCCGGGGCGGCATCCCGCAGCCGGATGAAGCCGTTCCGCGCCTCTTCCCACTGGCGAGCCCGATAGGCGGTCAGGAGCCGGTGGTATTCGGCAAGTTCCTCCAACAGCGCCTGGTCTGCCTCCTCTCGCCGGCAGACCGGTTCAAAGACCCGGATCGCCTGCACCTTTCCCTTGACCTGCACGAGGTCAAGCTCGCGAAAGACAAAGGCATCGCCGGCCGCGTCCTTGGTCGATTCCCCTATAACCATGCCAACCTGATAATATTTGGTCGTCCCTTCCAACCTGGCCCCGAGGTTTACCGCGTCGCCCAGGACGGTGTAGGCACGGCGAAATTCCGATCCCATGTCCCCCACGTTCATCGGGCCCGTGTTGATGCCGATGCCAATGGCGATTCGTGGCAGTCCTTCCCGGGTAAAGTCCCTCTCCAAACGGTGGGTTTCGGCCAGCATCCGGAGCGCTGCCTCAATGGCCTGTTTGGCATGATTTGCGTCGGCGATCGGGGCGCCCCAGAAGGCCATGATCTGATCCCCGACGTATTTGTCTATGGTGCCGCGGGTTTCGAAAATGATCCGGGTCATGGGGGTGAAATAGCGGTTGAGCAATTTTTTGAGATCGCCGGCGGCAAGGGTTTCCGACAGGGTGGTGAATCCCCGAATATCGGCGAATAAAACGGTCAGTTCGCGGGTTTCACCTTCAAAGCTGTATTTTTGCGGATTTTCGCTCATTTCCTGAACGATTTGTGGGGGGACATACTGACCGAACATCCCTTTGAGCAGTCGCCGCGAGCGGGACTCAACCAGAAAACCGTAGGCAAGGTTGGCGGTGGCGAGTACCGCGACGAGGATTAACGGCATTGCTAACGACAGCACTAATCCCTGCTCCCAAAACACCAGATTGCCCACCACCACCGCTGTTGCCACCGCTGCGGTCCAGAGAATCTGCCAGGTTGGCGCCATGAACGGCAACAGGAGGGCCAAGGCGAGCCCGGCGGCAACCATTACCACGAAGTCCGCTCCTTGCGCCCAGGCCGGCTGCATGAGGAACCGCTTGCAGAGTATGGCCTTGATCAGGTTGGCGTGGACTTCTACCCCGGGGTAGACGGATTGCACCGGCGTTGTCCTGAGGTCAAAGAGACCAGGCGCGGTGGTTCCCACTAGCACGATGGCGCCTTCCAGTTGGGAGGGGGGGACGGAGTTCGCGAGGACATCGCTGGCGGAAATATAGGGAAAGCTGCCCTGGGGGCCGACGTAGGGCACGATCATCTCACCCTGCGCATCGACCGGAATGCGGCCCACTCCGTCGAGTTCAATGGACTCCACGGTTTCCCGATTATTGATTCGGCTGGTGTGCAGGGTGACCGCATCTACCAGCAGAAAACGCCGCAATGACTCCAACGCCAGGGAGGAATAAAGGTGGCCGTCGTAGGTGGCCACCAGGGGCGCCCGCCGTACCACCCCATCGATGTCCGGGGTCAGGCTGAAAAAGCCGCAACCCGCCGCCGACTGAGCAAGGACGGGCAAATTGGCCGTATAGCCCTGCATCGGTGCCAGGGTGGACTGGGGCAGGACTTCGGGGTTGGTGACCATCAGGGGCGGCGGCAAGGTACCAATATGCACCGCCTTTTGCGGTTGGAAGGTGTAGCCGAGGATCACTTCCTTGCCGCTCAACACCTCGGCAAACCGGCGGTCGCGATCAAAATTCCCTTCGAGTTGTCCAAGCTCCGAGACAAGCCCCTGGTTGTCTTTTCCCTGTTTTTGGAGGTAGGTGGCCACTTCCGTGGCGGGGTTGGCCTCTGGTTCGGAGAACATAACGTCGAACGTGACCACGGCGGCACCGGCGTTGGTGAGTCGCTCGACCAACGTCGCGACCTTGGCACGCGACCATGGCCAGCGCCCGTGCTCTGAGAGGGAGCGTTCATCGATATCAACGATGACCACCTTGACGGCGGCTTCGCTGGTGCCGGCTGCCGCGGTAATGTTTTTGGCGGTTCGCAGGCGGATATCAAAGGCGATCAGCTCCAGCCGCTGCAGAAGATCACCCAAGAATTTTGGCTTGGTAAACTGAACCCAGAGCAGGGTGAGAACAAGGCCAACACCCATGGCGATAGCTATGAATCGGCGAGTTCGATGCTGCATCGTGGCTTTCCCCCGTCGTCTGTTCCGGTTTGAGGTTCATTATTTTTGCCGGTTGCCTGGCGGAGCGAGTACCGCGCATTCCCCGGAAGCCGTTGCCCTGCGGACGGGCGTTTGGCTTCGGGGCGCCGGCCGTCGTGACGTGCCTCCTGCTCCCGTCCCCTTTCGAGTGGAGAGAAGACGCTGGTCATGGCAATGGTCGCGGAACCCGCCTAGACCAATATTGGTCCAGACGTTCTGCTCAGTCCATGACAATCGGAGGGGCGTTGCAATTTTCTTTCGTCACGAGGCAGCTGGCAGATCCGTGGCCCGCGGTCGGCGACTTCACCCTCTTGGGGTCAGGGGACGCGTAAATCAGAGGCCGTGAAACCGCATGGGGTGCCGTACGGGCGGCAAAATTTGCCGGGCTATATCTGCATCTCGGGTGTGTTGTTGTTAATAATTGTTACGGGAAACAGGCAGGCCCGAGGGGGTGGGATGATGTTGTTAACTTGCTGAAATGAAATTATTTTTTGTTTGGAGCAGGGTTTCTTTATCGCCTCGGCGCTCGCAGTCCTGCCTCGACGGCCGACCTGTGTGTAACGTGCGTTGAGGGCGAGAAAACCGGCCTGATGCCTGAGAAGCGGCTGGTGAGATCAGGCAACGAAGGGCCGGTGACCGATTTCTCAGGAGAAGGACACGCGGCTGGCCACACCAATCCCGTCTCCACCAGTGTCAAGGCGTCGGTTCCCCGTACGGCGGAGTAAGCGCCCCCGCCCACAGGCAGGGTAAACACCTGTCACGGGGGTGACCGGCTGTCGGTTCGTCGCCGGCTTGTTTCCTTTTTTTGCCAATACTGGCATGTGCTTTGCAAATTTCTTGGTGAGTGTGAACTTGGGGTGTCCCCATGGGGGAGTTCACCCGAGCCAGAAAGATACCACTCCCGCGGGCAATTGGTCGTGGGAAAAAAGGAGGCAAGAATGTTGATCAAACTTATCCTAACGGCTGGGATTGTTTCATTTATTTTTATGTCCGACATCATGTCCGGCAGTACCACCCTGTCGGCAAACTTGAAAAGTGGTCTCCTGGTAGTTGTCGGGCCGCTGTTGGGGACAGTACTTGCCTATCATCTTTCGACCATCAAATCCCTGTTCGCGAGTATTGCAAAGATGCTCAGCCAGCAGGAAACCAGAGACTTCTCGCTGATCAATGAAATAGAGAAGGTGGCCCATGCCTGGCACACCGACGGGCATCGGGGGTTGGAGACCGTGGCGCAGCAAACCGCCCATCCATTCCTCCGTACCGGGGCCGGGTTGATTGCCGACGGCTACAAGGTCAGCGAAATCCGCAAGATTCTCGCCAGTCAATGCGAGATGTATTTCTCGCGACGGGAAGCGGAAAGCAATATCCTGCTCGCCCTGGCCAAGCTGACCCAGTCCTTCGGCTTCATCGGGACCGTCATCGGGTTAATCAGGGTTTTGGGGTCGTTGGACGATCCTGCCGTTATCGGCAACGGCATGTCCCTGGCGTTGCTCACCACCCTCCACGGTCTGCTGTTGGCAAATTTTGTTTATCTGCCGCTGTACAAAAAATTCCAGGAGCATCTCCGGAAGGAATACAAGAATTACTCGTTGATCATGGAGGGGATCAGCTGCCTCGCGATAGGGAAAAGCTCTCGGTCGATTTCTTACCGTTTGCATTCTTTTCTTGGCAATGAACACGATATGACGCCGCGGGAAAAGAGGATTATTGCCTTCCCGCCCAATCGTCTTGCCGCAAGGGCCGTGCGGGCGGTCTGATGATCCGGGGAAACGTCCGCCCACCTCGCTCTCCTCAAGCAAGAGGAATGGTGGGCGGGGCGTTGCCGCTGCTCTGCGGTCGAATTTGTCGGCTACGTCGGTTTTCAGGAGATTAACAGGCAGTCGCGCCGCCCCCCCCTTACCGAAAAAGGGCATGGCGGCGGACGGGAGGCGAGACGTAAATGTCCCTCGTGCATACCACGCGAAGATTCTCATTCTCCGGCGGCAAGGATGAAGACGAGCTGATATGGGGCATGATCGATATCCTGACCTTGATATTGATCTTTTTTATCCTTTTCTATGCCCGCGAAGTCAGTCAGAAGAACGCCGCCAACTCGGCGTCAGCCCCGGCGCCGGTTCAACGCCTTGACGGACCATCGGTTCCCCGCCTGCCCGTAGAGAACGAAAATTCGTTCGGGAGCATGGAAAATTCACTCGAGGAAGCGATGGCCGCCCGGTTTGGGGATAACTTTTATCTCAAACATAAGGAGGGGCAGATAATCATCGTGCTGGGTGAGGCGATTTCCTTTGCCAACGGCGAGGCTGATCTGCTCGCCAACGCGGTGGATATCCTGAAGACCGTTACCGAGCAGCTTCGGACCGCGAAGGACTACAACCTCATTATCTCCGGCCACACCGACGACGTGCCGATCAGTAACAGCGCCTATGCTTCCAACTGGGACTTGTCGGCAGCCCGGGCGGTAGCGGTGGCAAGGTATTTTATTGCCCATGGCATTGATCCAAAGCGAATAACCGCCCAGGGGTTTGCCGAGTTCCGGCCCGTTGACACCAATGACACCGAGGCGGGGCGTCGCCTGAATCGACGGGTTGAGATCGCCCTTAGCAAGACAAACCCGGATGTCGCCAGCAAGGAAGTGCCGGTCACCGGCAGGGACGAGGAACCCATGGTGATTGGCAGTCCCATTCTCTGAAACGGGGCGGACCGCCTCTCCCCGTCTTGTCGGTCACCGAGGCTTATCGCTTGCCTCGGTGGCCTTTTTTGTTGGTTACGAGTTCTTCGTCCAGGTTGCGGAGCAGCGAGCCGCAGTCGTAGAAGGCGGGAAGGCTTGGGGAGTTAAGCGGGATGTTGTCCATGAAGATGGTGAGGGCGGTGGCATAGTCGCGGACGGCTTGGCGCATGGCGTCGGTGACATCCTTGTACACCATGGTGTCGGCGTACTCGGCCAGGGCGTTGTGGAGGAAGTTGTTCAGGGTGGTGGTGTCCTTGAGTTCCTTGACATTGCCCCGTTGGACGTCGACGGTGAGCACCGGGCAGGTTTTGAGGATGGTGAAAACCAGATTGGCGTTGAGCCGCTTGCTGAAGAAGCGCTTGAGGAGCGTGAAGAGCCCTACGGAATAGTACTTCCGCCGGGCATCCTCGGCAAATGCCTGGAGATTCAGCGGTGAGCCGGAGCGGCGGAATTCCGTTTCAATTTCGTCGGGCAGGTTGCGGAGCCAGGCGCTGAAGGCCGTTGCCTTGGTGATGATGGTATTCCCCGCCTCCAGGACGTCGATGAAGTCCTCATGGCGGCCGAGGTCGCTGAGGGCGATGGCTACCCGTTTTTTCGTCTTGTCGATCTCCTTGATGTAGTCGGCGAAGTCGGCGGGGCTGCCGGCGCGGGGGAGCTTGTCGAATTCCTCTTTGACCGGGGTCACCAGTTTTTCGAGCGCCCCTTCCCGGGTGTCCAGCAGGCCGTTGACTTTCCGCAGTGCTTTGATCACCGGGGCGATGAACCGGTCGGCGACCACCGCCGGCACTAGGCCGCTGGTATGATCGGCGAGTTCGGCGAGGGTGGTGGGGTAATGGTGGAGGTGGTTTTGCAGGTCCTCTGACTTTGTCCGGCAGGGGCCGATGGGCAGCAGTTGTTTGCCGCCCGCGGCCCCGCTGTCGTTGTTTTTGTCCTCCAGCAGGGCGAACAGCCGTGAGCCATTGTCGAGGAATCGCTGTTCCAGGGGGTTGGTCGACTTGTTCTGCAGGCGGATGAAGCCCACCATGTCGAGGAGGCTGAACCGTTTGAGGTTGAGGTAGACGAGTTGGAGGAGTTTGGCAGCCTGGCTGAGGTGATCGTGGCGGGCCTGCAGGCCCGCCGTTGCCTGGCGGACGGCCGGCACCACCGCTTCGAGATTTCCGCCCATGGCCAGGGCGTCGGCGACGGTGTTGATCTCGCGGCGAACATCGGTGATGGCCAGGTAGATATCGTCCTTTGCCTTGCGGGTGGGATGGAGGCGAAAGTAGGTTTGCGCCTCGGCCAGGCCTTGCAGGTTTTTGCCGCCGGCCTGACGGTGGATGGCGGGGGTGATCCGGACTCCGAAGTAAAAGATGTGTTCGGCTGCCTCGTCGACGTTGATGTTGTTCCAGGCTTTGAGCACCGGATTCTGGAGCATCGTGGCCAAGCCGTCGTCAATCTTTTGCAGCGTGGAGCGCAGGTCGCGAAGCTCGGCGTCGATTTCCGGGTTCATAGGATCGGGTATCTCTCCTGCCGGCCACCCCGCATCCTTGCGGAGGCATGCCGGTTCGTCCTTCTTGCGGGCCTGTAAGCCGCGGGTGGGACGTATTTCCGCGTATAAGCCTAGTCAATCCGTCTCGGACTGTCAAGCCGGCGCCGTGACGGCCAGACGGGCCGCTGGTCACGACAGTCGCTGGCTGGAGCCAGGGCAGCGGCGGCTTGCCACAGAAGGGATGCGCCGCCTTTTCGACATTGCCAGAACGTATATGAAATTTCAGATATTTGCAAGTTTGATCCCTTCCGGTAAACCCTTTGTCCTGCTAGGCGGTTTCGCGGGGTAGGGCCAGCGTCCCGGGGACAGGCAGGAAGTGGTTTGGCGGGGAAAATTTTTTGATGTATTGTGGCCATGGATCGTATAAAGTGTCAGGGCTATGCGGCCTTGATGGGTCAGGAGCAGCTCCCCCTCGGTTTCTTTTTTGGGCTAGTCATGCTGGGGGTAGGCAAGCGGTATCGCTGGGCGGGCTTTGAAAGGCGTTCACAAAGGCTGTGAAAAAGAGTATAAAATAATAGTTCCTATTTTTTACAGCCTGATTTCCCTGGTCCCTTCGTCGGGCGGATGCGTCGCCATTTTCCTACCCTTCCGGGGTCTGCCGGCGGCGTATGGCGTATGGCAAGCCGATTCTACGGGAATTGCATGGAAAAAATTCTGGTAGTCGAAAATAACAAGGTGTTCCTGCGGCTGTTCCGCAACTACCTCGAGGGAAAAGGGTACGAGGTGGTCACTGCCGAGGACGGCCTTGAGGCATTGGAGGTACTGGAGTACTTTCGGCCGCGGATCATCTTCGTCGATTTGGTGATGCCCCGGATCAACGGGGAAAAGCTGTGCCGGATCCTGCGCGGCATGCCCGCCCTCGCCCAGGTGGCCCTGGTGGTGGTTTCGGCCATCGCCGCCGAGGGCGAGGTGGACTGCGCCGTCTTTGGCGCCGATGCCTGTATCGCCAAGGGAGCGTTCAAGGTCATGCAGGCCCACATCGATACGGTACTGGCCCATGTGGCGACCGGCCAGCTGGCGGAACTGCGGGGCAAGGTCTTCGGGGTGGAGGGCATTACCCAGCGCCAGATCACCCGGGAGCTTATCGCCGTGGGGCGGCACTTCGAGGTAACACTTGACCACATGACCGACGGCTTCATCGAGTTGACCCGGGAAGGCGCCATCCTTTCCGTCAACCGGGCAGCATCCGTCATGTTTGGGCTGGCCGAGGAACAGCTCCTTGCCTCCTCCTTTCCCCGCCTCTTCCCCGAGGCCAACCGCCGCCGGATCATGGCGGTGGTTCAGCAGTTGAAGGGCGAGCCGGTGGAGATCGGCGAGGAGGATCCCTTCCTCGTCCAGAGTCGATTCCTGCTGCTTAAGTTCGTCCCCGTGGCGGAACAAGGACGGCAGAGCATTATCGTCCTCGTGCACGACATCACCAGGAACAAGCAGGCCGAGCTGGAACTGCGGTTGCACCGCGACAGCCTGGAGGCGCTGGTGGCCGAACGCACCGCTGCCCTGCAGGAAAAGAACGCCGAACTCGAGGATGCCTTGGCCAAGGTCAAGACCCTGAGCGGTCTGTTGCCGATCTGCGCTTCGTGCAAGAAGATCCGGGACGACAACGGCTACTGGAACCAGATCGAGACCTATCTCCGGCGCCATTCCGACGCCGAGTTCAGCCACAGCATCTGCCCTGACTGCGCCCGCAAGCTCTACCCCAAGATTTTCGGCAGCGACGCTCCCCCCGAGTGCTGAACGGCGGGTCCGTTGCCTGGTCGATTCATGATGTCGTGATGGTCTGGGAGTCCGCCGCTTGCCGGCGCGGGGCGGTTCCGCGTCGGGGGGCACGCGCTCGGGCTAAAGGGGGCGCGCCCGGGGCGGAATTTCTTGGTGAGGCGACTCTCAGCGGGACTCGGCGGCAGATTCGCTGCCCGGTGAGGGCTTGGGGCAGCTGCGGTTCGGATCGAGGAGGATCCGGCAGTCGGCCACCGAACAGCCACCGCCCTTGGCATGCACCATGAGCGGGTTGATGTCGAGTTCGGCGATCTCCGGGTTGTCGGTGGCCAGCGCCGAAAGACGAAGCAGGCAGTGCTCAAGTTCCTCAACGTCGCAGGGTGCCGCGCCCCGGGCGCCGGCCAGCATGGGATATGCCTGGATGGAGCGGACCATGAAGCGGGCGCCGTTGTACCGGATGGGGGCGAGGCGGAAGCTCACGTCCTTGAAGATTTCGACGAAGATGCCGCCCAGGCCGAACATCAACAGGGGCCCGAAGAGGCGGTAACGGTTGATGCCGAGGATTACTTCCACGCCGGCGGTTGCCATCTGCTGGGCATAGACGCCGGTGATCTCGGCATCCGGCCGGTTCCTGGTCACCGTCCGCACCATTTCCCCGTAGACCCTTGCCGCCTCCTCCGGGGTGGCAATCCCCACCCGCACCCCACCCACGTCCGATTTGTGAACGATTTGCGGTGAGACGATCTTAAAGGCGCAGGGGCCGAATTCGTTCACTGCCGCCGCCGCCTCCTCCGGCGTGGTGGCAAGACGCGCGGGCAGCACCGGAAAGCCGTAAGCCGCGAGGATCTCGTTGCCCTCCACCTCGCCCAGATACCGCTGCTCCCTTGCCAGAGCCCGGTCGATGATCCTTCGAGCCCGAGGGTGGTCCACCTTGGGTTCGAATTCCCGGTGGTGTTCGCGCTGGATCCATTTGGCATGGCGGTAGAGGGCCGACATGGCCCGGGCCGCCGTCTCGGGGAAATGGTAGTGGGGGATGCCGTTTCGCGCCAGGATCTCGGCGCCGCCGCTCACGTCCATCAGTCCCATGAAGGAGGCGACCACCGGCTTGCCGCTCGCCCGGGCGAGCGGCGGGATCACCTGGGCGGTGGCCTCGATCTCGGTCATCGACTGGGGGGTGAGGATGAAGATCACCCCGTCGACGTTGTCGTCGTTGAGCACCGCCGAGAGCGCGTCGCGGTAGCGGTCCGAGCGGGCGTCGCCAATGACGTCCACCGGGTTGTGGATATTGGCGGTGCTGGGCAGGTGCCGGCGCAGCGCCTCGGTGGTTTCCGGACTGAAGCCGGCGAGCTGGAGCCCGGAGTGGATGGTGACGTCGGTGGCGATGATTCCGGGGCCGCCGGCATTGGTGATGATGGCGATGCGGTTTGACCTCGGCAGCGGCTGGTTGCCAAAGGCCAGGGCGTAGTCGAAGAGTTCTTCGATGGTCTGAACCCGGAAGACCCCGGCCTGCTGGAAGAGGGCGTTGTACACCGACTCGGAGCCTGCGATGGAACCGGTGTGGGAGCTGGCCGCCTGGGCGCCCTCGGCGGTGCGGCCCGACTTGATCACCAGGATGGGGGTTGGGTTGGCGCCACCGGTAATTTCGCGCACCGTTTCGATGAACTCGAAGCCGTGGCGCAGTTCCTCCACGTACATCATGATTACCTTGGTCTGCGGGTCTTCATGGAGGTGGCGGATCAGGGCCAGCTCGCCGATGTCGGCCTTGTTGCCCACCGAGATGAACTTGGAGAAGCCCATGTTCTTCTTGGCGGCAAAGTCGAGCACCGCGGTACAGAGGGCGCCCGATTGGCTGATGAAGGCGATGTTGCCGGGATTGGCGGTCCGGCGGGCAAAGCTTGCGTTCAACCGTACCTCGGGGTCGGTGTTGATCAGCCCCAGGCAGTTGGGACCGATCAGACGGATGTGGTGGGCGTGGCAGATCTCTTCCAGCTCACGCTCGATGGCCGCCCCCGCGGGGCCCACCTCGCGGAAGCCCGCCGAGATGACGATGAGCCCCCTCACCCCCTTGGCCGCCGCCTCCCGCGCCACCGCCGGGGTCTGGGCGGCGGGCACGATCACCACCGCCAGGTCCACCGGGTCCGGGATGGCGCTCAGACTGGGGTAGGCGCGCACCCCGCACACCGAGCGGGCCTTGAGGTTGACGGGGTAGATGGTGCCGCTGAAGTCGCCGTCGATGATGTTTTTGAACACCGAGCGGCCCACGCTCTCCGGCCGGTTGGATGCACCGACGACTGCCACCGACTGGGGGCTGAAGATGGCGTCGAGCCCGGCCGGCGAAGCGGTGTGGCTGCAGTTGCATGGGTCGGGGGCGGTTGGGGGGCTGGGCGCGGCCATGGCGTATGCCTCTTCTGGTGGGGCTATTGTTTTTCCGTCTTCTTCGCCGACTTGGCGGCCTGTTCCTTCACAGCGGCGATGAGTTCCGCAAGAGGCTTGCCGTTGGGAGCGATCGCCTTGGGGTTGATGGCGAGTACTTCTTGCCAGGAGGCAATGGCTTTTTCCGGATCGTTCAGGTCGTAAAGGTAGACCACCCCGCGGTTGAAGCGGCATGCCTGGTGGTTGGGGGCCAGCTTGGCGGCCTTGTCAAAGGCGGCCAGGGCCTCCTGGGGCTGGTGGTTGCGGCGGTACATGACGCCCAGGTCGGTCCACACATCCGGGATGTTGGGCTCCTTGTCGAGCACCCGGTGGTAGCCGTTGATCGCCTTTTCAACCTGGTTGGTGTCAAAGTACTTGTCGGCCAGTTTGCGCCAGGAGATGGTGTCGTCGGGGTGGATCGCCACCTCTTTTTCCAGGGCGAGGATGACGTTGCTGTCCTCGGGGCTGATGTCACCCGCCACCGGGGCCTGGCCGCTGGCGGCCGGCGCGTTTACCTGCTGGGCCGGCGGGGCGGGGGGGGGCGGNNAGCCGATGATCAAGGCGGCGGCCGCCACCATGAACATGGTCGACTTGCTGACCATGTTGTCGTTCTCTTCTGCTGCTGCCATGAAATTCCTCCTGAAGGGTGGGAAATGCGGTAACGATCCGTGCCGCCGGGCGACACGGCATCCATAGTAGCACAAAGTTGGAGGCGCGGAACGTGAATTTGTGGCTTTTTAAGGCACCCCGCGAGGTCTGCGGTTGGGGCGGGGGAATCGATCCGGGGCGACACTCGGGGCCGGCCGAATTTGCCGATAAAGCCGAGGTTCGAGGCATATCGGAGGTGCAGGGAGCTGGCGGGGGGCGAGTCGGTACGGGGGGGGGGGGGGGGGCGGACCTGGGCGCCGTAGATGCCAAAGCGCACCAGGCGGCAAAGGGTAGTGGCGCCCATGGTCCGCGGGGCTATCGCCGCTGGGCCGGGAAAGCGGGTGGTGTGTGACGTTTGTTCTACCAGTTGCCAGCGTTACGGTACGGTCGGATAATCACCAAGCCGCTTTGACGGAAAGCAGGCTGCCTTGTGCCCGTGTCCCCCATGCCGATTAGTACAGCCTCCGCAGGGCCGATGCCTTGATCACCGCGGTTACCCCGGTCCCCTCGCGGAGTTCCAGCTGCCGTACCGAGTCCGGCACAATCTGCGAAACCAGGCGGCCGCCGGGGCAGCTGAGTTCCACGCCCACCCGGTTTCCTTCCCCGAAGAGCGATTCGACCCGGCAGGCGATGAGGTTGCGGGCGCTGGTCGCCTCGGGGTGCCGTTTGAAGAGGGTGATGTCCTTGGCGCCCAGTTCGAAGAGGTTGTCGCCGCTGTTGCCGGAATCAGTGGCGATGAACTCCAGCCCCCCCCACCGGTAGCTCCACAGATCGCCCTGGGGGCGAGGATCGCGCAGGGTGATGAGGTTGGCGTAACCGCGGCTGCCGGTGCCGAGCTGCTGGCGGGCCAGTGCCTCGGCCGGCAGCGACTCGCGTACCCGGCCGCGTTCGAAGACCAGCACCTCTTCGGTGAGCAGCCGCATCTCCTGCATGGAGTGGCTGATGAAGAGGAGCGGGATGTCGAACTCGCTGAATACCTTTTTGAGGTAGGGAATGATCTGGTACTTGAGCGCTTCGTCAAGCCCGGTGAGCGGTTCGTCCATGAGGATCAGGCGGGGGCATGAGAGCACGGTGCGGGCCAGCGCCACCCGCTGGCGCTCCCCGCCGGAGAGGCTCGCCACCCCCCGGGTGAGCAGATGGCCCAGGTCAAGCACCTGGATAAGAGATTCCGGGTCGAGCCACCGTTCGCTGGCCCGGGTCCGCTGCCAGCCGTAAAAGAGGTTTTTGCGGACGTTCAGGTGCGGGAAGAGGTGGGAGTGCTGGAAGACCACCCCGATTCGCCGCTCTTCGGGCGGCAGGTCGATTCGGGCGGCGGCATCGAAGAGCACCCGGCCGGCCAGTTCGATCCGGCCGTGGTCAGGGCGCTGGAGGCCGGCCAGCAGGTTCATCAGGGTCGATTTGCCGCTGCCCGAGGGGCCGAAGACGCCGCAGCGGTCGGCGCGCACCGCGATGTCCGCCTCCAGGGTGAAGTCCTTGAATTTCTTGCTGAGCGTGGCCTTGAGTTCCATCATGCGACCCTGCGTTTAAAGGAGCGGTTGGCCGCCTCGCTCGCCAACAGCACGACAAAGGAGAGAACGATGGACACCAGGCAGAGCGACAGGGCCATGCGGTCGCCGCCAGGGGTGTTGGTGTAGTCGTAAATGGCGAGCGGGATGGTCTGGGTGACCCCGGGGATGTTGCCGGCCAGGATGATGGTGGCGCCGAATTCGCCGAGGCTGCGGGCGAACATCAGGGTCATCCCGGCGAAGAGCGCCGGGCTTGAAAGCGGCAGGATGATGGTGAACAGGGTGTCCCACCAGCGGGCGCCCAGGGTACGGGATGCCTGCAGGTAGTGGTGGTCGATTCCCTCCATGCCGATGCGCAGGGCACGGACCAGCAGGGGAAAGCCGACCACGGCCGAGGCGATCACCGCGCCGGTGAGGGTGAAGACGACCCGGATACCGAGGTTGTCGAGCAGCGGCCCCACCCCTCCCTGCTGGCCGAAGAGGAGCAGCAGCAGATAGCCAACCACCACCGGCGGCAGCACCAGGGGCAGGTTGATCAGCCCCTCCAGGACGGCCTTGCCCGGCAGGCGGACAAAGACCAGCAGGTAGGCGGCGGCAAAGCCGAAGGGGGCCGAGAACAGGGTGGCGGCGCAGGCGACCTTGGCCGACAGCCAGATCGCCTGGAGATCCTGGGGAGAGAGCAACGACATGGTGCGAGAGCCTCCTCTGCGCGTCTTCTCCGTAAGCCGTTCCTTGGCACCGCAGATTCGGCTTCTTGGAATGGCTTACAATGTTGGGGGGAATTTTCCCCTCGTCGTCTTAACCTTATGGTGGGGTATGTCCGGCGAGTTACCGGCTGGCGGCCGGCGGGGCCGAGAAGCCGAACCTTTCGAGAACGGTCAGGGCCCGGGGGCTGGTCAGAAAGGCGTAAAATGCCTTGGCCTCGTCGTTGCTGCTTCCTGCTTTGGTGAGCCCCATGGGGTAGACGATGGGGTCGTGGAGGTTGGCCGGAACGGTAAAGAGGATCACCGCCTGGCGGGCGAGCAGGGCATCGGTCCTGTAGACGAAGGCGGCGGCCACCTCGCCCCGGTCGGCATAGAGCAGGGCCTGGCGTACGTCCTTGGCCATCACCAGCTTGTGGGCGCTGAGCAGCTCATCGTAGATACCGGCGCCGCGCATGGCCTGCGCGGCGTACTGACCGGCCGGCACGCTCTGCGGGCTGCCGATGGCGATGCGGGGAAGCGCCGTTATCGTGGCCAGGGAGGTGACCCCGGGGAGGGGGGCACCCACCACGACCAGGGAGTTGGCGGCAAAGGCGTGTACCGTCGACCGGTCGACTCTGCCCGCCTTGACCAGATAGTCCACCCATTTGCGGTTGGCCGAGATGAAGAGGTCGGCCGGTGCTCCCTGGGCGATCTGTTTGGCAAGTGATCCCGAGGAACCCAGGTTGGGGAGGATGGTGACCGTGGGATGTTCCTTGGTGTAGGCAGCGACCAGGGTCCGGATTGCGTCGCTCATGCTGGCTGCTACCGACAGGCGGATTTCAGCGGCACGGCCGGCGGCGGGCAGGGCGGCGATGAAAAGGAAGAGCAGGAGGGCCAGGCCGCTCGCTTGCAGGGTTTTCATGGGGCGTACTCCTGGTTTCGAAAGTGAGGAACGACCGGTATGGCCCGGGCGGAATGGTGGCAACGTCTGGCCGTCGCCCGCCAAGGAAGTCACCGGTGACAGCTCCCAATATGGCAAACAACGGGCCAGATGAGACAAGAAAAGCGCGGCCCGGCGTTTGTCTGCTTTTTAGGCTGTGATATCGGGTTGATATGTCCAAGGCGGCAGGCGGCCATGCTGTGGTGCGGTCCGCGCCCCAGGTTCCGCCTCTTTCGTTTTTGTCGTCTTTGCTTCATTTTTGTATGGTGTCCGACATCAGGGAAGGGGACTGCCCGTCGCGGCAACCGCTATGTTTAAAAGAGAATAGCGCCGGGCAAAAAAAATCACAGCTCAAGCTGCTGGGAGCGCTGGGCGAGAAACGCCTTGAAATCCTGATATGCCGACCAGAAACACTCGATGGCCCGGGCGCCGGCCTCGGTAAGCACCGCCCCCCCGCCGCCGCGGCCGCCGGTGCTCTTGACCACCACCGGGCTGCGGCTCTGGCGGTTCATGGACTCCACCAGCTTCCAGGCGTGGCGGTAGGACATCTCCATGGACCGGGCCGCCGCACTGATGGAGCCGCAGTCCCGGATTCGTTCCAGGAGCACCACCCGGCCGTAGCCGAGGAAGGTGCCGTCCGGCCCTTCGATCCATACCCGGCCGCGCAGGGCGAGGGTTGCGTCTTTCTCCTTGTCTGGGGCCATGCCGTCGGCTCTCCATGAATTTTTCGTTATGTCTGGCTAAGAATAACGCAAGGCGTATCATCGAGCAACGAAATCCCACTGTCCGGCAGGCATAAAAAAACCTGAGCGAGTCCGGGCGGACTGCTCAGGTTTTGGGACAGACGAGGGGCGCCGGGCTCAGACGTTGTCGGTCATCACCCAGACCCCGCAGGGGCAGATGCCGGCGCAGAAGCCGCAGCCGATGCACTTCTTGTCGTCCACCATGTACTCGAACTCGCCGCCGTCGGTCGCCCGTCGCGTAATCGCTCCCTGGTAGCAGGCGGTTTCGCAGAGGTGGCAGTCGCGACACAGGCCGCAGGAGACACAGCGGTCGGCCTCGCCGGCCAGGGATTGGGGTTCCTGCTGGGCCTCGTAGTAGACCAGATTGAGCTGCTCGTAGGCGATGGCCTGCCGTTTTTCCGGTTGGTAGTCGTAGTCCATCATCAGGGCGTGAAGGGCGTCAGCACCCCGGCGGCCGCTGCCGATGGCGTGGGTCGCAAGCCCCCGGTTCACCACGTCGCCAACGGCGAAGACCTTGAGCACGTCGGTCTGGCCCAGGGCGTTCACCTTGATCTTGCCGTCGGCATGATTGACCCCGGCGGCGAGAAAGGCAAGCCCCGTCCCCTCCTTGGCTTGCGCTCCGCAGGCGACGATCACCCCGTCGTTGTCCTTGACGAGTTTCGCAAAGAGTCCGCTGTCCACAGGGGAACCGGCCTTGACGGTGATGGCCGAGGTGATCCGGGCAAGATCCCGGCCAAGGATTTCGCGGGCGAGCTTGCCCTTGGCCACTGCCTCGCCAAGGCGGCCACCCAGTTCGGCGGCCGACTCGTAGACGGTTACCGCATGCCCCTTGAGCGCCAGCTGCCAGGCGGCGGCAAGGCCGGCCGGGCCGCCGCCCACCACCGCCACCTTGCGGCCGGTGGCCGCGGCAGGCACGGGCGGGGTGACCTCGCCGCTCAACTTGCCCAGGCCCTTGATGTCCAGCGCCTTGTCGAGGAGCTTGCGGGTGCAGGCCTTCATGCAGAGATTGGGGCAGAGTTCGCCGCACACCGAGGCGGGCAGCGGGCTGTAGTTGAGCACCAGCCGAAGCGCCTCTTCGTTCTTGCCCTGGCGGAGCAGCTGGAAGCGTTTGTGGGAGGGGATACCCGAGGGGCAGGCGGCCACACAGGGGGCGAGTTTTTCCTCGTTGAGCCACACCGGCTTGTGGAGGCGGTCCTTGCCGGTGGCCACGTATGGAGCCAGGGTGAAGGTTTCCTCGATCATGTCGGCGAAAATACCGCCCTTGCCCACGGCCTGTTCCCAGTGCTTGAGGCGGAATTCCTTGGTCGACATCCGCTTGGCGGCCCGCGTTTTCTTCTCGGCCGGGGTGTAGGCGACGAGCTTCTTCCAGTCGTCGCGGGACTTGGTGAGTTCGGCGAGGTGGCCGCTGCGCTCGATGGCCTCCAGATACGGCTTCATGTTCTCGACCAGCCAGTGCCAGTCCTGGTCGGTGAGTTCGAGGAGCTGGACGTCCTTGTCGCTGTAGCCCTTGATGGCGCCGCGGAAGTAGATGGTGCCGCCCACCATTCCAACGCAGGGCCGGTAGCCGAGGATGTTGTCGGGGTGGCGCGGGTTGACGCCGCAGACCACGGCGATGCCGCCGGCCTTGAACTCGGCGAAGGAGTCGCCCACGTCCCGGAAGTACCAGGACTGGAGCGGTTCGAAGCGCGGGTTCTGCTTGGTCATGGTGTCGCAGCGGGCGCCTCCGCCTCCCTGGACGTAGAGAACGCCCTGGGCGCCGGCGTTGTGGGCGCCGTTGGTGACGTCGCCGAGCACGGTGATCTTGGCGCCGCAGTTGAGCCAGCCCACGTCGTCCGACGAGCCGCCCCGGGCGACGATTTCGGTGCCGAACATGCCCATGGCCCCCAGCCGCTGCCCGATGGGGCCGCTTACGGTGATCCTGGCCGGGCTGTACTTGGGCCAGATGCGGCCGCCGATGCCGTGCTGGCCCTGAGCCTCAACCTCGATTTCCCGCACGCCCTCGCGAAGGGCCGCCTGGATCGTTTCTTCCAGGATTCTGGAGGGAACCCGTTTGCCGTCGATATTGCCTTGTATTTTCATGGTTGAAACCTGATGTTGAGCTGTGGGCTATTGGCCGCTGGCTGAAAAGCCAATCGCTGACGGCCAATAGCGCATTAACACACGTAACTGATCTTGAGCCGCTCGGCGATGGCCGGATCGGAAACGGCCAGGGCGTCGGACATGCCGATGGGCAGCTGGGTGGAGCGGCCCAGGGGGGCGAAGATCTTTTTCAACTCCACCTCGGCCGACTTGAAGACGTCCACCACCCGCTGGGCCACGTGGTCGGCGTCGAGCCGCTTGTAGAGACGGGGATCCTGGGTGGTGATGCCGCGGGGACACTTGCCCAGGTTACAGAGGTTGCAGCGGTTCTTCTCGTCGCCGAAACAGTCGGCCGCGGCCTGCATGATGTACTTGCCGATATCGACTCCCGAGGCGCCGAGCATGATCAGCGCCGCGGCGTTGGCCGCCAGGTGTCCTTCCTTGCCCACGCCGCCGGCGGCGAAGATGGGCAGCTCGTTCTGCTTGCCCTGCTCGACCAGGGCCAGATAGCAGTCGCGGAGGTTCGAGGCGATGGGATGGCCCATCTTGTCCATGGAGACGTTGAAGGCCGCCCCGGTGGCGCCGTCCTCGCCGTCGATGGTGAGTGCCGCCGCATAGGGGTTTCTGGCCAGATTGTTCAACACCGCAAGTGCTGTCTTGGTGCCGGAGATTTTGGGGTAGACCGGTACCCTGAAGCCCCAGGCCATGCTCACCGACTGGATCATCTTGGCCACCGCCTCCTCGATGGAGTACTTGGTCTGGTGGGTGGGGGGCGAGGCGAGGTCCACGTACATGGGAACCCCGCGGATCTTGGCGATGAGCTTTAAGACCTTGTAGGCCATGAGCAGCCCGCCGTCGCCGGGCTTGGCGCCCTGGCCGTACTTGATTTCGATGGCCGCCGGGTCTTCCACCATCTCGGGGAGAGCATGGATGATTTCGTCCCAGCCAAAGTAGCCCGAGGCGATTTGGGGAATGAAGTACTTGAGATAGCGGGATTTCAGCAGCCGGGGCGGCAGCCCGCCCTCGCCCGAGCACATCACCACCGGGATGTTTTCCACCTCGTTCAGATAGGCCACCCCCATGGCAAGCCCTTCCCACATGGGGGGCGAGAGCGCGCCGATGGACATGCCGCCGATCCGGATGGGGAAGATCTCCCGCACCGGCGGGATGAAGGCGTCGTCGGCAAGCGCCAGGCGGTTGCCGACGGCCCGCATGGGGAGCGTCTCCGCCTGCGGGATACGGCCCAGCAGGGTACGGATGTGGAATTCGTGCCGGCCGGCGTCGAGCGCCGGGTCGGTGAGCATGGAGATCCGGGTGAATTTCAGCTTGTCGATGGTGCTGGTGGCCGGATCGTTCCTGCGGCCGCCGCGCTTGTAGGGCACGCCGCCGCGGTTCTTGTGGATGAGGAACTTGTGGTTGGGGTTGTACTCGGGCACGATGGCCATGTTGGGGCAGACCAGGGAGCAGGTGCCGCAGCCCACGCAGTGGCGTTCGATGTCACGTACCTGGCGGATGACGTGGGAAACGCGCCGGATGGTGGCCGGCAGCGGGGTCGAGCCGTCCGAGTGGACGAGGCGCTGCACCATCACCGACGGCTCGATGGCCTTGGTGGGGCAGACCGCGGTGCACTTGCCGCAGCGGGTGCAGCGGTCTTCGCGCCAGCGGACGATATAAGGGAATTCGAGCAGCGTGAGTTCGCTGTTGTGGTCTAGCCGGCCAGCTGATTCCATACCTTGACCTCCTGCGCGCCGGGCGCGATGGTAACGAAATCATACCGCATGGGGATAATATCGTTTTCTTTGTTCCGTTGGGGGATAACCTGATCGACCCCGCACTCCTCGCTCATCAGGGCGAACTTGCCCGGCACCCCGCCGATGATGCCGGGCCGGAGCTTTTTGGAGTCCTGGGTCATGAAGACGGTACCGTCGGGCATGAAGCCGATTACGCAGTTGGGGCCGTCGATGCAGAGCTGGCGGAGCGAGCGCTTCATCAGGAGCAGGGCGTCGCGGTCGGCCCGCTGGGTGATCTCCACGTCCTTGAGCGGGGTGATCACGTCTTTGAAGTAGTGCATGGGGTAGCCGAGGCGTTTGTTGACGAAGTGCATGATGTGGCAGAAGACCTCGGAGTCGGAGTTGTAACCGGCATAGCCCGCGAAGCCGCGGCTCAGCAGATAGTCGCGGTTGGGGACAAAG
>DHYV01000053.1 GCA_002414225.1 Desulfobulbaceae bacterium UBA5121 | reverse complement strand
GCCGACGTGGTGCGCCATCCCCTGGTGCGAGAGATCATTCGGGCCTACGACCAGCAGAAACCGTGATCGCGCCGACCACGCCCTGTCGGCAGCCGATCCCCGCAGAAGAGCGTCAGCGGCGGCAGTACTTTTTTTGCGTTGCCGGCTCGACGACGATCTGGCAATACTCTTCCGAAAGAACGCGCGCGTTGCCGCCTTCACCGCCAACCCCCTTCAGGAAAGGATCAGCCGTAGCCCATGCCCGCCCTGCTCACCATCGACTATCCCGGCCCGCCGCCGGTGCGTCCCGACGCGGTTCGCGACACCGCCCGCCGGCTGCTGCGCCTCTGCGGCCAGAGCGAGAGCGAATGGAGCATCCTGCTCCTGGACGATGCCGCCATGGCGGAACTCAACGAGCGCTACCGCCACAAGAAGGGGCCGACCAACGTCCTCGCCTTTGCCCTGCGCGAGGGCGAGCCCTTTAGCGAAGCGCCCGCCGCCGGCTCCCCCCTGGGAGACGTGGTGGTGTCGCTTGACACCGCGGCCCGCGAGGCGCGCCAGGAAGGCATTACCCTGCACCGCCGGCTCGCTGTGCTCCTGATCCACGGCCTCCTCCACCTGCTGGGCATGGACCACGAACGGTCCGACGCCGAGGCGGAAGAGATGGAGGCCGCCGAACGTGAACTGCTCCGGCAACTGGACGACGACAAAAGGAGGGAGAAAATGATCCAACTCGCCGTAAACGTGGACCATGTGGCAACCCTACGACAGGCCCGGGGCATCGCCGAGCCCGATCCGGTGCTCGCCGCCGGCATCTGCGAGCTGGCCGGCGCCAGCGGCATCGTGGTTCACCTCCGCGAGGACCGCCGCCACATCCAGGACCGTGATGTCCATCTGCTGCGGCAGACGGTGAAGACCAAGCTCAACCTGGAGATGGGGGCCACCGAAGAGATCATCGGCATTGCGCTCGCCGTCAAGCCGGACATGGTGACCCTGGTGCCGGAGAAACGCCAGGAACTGACCACCGAGGGCGGCCTCAACGTCGCCGGCCAGAAGAAAAAGCTCGGCCGGGCCATCGAACGGTTCACCTCGGCGGGGATCCCGGTGAGCTTGTTCATCGACCCGGATTCACGGCAGATCAAGGCGGCGAGCGAAGTGGGGGCCACCTTTGTCGAGATCCACACCGGCCGTTACTGCGACGCGACCAGCGAGGCGGAACGCCACCACGAGTTCGACCTGGTGGCCACGGCGGCCGAAGAGGCCTTCGAGGCGGGCCTGCGGGTGAACGCCGGCCACGGCCTGAACTACCTGACCACCGCCCGAGTGGCGGCCTTGGGAACCATTGAGGAGTTGAGCATCGGGCACGCGATCATGGCCCGGGCCATCCTGGTGGGGCTCGACCAGGCGGTACGCGAAATGCTCGCCCTGCTGCCCAGGGGGTAAAATCGGCGGGCTCGAAAGGGAAGGGGGGAAGGGAGACGAGGCGGTACCGGACACTCAGCGCATCAGCGCCTCGAAGGTGGAGATCTCCTCGGGGGTGAACTTGCGGAGGTGGAGCTGCCGGCTCTTATGGTCGAAGTGGATCACCACCTGATCCTCCTCCATGGTGAACAGGCGGGCCACGCCGCCGATCTTGACCGTCACGCCGGGAAAGAGGGTGCCGTAGACAAAGACGCACTCGCTGGTGAGCTTGTCCATCTCCTCCTGGAGCTGTTTTTCCGCCTCGGAGAGCTGATTGACCCGCTCCATGAGTTTGGGCATCACCGAGGTCATCTTCTTGAGCAGGGCGAGCTTGTCGGCCGGCATCTTGTCGCCCTCCTCCTTCTTCATCTGCTCCAGGCTGCCGATGTTCTTCAGGGTCTGGTTCAGCCGTTCGGGCCAAATGGCCAGTTCCTCGTCGAGCTTCTGCTTGCGCACCTCAAGCCCCGGATTGATCCCCACGCTCACCTCGGTGACCACCTCGCCGTCGGAACCGAGTTCCTTGACGTACATCGAGCCGCCGACGACATAAGTGCCCCCCACCACGGTGCCGCTCCCCTTGGCGGCGATGAGGTCACCGCCGGTCCGGATTTTGCCCTGGACGATGAAATCCCTGATGGTGAGGCTGCCCAGGGTTTCGGCCCGGGGACCGTTCTCGACAAAGCCCAGGGTCATGTCGCCCTTGCTGCGCACCAGGACTTCCTCGCCCACCACGCTGCCACGCACGGCAAGGCGGCCATGGGTGAGGATCTCGGCGTTGTTTATCCCCTGCTCCACGGTCACATCGCCCTTGCAACGGATCTTGAAGCCGGGCAACACGCTGCCGGTGATGGTCAGGGAACGGCCACAGAAGGCGATGTTGCCGATACTCATGTCGAGATCGCCGGTGACCACGTGGGAGTCGTAGACCGCCGGCTTGCCGTCGGCCATGAGGAACTTGCCGTCCACGGCGGCCACCACCTTCATGCCGTCCTCGGAAAGCGTAACCCCCGAACCAGCCTTGAGGTTGACGTCTTTGCCCGGCTTGGGCTGGATGGCCACGCCGAAGACATCCTTGCCCCCGGTGCCGGCGGTGAGCGGTACCTTCTGGAGGAGCAGCTGGCCGGCATTGACGTTGACGATGGCGCCCAGCTCCCGGAAGTCCACGGTGTCCTTGCCCGGCTCCTTCTGTTTGGGCGACCGGACCATGGAAGGCTTGACGAGCATCTTGACCCGGGCGTTCTCGCCCGGCACCGCCGGCGTTCCCTTGGCCAGGGTGATGAAGCCGTCTTCGCGCACCAGTGGGGCCGGCAAGAGTCCGTGACAGATATCCTGGGCCGCCAGTTCGCCGTTCATCCGAGCGGCGTCGTAAGAGCCGATGCCGGACCGCTCGCCGTCCTTCTCCATGGGAATCAGATAGGCCTCCAGACGATCCCTCGCCACCTTGAGGAGAAAGGCGCCGTCCAGAACCTCGACACCCCCCTTGAACAGTTTCTCGCTCGCCATGCCGTAACCCCACCGGTTCGAAAATGCATTCCTTCAATCAATCGTATCGGCCGTCACCTCTGTTGCGCAAAAGGGAAAAGCTCCACATTTTCAAAGTGATTCTCACAATTCTTGCTCCAACCCCTTGATGTGCTGCTGCTCGCCGAGCACCACCATGATGTCGCCGGGCAGCACCATGCTCTGGGGGTTGGGGTTGAAGAGCATTTCGCCGTTGTCGCGCTTGATGGCGACTACGATCAGGTCGTAGCGCTGACGGATGCCGGTATTCTGAAGGGGCATGTTGGCGATCTTGGCCTTGCCGCTCACCGCCAGTTCCTCAAGCCGCAACCCCAGTTCATGGGTAGTGGTGTTGACCGCCAGGTCGATGAAGTCGATCACCGTGGGGCGGACCACTTGCTGCGCCATGCGACAGGCGCCGATATAGTAGGGGGAAATCACCTTGCTCGCCCCGGCCCGGAGGAGTTTGGTCTCGGCCCCCGCATCGCCGCTGGAGCGGGCCATGATGAAGAGGTTGGGATTAAGACCCCGGGCGGTGAGAGAGATGTAGACGTTATCAGCGTCCGAGGTGACCACGGCGATCAACCCCTTGGCCGTCATGATCCCCGCCTTGAGGAGCACCTCGTCCGCCGAAGCCTCGCCGTCCAGGGCCAGGTAGCCCAGGTCGTCGATCTTCTGGATCTCCACCGGATCCTTTTCGATGACCACGAAGGAACGGTTGTTTTCCTTGAGGATCTGGCAGATGACCCTGCCGATCCGGCCAAAGCCGCAGACGATGAAATGATTCTTCAGGCCGGCAACCTTTTTCTCCATACTGCCTCTCCCGAAAATACGCTTGAGCCCCCCTTCCACCATGGCCTCGGTGATCTCACTGAACAGGTAGAGCACAAAGCCCGCACCAATGAGAATGAGTATCATGGTGAAGACCTTGCCCGGCGCGTGCAGCGGGACCACCTCGCCGTAGCCGACGGTGGTGATGGTGATCACCGTCATGTACAGGCTGTCGAGGAACGAGGCTCCCTCGAACGCCATGTAGCCGGCGGTACCGAAGGCCAGGATGGCGAGCAGGAGGATCAAACTGACCAGGAACTTTTTCATCGGTACATCGTGCCGGCTCTTGCGAGACGGACAAAGATCTCAGCCATGACGTTCCGCCACCGCCAGCCGATGCCGCGGCGTGGCGACGGCAGAGATATTCTTATATATCCGGCCGGAAACCGCTTCCGGCGATAGCCGGCCGCGGCCCTCGGGGGGAGATCGCCGTGCCGGACGCTGCCGCGGGACGGTTTTCATCTAAAAATTTGCTTGCAATTCAATACTATACTGTCGAATTTCGGCAAATGTCATTAAGAATTCCGGTTGGGGCGAAAAAAACCCCTTTTGTGCCCTTTCTAATCCGTTGAAAAAACGTCCCAAAAGTACGGCCGGGCTTCGCTGCCCTGGCCGCCGGCAACGAGGCCCGGCCGTCGGGAAACGGACAATCAATAAAGTTTCCCGGGCCGCTGTCGATAAGAGAAATAAAAGCCCCCGGGAAAACGACAGGCGCCACACCTCAAAACAGGGAGAACCGCCATGACCCCGCAAGAAGCCATCCGAGTGTTGATGATGAGTCCCTTCTACTACAAACTGGATCTCTCGGCCCGGGTTCTCCTCATCCACGAGTTCTGCGCCATCTATGCGGGCGTCCGCCCAAAAGAGCGCTGAACCCGTCACGCCTGCCTTCCTGCGCCACCCACCTGGCCTGCCGCGCCGGCCTCCCCCCTGAGGCCGGCCGGCGGCCACGACCGCCGCCGCCACCCCACCCACCGGAATCATAGCACCTGCCGCTGTCAAGATATTTTATTGGCATTGCTGGGCATTTGGATTATAGTTCGTTGCTTTTGAAGCAGATTCTGTCGGATTCGGGCCTTTCCTTTTCCCCTCGGCGCCTCAGGAACCTCTCCCCAGACGACGCTTGCCGCCCCGGGCTTGGCACATCTGCTCCTGCCGCAAACACGGTTGCTCATGTATTCCAACCCATACATTTTTCATCAAAGGAGTCTCCCATGAACATTCTTGTCTTCGGCCCCAACGGCAGCGGCAAAGGTACCCAGGGTGCCATCGTCCAAAAGAAATACAACATGCCCCACATCGAGTCCGGCGCCATCTTCCGCAAGAACATCGGCGGCGGCACCGAACTGGGCAAGAAGGCCAAGGAGTACATCGACCGCGGCGATCTGGTCCCCGACGGCATCACCATCCCCATGATCCTCGACCGGCTCAAGGAAGACGACTGCAAGAGCGGCTGGCTGCTGGACGGCTTCCCGCGCAACAAGGTGCAGGCCGAGACCCTGGCCAAGGCACTCAAGGACGCCAACATGCCGCTCGACTACGTCATCGAGATCGTCCTGCCCCGCGACATCGCCAAGCTGCGGATCACCGGCCGTCGGCTCTGCGTCAACGACAACAACCATCCCAACCACATCGCCTTCGACGCCATCAAGCCGGTGGAGAAGGACGGCAAGCTGATCTGCCGGGTCTGCGGCGGCGAACTCAAGACCCGCGCCGATGACCAGGACGACACCGCCATCGACAAGCGTCACGACATCTACTACGACGACACCACCGGCACCATGGCCGCGGTGATCTACTTCAAGGGCCTGGGCGGCGGCACCAAGGTGATCTCCGTGGACGGCCGTCCCTCCATCAACGAGGTTTCCGAGGCGATCATGGGCAAGCTGGCGTAATTGCCTCCCGCAGCCGATCGCAATAAAAAAAACGGGCAGCCCTCTTCGGGCTGCCCGTTTTTTTTATTGGCATCAGGCGCCGGGAAAATGAAGCGATTACCAAAACCTCTGCGGCAGATCTTGCCCCCCATGCCCCTTTGTTGGCCTCAGCCCTCTGATTCGCCGGGACAAACGTGTCCTTGCCGGCCGAACCGCCCCCAGGCCTCCAGATAGAGATCGTTCAACCGTTCTTCAAGGATCAACCGGTATGGTTCGAGTTCGCCGGCCTTGAGCCCGGCCGGCACGGCGAGGGGTTCGCCCAGGCAGACGTCGAGCCGGGCAAAGGGCTTGGGGAGGATGGTGCGATCCCAGCTACGGAAGACGAAACACCGGTCCGCCGCCGTCACCACCGGCAGGATGGGCGCGCCGGTCCGGCTCGCCAGCAGCAGCGCCCCTGGCTGGGCCTGGCGGGCCGGGCCCTGGGAGCCATCGGCGACAATGGCCGCGGCCCGGCCCCGGCCCATGGCCTCGATCATCTCCCGCATGGCCTTGACCACGCCGCTCTTGCCGCGGGAGGCGCGGACGGTTTGGCAGCGCCGGCGCTCCAGCAGCCGGGCCACGTACTCGGCGTCGGCGCTGGCACTGACCATGGCCACCCACCCCTTGCCGCTCCGGCGCTGCATCTCGAGAATACAGAAGACCGAGTAATGCCAGAAGGCGGCGATCATCCCCTTGCCGCCCGCCTCACAGGCCGTTAAACGTTCGTCGCCGTGAAAGGTCACCCGGCAGGAGGCAAAGAGCAGCCGGCTTGTCACCTCGAAGGCAAACGGCACCAGCCGCAGCGACAGCCGGTACCAGAATCCTTCCCTGCCACCTGAATCCGTGCCAACGGGTTTGTCAGACAAAGGCTATCCTCTCGATTTGGTGTCGCGACAACTGCTGGTGCCCCGTGCGCGCCCTCGGCAGTCGTCCTTCGGGGCGCCCGTCCGCACCCCATCTCCTGCGGTGTCTCACTCCCGTCCGCTTACCTTTCGACAACCATCCGCCACGGCAAACCGTTACCGAACGGTCGCCTTCGCGAACCTGCCGCCCGAACGAACGCGCACCGATTCAGGTTACAGCCATTGGAGTTCCTGCTTTTTCAGTTCCTTGAGCCGATCGCGCAGCCGGGCCGCCTCCTCGAAGGCAAGCTCCCGGGCAGCGGCGAGCATCGCCGCCTCGACCCGGTCCATCTCCCGGCGCAGGTCGGCAAGCGATCCATAGGTCGCCTCGGGCTCGGCCGCCATGGCCGGCACGGTAACATAATCCTGTTCGTAGACCGTGTCCATTATATCCTTGATCCGGGACCGCACCGTCTCGGGCCGGATACCGTGCGCCTCGTTATAGGCGCCCTGAATCGTGCGCCGCCGCTCCGTTTCCTCCATGGTCCGCTGCATGGCCTCGGTGATCCGGTCGGCGTAGAGGATGACTGTGCCGCCGGCGTTGCGCGCCGCCCGTCCGCAGGTCTGGATCAGGGAACGGGCGCTGCGCAGAAACCCCTCCTTGTCGGCATCGAGGATGGCCACCAGGGAAACCTCCGGGATGTCGAGCCCTTCACGCAGCAGGTTGATGCCCACCAGCACATTGAACTCGCCGCGCCTGAGATCGCGGATCAGCTCCATCCGCTCCAGGGTCTTGATGTCCGAGTGGAGGTAGCGCACCGCCACCCCGAGCTTTTCGTAGTAGTCGGTGAGATCCTCGGCCATCCTCTTGGTCAGCGTGGTGACCAGCACAGCTTCGCGTCGCTCGGTGCGCAGGCGGATCTCTTCGAGAAGGTCGTCCACCTGATCGGTGGCCGGCCGCACCTCCACCGCCGGGTCCATGAGGCCGGTGGGCCGGATCACCTGATCCACCACCCGGCCCCGGGCACGGTCGAGTTCAAACTCGCCCGGGGTAGCCGAGACGTAGATCGCCTGGCCCAGCCGCGCCTCGAACTCCGCGAAGGTAAGCGGCCGGTTGTCGAGTGCCGAGGGCAGCCGAAACCCGAATTCCACCAGGGTTTCCTTGCGAGCCCGGTCGCCACGGTACATGCCGCCGATCTGGGGCACGGTGATGTGGCTTTCGTCCACCACCAGCAGGAAGTCGTCGGGGAAGTAGTCGAGCAGGCAGGGCGGCGGCTCGCCCGGCGCGCGTCCGGTGAGGTGGCGGCTGTAGTTCTCGATGCCGTGGCAGTAGCCCAGCTCGCTCAACATCTCGATGTCGAACTCGGTGCGCTGTTCAAGGCGCTGCGCCTCCAGGAGCCGACCGGCGGCGGTGAGTTCGGCGAGCCGATCGACAAGTTCCTCCTTGATGGAGGCGACGGCCGTCCGCAGCCGCTCCCGGGAGGTGACGAAGTGGCTGCCCGGGAAGACGGTGAGTTCCGCCGCCTCGCCGAGCACCACGCCACGCAGGGGATCGACGAGGCGGATGGCATCGATGGTGTCGCCGAAGAGTTCCACCCGCACGGCCCGCTCCTCCTCATAGGCCGGAAAGACCTCCAGCACGTCCCCCCGTACCCGGAAGGTGCCGCGGGAAAAGGAAAGATCGTTGCGTTCATAGAGCATGGCCACCAGGCGGCGGCAGATCTCCTCCCGGGGGTACTCCTCGCCTACCTTGAGAAAGAGGTGCATGCTCCGGTATTCGTCGGGCGAGCCCAGGCCGTAGATGCAGGAGACGCTGGCGACGATGATCACGTCCCGCCGGGTGAGCAGCGCCCGGGTGGCCGAATGGCGCATCTTGTCGATGGCCTCGTTGATCGCCGAGTCCTTCTCGATATAGGTGTCGCTCTGGGGGATGTATGCCTCGGGCTGGTAGTAGTCGTAGTANNATGGTGAAGGTCTTGCCCGAGCCGGTGACCCCGAGGAGCACCTGATCCTTGACGCCGTCGCGAACCCCGCGGCTCAAGGCGGCGATGGCCTGGGGTTGGTCGCCCGAGGGGATGAAGGAAGAGACGAGCTGGAACATGCCACGGTCCGGGTGGGAAGAGGAAGCGACCGGCGATCACGCGAAGTGGTCGTAGCCCTGATAGGAGATATCCTGCCGCGCTCTTCCGGTACAGAGAATGACACCGGTGGCGGCGACGATACGACCCACGCAGGCAAGCGGCCGGCCGCAGCGGGCCGCGATCGCCGCCAGGGCGGGACGGGCGTCCGGCGGGGCGGTGAAGAGGAGCCGGTAATCCTCGCCGCCCTTGAGTGCCCAGGCCAGGGGATCGGCGCCCAAGTGGCGGGCCGCGTCACGCAGGGGGGCCGAGAGAGGGAGCGCTTCGGCGGCAAGCTCCGCCCCCACCCCGCTTGCCGCGCAGAGGTGGGCGAGGTCGGTGGCAAGCCCGTCGGAGAGATCCATCATCGCGTGCACCCGGCCGCTTGCGGCAAGCCCCGGCCCCAGGTCGGTTTCGGGCTCGGGGTCGAGATGGGCGCGAATCAGCTGCTGCCAGCCGGGATTCTTGGCGGCAAGCCCCTGCCGGCAGAGTTCAAGGCCGGCCGCCGCCTCGCCCAGCTCGCCGCTCACCCAGACCTCGTCGCCCGCTCGGGCGCCCGAGCGGTAGAGCACCTCTCCGTGGGCGGCCTCGCCACCCACGGTCACCGACACCATCACCTCGTGGCCGCTTGCCACCGTGTCGCCACCGATGAGCAGCACCCCATGCTGGCCCAGACAGTCGAGAAAACCGGCCATGAAGCTCTCCAGCCACCGGGAAGGGACGGCCGCCGGCACGGCGAGCGAGAGGAGGGCAAAACGCGACACAGCCCCCATGGCGGCCACATCGCTTATATTCACCGCCACGGACTTGCGGCCCAGGAGTTCTGCCGGGTGCCAGCCGCAGTCGAAGTGCACCCCCTCCACCAGGGTGTCGGTGGTGAGCACCAGGAGCCGGCCGCCGGGCTGGCGGAGCACGGCGCAGTCGTCACCGATCCCCATCACCAGATCACCGCCGGCTACCGGCAACCGCTCGCGGATGCGGCGGATAAACTCCCGTTCCGTCACCTTCTCCCGGGCCGTCATCCGCCCTCTCCCCGCAGCAACCGCTGCAGCCCGCCGCCCCCGGCAAACTCTTCCGGGTAGCGCTGCGGCAGAAAAGCGGCCAGATGGCCGCGGATCTCCAAACTCGACGAGCAGCGAGCCACCGTCTCCACCAGGGCGCGGACATCGGCGATGGTGGACTGGCGGATCATCCGCTTCACATAGGGGATGGCCAGGGGGTGCATGCTGAGTTCGTCGATGCCGAAACCGAGCAGCAGCGGCAGGCACATGACATCGCCTGCCATCTCGCCGCAGAGCCCCACCTCGATGCCGGCGGCGTGGCCGGCATCGACCACCTGGCGAATCATGCGGAGTACCGCCGGATGAAGGGGGTCGTACATGTGGGCGACATACTCGTTGACCCGGTCGATGGCGAGGGCGTATTGGATGAGGTCGTTGGTGCCGATGCTGAAGAAATCCACCTCCTGGGCCAGGATGTCGGCCAGGGCCACGGCGCTGGGCACCTCCAC
Organism: Desulfobulbaceae bacterium UBA5121; assembly: GCA_002414225.1. Classification (GTDB taxonomy): domain Bacteria; phylum Desulfobacterota; class Desulfobulbia; order Desulfobulbales; family UBA5123; genus UBA5123. Next base: position 20,548 of record DHYV01000053.1, on the reverse strand, counting down.
CATGATTCCCATGGGGATGCCGTCGTTGAAGGCAAGGCCGTCGCGGCGCAGCCCCTCCTTGACCCGGCCGACGATCTCCCTGATGCGCCGGATCTCGTCCCGCGAAGAAATCATCGGGAAAAGCAGCCGGGCGGTGCCGAAGCGCCCCGCCCGGAGGATGGCGCGCAGCTGGGTTTCGAAGATCCCCTGCTCCCGCAAGGAGAAACGGATGGCCCGCAGCCCCATGGCAGGGTTTGCCTCCCCGCCCCAGCGCACCGCCGAAGCGAACTTGTCACCACCGATGTCCAGGGTACGAATGGTGACCGGGAAGGGGGCACAGCCGGCCAGCAAGCGCTGGTAAACCCCGAAAAGGGTTTCCTCGTCAGGCAGAGCGGCGGCGGCGATATAAGAGTACTCGCTGCGGAAGAGGCCGATGCCGCCGGCGCCATACTCCAGCGCCACGCCGAGTTCGCTCACCATCTCGATGTTGGCGTTGACCGCCACTGCCAGGCCATCGACAGTGACCGGCGACAGGTGGGCGTAGAGGGCCACCTCCTCGGTGTAACGCCGGTACTGGCGCTGCTGTTCCCGGAACTGCTCCAGCTGGTCCCTGGAGGGATCGACGTGGAGACGGCCGGCGGTGCCGTCCAGCACCACCATGGTGTTGTCGGCCACCTCCTCGGTCAACCGTTCGAGCCCCACCACCGACGGAATGCCCAGACTGCGGGCGACGATGGCGGTATGCGAGGTGGCACCGCCCATCTCGGTGACAAAGCCCAGGATCCGGTCGGTGCGCATGCGGATGGTGTCCTCGGGCGAAAAATCGCGCGCCATGACGATAACCTTCTCGCCCACCTCGGCCAGCGGATCGGTGACCTCGCCGGCGAGCAACCGAAAGAGCCGCTCCGCCACGTGCTCCACGTCCCGGAACCGTTCCCGAATATAGCTGTCCTTGATCCCGGCGAAGAGGGCTTCGACCCGATCCAGGGCGAGTTCCAGTGCCCACTCGGCGTTGACCCGCTCACTGGCGATGCCTTCGGTAACCCGGCCGCGCAGCATTCGGTCGCGCAGCATGAGGATATGGCTGTCAACGATGCCCAGTGGCTCCTCGCAGTGGGCCTGCAACTGGTCACGGATGGCGGCGAGTTCCTGCTCGGCCTGGTCCACCGCCGCCCGAAACCGCTCCTGCTCTGCCGCCACCTCGCCGGCGTGAAGCCGGTAGTGGCGGTGACGGCCCTGGCCAGCGCCGCCCACGCGCACCACCCGGCCGATGACGATCCCCGGCGAGGCGGCGATGCCGTAAAGGGTGCGCGGCTCCTTGTGCTGTCCGCCGTTTTCCATCATGCCACTTTCCACTCGTTTAACGTCGCTCAACGGCCGGAGCCCTTCACTCTTCGCCGAACTTATCGGCCACCAGGGCCTCGATGGCCGCCACCGCCGCCCCGGCGTCCGGCCCCGTGGCCCGCACCGTCAGCACCGAGCCCTGCACGCAGGCCACCGACATCACGTCGAGGATGCTCTTGGCATCCACCTCCTCGCCGTCCCGCAGCAGCCGGACCTCGGCGGCAAAACGACATGCCGTCTCGGCCAGCCTGGCCGAGGCCCGGCCGTGGAGGCCGAGGACGTTGGTGATCCGCAATTCCTTTTCGATGGTTGCCATGCCCCCTGCCTCGAGAGGCGCCCCCTCGACATCGCTTTATTCGAATTCGGTAAAGTTTTCCGGCAGAAGGTCGAAGAGAGTCATAGACCAGCGGCCCACGCGACCCCACGGACACCGACCATGACCATCATCTGCTGCAAATGCCTCAAGACCAAGACAGAAGAGGGCTGGATCATGCTGCCGACAGCCGGGGCTGACGGCCGCTCCTCCCATGGCTACTGCCCCGCCTGCTACCAGGAGACCATGGAAAAGATCCGCGGCCACCGACTTCGGCACCACCCCCCGGCCACCCCGACTCCGACCGCCCCTTGAGGCTTCCGCCCCGCCTACTTGACCAGCCGCAGCCCCGGTTTTTTCTTGCCGGGCCGACGCTCGGCAGGCCCACCACCGCCGGCAGGTCCGCCGGCCTCGAAATCCACCGCCTGGATGAACTTCCTCTTTCCGCCCATGGAGAAAATCTCCTTGCCTGAGAACTGCGGGGCGCGCAGGGTCCACACCACCCGCTGCGGCGGCAGGGTGAGGAACTGGAAGGTGACATGCCACCACTCGTCCCGCTTGCTCGCGTCACGCTCAAACCCCATGATCCGGGCATAGAGAATCATCTGCGGATCCTCGGCGACCACCAGCACGATATCGCCAACTTCGGTGGTTTTCTTGAAGGTGAATATCCTTTTCAGTTCCTCGACGATGGTTTCCATTGCACCTGTCCTGCGGCTTTGCCGCTTGTTCCGCGGCATCGTGGCCAATAAGCTGCGGCCGGCCAGAAAAATTGTCTCTGGCCCCATTACGGCATTGCGGCCAAAATAAAAATGCTTACATATACCCGATACGCGGCGCTTTTATTCCGGCCACGCCCTGACCGGGGAAACGGCAGGGCCAGTTTTTCGCGGCACCCTTGCCGTTTCCCGGTTAGTATCTTACCGGATAGCAGGCGCGCTTGCAGGTGGTTTTCCGCTGCCGTCGCGGAAAAACCCCGTCCCCGACAACAACACCGGCGGCGGTCCGTCTGGCGGCGGCAGGGCCTTTTTTCGCCCCTCGCCCCCCGGCCGTGCCCGCTCCGGCCACAACCGGACAACGTGATCAAACCGGCCCACGGCCGACACGCGGTCAAAAAAGTACCTCCCATGGAACCTTTCGCGCTCATTGCGTGTCTTTTAGGTATAGCCGTCCTCATGAACGATACCCCCCGAGGGGTATCCGAGGACAATTCCGCTGCCTCGGACACCGCAGAACTGGTCCGCGCCTGGCGCGGGGGCGACCCCCAGGCATTCAACCGCCTGGTGCTCCTCTACCAGTCCCGGATCTACAACCTGGCGCTGAACTATGTCAAGACCAACGAGGAAGCCAAGGATCTCGCGCAAGACATCTTTGTCACCGTCTTCAAGTCCCTGCCCAACCTGCGGGACGAGAACAAATTTTCCGCCTGGCTGCATCAGCTTGCCCTCAACCACTGCCGTAACCGTTACCGCAAGCTGCGTCGACGGGGCTACTTCAACTCCACCTCGGTGGACGACGATTTTGGCGCCGAGCTTGCCGCCCCGGACGACCCGAGCCGCAACCTGGAACAGAAGGAACGTAACGCCCTGGTACGCGCCACCATCGCGGCCATGCCGGAAGCAGAAAAAGAGATTCTCATTCTGCGCGACCTCCAGGAACTCTCGTACGAAGAAATCAGTGAAACCCTGGGGGTACCGTTGGGAACGGTGAAGTCCAAGTTGAACCGGGCTCGCCTCACCTTCAAGAACCGTATCAAACATCTTCTTCGCACGCCATGACCGAGCCGACCACCTGCACCGCCATCCAGGAGATGTTTTCCGCCCGCCAGGGAAACGAACTCGCGCCCGCCGCGGTGAGCCGTTTCGAGCAGCACCTTGCCGGCTGCCCGGCCTGCGCCAAGGAGTGGGCTTACTTCCAGGAGAGCCAGCGCTGGCTCGCTGCCCTGCCGGCGGCACCGGTGCCGGCGAACTTTCTGCCCGGCATCCACGCCAAACTCGCCCGGCCCTCCGGGTTCACGGCATGGCTGGCTGCCCTGCACCATCGCCGCCCCACCCTTGCCATCTCCTCCCTGGCCGCCCTGGCCATGCTGCTGCTCTTCCTGAGCCCGGCTCGCCACCTCACCCCCACCCCCAGCGAACAACTGGCTGAGAACATCATGGCGCCGGCGACCTCCCGCCCCGCGCTGCCGCCGCCGAGCAGTCCTGCGCCGCAGCTCGCCCTGGAAGAACCGATTCGCCCCATCGTGCCCGTGGCCCAGAACTCCTTTGCGCTTTTCACCGCCGATCGCGCCGTGCAGGATCTTACCTCCTACCGCCTCACCCGGACGCCGACCGCAATGCCGCAGACCTATGCCGATACCGTGCCGGTCCGGCCCGACCTCTCCTTCACCGTGCATGCCGCCTCCCGGGAAAGCCAGGCGCTCCTCTACGACCGTCTCCTCACCCAGACCCACTGGCGGGTCGCCCCCGCCCCCCGGAGCGGCATGCTCTTCCTTTTCATGGATGCCGGCGATCTCCCCCTCCTCCGCCACTCCCTGGCCCCGCACCGGGTGACCGTGGCCGACCCGGACGCCCTTGAGCGGCTTGCCGCCACTAACGGCATGCTGGCCGTGGCCCTCCACCTCCAGGGCGAATAACCCTTTCTCAACGAAAACGCACAACGCGGTCAAAAGCTCCGGCCCCGGCGTCCCGCCGCGATCACTTCGGACATTGGCTCGAGGTCAGGTCGCCGGCCGCCGGTAGGCGCCGCCAGGCCGAGCCGAACCAGGCGGCAGGCCGAGGCATTGCCCCCGCGTGAAATGTTCGCCGCGCGGTATTTTTTTCTTCACCCGCCGGAACTTTTTCATCCTGCCCGTGTCTCTCCTTTCAGATGCGACGTTACAAACCAAACCGAGCATCTTTTTCTCCTCCGTACCACGGAACCTCGCTCCAGGTTCCACACCCTGGGGCCGCAAAGGCACTCTCCGGCCGGCGCGGCCCTTTCTTTTCCCCCTCCCGCCCAAGCAGCGAGCGGTCGACCCGCTTGACAAGGCGGAGATGGTCCGGGCACTATGGAATATCGCTTCGGCAGCAAAAAAAAGTCAGGCCAGCTACAGGGACCTGCCATACGCTTCCTGCCGACCGCCTCTGCACAAAGATAACCCAAACCCATATCTCTGCCCCCAAAGCGTTACCGAGGTGACCCCTATGGACAAGCAACACACCGCCGCCTGTCGCAACGACAGGCATTACTTTCCCGTAACCTTCCTCCTGGCAGCCCTGGTCGGCACCCTGGCCTGGGCCGCCCAGGCCCTGGCCGCCGCCCCGCCGGCGAGTTTCGCCGACCTGAGCGCCAAACTCAGCCCCACGGTGGTCAACATCTACACCACCCAGACGATCAAGGCGAACCGCCTGCCCCACGGCTTTCCCTTTGGTGACAGCCAGCAGCTGCCGGAACAGTTCCGCCGCTTCTTCGGCCTGCCCGACACCCCGGATAACAACGGCTCGTCTCCCCACCCGCGGGAGATGAAGCGCACCAGCCTGGGCTCCGGGGTGATCATCTCCAAGGACGGCTACATCGTCACCAACAACCACGTGGTGGATGATGCCGACGAAATCAAGGTGAAACTCACCAACTTCGAGGAGTACGACGCCAAACTCATCGGCCGGGATCCCAAGACCGATCTCGCCCTGATCAAGATCAATCCCAAGAACAGCCTGCCAGTGGCTGAATTCGGTGACTCCGATGCCCTGCGGGTGGGCGACTGGGTGGTGGCCATCGGCAACCCCTTTGGTCTCGAACAGACCGTCACCGCAGGGATCGTCAGCGCCAAGGGACGCTCCATCGGCTCGACCCCTTATGAAAACTTCATCCAGACCGACGCTTCCATCAACCCCGGCAATTCCGGCGGCCCCCTCTTTGACATGAACGGCAAGATGGTGGGGATCAACACCGCCATCTACAGCCGGAGCGGCGGCAACATCGGCATCGGCTTCGCCATCCCGGTAAACATGGCAAAAAACATCATCGGTCAGCTCAAGGAACACGGCAAGGTGGTCCGCGGCTGGCTCGGGGTGATGATCCAGCAGGTCACCCCGGAACTGGCCAAACAGTTCAACCTGGATCGGCCCATCGGCGCCCTGGTGGGCGAAGTAAGCCCCGACAGCCCGGCAAAGCAGGCCGGCCTGGAACAGGGGGATGTCATTGTCGCGTACCAGGGCAGGGAGATCACCCAGATGAGCATGCTGCCGGCCCTGGTGGCCCAGACTCCGGTGGGCTCCAAGGTGGAGGTGGTGGTTGTCCGTCAGGGCAAGAAGAAAAAACTCACCGTCACCATCGCCAAACTCAAGGAAGATCTGGTGGCGGGAAGCAATGCCGGTTCCGTCGTGGGTCATGAACTTGGGTTGAGCGTCCAACCACTCACCCCGGAACTGGCCAAGTCCCTGGGCCTTGACGAGACGAGCGGCGTCATCGTCTCCGATGTCGATCCGGACAGCCCGGCGGCGGATGCGGGGCTGCGCCGGGGAGACCTGATCCTTGAGATAAACCGCCAGCCCATCACCAAACCAGACGACTACCAGGCGGCCATGACCAAGCTTCGGAAGGGTGACGACGTCCTGCTGTGGATCAAGCGCGACGACCACAAACGCTTCGTGGTGGTTGCCGGCCGCTAAAAAATGTATACTTGCGCCAAATACCGCGGTGGCACCCCGGGGCGTTCCCAGGCCCGGGGTGCCACCGCCGTTCATGCCTCCCCCGACGGAAAGAGAGGAACCCATGTCCACCGCGCCCCGGTCTAAGAAACAGCCCTTTCCCGGCGTGATCCTGCCGCTGGTCTTCACCCTCGCCCTGTTGCTGCTGGCCGCCTGCACCTACCAGCAGAGGGTGGCACCCATTTCCCTGCCGGACGACACCACCGGCATCGTGGTTGGCAACGGTCTCCGGATCGCCGGCCATGCCATCACCGACCCCAAGGAGGCCGAAGACACCCTGGGCTTCAACGCCGTCAAGGCGGGGCTGCTGGCCGTTCGGCTCACCTTCAAAAACGACTCCAAAGAGGTCGCCACGGTCAACCCCGAACAGACCTTTCTCATCGACCGCAACAACAACGCCTGGCCCATTCTCAATCAGACCCAGGCCGCCGAACGGGCACAGAACTATGTGGATGTAGGAGAAACCCTCAAGGGGGCCGGCAAGCCGGCGCTGCTGCTGGGTGCCGCAGGGGCGGTGGCCGGGGCGGCCATCGGCATCCTCACCGGTGAAAACGTCGGCGAGGCAATGGGCAAGGGTGCCGCCATCGGCGCGGCCGGCGGCATGCTGGCCGGTGGCGGGATGGCCTACGCCAAGACCAATGAAACCGTCCGCCACGACCTGGCCGGCAAGACCCTGCACAACGACGCCATCCTCCCGGGCCAGATCGCCTACGGCTTCCTCTTCTTCCCAGGCATGCCGGAGGCAGAGGCGAAGGGCGCGGTGGAACTGCGGCTGGGGCTCACCCTGGGGTCTGCGGCACGGGCCGAGGTGGTGCGACTCGCCCTCCATTAGGCGGGTTCCGGGCGGTCAGACGGCGAACGCCTTGTCCGTCTCCCGCACCACCTCCACCAGCCGCTCCACCTTGGCGATATCCTTGACGCCGGGGGAAATCTCCACCCCGGAGTTGACGTCCACCGCAAAGGGGCGCACCCGGCGGATCGCCTCGCCGACGTTGTCCGGCGTAAGCCCCCCGGCCAGGATCAGCGGCCCGGCCGGGCGCCCCCTCTTGAGCAGCTCCCAGTCAAAGACCTGGCCCGAACCGCCGGCCAGTTTTTCATGATAGGTGTCCACCAGGAACCCGGCCACGATTCCCTGATAGGGGGCGTAGAAGGGGTTGGTGTCCGAGGGTGCGGAGTCGGGGCGGAGGCTGAAGGTCTTGACCACCCTGCACCTGACCGCCTCGCAGTACTGGGGCGACTCGCTGCCGTGCAGCTGCACCACGGTGAGTCCGCAGTACCTGGCGATGTCGTTGACCACGTCGAGTTCCTGGTTGACGAATACCCCCACCGCGTCGACAAAGGGAGGAAGCGAGGCGATGATCTGCCGGGCCTTGTCAGGCTCGACGTTCCGGGGACTCGCCTCCACGAAGATGAACCCCAGGGCGTCGACCCCCATGGCGACCAGGCCGTCGGCCTCCGCCGCATCCTTCATCCCGCACACCTTGATCCGCGTCCTGGCGGTCATCCTGCCCTCCTCACTCTCTGTTCCGGGCGATGCGCCGCTGCCCTGCGGCCCCGGGCACTCCCTGCCTGCGCCACTATCGCCCCCGTAACTGCGCCAGCCCCAGCACCCGGTCGCCGGCCCGCATCAAGGTTTCGCCGATGAGGGCGGCGCGCACGCCGTGCTCGGCCAACCGCCGCATGTCCTGGTAATCGCGGATACCCGACTCGCTCACCACGGGTATGCCGGCCGGGATAAGGCGCTGCAGCCGGAAGGTGGTCTCCAGATCGACGCTGAAGTCCTTGAGGTTGCGGTTGTTGATACCGATGAGGCGGCTGCCGGCCGTCACCGCCATCGCCACCTCGGCCTCATCGTGGACCTCCACCAGCACGTCCATCTCAAGTTCATGGGCCATGGCCAAGTAGTCGCGAATCTGCACCTGATCGAGAATGGCGGCGATGAGGAGGATGGCGTCGGCCCCATAGGCTTCGGCCTGCTTGATCTGAATCTCGTGGATGATGAAATCCTTGCGCAGCACCGGCAGCCCCACCGCCCGACGCACCAGAGGAATGTACTCGAGTGACCCCTGGAAGAAGTCTTCGTCGGTGAGCACCGACACGGCCTGGGCGCCAGCGGCCTCGTAGTCGCGGGCGATGCGTACCGGGTCGAAGTCGGGGCAGATGACCCCCTTGGACGGGGATGCCTTCTTGGCCTCGGCGATGATCGCCACCTCGGGCACCGAGGTCAGCGCCTCCATGAAGCCGCGCGGCGGGTCCATGCCCTCCGCGGGCCGGCCGATGCCGCGGCTCAGCAGGGTCTTGACCTCCTGCCGCTTGCGTTCAACGATGGTATCCAGAATCATTGGTTGTCCGTGTCAGTTGGTTGACGTCCGGGGCAGAGGGAAAGGCCGGACGGGAAAAAGGTTGCGTCACGACGAGCGGCGCCGCGGCGCGTCACCCCACCGGCCGGCCGTAGGCGACCAGGGCGTCGAGTTTGGCGAGCGCCGCCCCCGAACCGACCACCTCCCGGGCCAGGGCCACGCCACCGGCGAGGTCGGCGGCGCGCCCGGCCGCCATCAGGGCCGCCCCGGCGTTGAGGAGCACCATGTCGAGTTTGGGGCCTGATTCGCCGCCGAGGATGGCCCGCACCTGAGCCGCCGCCTCGGCCGGAGTCGCCCCGCCGGCAAGCTCGGCCAGGGTGGCCCGGCCAAGCCCCACCTCTTCGGGGCGGATGGTGTAGGTGGTCACCCGGCCATCGCGCCAGTCGGCCACTGTGGTTTCGCCGGTGACGGTGATCTCGTCCATGCCGCCGGCGCCGCAGACCACCAGGGCGCGCTTGGCGCCGAGTCGACCGAGCACCTCGGCCAGGGTGACGGTGAGCCCGGGAGCGAACACCCCCATCACCTGCACGTTGGCCCCGGCCGGGTTGGTGAGGGGCCCGAGGATATTGAACACGGTGCGGATGCCGATCTCCCGGCGCGGCCCGATGGCGTGCTTCATGGCGCCGTGCAGGGCCGGAGCGAACATGAAGCCGATGCCGATCTCCTCGACGGCGCGGCCGATGCGCTCGGGCGCGAGGCCCAGGTCCACGCCCAGGGCCTCCAGGACATCGGCGCTGCCGCACTTGCTCGACGCCGAACGGTTGCCGTGCTTGGCCACCGGCACCCCGGCGGCCGCCACCACGAAGGCGGTGGTGGTGGAAACGTTGAAGGTTCCCGAGCCGTCGCCACCGGTGCCGCAGGTGTCCACCAGAACCCCGCCGCTGACCTTCACCTCCACCGGGGTGGCCTTGGCGCGCATCACCCGCGCCGCGCCGGTGATCTCGGCCACGGTTTCGCCCTTGATCCTGAGCGCGGTGACGAAGGCGCCAATCTGGGCCGGGGTCGCCGCCCCGCTCATGATTTCGTCCATGACCGACACCATCTCCTCCTCGGCAAGGTCGGTGCCGGCCACCACCTTGCCGATGGCCTCCTTGATCATTGTCCGCTTCTCCTCGTCATCAATGCCCCAGCAGGGACGGGTAATCGGGATTGATGAAGTTTTTGAGCAGGGCGAGGCCGGCCGGGGTCATGATCGACTCAGGGTGAAACTGGACCCCCTCCACGGCAAGCGACTTGTGCCTGAGCCCCATCAACTCGCCCTGATCCGAGCGGGCGCTCACCTCCAGGCAGTCGGGAAGGCCCTCTTCGCTCACCACCAGCGAGTGGTAGCGCATGGCCTCGAAGGGATTGGGCAGGCCGGTGAACACCCCCCGACCGTCGTGGTGGATGGGGCTCGTCTTGCCGTGCATGAGGCGCCCGGCCCGCACCGTCCGGCCGCCGAATGCCTCGCCCAGGGACTGGTGGCCGAGGCAGACGCCCAGGACGGGGATACGACCGGCAAAGTGGCGGATGGCGGCGATGGAGATTCCGGCCTGGCTCGGAGTGCAGGGGCCGGGCGAAATCAGCAAACGGTCGGGGTTGAGGGCCTCGATGAAGGAGAGTTCCACCTCATCGTTGCGGAAGACCTTGAGTTCCGCCCCCATGCCGCCCAGGGTCTGGACGATATTGTAAGTAAACGAATCGTAGTTATCGATGACGACAATCATACCGGACTCCCGTGGGAGATTTTTGGTAAGCCTTCACAGGGCACCGAATCTGCTTTGTTATCGCCCTGCCCGCATACCCAAAATATAGCGAACAGGACGATGCCGCGCATCTCCGGCACCCTGCAAACGCTTACAGGGCGCCATGCCAACGGCAACGTCAAGGCCTTACCCCATGTTGGGTTACGAATTTTGGCAAGCGGTCACAGGACACCACTCAGAATCCCTTTTCCACCAGCTCCACGGCCCTGCGCAGGCCGCGCGCCTTGTTGATGGTTTCCTCGTATTCCTTGGCCGGATCCGAGTCGGCAACGATGCCGGCCCCGGCCTGCACCCAGAGGTCGCGGCCATGCATGACAAAGGTGCGGATGGTGATGCAGAGATCCATGCTGCCGGAAAAACCGAAGTAGCCAACCGAACCGGCATAGGGGCCGCGCCGCTCCGGCTCGAGTTCCTCGATGATTTCCATGGCGCGGATCTTGGGAGCGCCGCTCACCGTGCCGGCCGGGAAGCAGGCGGAGAGCACGTCGAACTGGTTCTTGCCAGGGGCAAGCTTGCCGTGCACCCCGGAAACGATATGCATCACGTGGCTGTAGCGCTCGATCACCAGCAGATCCCGCACCTCCACCGAGCCGTAGCGGGCCACCCGGCCGGCGTCGTTGCGGCCCAGATCAACCAGCATCAGGTGCTCGGCCCGCTCCTTGGGATCAGCGAGCAGCTCGTGCTCGAGCGCCAGATCCTCTTCAGGGGTGGCACCGCGGCGACGGGTGCCGGCGATGGGCCGCAGCTCAATGTCCTCCTGATCGAGACGGACCAGAATCTCGGGCGAAGAGCCGATCTGCACCAGATCGCCGAGCTTGAGATAGAAGAGATAGGGGCTCGGGTTGATGTGGCGCAGTGCCCGATAAAGGGTGAAAGGCTCGATATCGGTGGTGGCGTGGAACCGTTGGGAGAGAACCACCTGGATAATGTCGCCGTCGAGAATGTACTCCTTGGCACGGCGCACCATCTCATGGAACTCCGCCTCGCTCATGTTGGCGGCAAAATCATGGGGGGCACAGGCAGGGGCGGCGGCCAGCCCCGTTGGCACCGGCTGGCCGAGCCGGGCGATGATGGCGTCGATGCGCTGACAGGCCGCGCGGTAGAGAGCTTCCGGCGCACTCCCCTCGCCCACCTCGACGCAGTCGACCACGGTGAGAGTCTGGCGCAGGTTGTCGTAGATGAGCACCGTGCGCGGCACCATGAACAGACTGTCGGGGAAACCGGCAAGCGGCGGATTCTTGGCCGGCAGCCGCTCCATGAAGCGGACCATGTCGTAGCCGAGATAGCCCACCGCACCGCCGAAGAAACGCGGCAGATAGTCGGCCGAACAGGGAGCAAATGAGGCGAGCAACTCTTCGAGGATGGTAAGCGGGTTGCCTTCCCGGCTGGTTTCCGTGTCGCCCCGCCGCAGGGTGACCCGCTCGCCGCAGCTCTCGAAGAGGACCATGGGATCGAGGCCGATGAAGGAGTAGCGGCCCCACTTCTCGCCGCCCTCCAGGCTTTCGAAGAGAAAGGCGTGGGACTCGTCGCCGGCCACCTTGGCAAAAACGGTGAGCGGGGTATCGAGATCGGCGATGATTTCCCGATAGACCGGAACCAGGCCGGCGGAGGCGGCCAGTTCCTTGAACTGGGGAAGGCCGGGTTGATGCATACTCTCTATCCTCTGATATAAGGGCTCAACTTCTTAAACTCATCGCAGCGGAATCGGCGGGAAGCCGATCTGGCCGCCCGGGGGCCGGAGTGCACGGGGAAAGCGTACCGTCGGCCTTCTGGCTCCCGCCCCTTCATCCGGGGCGCTGCCGACACCACCAATAAAAAAGCCACGGAACCGCTCGGGGGGTCCCATGGCTTTTTCAAGTGCGCTCATACTTCAGTGGATGTCATACCGCCGCTTCAGCACCCAATGCACCCATTACCATGGGGAACACCTGTGACGGCGCCACCAGTTGATGGCGGTCATACTGTTGCGGCAGTTCATGGTAGTCACCTTCGTGAAGAGAGAACACCGCCTGAAGGCGGCGCGTGACGGCCAATCAGGCGTTTGCCTGAACAAAGGCGTTAACCCGCTTGGTGAGGCGGGACACCTTGCGCGCGGCGTTGCGCTTATGGACAGCGCCCTTCATCGCCGCCCGGCTGATCACCGGGATGGCGGCCCGCAAGGCCTCCTGGGCCTTATCGGCGGCGTTGGCGTTGATCGCCTCGTCAACCGCCCGGATCACGGTCCGGATCTGGCTCTTGTTGGCCCGGTTACGAACGCGACGAAGCTGACTCTGACGATTCCGTTTCAATGCAGACTTATGATTTGCCAAAACTGCTCTCCTACTCGCTGTGCTGAATGGTTTGCATGCATCGCCACCGCCCCCCGGACAGCGCCGAAACAAAAAAGGGAGGCGGCGGCATCTCCTGCCGGCGCTGGAAAATTTTACGAAACTACATCAATCAACCTCCCCTGTCAAGCGACAAGCCACGCCGGCCGCTCTTTTTTCCGCTTCGCAAACACCCCCCGCGAACGTCCAACAATGGAATTTTTTACAAAAAAACAGGCGGATTCTCTTGCCCCGACGCCACATAACTGGTTTATTTAATAAGCATCATGTTCACCCTTTCTTTACTCTCAATCGCTCCATCGCGGCTCCACGCCGCGCACCAGACGAATTATGCCGGATATTGTCAGCGCCTTACGATGGCAGGATGTTTGCGACATCCTCATCGTCTCCTACATCATTTACCGCGTCATCCTGCTGATTCGCGGCACCCGCGCCGTGCAGATGCTCGCCGGCATCGCCGTGCTCATCGTGGTCTACTTCGGGGCCAGGGAACTCGAATTCCTGACCCTTTACTGGCTTCTCGGCACCTTCCTGAGTTCCATCTTCCTGATCATCATCATTATTTTTCAGCGCGATATCCGCCGCGCCCTGACCCAGGTGGGTCAGCAGACCCCGTTTGTCAAAACCCACGAAGACACCCTCTTCGCCCTTGACGAGATCGTCGCCGCCGCCCAGCAGCTCTCGGCCCGCAAAATCGGGGCGCTCATCGTCATCGAACGGGAAACCGGACTCAAGGACTACGTCGACTCGGCCCAGACCATCGACGCCCAGGTGAGCAAGGAACTGCTGGTGAGCATCTTCCACCACGAATCCCCCCTCCACGACGGCGGGGTGGTGATCCGCAAGGGCCGCATCCTGAACGCCGGCAGCGTGCTGCCGCTCACCAAGAACCCTTACATCAGCAAACGCCTCGGCACCCGCCACCGGGCCGCCATCGGACTTTCCGAGGAAACCGATGCGGTGATCATCGTCGTCTCCGAGGAAACCCGCCAGATATCGCTGGTCCAGCACGGGGCCATCACCACCGACCTCGACATCACCTCGTTGAGGAGCCGGCTGGACGCCATCTTCGTTCCCAAGGAATACCAGACGCAGATCCTATGGAAAAACTGGTTAAACAAATAATCGGCCGCGGCCCGCAACGCGTCCGCTGGTCCTGGCCGAAGAACTGGGTGCTCAAGCTCCTGTCACTGCTCTTCGCCATCTTCCTCTGGTACTTCGTGGTGGGCGAAGACAAGGTGGACATGACCGTCCACATTCCCATCGAGATCGTCAACCTCCCCCGCGATCTGGTGATCTCCAACCAGTTCAAGAAACAGCTGGAGGTGACGGTGAGCGGCCCCCGGGGGCTCATCCGCGGCATCGGCAGCCAGCACATCTCACGCCCCGTGGATCTCTCCAAGGCGACCCCCGGCACCATCCTGCTGCGCAACGACGAGGATGCGATCCCCTTCTCGCGCGGCATCCGGGTGCTGCGCATTCAGCCGCCGTACACCACCCTGCTTCTCGACCGCCTCATCCAGAAGGATCTCATCATCAAGCCGCTCACCACCGGCAAGCCGGCCGAGGGCTACGAGGTTACCTCCCTCACCCTGGAGCCGCCCACCCTGGGGCTTACCGGCCCCCAGACCCTGCTGGGCGAGGTAAGCGAACTGCGTACCGCCCCCATCGACCTCGAGGGGCTCAAGACCTCGGTAATCCGCCAGGCGCCGCTCGACCTGAGCCCGGCCATCGCCGAACTCATCGGTGAAACCGCGGTGACCGCCAGGGTCAACATTACGGAAAAAACAGTGAGCCGGGCCATTCCCAAACTGCCGGTACTCATCGTTTCCGATGGCCCGCCCCAGCCCGCCACGGTTCGCCCGGCAACGGTTTCGATCACCGCCGAGATCCCGCTCAGCCTGGCGAAGGAGGGCGAGGATCTCCATCCCCTGTTCAAGGTTACGGTGCCCACCTCGGGCCTGCCTCCTGGGCAGCATCCGGTGCCGGTGCGGGTGGAGTCCACCAAGGGACTGAAGATTCTCGAGGTAACGCCGCCCACCGTTATTTTGACCATCGGCTCCGACAGGACCAGGCAATAATTTCCCCTGACCAAGAGACCAAGCGATGAGAAAACTGTTCGGAACCGATGGGGTCCGGGGGGTGGCCAACACCCATCCCATGACCGCTGAAATCGCCATGCAGATCGGCCGCAGCATTGCCTTCCTGGTCAAGGACACGCGGTCCGACCACCGGATTGTCATCGGCAAGGACACCAGACTTTCCGGCTACATGATCGAAAACGCCCTGGCGGCCGGCATCTGCTCCATGGGGGTCAACATCCTGCTGGTGGGTCCGCTTCCCACCCCGGGGATCGCCTTCATCACCACCAGTATGCGGGCCGATGCCGGCGTGGTGATCTCCGCCTCCCACAACCCCTTCCAGGACAACGGCATCAAGATCTTCTCCCGGGACGGCTACAAGCTGCCCGACGAGAAGGAACTCCAGATCGAAGATCTGATCTTCTCCCAGAAGATGGAGGCCCTGCGCCCGGTGGCAGAGGAGGTCGGCCGCGCCACCCGCATCGACGACGCCCGGGGCCGGTACATCGTCGCCCTCAAGAACACCTTTCCCAGCCGCTACGCCCTGGACGGCATCCATATCGTCCTCGACTGCGCCCACGGCGCCACCTACGGGGTGGCCCCGCACGTCTTCGAAGAGCTGGGCGCCAAGGTGACCGCCATGGGGATCACCCCTGACGGCACCAACATCAACCGCGATTGCGGGGCGCTGCACCCGCAGCGGATGGCGGCCATGGTGCGGGAGACGGGGGCGGATCTCGGCATCGCTCTCGACGGTGACGGCGACCGGCTCATCGTGGCCGACGAAATGGGCAACATCGTTGACGGCGACCACATCATGGCCATCTGCGCCGCCGACCTCATGGCCCAGCGCCATCTGCGCAAGAAGACCCTGGTGGCCACGGTGATGAGCAACATGGGACTCGAGGTGGCAATGCATCGCCTGGGCGGCAAACTCCTGCGCACCGCGGTGGGCGACCGCTACGTGGTGGAGGCCATGCGCGGCGGCGGTTACAACTTCGGCGGCGAGCAGTCCGGCCACCTGATCTTCCTCGACCACAACACCACCGGAGACGGCATCCTTGCCGCCCTCCAACTTCTCGCGGTGATGATCAAGCAGCGCCAGCCGCTCTCCAAGCTGGCCGGGGTCATGGAATCCTTTCCCCAGGTACTCAAAAACGTGCGCACCGCCCACCGGATCGACCTGCAGCGGGTTGACGGCTTCCCCGAGGCGATGGCCGGCCTGGAGGCGAAGCTTGGCAAACGGGGGCGTATCCTGGTGCGGCCGTCGGGCACCGAGCCGGTGATCCGGGTAATGGTGGAAGGGGAAGACGCGGCCGAGATCGACTCCATGGCCGACGAGCTGTGCGCGCTGATCCGCAAAGAGGACGCCGCCGAATGAGCCGGCGCCCCGGCGGAGAGGGCCGGCAGTGAGGGTGCGGCTGGACAAGTTGCTGCAGCTGCGCGGCCTCGCCGACAGCCGGCAGAAGGCCCAGGCGCTGATCGGCGCCGGCCAGGTGTGGGTAAACGACCAACGCTGCGACAAGGCGGGCAGTCAGGTGGCCGACACCTGCGCCATCGAGATCCGGGGCAGGGAGTGCCCCTTTGTCAGCCGGGGCGGCCTGAAGCTCGCCAAAGGACTCGAACACTTTGCGGTCAATCCCGCAGGCCTCGTCTGCGCCGATATCGGGGCGTCCACCGGCGGCTTTACCGACTGTCTGCTCCAAAACGGCGCGGCCAAGATCTTTGCCATCGATGTGGGCTACGGCCAGCTCGACTGGCGGCTGCGCCAGGACGCGAGGGTGGTGGTCATGGAACGGACCAACGCCCGCCACCTCACCCCCGCCGACCTGGGCGAGCCCATCGACCTGGCGGTGATGGACGCCGCCTTCATCTCGCTCAAGCTCCTCCTGCCGCCGCTCCTGCCACTGTTTCGCGGTCCCGCGGCGATCATCGCCCTGATCAAGCCCCAGTTCGAGGTGGGCCGCGATCGGATCGGCAAGGGCGGCGTGGTCCGCGACCCGGCCCTCCACCAAGAGGTCATCGCCGACGTCCTCGCCTTTGCCGCCAGCCTCGGCCTTGCCAGCCGGGGGGTGACCGACTCGCCCATTCTGGGGCCCAAGGGCAACCGGGAATTCCTGGTCCACCTGGCGGGGGGCTGAGGCCCCTCTTTCATGCCTGGGGTTCTTCCGCCGACGGGCCGACTACCACGTAATGCCGCCCCTGCCAGACAAAATCGTTCTGCTGCTCAGGGCTCAAAAACTTTCTGGCATAGTTCACCGGCAGGCCGGACTGGACGAAGAGGTTGCAGAGGTCACCGTCCAGATGCCCCTCCTCCACCATCTTTTCAAGAATCCACATCGCCTCTGACATCTTCTTGCCCAGCTTGTATGGCCGATCGGCGGCGGTAAGCGCCTCGAAGATATCGGCCACGGCGAGCATGCGGGCCGCCAGCGGAATCTTGTCGCCCATGAGTCCCTTGGGGTAACCCCGACCGTTGAGGGCCTCATGATGCATGCCGGCATAGAGAGGAACCCGGGCCAGTTTCTTGGGGAAGGGCAGCCGGCCGAGCATGCTCAGGGTCACTTCGACGTGGTTGCGGATCAGGTGGAGTTCCTCTCTGTTGAGGGTGCCGCGCCGGATCATGAGATTCACGACCTCCTCGTCGTTGAGCAGGGGGATCTCCCGGCTGCCCACGGTGAGCTTCATCCCGGCGAGATCCTTGACCCGCTCCGCACTGGCGTCGGAGAGGAACTCGCCTCCCACGTTCACCGTTTCCAGAAAGGCCAGATGGTCGTCGAGCACCGAATGTTCGGGAACCTCCGGTGGCACCTTGCCGCCGGCCTCGACCAGGGCGGCGCGCAGCCGCCGGATCTCGGCATCCCTTTTCAGGATCTCCACCCGGCAGCGGATGAGCTCGATGCGGTCGTAAATGGTTTCGAGCTTGGTGCTCTTGTCGATGACGTGCTCAGGCGTGGTGATCTTGCCGATATCGTGCATCCAGGCCGCCATCCGAATCTCGTCCGCCTCCTCGTCGTCGAAATGGACCGAGGCAAAGCGCCCCTCGACGCTGCCGTTGATCGTCTCCACCAGCTTCTCGGTGATCTCTGCCACCCGCAGGATGTGGCCCGAGGTATAGGGGGATTTTTCGTCAATGGCATGGGCAATGACCTGCAGGAAGGCCATCAACAGGCTTTCCAGTTCACGCAGCAGGCGCATCTTGGTGAGCGCGATAGCCGCCTGGGAGGCAAGGCTCGTCACCCGCTCGACATCCGCCACCGGGAACGGCACCACCGCGTCACTGAGGTGGTCCTTGGCATTGAGCAGCTGCAGCACGCCGACCACCTCGTCCTCATGGTCACGCAACGGCACGAGGAGCATGGACTGCGACCGGTAGCCGGTCCTGGCGTCAAACTCCTTGGTGCCATGGAAGTCGAAGCCCTCGGCGCTGTAAACGTCGGCGATGTTGACCGCCTCGCCCACCAGGGCGCAGTAAGCCGAAACGTTGCGATGGTTTTCCTTGCCAGCCGCGTCCATGAGGGGCACCGGCGGCCAGGTGATGCGGTCACCGGTGCCGCCCATGCGAATGCCCAGGGTATCGTTGCGGGCGATGACGAAATTCAGGGCGTTGCCGTCATCATTATAGATATAGAGGGTGCCGCCGTCGGCATTACAGTACCGCTGCGCCTCGCCCACGATCATCTCGAAAAGATGGCCGATATCCTTTTCGGCTGAAAGCGCCGCGCCGATCTTAACCAGTTGGTCGAGATGCGCGAGCTGCTCCTCGGAAAAAGCCCCCACCCTGCAGAGGATCTTCTCGGCCAGCTTGGTGGCTACTTCGCGTTGAGCGACCGCGGCGTTGATGTCGTCGGCAATGGCGCCGAGCAGATCGTCGATCGATGCGTGGTGGCAAGAGCGGTCCATAAAGGTCTCCGGCAGCGAAAATCAGCAGTCCCTGGCGATGGCATCATGCGTTGGCGACGATGCGCAATGGTCATCTCCCCGGGCTCCCCTGGCCAGGGAATAACCCCACTATTCACCAAATTGGCGGCGCTGGCAAAAAAAATTTATGCCGCATCGCCATCCGAGGCGCAAAAACGCCACCAAAAACAGGGGAAACTACCTAAATGAAGTCCGATCTAACCGAATTCCCTCTCCCGGGCCGGAAGGTGGCCCATATCATCAGCGAGAGAAACCCCGACCCAAGGCCGGCGACGACTCCGCTGTCCGGGCCTCGGCGTTCCTTCATCCTGGCCGTGCAGGAAAACCCGGGCACGCAACTCGCGCCGGGCCAAACGCCTGCCGGCGGCACGATGGTCGCCGCCCAGAGCCGCCCGCGCAGAACGGTCAGGGGATTGTCGCAAAAGGGATATTCACGGGGACTTCCAAAATGAATTCAACAAGCCGCCCCCCTCGAGGACACCAATGCCATCGAGGCGGGCTCCGGCAACAATGTCCACCGGCCCTGGCCGGACACGGTTCCGTTCTGGTCGGTAACCAATGGGAAAACGCACCGTCATGGCGGTGCCACCACCGCTACCGCTGATGTTGCCAGCCACCGAACTTGTATAGAATTTGATTTACCGACTTGATAATACTACGGTTTGTGATACATTTATGGATGTGTTAAATAGTGGGTGCCGTTAACCGCCCCTTTTCACTTTCGAACCTCTCATGCAAACTTCTTCATGCTTACCGGGGTTGTCCCCGTTAACCACATCGTCATCAGCCGCGAGGAACCTGCGCTCATGAAACCAAGCAACTCAGCCCGCCACCGGCTCGGCCTGCAACTGACCGTACTGCTCTTCTCCCTCTTCTTTGCCGCCCTCTCCGCCAGCGCCGCCGAATACGTCTGCATCAACAAGGATGGGGTCAACATCCGCTCGGGCCCCAGCACCACCTCCGAGATTCTCTGGGAGGTGTTCAAGGATTTCCCGCTGGAGGTCTTGCAGCGCAAGGGGCAGTGGGTGCAGACCGTCGACTTCGAGGGTGACAAGGGCTGGATCTATGGACCGCTGCTCGACAAACGCAAGATGGTCATCGTCAAGGCCAACGCCGCCAACCTTCGCATCGGCGCCGGCACCAACTACGAGATTGTCGCCACTGTCAAGTACGGCGTGGTTTTCACCCCGCTTGAGGAAAAGGGTGACTGGATCAAGGTCAAGCACCAGGACGGCACCACCGGCTGGCTTTACAAAAAATTGCTCTGGCCGCCCCAGTAAGCATTTCTTCTAACGACGTTCGTTCAAAACCCTTCCGGCCGAACCGGAAGGGTTTTTTTATTCTCCTCCGACTCTGCACGGTCGGCGAATGCGGGCCAACCGCTGCAACATCCACCAAGGTTGTTCCCCCATCCACGCCAGCGCGCGTTCCTACAGCAAAGCCGCTTCCAGCATCTTGCTGCTCACGCCAACGCCTGCCGCGTTGGCGTTTCACCGATACGAGTAGGCCGACAGGGGCCTGGACTCGGGGAGATGTCGTTGCCCCGATGCAGCAGCCAGCCCACTCCGACTGGCCGGGGAAAGTGCGGACAACTCCTGCCCGTGCGCCATGACAGAGAAAAAACTGGCGCGACGCTGGTTGGGTTCTCTCCTGCTCCTACGTTGGCCGCAATCGATACGCTAAAGAATCGAGTACGTTTCCCAGCCCGAGTCCACAACCTCCCCAGAAGGAACGCGCCCCGTTCGCAACCAGACCGCAAGGTTACCGCCTTCCCCTTTTTCTTTTTA
>DHYV01000027.1:11423-13045 GCA_002414225.1 Desulfobulbaceae bacterium UBA5121 | reverse complement strand
GGGTTTTTCAACGGACTGTTACCGCCGCTGCTGCCCCCTGGATGGGCTTGCATTTTTTTTCGAGGTTCTCGACATCCTGGTGCTTGAGCGCATTCCAGACCGCGACACTGAATGATTCTTGTTTGGCACACAAAACCAATTTTTGGCAGCCGGCATCGCTGATACGGCCACTGTCGGCGGCATAGCCATCCTGAACATCTAGCGCGGTTAGCAGGCCAGTTATGGATTTAGCATCCCCTACTGGATCATCGACGCGGCACTGGTAGCGAACCGAAATGGGCTTTTCTAAAATGGTGCCTGCGTTGTCCCTGACGACAAGGGTCGCATTGCCTTCCTTGCCCGGATTGACTGTCAAGGTGAGTTTTGCAGCGTTCTGGCTAATTTGGGCACTCTGCCCTTCGATAGAAAATATTCCCTCGCCGCCACTGACCAAGGCGTAATAGGGCGCACTTCCTCCACTGATCAGAAGCTCATAACTCTGCTTGTTGGTTTGAAGCGGATAATTTGGCTCAGGATATATCGCTACATTCGCCTGCAGAACACCAAGAGAACAGGTTCCAAACAGATGCGTGGGAATATCGATGTCAATCGGCATCGAAAATTGACCCACCATCGGCGTGCAAAATTGACCCACCCCAGACAGTAGTTTTCAGTTGGTGATTTTTGTTTTAATCCTCCAGCTTTCGTTGCCGGTTTCGATGATTTCGCAGTGATGGGTGACCCTGTCGAGCAGGGCGGTGGTCATCTTTCCGTCGCCGAAGACCTGCGGCCATTCGCCAAAGGTCAGGTTAGTGGTGATGATCAGCGATGTCCGCTCATAGAGCTTGGAGACCAGATGGAACAGGAGTTGGCCGCCGTTTTTGGAAAAAGGCAGATAGCCCAATTCATCGAGAACGACCAGGTTCTGCCGAGCCAGATGCTCCACCAGTCGCCCACCCCGGTTGTCGAGTTTCTCCTGTTCCAGCTTGTTCACCAGGTCAAGGACGTTGAAGAACCTGGCCTTGCCGCCGTTTCTGATGCATTGCCGGGCAATGGCGATGGCCAGATGGGTTTTGCCGGTGCCGGTGCCGCCAACCATGATGACGTTGGTGTGGTCGGCAAGGAAGTGGCAGGCGTACAGGTTTCTGACCTGCATTTCATTGACCGGAGTGGCTGTGAAATCGAAGAGGTCCAACTCCTTGTCGGTCGGGAACTTCGCCAACCCCATGCGATAGCGGATGCTTCTGACCTGCCGCTCCGCCAGTTCTGCCTCCAGAAGATCGCAGATGATCTTGTCCGGCGTGGCCCGAGTCCTGATGCCCGCCGCCAGGATTTCATCGAAGGTGACCTTCATGCCGTACAAGCCGAGCGTGGTGATTGCCTCCATCAGGCGGTCACGCAGAAGCATGGGCACCTCCGGAAAGCAATCGGTTGTAGCGGCCACAATCCACCACCGGGATCAAGGCGATATGCGGCAGTTGCGCCGATGGCGTCAACGGCTCGGGAGGTGGCACCTCATGCGCCCGTGACAAAAGACTGAGGATGACATCGCCGCTGACGGTCTTGTCGGCGATCGCTTGGGCACAGGCCACCGCCACCGCCTCCAGCCCATAACGGCTGACCACGGACAGAATGGCGACAAA
>DHYV01000027.1:0-11309 GCA_002414225.1 Desulfobulbaceae bacterium UBA5121 | reverse complement strand
CTGTAGCGGTTGCGGTCGAAGCTGACCAGCAGCTGCGAGGAGACCCGGGCCACACTTTCCTGGTAACCATCGAAGGACACGGCCGGAAGCGACAGCAGATGACCTTTCTCCTCGGCAAAGACCTGGGCAACGGTCTTGTCCTTCAGCTCGGGGTGTCTGGCAAGGGCCGCCTGGTGCAGGCATTCGGCAACCAGCCATTCGTTCAGTTCCGCGAAGGAGGCGAAGCGGCGGCGCTTGGCGAAAAAGCGTTTCCTGACCACCCCCACCTGATTCTCCACTTGCCCCTTCTCCCAGCCGGCGCCGGGGCTGCAGGCCACCGGATCAAACAGGTAGTGGGACGCCAAGTTCTGGAACCGCCGGTTGAAGACCCGGTCCTTGCCCAGCAGGATCTTGCTGACCACGGTCTTCAGGTTGTCGTAGATCCCCCGGGCGCAGACCCCACCAAAAAACGCGAAGGCCCGGATATGGGCATCGAGCACCATCTCCATGGTCTCCCGGGGATAGGCGATGCAGAAGAGCTGGCGGCTATGGCAGAGACGGAACTGCGCGATCTTCACCGCCGTCGTTACACCCGCCAGCTCGACCTGTTCGTTGCTCCAGTCGAACTGGAAGGCATCGCCTGGATCAAATTCCAGAGGAACGTAGGCCTTGGCCAAGAGCACGCTGTTTTCCCGCCTCCAACTCCGGATATAGCGACGGACCGTGTCATAGCCGCCCCCATACCCCTCGCGCTGCAGCTGCTCAAACAGCAGTTGCCCGCTGCGCCGATGGGCAACCGGCTTGTCGAGGTCTTCCGTCAGCAGTTCGCGCAACCGGCCAATGAAAGCGCCGAGCTTTGGCTGCGGTTGCTCTCTCCGCTCATACTTATGCTCGGTGATCTCGTTGCGGATGATATTCCTGACAGTGTTGCGGGCAATGTTCAACTCCCGGCATATCTGGCGGATTCCCTTGCCATCCCGAAAATGCGCCTGCCGGATCTTGCGTATGGTTTCCACGTTCAACATCTCCTTCTTGCTCCTCCCTCTGGTTAATTTCAGAGACTATGGAGCAGATGCTGAGGTGGGTCAATTTTGGACGCCGATTTCCCCCGTTAGTGGGTCATTATTGCACGCCGGTTCACAGAAACTCACCGATGAAAAGGTCAAGGAGGTTCTGAGGCTGACCGTAGAGCGCATCCCCCGAGAGGCTACCCACTGGAGCATTCGCCTTATGGCTAAGGCCGCTGGCATCACCACTTGGCAGGTTCAACAAATCTGGCAAGCGGCGGACTTGAAACCTCATCGCCTCAAGACTTTTAAGATCAGCAACGATCCTGAGTTTGCCGACAAGGTCGTTGACGTGGTCGGCCTGTACATGAATCCACCGGACAATGCGGTTGTGCTGTCCGTTGACGAAAAAACTCAGATCCAGGCTTTGGATCGAACACAACCCATGTTGCCACTCAAGGCAGGGCAAGTTGAGCGCCGTACCCATGACTACAAGCGTCATGGCACAACGAATCTGTATGCAGCCTTCAACATCTTGACTGGCGAGGTGATCGGAAGAACAACCACACGACACCGGGCCAAGGAGTTCTTGGATTTCCTTCGGCAGGTTGAGCGTTCAACACCGAAAAAATTGGCTCTCCATCTCATCATGGACAACAGCAGCACCCATAAAACTCCGGATGTGCAAAAATGGCTTGAGAGGCATCCCAGAATTACGGTGCATTTTACGCCGACAAGCGCCTCCTGGCTCAATGCCGTGGAAAGCTGGTTCTCGCAGCTGGAACGTCGTTCAATCCATCGGGGTGTTTTTACGAGCGTAAAAGAGTTAAGAGCCGAAATTCACCGCTTCATCTCGGCCCATAACGCCAAGTCGGCCAAACCGTTTAAATGGACGAAAAATGCGGCTACAATTCTTGATTCTGTCCAGAGAGCCAAAGTGGCAATTAGTGAACAGAACTAACCAGACAGGACACTAGGCCGACGCTCAACACTCGACGTCGTTCGCTCCAGGGGACTGAAGATGTGGCTACGTAGGTGCTCGCCGAAATGAGGCCAGCACCTTTGAGTAAATCCGAATGCACCGGCGTCGCGAGCAACGCGCCGCTGGCCACCACCCCCATCGCCAGTATGGCGTTATGCGCTTTCTCCTGCTCCTTGTCATCGCCGAATAGGACGGATCGGTACTCCTTGGCGAGGAGGTAGGCAAATTCACGCACCTCCGTCGGGGTTGGGGGTCGCTTGAATATTTTCGCTTTGGATGGTACCGGCTTGGCAGCAGGCGCTTGTTCGCCAGTCCAATAGGCGTACGCCGGCGAACCGACTTGTACGTCGGAAACCTCGACCGACTGGCCACCGGCAATCTCCGGCCGTTCGTCGGTGATGTCGATGTTGTGTTGGTAGGAGCACCCGGCAACGAACAAACCAGCAATCAACGCGGGGAATACGAAGGGCTTCATGGTTATTCTCCTTAGCATGACTGCTCGACAAGAATTCCCTGGGCCATATTATCAAGCCCAATACAATAATACGTGGTTGCTGAGCGAAGCGAAGGTAGGCCGAAGGCCGTGAGAAAGCTGCGTCCATAAACCCTCTGATCTCGCCAGGGCCACCACCTCTATTATTGGGGTACCGACCTCCCTTTCCTTTCAAGGCCGTCTTTCGTAAAGCGCAGCATGGATCATTGCGGCCGATTGTGCGCATAGCACGTCGAACCTTGTCGCTGACGCCGTAGTTTGCGGACAATTATCTTTCTCTATCTTTCCTCCATCGACCTGTCAATAAATTTCACAACCATAATTTGACAGGATTTCATACTCACTTGCCCCTTGACGACAAAGACATCAAGTTTTCAAAAACGCCTTGACAACCATACAACAACCATGTAACCACTAGTTCATAACTAAATCACAACAACATAGGGGGAAAAATGCCCGTCCCGTCCGACAAGGTCACGATCAGTATCGTTATCGAAAAAGAAATTAAGGAAATCTTAGAACAACATGCCGCCGAACTGGACATGTCCGTCTCAAGGTTCGCCCGCAACTGCATTTATGTTGCCTTGGATGACTACAAAATTTTGAAAAGAATTGGTTTGGTTAGGGTGGCCTTAGGCTTCCGAAGCCTTATGGAGACAATCAAAAACCATACGACAAGCCACGCCACGGAGGAAAAGGCATAAAAAAAGCCCACTGTCTGGGGTCATCTTGGCGGATAGACCAGGCAGCGGGCTCCAACACAGCACCAGGGAGGCGCGTGTCTTGACACCCACTATACCTACCTCTTTGACGTTCCGTCAAGACACCCTCCATTTTGAAAAGATCGCGGGCTTGAAGCGAGGGCACCGCAGAAAACATTAGCCGGGAGTGCACGGACCGGCGTGATTGTTTTCTGCGGCTGCCTGAGCGGAAACCCATCCCCTTTTTGCTGCGCAATGCACAAGGGGACGAAACCGTCTTTGTGCCTGGTCGCACGTGCGAGCAAGCCACATCAAACAGGAGGGAAACATCATGCACGAGGAATCTGCTTTTTCTTTACAGAACGAGGGCGCCAATGCCCCGGCAAACGGCCCCCAAACCGGAATAACATGGGGGCCTACACTAGTATCCAACCTGGACATGTTGAAACTGAGCATGTGGGTGGACTGGTCAGGATCGAAAAATTTTCTCTCTCTCCTCGAAGAGGCAAAACTGAAAGCCCAAGGGGATGACGTGGATTCCATCCCCCTCGACCTGGCCGGCTTCACCTGGAATTGCCACCGACACAGCCCCAGAACCTTTTCCTTTCGCCTGCAATGCGGCGACGTCACCCTTCTCTTCAACAAACGAAAACCTGACAGCGACACCCCCAACGCCAGCCTGCAAATCGGCTCCATGTCCTGTTGGGCTCCTGGCTACGAAAGCGAACGCAAAGACGTCCTGCGGATGCTGGAAATGTTCGGCGGTGCCGTGGTGCGGGAATGCGTCTCAGAGGTCCACCTTGCCACCGATTGCGTTGGCCTCCCTATCGGCTCCCTGCCGATCCTGGATCAAGAGTACTGGGTAACCCGTGCCCACAAGTTTGGCGCCTACCACGACCGCCGCAAGTTTGACGGCATAACCATCGGCAAGGGCGATCTCATGCTAAGGGTTTACGACAAGGTCACGGAACTCAAGACCAAGAGCACCCACAAGCAGCCCCTCTTTGCCGACGCCTGGAAAGTTCCGCGTTACGACGCCCAGCCGGTAACCCGCGTTGAATTTCAGATTCGGCGGGACATCCTTCACGAGTTCCAACCCAACATCGATACCTTTGAAGACCTGCAAGCCAACCTCGCGGGCCTGTGGCGGTACTGCACCACCGATTGGTGCCGCCTGGCCGATTCCCCGGTTGACCGGGAGAACAACAACCAATCAAAGCTCACCCTTCACCCCTGGTGGCAGGAAGTCCAGGGTGCCGACTGGAACGGCGACAACTCGGCCATGCGCTCGAAACGGTATGTGCAAAAGGACGAAGAGAAGCTTTTGCTGCAGGGAACCGGCGTCTTTTTGAGCG
Organism: Desulfobulbaceae bacterium UBA5121; assembly: GCA_002414225.1. GTDB lineage: Bacteria > Desulfobacterota > Desulfobulbia > Desulfobulbales > UBA5123 > UBA5123. Next base: position 6,792 of record DHYV01000027.1, on the reverse strand, counting down.
CCGCCGCCATGAACGGTTATGGCCCGGAAGAAATCGAAACCATCATCGCCTATGGTCAGGGGAAGTATGAGGCAACGGTAAGGAAGCTGGCCCGCGACAAGGAAGAATTTGAACGGCGGCTGAAGGCAAAGCAAAACAAGTCGGTCGGCCCCTTCACCGTCATCGGCAACGGTGTTCCCTTCTAACCCTTTACGGCCCTGAAACATGATCGGATTAGGAAAGGCCCTGTCGCCAAGAGAAATGGCTGAATTCCTCCATGTTGACGTGCGTTTCGTGCGCAAGTACTATGCGGAGTTAGGCGGTGTGCGCTTGGGGCCACGCAAAATCCTCTTCTTTGAAAAGGAGGTTGAACGTGCCATACAAGCGCAAAGACGGGAACCCACGCAAGCCGTGGATGTCCCAAGTAATGGTGGGCGGCAAGGCAGTGCGCAAGAGCTTTGCCACCAAACAAGAAGCAATCACCTGGGAGGTCGAGCAGAAAAGGAAGGTTGTCTCGTTGACAGCCACGGTATCTTTGGGTGAATGGGCGATTCGCTACCTGGATTACGCCAAGTCCCGATTCGCACCCAAGACCTACCAGGAGAAGGTTTCCGCCTTCAAGAGGTTCTTCTCCACGTTTGACCGGGGAAAGGGCGTCGAAGCCCTTACCTGCGGCGATGTCCTGTTGCACCTGAAGGAACAGCGGGACGGCCGTTCGGGATATGCGGCCAACAAGGACCGCAAGAACCTGGCGGCGGCGTGGGCCTGGGGAATGAAGTACGTCAACGACTTCCCCAAGGATCGGCCGAACCCCTGCCTGGTGGAGAAGTTCCCGGAAGAGAGGCAGAAACGCTACGTGCCGCCGGAACAGCATTTTTGGGCGGTCTACGATGCCTCCCTGAACGACCAGGATCGGGTGATGCTCCTGGCGTATCTGCACCTTGCCGCCAGGCGGAGCGAGTTGTTCCGGCTGAAGTGGGAAGACGTGGACTTTTCAGGCGCCCGGGTCAGGCTGTACACGAGGAAGACCAAGGACGGCTCGTGGGAAGAGGGGTGGTTGCCGATGACGGACGACCTGCACGACTCCCTTCTCTCCCACAAGCAAAAACGGCTGCATGACCTCTGGGTGTTTGTTGACCCGGAACTCAGGCAGCCATTTCTGCAACGCCGTCACTGGATGGGACGACAGTGCAAGCGGGCAGGGGTAAAACCTTTCGGGCTCCATGCTATCCGGCATCTCACGGCTAGCATCTTGGCCAAGGCCGGGGTGGCGATGATCGACATTCAAGCGATCCTGCGCCACAAGAACTTGGCAACCACCGAAAGGTACATTCGCCGGATCGAGTCGCTTCGCCCGGCGCTGTATGCCCTGCCCAGAATAAAAAAAGCCACCAACGCTACCACCAAGGACCCCGCACAGGATCTGGCTGCTAACGTAAGTGGCTGAATTTACTTGGCGTCCCCGACGGGATTTGAANNCTCTACCGACTGAGTTAACGACCCGCCTTGGCAGAAGCGAACTATTTACAATAGACGTTTCTCCGTGTCAAGAGGCCGGTCGGTATTTTTGTTTTTTGTGCCGCCGACCCGACCGGCAGGAGGGGGCACGGCGGCGGGATGCGTTCTCCCGCCTGACAGGGGGGAGAGGCTGCCTGGCGGCCTTGAAATCCCTTGTGGGGCGGCCGCATGTTTGCTATATCTTACCCTTTGTGGTTGTCTCCAGGCCCGCCACCTTTTGGCGTTTCTGCAATGCAATAGATATTTAAGGATATTCCATGGGGCTTCTCTCGACGTCGGCAAGCTTTGTCCGCTATGCGGTGGAAGGCGAGCTGCCGGCAAATTTCTGGGATTTCGCCGCTGAGCGCATCGCCGCCTTCTCCTTCCGCGACATCGACGACTCCTTCGAGGAGCGGTCGGTGGGCTGGGTGTCGGTGTTGAACATGTTCGACAGCAGTTTCGAGTACGCCTCCTACGCCGCTGCCGACTACATCGTCCTCACCCTGCGCGTCGACGAGCGCAAGATCTCCACTGCGGCGCTTAAAAAATTCGCCGCCAAGGAGGAAGAGCGGGTCAAGAAGGAGCGCCAGGTGCCAAAGCTCTCCCGTAACCATCGGCTGGAGATCAAGGAGCAGATGAAGCTCATGCTCACCAAGCGGGCCGTGCCTATTCCGGCGGTCTACGACCTTTGCTGGAATCTCTCCGAGGGCACGGTGCTCTTCTTCTCCACCAATCAGAAGGCCCAGGAGGTGTTGGAGGAATTCTTCAAAGAGACTTTCAGCCTCCAGCTGGTGCTCCAGATTCCCTATCTTACCGCCGGCCATCTCCTTGATGCGCCGGGTCAGGACCGGCTCGCCAATCTCACCCCCGCCATCTTCGTTTAGGAGGGAGCCATGGACCTTGTTGATCTGATAGCGGAGAAATACTTTCTGGGCCAGGAGTTCCTCACCTGGCTCTGGTTCAAGAGCGACCAGCGGGGCGGGACCGTCGAGGTGGAGGGGATGGGGGACATGCTGCTGGTCTTTGAAAAGCACATGCTGCTTGAGTCCGGCGAGGGTGAGTCTCATGAAAAGCTTATCTGCCGGGGGTTGCAGGCCGAGCTTCAGGAGGCGCGGACCGGGCTCGCCATGGGCAAGAAGATCGAGCAGGCCCGCATCCATCTGGTCAAGGGCGACTACGAGTACCATCTCACCCTGCGTGGCAGCATGCTTGATTTTTCAAACGTCAAGCTGCCCAAGACCATGGCCGGTTCCGAGGAGTCCAATGACCCGGAGGCGGTGGAGGGGCGGCTCCTCGACCGCATCGGCCTCTACGAGGAGGTTCTGCGGGTGGTCAACGAACTCTTTCGCATGTTCCTCGCCCTGCGGGTCGGCCCGGAGTGGGAGGGGGAGCTTGCCGCCATCCGCGCCTGGATTCACAAGGGCGTGGCGGCATGAGCGCGGGGCCTCCCGCGTGAATCCTGCGAGTGTGATAGGAAGATTTGAACCAATCAGCAGTGCCACGGGTAAGCGGGCATGGCGAGACTCCGGATGCGCGAAAGATGCCCGGCCGCAAACAAGCGACCGAGGAGAGACTTCGAGGCAAGAGGGATGCGGGCCAGGCGATGCCAGAGAATCGCGGACTTCGAAGTAGACGTGGTACTGGCGATCAGTTGTAAGGGAGATAACCAATGGATTTTGAAACCGTTATCGGGCTTGAGGTGCATACCCAGCTCAAGACCGCAAGCAAGATTTTCTGTGGCTGCACCACCGCCTTCGGCAACCCGCCCAACACCAACACCTGCCCGGTCTGCCTCGGGATGCCCGGCGTGCTGCCGGTGTTGAACCGCCAGGTGGTGGATTTCGCCATTCGCCTGGGGCTTGCCACCAACTGCGAGATCCGCCGCCAAAACGAGTTCGCCCGCAAGAATTATTTTTACCCCGACCTGCCCAAGGGTTACCAGATCTCCCAGTTCGACAAGCCCATCTGCGAGCGCGGCTGGATCGAGATCGAGGTGGACGGGAAGGTGAAGCGAATCGGCATCACCCGCATCCACATGGAGGAGGACGCCGGCAAGTTGGTCCACGCCGACCACGAGCCCAAGAGTTATGTGGATCTCAACCGTACCGGCACGCCGCTCCTGGAGATCGTCAGCGAGCCTGACCTCCGTTCGCCCGAGGAGGCCGCCGCCTACCTGAAAAAATTGCACGCCATCGTCCGCTACCTCGATATCAGCGACGGCAACATGCAGGAGGGGAGCTTTCGCTGTGACGCCAACATCTCGCTGCGGCCCCGGGGGGAGAGCAAATTCGGCACCCGTACTGAACTCAAAAACATGAACTCCTTCCGCAACGTGCAGCGGGCGCTCGAGTACGAGGAGCGCCGCCAGCGTGACCTGCTGCTTGACGGCGAAGAGGTGGTGCAGGAAACTCTGCTCTGGGATCCCAACAAGAATGCCACCTCCTCCATGCGCAGCAAGGAGGAGGCGCACGACTACCGCTACTTCCCGGATCCGGACCTGATCCCGGTGGTCATCGGCGAAGAGTGGATCGAGCGGGAGCGCGGGGCGCTGCCCGAGCTGCCGGCCCAGCGGCGGCAGCGGTTCATCGATGCTCTGGGGTTGCCCGCCGAGGACGCCGAGGTGATCACCGCCACCCGGGAGCTTGCCGACTACTTCGAAGCCGCACTCGCCGGCTACGGCAACGCCAAGAAGCTTGCCAACTGGATCATGACCGAGCTGATGCGGGAACTCAAGGGCGAGGACGGCGTTGATCTCGGTAAGTGCCCGGTGAGCCCCGAGAATTTGGCGGCGCTGCTCGCCATGATCGATAAGGGCACCATCAGCGGCAAGATCGCCAAGGCGGTTTTTGAAGAGATGATGGTTTCGGGCAAGGCGCCGGCGGTGGTGGTCGAGGAGAAGGGGCTGGTGCAGATGAGTGACGAGGGCGAACTGGTTGCCATGGTTCAGGAGATCATCGCCGCCAATCCGGACCAGACCGCCCAGTACCGTGACGGCAAGACCAAGCTGATGGGCTTCTTTGTCGGCCAGCTGATGAAGAAGACGCAGGGCAAGGCCAACCCGCAGCTCGCCAACGAGCTTTTCGGCAAGGAGTTGGACAAGTAAGAGAAAAGCGATTGGCGATTGGCTTTTGGCCGACTGCCAATCGCCAATCAGGGAGCCGGGGTGACACGCGACGCAGACAAGGGCAGTGGGCATCGCCAGCGGCTGCGGGAAAAATTCCTGGAGCGCGGCATCGACGCCTTCACCGACGCCGAGGTGCTGGAACTGCTCCTCACCCTGGGCACGCCGCGCAAGGACTGCAAGGAAACCGCCCGCACCGCCCTGGCCCGCTTCGGCTCGCTGCCGGCGGTGCTTGAGGCCGAGCCCGCCTCGCTTGCCGCGGTCAAGGGGCTCGGTCCCAACAACACTTTTGCCATCCGCTTCCTCCATGGCGTGGCCCGGCGCTATCTGCGTGAACGGCTGCGGCAGAAGCACTACCTCCGCTCGTCGCGCGAGGTGGCCGATTACCTCGCCCATGCCCTGCGCGACCTCAAGCGCGAGGCATTCATGGTCATCTACCTCGACGCCGAGCACGCCATCATCGACAGCGCCATCGTTGCCCACGGCACCATCACCGGCAACACCATCTACCCCCGCGAGCTGATCAGGGAGGCGCTGCGCCACCACGCCGCCGCTCTGGTGGTGGCCCACAATCACCCCTCGGGCAGCCTCGCGCCCTCGGCAGCCGACCGCCATCTGACCAGGAACCTCCATCTCGCCTGCACCCTGATGAACATCAACCTCCTCGACCATCTCATCGTGGGCAGCACCGCCGTGCCGTACAGCTTTGCCGATCACGGCCTGATGGCTGCCATCCGCGAGGAATGCGCCGCCATCCTATGAGTGATTCGTCCCTGCACCCGGACCGCTCCGAGTCGCCGGCCGGCCTCTACGTACACATCCCCTTCTGCGTCGCCAAGTGCGGCTACTGCTCGTTCGCCTCCTACCCCTGCGGCGGGGCGCCTCCGGCCGGCTATCTCGACGCGGTCCGGCAAGAGGCTGAAACACTCGCTCGCCATCCCCTGGTGCGCGGCCGGGCCTTCGCCACCCTGTTCGTGGGCGGGGGCACCCCCACCATTTACGGCGGCGAAGAGCTGGCAGGCATGATTCGTCATTGCCGCGGTCTGTTTGACCTTGCCCCTGACGCCGAAGTCACCGTGGAGGCCAACCCCAACACCGTGGACGAGGCGAAGCTTGCCGACTTGCGCCGTGCCGGGGTAAACCGGCTGAGTATCGGGGTGCAGGCATTCTCCGACCGGCTGCTCGGCCAGATCGAACGCCGCCACACCGTGGCCCAGGCCCTGGCCGCGGTGCGGGCGGCCAGGGCGGCGGGGTTTGCGAACGTGAACCTCGATCTGATCTACGGGCTGCCGACGCAAGGCATTGACGACTGGCGCGAAACCCTGGCGCAGGCCCTGGACCTTTCGCCCGAGCATCTGGCCCTTTATGCCTTGAGTGTGGAGGAGGGAACCCCCTTTTCTCGCCGCGAGGCCCGCGGCGAGTTGGCGCTGCCCGACGAGGAGACCCTGCTCGCCATGGAGGAATCGGCCTATTTGGCGCTTGCCGGCGCGGGATACGAACGATATGAAATATCGAACTTCGCCCGCTCGGGGTTGCGAAGCCGCCACAACGGGAACTACTGGCGCAACGGCGCCTACCTGGGGTTGGGGGCGGCGGCGGTTTCCTGTCTCGACCACCTCCGCTTCCGCGCCGTGGCCGAGCCGGACCGCTTCGCCGCGCTGGTGGCCGAGGGGCGGCAGCCGTGGCTTGACCTCGAAGGGCTTTCGCCTGCCGCCGCCTTTCGGGAGACGGTGATCATGGGCCTGCGGCTGCTGGCGGGAATCGCCGTCGACGAGCTGGAAGCGCGTTTCGGCGTCACCCCGCAGGCATACTACGGGTCGGTCCTCGACAGGCTGATGGATCAGGGACTGGTGGCGATCACCGATGGCCGTCTCTACCTCACTCCCCGTGCCCTGCCGGTGGCGAATCAGGTGCTGGCTGAACTGGTCTGAAGGGGTGGGACGCACCCGCATGGCACCGAATCCGGAGTCTCGCATGGGCTCGCTTACCTGCTTCGTTATCTTCCCGTTCGCATACCCAAGGATCGGAGTCTCCTCCGGTCGCTTGGCCGCGAAGAAGATGCCTCGCATTTCCGGCACCCTGCAAGTGCTTACGGAATGCCGTGTACGCGGCCATGTTTCACTGGAAAAGCTAAATCCTCGGCGTGACTCTCTTCGCCAGGCAGAGTATTCTTTTTTGGGTCTTCATCAGATCGT
>DHYV01000002.1 GCA_002414225.1 Desulfobulbaceae bacterium UBA5121 | reverse complement strand
CAGCTGGATGGTGAGGGAGGCGAGCAACACGTCCCGCCAGATCTTCTTGTGCTTGAGCAGTTCGGGGACGAACCAGGAAAAGCCGAATTTTTTTTTCTCGGCCCGGCTGCCGGGAAAATCCCCGACCACGTCGGTGTCCGACGCCGTTTCCCTGGCAACGAGGATGAGTTCCGGCTCCAGGCGCTCCTGTGCCGCGCCGCAGGTGATGGACTCCGGGGTCTGGCCGCCGACCCGGAAGAAGAGGAGGTTTTCGCCGTCACACTTGACGATGATCACCGGCCGGGCTGGGGCCGGGCCGGCCCTTTCCGCGACCGTCGGCGCGTCGGCCGGTCCCTCTGCCCCCGGCAGAAAACCGATGGCCGGCAGCGGCAGCTTGGCCCAGTCAAGCCGGTCGATCCGGCAGGTGCCGGTCTTGAAGCCCAGCGATCTTGCCGCCTCGTGGAGCACGGCCCGGGTGCACGGCGGCGGGAACGCCTGGGCCACCAGGGCGGCGTTGAAGGGCAGGCGGTGCAGGCCGCTTAAGCTGCCCAGCAGCCAGAGGAGGCTCTGGTGGTCGAGATCGTCCGTGGCAAGAAGTGCGGTCAAGTCCGGCTAACCCCCTGTGGCGCTTGAAAAATGAACTGAGAAAATTCTGCGCACAATAACTTTTGTTAGGATTTGTAAAGAAGTTTTCTAAGCCTGTCAATTAGGGGGACCCCGTATTGGAAGTGAAGAAATTCACTTTTGGGCAAAGTGCTTAGCCGTTTAAACGGCATCTTGAGTACGGGAAGAACTTGTGGGTAAAAGAGGTTAGGCTTTTTGCTGTTGGTTTGATCGGGAGGGTGGCGTTTAACTGAAATTTTTTTGGTGTAGAAAGATTAAAGTATAAGGAACAGCGAAGGGGGTGTGATGGGGCTATCTCGCATCTCCCCCAACGCCAGCCGCCAGAGCCTCTGCCTCTATCCAGCATTTTTCACGAACAGAGTGTTGGTTTCCGCAAATGGGTCGAAATCTCAAGTTGTTGGCAACATCACTTGCTGAGCGGAAAGCAAACACTCTGTTCGCCGAAGGCCAGCCGATCTTGCCGCGTCTGCAGCATTGCAAAGCAAGTGGCAGAGCCAACTCTAGCCACTCACGTTGCGCCTCGCAGCCACGGTAACCTCGACTGGTGAGAAATGCGGGCTAGTCACCGCTGACTTTTTTCTGTTTTCAGCCTTTTCCGCCATGCTACGATGGAAAATATTTCGGTACATTGCCCCCGGCGCTGGAGCGGCCGCCGGGGCGGCACAGAGAGGAGAGGAGGAGAGAGATGGCCCGGGAGAAACGGAGTGCGCCGGTGATGGTCGGCGAGGAAGCGGTCAGCGGCCTGGGCCGCCGGGCAGGGGCCTTTATCATCGACGTGGTTCTCGCCACCTCGGTGGCCCTGCTGTTGAGCAGCGTGGTGGGGCTCGTTCTCCCCATGGACGACAAGGTGATGTTCTTTATCATGCTTTTCCTTGGCCTGCTGGTGATCGTCTATGTGGCGGCCGCCCCCTGCCAGCTTCATAACTCCGTGGGCAAGATGCTCACCGGTATCAAGGTGGTGGACGCGGCGAGTGGGGCGCGGCCGTCGGGCAGGCAGTGTCTGTTTCGGGGGCTGCTGTTGCCGCTCTGGCCGGTGGAGGGGCTGGTGGTTCTCTTCTCCAAGGGCAAACAACGGCTCGGCGACCGTTTGGCCAAGACCGCCGTGGTCCTGGACAGCGGCGTGCGCTTCAAGTGGTATCTCCGCCTGGTGATGGCGTTGGTGGCGTTGGTGGTTCCCTTCGGGCTTGCCACTGCCGCCATGGGGGTGGCGAGCCGGCAGACGCATCTCTGTCGGGCGGCAACGGCGTTCGTGCAGCAACACGTGGTGGGCTGCGCGGTGTACGGCAGCCCAGGGGGGGTGGGGTTTTTGCCTCGGCAGGTGATGATGTTCAAGAACTACGGTCGGGTGGTGCTGTCGCTCGAGGGCGCCGGCTCCAGCCGCTTTGCTCTGTTGCTGCTCGTCCGGAGCAACGGGGGCTGGCGGGTGCATGACTGGCGCCTGGTCAGCGAAGGCGGCGGCTACAGCTACTCCTATCACTACTGAAGGGCATCTTGAAACATTTTGTCCTTTCGCCGAGGACCGTTTCAGCCGTGGCGGTAGCCGATGGTTTCGAGGAGCAGCGATTCGATGGCGGTCTGGCAGCGGAGCACGGCACTGGCGGCCGTGAGGAGTGAATCGATCTGGGGCAGGGCCTGGATGGCGCGGCAGTTGTAGTTGAGACAGAAGAGTGGTTTGGGCTCCAGGGTGCAGCCGCGGGGGCCGAGAAAGCAGCATTCCGGGTCGAGGTCGTCGCGTAGGCGTTCGACCCTGCGGCCCGAGAGCAGGTTGATCAAGAGGAGCACGGCGTCGGTTTCATTGGCCATGAAGGCGCTGCAGCAGCCGCCGTCGGGGCGGGCGGCGCAGGCGCCGCAGAGGGTGCCGAGTTCCATGGCCGTCATCTGGCCGGCAAGTTTTTCGCCCAGACGCTCAAGATCGCCGAGCAGGGCGGTAAGCGCCGGGTCGGCGGCAAGGCGGGCGCCGTGCTGGCGGAAGAGTTGACGGGCCAGGTCGAGCTTGGCGTCCACCGGCGCGAAGTAGAGGGCGTTCATGGTCAGCATGGCGCGTGCCTCAACAGCACCCAGATGCACCAGTTTTCGCTGCGCAGCCGTTCGAGGAAGCGCAGCCCGTGGGCCGGCAGGCCGGCGAGGAGTTCCTCCTCCATGCCGCTGATGAAGCCCGAGATGATGTAGAGTTTGCCCTTCCAGAACGCCGGATTCTCGAACAGTCGGCGCAGCAGATCCCGGTAGAGGTTGGCCGCTACCAGATCGACACCGGTGTCCGGTAGCCCTGCCAGCAGATCCCGTTGTTCGACGACGACCCTTTCTCCAACCCCGTTTCGTTTTGCATTGGCCGCCGTCAGTTCACAGGCCAGCGTGTTGTAGTCCACCGCCGTGACCCGCTCGACCCCCCGTTGGGCCGCGGCGATGCCCAGCAGCCCGGTGCCGCAGCCAAGATCGAGCATGGTGCGCAGGGTGAGTTCCGGGGCGCTCAGGTACTTGAGGAGCACGGCCAGGCACATGCGGGTGGTGGGGTGAAAGCCGCTGCCGAAGATGACGCTGGGGTCGAGTCGGATGTCAGCCGGAGTCGGATCCCAGAGGGGTGCGACGGTGAGATCGTCCACGGTGAAGGCGCGCACCTCGTGGCCAGCCTCCCAGTCCCGGTAGTCGAGGTCGGCCTGGTAGAAAACCCGGCCACCGTGGCGGCGGCAGAGGTCCGCCACCAGTTGGTCCTTGGCTTGGTGGAAGAAGAGAATGGGCTTGCCGTCCTCAAGCCAGCCGCCGATGTAGTCTGGGTCGGCGATGGCCGGCATGAGGGGCATTTCCAGGTGGTAGACGTAGAGTCGGTGGTAGCGTTGATGGGGAGGGCGGAGCATGGGGTCGGATCCTGGCTCGGTGGAGTGGTCGTGGGGCTGCGGGGCGGCGCCGGGCCGCCGGGCGGCGGTCGGTACGGCATCACCCCTTTCCGGTGGTGACAATGAGGTCGGCAAGGGGCCGCTTGGGTACATGGTGGACACCTGCCGCGTCGTGCCAGTAGCGGATGGAGCCGTCCGGGGGGAGTTCTTCGAGGTGGACCTCTTCAAGGGGTTTCCCCAGGGCGATTACCAGCAGGATCTTGAGGTGGGCGGCAAGGTCGAGGAGGCCGTGGAGCTTGCCGGAAAAGGAGCCGATCCGGCAGCCGGCGAGCCCCCGGCTGGTGGCCCCCAGCAGCAGGTTCTGGGTGGCGATGCCCAGGTCGCACTCCGCCTCTTGGGCGAGGCGGGTGTCCAGCAGACAGATGACGTAGGCGGCGGGGCGCTCCTCCGCAGCCGGGCCCGGCCATTCCGGCAGATAGCCGGCCCAGCCCAGGTGGGGAAAGATGGCGGCGTTGAGCTCCGGGTCGCTGACCAGCAGGTACTTGAGAGGCTGGAGGTTGCGGGCCGACCCGCCCAGGCGGGCCAGTTCGACCAGCCAGCGGAGGGTGTCGATGGCGATGGGCTCATGCTGCTGAAAGCGGCGGCAGGTGCGGGTGGCGCGGACCAGCTGTTCAATGTTCATGGGACGCTTCTCCGTTTGCGGCGGCAGAGGTGGTGAGACCGAGATCCACCCGGTTGCCGGTCGGGCCTGACTCCGTAACGGTGTCAAGGATGGGTTTGGCGGCGAGGCGCAGCCGCTCTGGGGCGACTCCGGCAGTGAGCAGGAAGCGCTGTACGGCGGTGGCGCGTTCTTTGGCCAGGATGAGGAGTTCGTTGTCGCCGATGGTCGGTGTAATGGCCCGGCTGGCGTCCGGGGACGATGGCTGGCCGTCTGCGGTCGGCGTCCGAATCTCTTCGCGGCCATAGGTTTTAGCGAGTTCCGCCGAGAGCTGGGCCGCCTGCCGGCGCGCCTCGGCGGCGCGGCGTTGTTCCTCGTCGCGCCGCGCCGCCGTCGCCAGGGCCGCCCGGTCGCTGCGGCCGTCGGCGTGGCCGGTGAGCGTGAGGAGAAGCTGTGGCCGCTGGGCGAGGATGGTTGCAAGGGTCTGTAGCTGGGCACGTCCCGCCGCGGCAAGATCGGCCCGGCCCGGGGCAAAGGCGAGCTGGGTGGCCGGCGGGGTGTTGTGGTTGAGGTCGGCGAGCAGCGCCGCCGGGGTGACCGCGGTTTTGAGGAGCAGGTTGCGGAGGGCGCGGATCATGCCGCCCCGCACGGAAAAATCGGCGGCACCCTCCTTGCCGGTCACCGGCAGATCCAGTTTGAGTTGTCCCCGGGGATCGGTGAGAAGGGCCACGGTAAGCGCCAGTTGCCGGCTGCCGTTGAGCGGCCGACCGATGTCAAGAGCGTTGATCTCGAGGTGGCTGTCGGCGGTGACTGATTCACCACGTCGGCGGTAGTCGGTGGTCATGGCAAGGTGCCCGCCGGCCAGCGAATATCCCAGATGGGGCGCAAGGTAGGGGGCAAGGGTGGCGACGGCGAAGTTGTCCGTGGTCAGATGCAGCGTGAGGTCACCGGTGGCCGCGGGCAGGGTAGCCGCGCCGGAGGCGGTCAGCGTGGCCCCGCCGTTCACGGTGCCGTTGAGCGAAAAGGTGGCGTCGGCCGAGCCGAAGTCGGTGCAGTGGCCGCCAAGTCCGGTGATCCGGGTGGCAAAGGGTGGCACCACCGACTGGTCGGAGAAGGCCACGGTGCCGTCGGTGAAGCTGAGTTGTTTGATTTTCCAGAGTGGACCGGCCTGGGCAAGGGGCTTTGGCCGGGAGAGGAGGCTGGGAAGTTCACTGCTGCCGTCGGTCCGCAGCCGCCAGGTAATGGCGGGGTGGGTCAGCCCGACCCGGTCCGCGGCCAGCGTAAAGGGGGAGGCGGTGCAGAGCAGGCCGTCGGCAGTGGCGTTCCGCCAATGGAGGATTTCGGCGCCGGCCGGGTCACGGCCTGCGAAGTCTGCCAGGGTGGCGTGGCCGCTGAAGCTCCATTCCGGCAGTGAGAGACGGCCCTTGGCGTCAACGATGCCTGTGGCCCGGAGGGCGGTGACCGGCCCGACAAAGGGGGTGAGGTCGGCGAGGGGGAGGTGGACGAGGTCCAGGTCAAGCCGGGCGGTGAAGGGACGGGCAGTCACCTCGCCGGCCAGACGAAAAGGGCCGCCCGCCGGCGCAATCCGTCCCGAGGCGACGAGGTGGGAGGTGGCCGCGGGCTTGGCCGCGGTGGCAAGACCGAAGCGCAGGTCATTAACCGTCATGGTATGGGCCGGGGCGTCGGTCTGGTCGATGACAACCTTGGCCTGGGCCAGGGCGAGTTCCTTGAGGTCGAAGTGCCAGGACGGAGGCGGCGGGGGCGGCTGGTCTGCGGCCGGGGGCGTACCGGCGTTTCTGAGGTCGAGGTGAAGCCGGCCTGCCGCGCCGCTGAGCGAGCCGCAGGAAACCTGTCGGGTGGTGCTGTTAACGCCGAAGTCGTGGACCTCGAGTGCCGGGACCGACAACCGGTCGGCGTCCGGGGCGGCGATCACCAGGCCGTGCAACTCCATGGCGCCCTGGCTGAGCGACAGGGCCGGCGTGGCCGCGGCGGTGCCGGCGGTGGCGTGGAAGCGGGCCTGAAGCTTGGTGGCCCGGCCGCTTTTGAGGAAGAGGTCGGGACCACCGCTGAGATAGGGGGCAAGGCGGGGCAGCTCCAGCTGGTCGACCACCAGCAGGCCGTCCGCCGCAAGCGGCGCGAGGCGGACCTCGCCTTGGACGGCCACATGGCTGCCGGCGCTGTCGAGTCCCTCGGCGGCAAAGGAAGCCGGCTGTTTGGCGCCGGTGGCGAGCTTTGCCAGGGTGAACTGAATGCCGGACCAGGTGTCGGTGAAGCCGCCCGTTACGGCACGGTCGAGGAAGGTGAGCTTGCCGCCCGTGATGTTGAAGCGATCCACGGTCCAGGAGGCCGCCTCGGGTAGATGGAGTCGAACCAGGCTCCAATGGGAGTCGGTGGTCCGTTCCACGGTGAATTCCGGCTTTTCCAGGGCCAGTTCGGTGAAGCGGTAGCTGCCGGCGAGGGGGGCGAAATCACCCTTGAAGGTGAGGAGCGGCAGGTGCGCGAGTTCCAGGCCGTTGTCGTCCTGAAGCCAAAGATCTCGGCAGGTGCCGGTGCCCTTCAGCAGTAGGCGGGTGTCGGCCGAGGGACCGGTGGCAAAGACCAGTTTGAAGTCGAGGTCTGCCTCCCCCTTGACCACCTTGGCGGCGAGAATGGGGGGAAGGTAGGCGAGGTTTGCGGCAAGGTCGAGTTGTTCGAGTTTCAGGTTGAGGCGGGCGGTAAGCCCGCTGTCGGTGAGTTCGGTTTCACCGGTAAGGTGCAGGGGGCTGCCGTTGACGGTGGCCGAGAAGCGCGGTTTGATGTACTGGTCCACCTGATGGCTGACGTTGCCGAGACTGGGCAGATCCAGGGTGATGTTGTCAACGGTGTGGGTATGGCCGGTGGGGCGGTCGTCGAAGAGCAGTCGACCGTTGGTAAGGGTGATGTTGTTGAGCGAAAAAGGCAGGGCCGGCTCCCGGCCCGGCGCTGCCACCAGAGACGGCATGAAGCCGGCCAGGTTGTATGTGCCGTCGGACTCGCGGACCACATGGAGAAAGAGACGCTCGATGTCGGTGCGTCGGCTGAAAACGCCACCCTTGAGCAGCGACACGGCGGCCAGATCCAGGCGCATGCGGCGGAAGGAGAGCAGAGGGTCCACCGGGTCGCCCGGTCGGGCCAGGTCTGGCCCGATGATGCCGTTGTGGAGGGTAAGGGAGAGGGTGAAGGGGTTGAACTCCACTCCCCCGATGGTGACCGGGCGATTGAGATCCGCGGTCAGACGGCTTGCCAGCAGGGTCCGGGTGAAATAGGGCACGGCCACGAAGCCGGCCAGCAGGTAGGCGGCAATGAGCATCGGAGGCAGGAAAAACCACCAGCGCCAGCCACGGCCGCGGCGCGGCGTCTCGTCGGGTGGCGGCGGGGGCGTTTCCGGCCGGGGTGGGGTGGTGTCCTCGTCACCGGCAATGGGAATGGCGCCGATGGTGTTGTTGGCAGGTGGCTGGCTCATGGTTCTATCGGCAACGAAAAGACGCGGCGGAGATAGGTAAGAAGGGGAGCAAAACTTCCTTGAGGATGGCGATTATTTTGCCGCCTGGAGTGTCCTTGCCGTTGTCGCTCTGGATGGCGCGTTCGGCAGGGACGGGCGCCCGACCTTGGAGGCGCTGCCCCGAACCGTTTTCACTCCCGTCCGTGGTGCAACCGGTTGATTTCATGCGGTGGGGCCGAAAACGAAGATTTCTAACGTTTGTATCATATTTCCGCCGGAATGTAATCACTCTTTCTCGGACAGCGGGGGGGGCGCCGGGGGCCAACTTCCCGCTTTCATTCACGGTTTGATCTGGTATGTTAGATGGCATCCGGCAAGCCTCTTCTTCGGGGCCGGAGCCGTTACCCTCCAGCCGTTGCTCGCTGGCGGAATTGCGTGGGGAAATCTTGAAAAATCGGCCTTTCGGTCCGTTCGCCATTTTTCAAGACGCCCCTTCGGATGATCATCGTGTTTTCGTTGTTACGGATGCAGGACGGGGAGTGATTGCATGGGTATCAGCCGGCTTTTCAGGGGAGGCAGCGTGCTGTTGGTGGCGCCGATCCTTACCCTTCTTACCAGTGTCGCCGGCCTGATCGGTACGGCGGTTTTTCGCATGTCCGCCACCCAGGCCCAGTGTTTTCCGCGGCTTTGGGGCCGGATCATCCTCTGGTTGAGCGGCGCCCGGGTGATGGTGCGCGGCGGGTCCAGCCTCAGCCATGGCCGCCCCTATATCTTTGCCGCCAATCACCAGAGCCAGTTCGACATTTTCGCCCTCCAGGGCTATCTCGATTTCGATTTCCGCTGGCTCGCCAAGCAGGAACTCTTTAAGGTTCCGGTATTTGGCGCCGCCATGCGCCGGGTGGGGTACATTCCGGTGGATCGCTCCCACAGTCGGGCCGCGGTACACAGCCTTGACGAGGCGGCCCGGCGGATTGCCGACGGCACCTCGGTGGTCATCTTTCCCGAGGGAACCCGCAGCCCGGACGGCGCCCTGCTGCCCTTCAAGTCCGGCGCCATGGTGCTTGCCATCAAGTCCGGGGTGCCGCTGGTGCCGGTGGCCATTCACGGCACCCACGCCATCCTGCCCAAGGGGCAGCTGCTGGCCCGGTCCGGTCGTATCATGATCAGCATCGGCGAGCCCATTGAAACCCGGGGCTACAGGCTGAAAGAAAAGGGAGATCTCGCCCTCCACCTGCAGGAGGCAGTGGCGGCGCTGCTTGCTGCGGTCGAGTGAAGTCGTCTCCCTCCTGTGGGGCGGGCGTCTTTCAGGCCGGTGAGGTGCAGGGGGTGGCGAAGCGCAGGGTGCCGGTGGCACCGTCCATCTCGACGGTGACTCCCAGAGGCAGGGTATGGTTGTCCGGGCCGTGGCCCACCGGCAGGTTGGCCCACACCGGGATTGCGTCGCCTACTATCTCCAGCACCCGTTGCCAGATCGACTCCGTGGCCCCACAGTCAGTAAAGCTGCCCAGCAACAGCCCGGCCAGGCCGTTCAGGCGGCCCGCCGCCTTGAGGTGGGTGAGCAGGCGGTCGACGCGGTAGGGCGCTTCACCCACGTCCTCAAGGAAGACGATGGCCCCCTGCCAGTCGAGTTCGTGGGGGGTGCCCAGCAGGTGGACCAGATTGGTGAGGTTACCGCCCAGCAGTCTGCCCCGGGCACTGCCGCCGGCCAGAATCTCCAGGCGCGGGGCGCGCAGCGGCTCCGGCGGCCGGGGCGCGGCCAGGGTGGCGAACAACGCCTCCACGGACTCCCGGCTGCCCGCGGCCAGGGTGGAGACGGTGGGGCCGTGGAAGGTGACCAGACCCGTGGCCCGGCGGATGGCGCAGAGCAGCACGGTGATGTCGCTGAAACCGGCGATGATTTTTGGGTGGCGGCGGACGAGTTCCATGTCGACGCCGTCCACCATCCTGAGCGACCCGTAGCCGCCACGGACAGCGAGCATGGCCTTGACCTCTCGGTCGGCCCACATGGCATTGAATTCGGCGGCCCGGCGGGCGTCATCACCGGCGAGATAGCCGTCGCGCCTGAAGATGTCGCGGTCGAACTTGACCGCAAAGCCCATCTCCTTGAGCAGCCGCACCCCGGCGGCGAATTGCTCCTGGTCGCGGATGGGGCCGGCCGGCGCCGGTAGCCCGATGGTATCGCCCCGTTCAAGGCGGGGGGGGAGGATGTCAGATATTCCGATCATGGAGTAGGCGCAGTCCTTCCAGCGTGAGCATGGGTTCCACGGCGTCGAGGGATTCGGCGTAAGGGGCGATGAGGCCGGCCAGGCCGCCGGTTGCCACCACCGTGGGCCGGGCCGGTGCCATCTCGTCTTTCAGGCGTTTGACCAGGCCGTCCACCAGGCCGCCGTAACCGAGGAGCACGCCGGATTTTATCGCCCCTACGGTGTTGGTGCCGATGGCCTTGTCGAGCGGGGTGGAAATGTCCACCCGGGGCAGCTTGGCGGTACGCTTGCCCAGGGCGTCGAGCGAGATGGCCAGCCCCGGGGCAATGGCGCCACCCAGGTATTCGCCTCTCTCGGAGATACAGTCAAAGGTGGTGGCGGTGCCGAAGTCGACAACGATAAGGGCGGTGGGCGAGTGGGTGTAAGCGGCCACCGCGTTGACGATGCGGTCGGCCCCTACCTCGGACGGGTTGTCGGTACGGACCGTGATGCCGGTGTCCATGGCGTTGTCGACAAAGAGGGGGTTGATTTCGATATAGCGGCGGGAAAAGGCGAGCCAGGCCGAGTGCATGGGGGGGACGACGCTGGCGATGATCACCCCGTGGACGTGCTCAAAGGTGAGTTCCTCCAGGGCAAGGAGGCTGGAAAAGAGCGTTGCCAGTTCGTCGCCGGTGCTGTCCCGGTTGGTGTTGATCCGCCAGTGGTAACGGAGGCGGTCTTCTTTGAAGAGGCCGATGACGGTATGGCTGTTGCCGACGTCGATTGCCAGAAGCATGATGAACTCCGTTGGGGTTGGGAGGGATGGGGAAAGTACCGCTCTCCCGAGCGGAGAGGCTGTTTTCGTTTGCGGATGCTTGGTTATAATATGAAATCGTTTGGTTGAGAAGGGATGTTTGCAAGGTTCCGGCGGCCCGTTCGGGTGCCGCCCCGGTGGCCGGGGGCTTTCGACCCCAAGGAGGGGAAATGACCGATTGTATACAGGTGATGACCACGGTGGAAGCGCGACAACAGGCCGAAAGGATTGCCGAGACGCTGTTGGCGGCCCGGCTTGCCGCCTGTGTTCAAGTGGTGGGGCCGGTGACCAGCTATTTTCGCTGGCGTGGCAAGAACGAGACGGCGACGGAACTGCTCTGTCTCATCAAGACCCGTCGAGATCTTTACCCGCGGGTAGAGGCCGCCATCCGGCAACTCCACCCCTACGAGGTGCCGGAGATCCTGGCGGTTGCGGTGGAGACCGGCGGTGCCGATTACCTGGCCTGGCTCGCCGGCGAGGTTGCCGGGGGAGGAGAAGCGCCATGAGCGAGAGTAAGGAACGCTCTTACAGCCGCAGGAGGCGGGGGGGGCGGTTATTCCGATGTCAATGCTGCGGCCAGGAACAGCCCTTCTGCTGGAGTTGTCCCTGCGGTTTTCAGATCTGTGATCGCTGTTTTGTCGAGAACAAGTGGGGAATCTCCAACGGCCCCACATGGATCTGTCCGGACTGTGGCCGGATCCGTATGATGTAATCCAGCCGCCGTTGACGGGGCGGCTGCCGCGTCACGGTGATCTCCCTTTCCCCTCCCATTTCCTTCCTGCGCCTCACGGTTTTTCGGTTTTGTTTCGCGGCCATCGCCAGGCTTTTCCCTTGCAAAATAAGGGCACCCCTCCCTTTGAATACGGGTTTCCCCTTATACCAATAGCGGCGATTTTGAGTAGAGTAGTTAAATGACGCCCATCATTTTCTCGGGCCGGAGCGGGGGGTGATCTCCGCCGAATGCGTGAAGAGTTTTCCTGTGGAGGGGGCATGAACAAAAACGATCTTATCAAGGCTGTGGCCATGGCGGCCGACACCACCCAGTTGGAGGCGGGGCGCCTAATTGACAGCTTCGCCGCCGCTGTTCGGCAAGGAATTCGCAGGGAGGAGTCGGTTGTTCTGTCAGGATTCGGGACGTTTTCGGTGTCGCGACGGGCCGCCCGTAATGGCCGCAACCCGCGTACCGGACAGGCGGTTGCCATCGCGGCCCGCAAGGTTGTTACCTTCAAGGCCGGGGTAAGGCTGGCGGGAGCGGTAAAGTAAAATTTTCGGTGGGCCGTTTTCCGCCTTTTCGGTCGCTTGGCAGTTTGTCGACAGATGGAGGCGGCAGGTCAGACGTTTTCCAAACAGGAGGCTTTAATCAAGATGAGCGGCTATTTTGTTCTTACGTCGGAAGAGACTGACAGGGCAACCGTTCGAACCGACGAGGTGGCTGGCCACGATGCTCGCATCGCCATCGGGGTTGACTGCGAATCCGGCTTCGGCGGCGAGGAAACCCCGGTCCGGTTCCGTATCTGTCAAAGATCCCGTGAGGTCACCGAAATTCTCGACCGCTGGCTGGTTCCGGACAACTATAATTTCAAGGTTCGGGGCGACGACGGCGGACTCTATGTGTTGCGCCACGTTTTCTCCACCGACGATTGGGAACTGGTTCTGTATGCCGGTGGCGCATGTTGATCGCTTTTGGGGGAAGAGGGAGTAACATGGAAAATCTATCGCTCGAAACGAAGCTGAAAATTTTGTATACCGATGACGAGCCGGTCAACCTGCAGAATTTTTCCATGAATTTTTCATTTAATTTTGTGGTGCTCACCGCCCTTAATGCCGATGAAGCAATGGCGCACGTGGAACAGCACGACGATATCGCCATTATCGTTTCCGAGCAGCGCCTGTACCCCGTTACCGGGATGGAATTGCTGGACCAGATCCGGAATCGGCTGCCGGATACGGTGTCAATCCTGTTCAGTGCCTTTTGCATCACCGACGAAATGGTTGACGCCGTCAACGATGGCCGGCTCATGGCCTGTATCCTGAAACCCTGGGATATGACCGAGCTGTGGGACGCCTTTGAGCGAGCCCGCGAGCTGTACCTGCTTTCCATGTGCAACAAGCAGATGATTCGGGAGTTGGAAGAAGGGCGATATAGGGATACCTGCCAGTGACAGCGATTTTGGTCCAGGCCCCAGTCGATGCGGCTGTCGGAGACGCGAATGCGTAAGCCGGATGCACTTCCTCGGGTTGCCGTTGCGGGGGCGAGTGCGGGTAAGGCGGAAAAGCTCATGCCTGGCGGGGCAAGCTTCACGTGGCGGGGCGATGACTACTTTCCCGACCTCCGGCACGGCAGAAGAGGCCGTTGCCCGAGCGGAAAAAGATCATGGAAAACCGCGGCAGAGTCCTTTGCCGTTCGTCAAAACTCCAATCCGCAGAATTGTCTTTATAACCGTGTTTCCGTGGAGCGGTCAGCGTTGGTGGTGGGCAGGCGACGTTGCGTTCCGGCACGGTTTTTCTGTCAAACGCGGCAATGAGGAAGGCGCAGGCAATGAAATTGCTCTATGTCGATGATGAAGAGATAAACCTGTCCAACTTTGCCATAACCTTCCGGGACGACTTCGAGGTATTCACGGCGCTGAGCGGCGCGGCGGCCTTGGATTGTTTTGCCGCCAACCGTGAGATCGCCATCGTGATCGCCGACCACCGGATGGAAGCGATGTCCGGGGTCGAACTGCTGGAAAAGATTTATGAACAGGCCCCGGATACCATCCGGATCATTCTCACCGCCTATATCGATTCCGACGACATCATCGATGCCATCAACCGTGGCCGGGTCTTTCGATACATCCTTAAGCCATGGAAGGTGCCCGATCTCCGGCTGACCCTGGAGCAGGCCAAGGCGCAATACCTTCTGGTGGAGCAGAACAAGCTGTTGCTCCGTGAACTCGCCGCCGCCAATGCCGCCCTTGAGAAAAACAGAGCCGAACTGGAGGACCGGGTGCAGGAGCGAACCGCCGCCCTTGCCACCTCCAATGCCGCCTTGAGTGTGGAGATAGAGGAGCGGCGGCAGATAGAAAGGGAGCGCGAGGAACTCATCGCCGATCTTAAGGAGGCCCTGACCAAGGTCAAGGTGTTGAGTGGTATGCTGCCCATCTGCGCTTCCTGTAAAAAGATCCGTGACGACCAGGGTTACTGGAATCACATCGAGGCATATATCGAGCAGAACTCCAATGCCCTCTTCAGCCATGGCATCTGTCCTGATTGTGCGGGGCGGCTCTATCCGGATTTGATGTTGAAGGACAAGGAGGAATGAGCCCGTGCGGGTAATTGCGCCATGGGTGACCAGGCACCCATTAAAAAAGGGGTTACGGAATTAACCGTAACCCCTTGATTTTCCTGTGGTCGGGACGAGAGGATTCGAAC
>DHYV01000014.1:53725-191587 GCA_002414225.1 Desulfobulbaceae bacterium UBA5121 | reverse complement strand
CTGGGGCCCCAGAAGGTGCGCGTAGTCGTTGACATAACCGTGGTAGGCCGGCACGTCGAGGGCCACGGCCGGCGACGGTCCCCACAGCAACCACACCGCTGCCAGCAGCCAGGCGAACCGCGCCAGCCGAAAACGAGGAGCCCGCAGCCGGGCCAAGGCATTCATCGCCCCCACCTCCTAAAACTTGACCTGGGGTGCCTTCTCGGCCCCGGCCTCGGCCTTGAACGGCTCGCGCCGCGGCAGCTGGAGGAGGAACCGGTTGGTCAGATTGTTGGGGAAGGTGCGGATGGAGATGTTGAACACCCGTACCGCCTCGTTGTAACGGACCCGGGCGACATTGATCCGATTTTCGGTCCCCTCGAGCTGATGCTGCAGGTCACGAAAGTTCTGGTTGGCCTTGAGATCAGGATAGTTCTCCGCCACCACCATGAGGCGGGAAAGCGCCGAACTCAAGCCACCCTGGGCGGCCTGGAACTGGGCCAGAGCCTTGGGGTCGTTGACGACATCACCCCCGAGCCGCAGCTGCCCCACCTTGGCGCGGGCCTCGGTGACCGCGGTGAGGGTTTCCTTCTCATGGGCCGCATAGCCCTTGACCACTTCCACCAGATTGGGAATGAGGTCAGCGCGCCGCTGATAGGCCGCCTCCACGTTGCCCCAGGCGGCGGTCACCGCCTCGTCGTTGCGTTGGATGGTGTTGTAGCCGCAGCCGCTCATGCCGACGGCAAGCAGGAAAAGGGCCAAAAGGAAGACAAGACGTTTCATGACGGACAACTCCTTCAACAGAAAATAATGGCGGACGCCGGGCAACGGCACCGCAAGGGTTCCCCATACCATAATACAGGCAGGCCGCTTGTCAACGGCTGGCTGCACGGGAACCTGCCGCTGTTTCAATACCCGGAGCGGCACTCCGCCGGCTGTCCGCCGACCGCCTCAGCGCTCAATGACGATCCCCTTCTTCTCCAATTCCGCCAGCACGCCATCGATCTGGCTCCGGTTGCAGTCGGTGATATCGTAGACATGCTGCATGCCGTCCAGAAAGAGCAGCACCAGGTGGCCGTTTCCGTCCAGCCGTGCGCTCTTGATATGGTCCCGGTCGAGCCAGGGGGTCAGCTCCTGCATGAAATCGTTCAGGCTGCAACTCTTCTTCATGAACACGTCCTCCATACGATACAATGGGATGGGCCACCAGGGATGATGGCGGTTGCCGGAAACACTCCTCTCAGTGTATAGGCCGGAAGCGGCAAAAAGCAAGCCGGGCTGCGACGCGGCGGCGATCGCCGGAAGAGTTACTGGGAGCCGAAAAAATTCGGGCGGCAGGCGGTGATCGGGTAAAGATTTCCTCAAGGCAGGCCGATGGGTTGACTGCGGGGCGAAGAGCGCCAATGCCCCACGTCCCGGAGGCAGAACCCAGGACGGCCACCGCCGGCCGCGGAGCCACGGGGGCAGGGTTGCCGCCAGGCCCGCAGAGGGTGAGCATCCCCGGCACCTGACGGCCACGGCGACGGCTGCCAATCGCCTGCCGCCCCCTTGCCCCGGTGGGACAACCACTCCCGCCACCCCAGCCACGACGGCAGCAGCCTTCGAGGAAACCTCCATGCCGGCGACGCCCCCGGAAGACAGACTGGAAAGTGCCATCAGCGGCTACGCCATCCACCGCTACGAAACCCTGCGGGCCTTTCTCGACGACCGCGAAACCGCCCGTCTCGACGCCGGCCCCAACGGCACCAAAATCACCCTCGCCGGTATCTACGAACTCGTCGGCCACAACGGCGCCTGGCACCTGGCCCGCTTCAAATCGGTGGCGCGCCGGCAAACGGTCATGGTGGAGAACGACCTGCTGCTGCTCGGCGACGAGCAGCACCGCGAGATCATCTGGAATCCGGTGCTCACCAGCGACGACAACGGAGCCACTCTCAAGCTCGTCGACTACCAGGACACCACCAAACGCCGCCGCCAACGGGAGCAGGCCACGAAAAACATCATTGAGGCACTCACCTCCTGATCGTCCTCACCCCGCCGCCAGGATCGCCCGGATCTTGGCGGCCAGCCGGTTGGGCACCAGCGGCTTGGGGATGAAGAGAACCCCGGGCTTGCGCACCCCCTGCCGGACCACGATACTGTCGGTGTACCCCGACATGAAGAACACCTTGAGATCCGGAGCGAGCGGCGTCAGGGCATCGGCCAGTTCCCGGCCGTTCATGTCAGGCATCACCACGTCGGTGAGCAGCAAATCGACCTTGCCATCGATTTCCTTGAAAAGTCGCACCGCCTCCTCGCCCGACGCGGCGACCAACACCCGGTAGCCCAGGGGCGTCAGGGTATCGGCCACCATCTGGCTGGTGGTAGGCTCGTCGTCCACCACCAGCAGGGTTCCGGTGCCCCGGCCCGGCACCAACGCCTCGGCCGCCTCCGCCTCTTTTCCGTCCTCGCCCTGCGTTTCGGGAAAGTAAACCTGGAAGGTTGAGCCACGGCCGGGCTCGCTGACGACCGCAACATGACCGTCGAGCTGCTTGACGATGCCATGGAGCGCGGCAAGCCCCAGGCCGGTGCCGTCTCCCCTGCTCTTGGTGGTGAAGAAGGGCTCGAAAATCTTCTCCAGGATCTCCGGCGGCATGCCGCGGCCGGTATCGCTCACGCTGAGGAGGACGTACCGGCCGGGGCCCACTTCGACCTGGCCCCGGCAGTACTCGGCGTCCAGCGCCACCACGGCCGTGGCAATGGTGAGCAGCCCCCCTTCGGGCATGGCGTCCCGGGCGTTGGCCACCAGGCTCATGATCACCCGCTCCACCTGACTCCGGTCCGCCATGATCCTGCCAGTTTGTTCGGCCAGCCGGAGTTCCATCTTGACGTTCTCGCTGACCAACCGGGTCAGCATCGGGGCCAGGTTGCGGATCAGCGGGTGGAGATCGAACACCTTCAACTCCATTGCCTGCTTGCGGCTGAAGGCAAGGAGCTGGCGGGTGAGGTCGGCGGCCCGTTCGCCAGCGGCATGGATGGCCTCGAACCGCTTGCGCAACGGGTTGTCCGGCTCGATGGTGATCAGGGTCATCTCGCTGTAGCCAAGGATGGTGGTGAGAATGTTGTTGAAGTCATGGGCCACGCCGCCGGCAAGACTCCCCACCGCCTCAAGCCTCTGCGCCTGCTGGAACTGCGTTTCGAGCTTCTTGCGCTCGGTGATGTCTATGTTGTATTCGATGACCTGGGTCACCTCGCCATGGCTGTCGAAGAGGGGATAGCCATGCACCTGATACGTCCTGGAGGGGAGGCCGTCCAGGCAGTGCTGGTGCTCAAGGACAACGGGCTGGCCGGTTCGGCGGATTTCCTCGATGGTGCAGGGATGATCCTGGCCGTGGCAGGGGCTTTCGGACCGGTGAGTGAGCCGGTGGCAGGTCGCCCCGGCCGAGATATCGCCGAACCGGGCCGCCGGGTTGGCCAGCCGGATGGTATGGTCACTGACGTTAACGACATAGAAGGGATGGGAGAGGGAGTCGATGACGCTGCGGACAAAATTCCGTTCCTTGTCCAGGTCGCCGATGGTGGCGACGAGCCGTTCGGTCATGGCACGCAACGAGGCGGCCAGCTCGCCGAATTCGTCGGGCCGACCGCAATCGGCGGGGGAGAGAAATTCGTCCTGCAGTTCGGCCGCGACGGCGAAGTCGCCGGCGGCAATCCGCCTGGCGGTGACGGTCAGATCCTCCACGGGGCGGACGGCCTGCCGGACGAGCACCAGCCACAACCCCACTGCCCCGGCCAGGGCGGCGAAGAGAAAGATGACGATGGTGACCACGGAACGGAAGAGCTGCCGGAACGCCTGGGCCAGCGGCACCTCGGTGACCACGAAGAGCGCCTGACCGTTGAAGTCGATGCGCTGCGCGTCGACCTCGGCCGGCTCACCACGGCTGCCGGTCATGATGGTGGGCTCGGTCGGCGGCCCGAAGCGGCTGCCCTTGAGCACCAGGGCAAGGTTGGGATGGGCCACCACCCGACCCTCGGAATCGGTGACAAAGGCGATGCCATCGTGGCCGATAGGGGTATCGGCCACGATCTTCGCCATGGACAGCAGGTTCATCTCCGCCACCAGCACGCCCCTGAAACGCAGGGTGCGGAGATCCTGGACAGGAATGGCGATGGTCATCAACGGCTCGCCGGTGATGGCATCAAAGTGGACCGGCCCGTAATACCGCTCGCCGGTGAGCCTGGGGACGAGGAACGCCTTCTCCCGCGACCTGTCCCGGGGGGCGAGGCCCGCCACCGCTTCGACCCGCGACTCCCGGCCCGCCTCTCTGCCGCCGGCATCCAGGAACGCCACCTCGTTGAAGACGTCCCGGTGCTTCTGTTCCCCGGAGGCGGAGAGAAAGATCAAAAAGGCCCGCAGGCGTTCCTCCCGGCTCATCTCCGGCAGGCGGTTGGACTCAAGCAGCGCCACCAGCTTCAGCTCCTGCTCGTGCACATAGAGGTCGAGAAGTTCGGAAGCCTCACTGGTGAGAGCCCGTTGCAACTCCTCCACCCTCCCCTTCTCCAGGGCGCCACTCTGCCAGCAGAGAACCACACCGAGGAGCATCAACGGCAACACGGCGAGACATACCATGGCGGCCAGCAGCCGGTTGCGAACGGTACGCGGTTTCATTGCCGGGCCTCCCGCCGTGCGCCTTCAGCGGACGACAAAATCAGCCTGCGGCAGAACATCGTTGGGAATCTTAATCCCCGCGGCCCGGGCCGTTTTGAGGTTGATGCCGAGAAAGAAGGTTGCCACCTCGGCGGGGACGTCGGCGGGAGCGGCTCCGTCGAGTACCTGCCGGGCAAGGGAACTCGCCTGCAGGCCGGCGCGGAACCGGTCAATGCCGAAGGAGACGGTGGCGCCGTCGGCGTATTCGGAGGCGGCGGCGCCCAGGGGAATCCCGCGGGCCCGGGCCGCGGCGACGATCTTGTCCAAATGGCTGGCGATAAGGTCCGAATGGACGATGAAACCGGCATCCACGTCGGCGGGCATGGTGGCCAGAGCCCGATCCAGCTCCGCCTCGCTGCGGACCTCGGCCACCGAAAGCCCGATCCCCATGGGCTCGGCAACCGCTCTGAGATCGGCGACAGCCTGCAGGGCCGCCTTGCTGTCGTAGGCAACCGGCACGTAGAGATGCTTGATGTGCGGCGCCACCGCCAGCAACCACTCCATGGCTTTCGTGGTACTGCCCCGCACCTGGATGCCGGTGAGATCCCCCCCCGGCCGGGCCAGGCTTTCGATGATCCCCGACCCCACCGGGTCGTTCATGACGAAGACCACCGGAATCTGCCTGCCGGTCACTGCCGCCATGGCCTGCCAGGTCACCGGGGTCGAGACGGTGAAGATCAGGTCTGGACGGGCGCTCACCATCTTGGCCAGGGCCTCGGCCGTGCCGTCCTTTTTCTCCCAGCGCAGAAGAGTCAGGTTTTCCCCCTCCCGGTAGCCGCCCTCGGCGAGCCCGGAAAGAAAGCCGCGGGTCATGGGATCTTCGGCGGCATTGGGATTGACGATGGCAACGGTTATGCCACCCTCCCGGCCGGAAGGACGGGGATAGGAGTACAGGACCACCGCGCCCCCCACGATCATCAGCAGGGTGAGGCACCAGACGATACCCTTTTTCATGTCACCTCCCGCACATCCCGGGCGGCCGGGCCGGGGAAGCCACCGCTTCGCCCCGGCAACCTCGCCGCGCCTGCGACTAGAAACGACTAAGCACCCTCAGAAAAAAAATAAACCAGCCCGTGCGACCGTGGCATGCGGCATCTCCCACCGGAGGGCAAGGAGGGTTAATTCGGGCCGGCACCGCGCCGCCGGCCCGGCGTTCGGAAGTCCATACCTGCAACGATAACAACGCCCAACAAAAAAAACACCCCGGAGTCCTTTTCCCCGACCCGGCCCGGCAAGCCCTGTTGCTACCATCTAAACAGAAAACGCCATCAATTAAACCACTACAGTTAATCCTTGCAAATTATTTATATTCACCTTAAAAAAAATGGAATCGGTCGATACCAACCTGCCTCCAAAAAGGGAAAGCCAGACGCGCCATCCCGGGCCGAAATCGCCAACTCCAACCGTAACGGGGGGAATCTAATGGTCGATTGGATTGCCGGCATGAGCCTCAAGAAGAAGCTCTCTTGCCTGGTGGGCTTCATCATCGCTTCACTCATCATCAGCATCATCCTCGGCAAGACCACCATCTCCCAGGTCCAGATCGGCAGCAAAACCTATCAGGGCATCGAACTCAAGAACGACTTCATTGACGACCTGGCCCGCTCCCGCCTCAACGTCAACCTCCTGAACAGTATCATCAAGTCGCAGATCATGGACTACGACCCCGGCTCCTTGAGCGGTCTCACCTCGACCATCAAGCGTCTCGACGAGCTGCTCGACGGCATGCTGCAGACCGAGGGCGGCAGATCCGCAGACGCGCACGGTCTGCACTGCGGCTCCTGCCACACCGGCCAGCGGAACATTGACTTTGGCAAGGATTTAACTGCGGCCAGGGAACGCTGGCAGGAGATGAAAACCATCCTCACCCAGCAACTGTTGCCGGCCCTGGCGAACGAAAACCCTGACGCGGCGTATGAGCTACTCGAAGGCAAGTACTTTGACGACTACTATGCCTTCATGGAGTCGACCAAGAACGCCGTCGACATGCTGCGTTCCGCCCAGCAAGCCATGGAGCAGCAGACCATCGCCAAGGTGCAGGCGGCGAGCCTCTTCTTCACCCTGGGCGGGATTGCCAGTATCGTCATGGTGGCGGCACTCTCCTTTTTCTTCGTTCAGATGATCATCCGCACGGTGAACAACATCGTGGCCGAACTCAACGACAACGCCGAGCAGATCAGCCGCGAGGCGCACCAGACCTCCACCGCCTCCACCAACCTGGCCGAAATGGCCTCGGAGATGGCCGCCTCGCTCGAAGAAACCAGCGCTTCGCTGGAAGAGATCACCGCAATGGTCGCCCGCAACGACACCAACTCCGGCGAGGCCAACGCGGCCATGAAGCGCAACACCGAGATCAACGCCGCCGCCAATGCCGGCATGGAGGCGATGCAGCAAAGCATGCACGCCATCAAGAAAGACAGCGACCAGATCGCCAACATGATCAAGGAGATCGAGTCCATTGCCTTCCAGACCAACCTGCTTGCCCTTAACGCCGCGGTGGAGGCGGCCCGGGCCGGGGAACACGGCCAGGGGTTTGCGGTGGTGGCCGAGGAAGTGCGCAACCTGGCCCAGCGCACCTCCAATTCGGCCCGTAGCTCAAGCGCCCTCATCGATCGGGCCATCCACAACGTTGCCGATGGGCTCGCCAAGATGGACGCCCTGGCCAAGGAACAGGGCGAACTCTCAGAAGGGGCACGAAAGGTTGGGGTGCTCACCGAAGAAATCTCCGTTGCCTCCCACGAGCAGACCCAGGGCATCGTGCAGATCAACCGGGCCATGGGCGAGATGGACAACGCCACCCAGCAGCTGGCCGCCAATTCCGAGGAACTCGCCGCCGCCTCCGAGGCGGTGCTTGCCCAGATGAACGTGCTCCACCACATCATCGTCGAACTGACCGAGATGGTGGAAGGCCGCGGCCAGGCGAAACAGCAGAAACGACAGCGGCACGCCGGACCGAAAAAACAGCTCACCTGACCCGCCACGCCACGGAAGGCACAGCCCGCCGGCAACGCGGCAGCCTGTTCGCCGTCGGCGTCCAAACACCGCGGAACTACGCACCGCTCGCTTACTATAGGGGGGGGAAGTGGAGGGGAACACCCCGGCGAAGACGCCGTGGCAGGGAAGGCGCAAGATTGCCGCCATTCCCGGACGTTCTGTCAGTCTCGCGAGGCGGGCATCGGGGCCTAGTGCCGCGACGGGCGGCCCGACTTCGGGGAAGAGGTATGGCCGGCCCATGCGGCCAGAGCCGGGAAAGCCTCGTCGATCTCCCGGCGGAAGGCCTGCCACAGCCGCGGGTCTTCTTCCAGGAGGGTGAGGAGTTGGAGGCGCAGCTGCTGGCGGTGCCGCCAGTCGCCTTTGGCGCGGCCGAAATCGGCGAGCAGCTCCGCCACCTGCCGACGCAATCCTTCGTCAGGATCCTCTTCCACCGCGCCGTAGGGAAAACTACGGGCCAGCCGCTCGAACTCAAGCCGCTTCCGACCGTAGACCTTCAGCACAACCCCCAGCAAGGCGAAGGCGGCCATGCCTGCCAGACAGTCCAGTCGCTGCTGTACCAGGCCCATCACCCCCAGTACAAACATCGCCGCCACTGCTCCCAGGTAGACGATATAGAGAAGCCGCCGGAGGATCTCGTCGGCGGAGTTTATCTCACGGTACATTTCTTCTGCCCCGTCGGAAAGGTTACCCTTCCCCGGCAGGAGAGGCGCTGCCCTCTGTCCTGCCCGCCGCAGGCAACGGCGTCCTCTCTCGCCAGCAACCCAGAGAGTCGTTGCCAAAAGGCGTCAAGTCGTTTATCCAGTGGTTCCCACTGTTTTTTCCGGTTCCTCTTTTACGGTGTCAAGGAGCATACAAGATGCGTGTTCTGGGAGTTTCCGGTTCCCCCATCCCCAACAGCAACACCGACCGCGCCGTCAAAATCGTGCTGGCGGCCATCGGTGCCAAACAGACCGAATTCATCAAGCTGCGCGACTGCACCGTATCACCGTGCAACGCCTGCCTCGCCTGCGTGGAAACCAACCGCTGCGTGATCAACGACGACGGCGTCGCCCTGGCCGAAAAGGCATACAAGGCGGACATCCTGGTGATTGCAGGCTACACCTCCTACGCCTCGCTGGACGCCCGCACCAAGGCATTCCTCGAACGGCTCTATCCCCTGCGCCACCGTCACGGCCTCATGGCCGGCAAGCCGGGGGCGGCCATCGTCACCAGCGCCGTGCCGACCGGACGCCAGGGGCTGCCGCCGGCCGGCGACAACGGCCTGGCCGCCATCCGCGACTACATGCGCGAGGAGGGGCTGCGCTACGTGGGCGGCGTGAGCCTGCGCGGCAACGCCCCCTGCATCCGCTGCGGCGATGCCGGCCAGTGCCAGCGATCGGCGCTGAAACTCTCCCTGGGGCCCGAGGCCACCCCCGCCAGTGTCGGCATCAACACCCTGGAGGATGACCCACAGGCCATGGCGGCCCTCCACCGGCTCGGCGAAGCCCTCGTTACCACCTACTTCGGCGGTTGAGGGCCAGGCGCTCCGCCTCACCGCTCCCAGGTGATCTCGTAGCGCTCGATATGAAAATCCTTGGTGGAGACGATGGTAAGCCGCTTGTGCACCTCGTCCTCCAGCCGCTCGATGGTGGCCGCCTCGTCCTTGAGCATCATCGAGGCCACCAGGGGGTGGACCTTGACGGTGACCGAGGCACCCGGCATCTTGCGGGCGTTGCGGGTAATCTTGCGGAAGATCTCGTAACAGATGGTGCGCCGGGACTTGTGCATCCCCTCGCCATCGCAGTAATGGCAAGGCTCGCACATCAGGTGGGCCAGATCCTCGCGGCTGCGCTTGCGGGTCATCTGCACCAGGCCGAACTCGGAAACCTTGAGGATGTTGATGCGGCTCTTGTCGTTCTTCACCGCCTCCTTCAGTGCCCGGAACACCTCCTCCCGGTGCGCTTCCTCCTCCATGTCGATGAAGTCGATGATGATGATGCCGCCGATGTTGCGGAGCCGTACCTGATAGGCGATCTCCTTCACCGCCTCCATGTTGGTCTTGAAGATGGTTTCCTCTAGCCCCTTCTTGCCCACGTAGCGGCCGGTGTTGACGTCCACCACGGTAAGGGCCTCGGTGGCCTCGATGAAGATGTAGCCGCCGCAGCGCAGCCAGATCTTCTTGTCCAGGGCCCGGGAGACGTCGGTTTCGATGCCGTAGGCGTCAAAGAGGGGAACGTCCTCCTCGTAGAGCTGCACCTTGTCCATGAGGTTGGGGGCGAATATCTTGACGAAGCGGCGCACCCGTTCATAGGTTCCCGGATCATCCACCACCACCCGGCTCACCTCCGGGGAGAAGAGGTCGCGCACCGCCCGGAGGGTGATGTCGAGATCCTCGTAGACCAGGCTTCCCACCTCCACCTTGGAGTTCATGTCCTGGATCTCGTCCCAGACATGGAGGAGAAACTCCATGTCCGCCTCCAGCTCCTCGCGGGTGGCGTCCTCGGCCATGGTGCGGACGATGTAGCCGGTGCCGGCGGGCCGCAGGGCCTCGATGTCCTCGCGCAGCTGCTGGCGGATGATCTCGTCTTCGATCTTCCGCGAGATGCCGATGTGGTCGGTCATGGGCATGAAGACCAGATTCCGGCACGGCAGCGTGATGTGACAGGTGAGCCGCGCCCCCTTGGTACCCATGGGCTCCTTGCAGATCTGCACCAGGATCTCCTGCCCCTCGGTGAGCAGGTCGTCGATGTTCATGCCGGGCTTGCGCCGGTCCAGGGCGTCGGTGGACATGGTGTCGCAGTTGCAGTCGGGGTGGCCGCAGTCCCCCCGGGCCGACATCCGCCGCTCGAACTCCCCGGTGCCCACGTAGACGTCGTCCACGTAGAGAAAACCGGTCCGCTCGAGGCCGATATCGACAAAGGCCGCCTGCATGCCCGGCAGCACCCGCACCACCTTGCCCTTGTAGACGTTGCCCACCAGTCCCTTCTCGGTGGGCCGCTCCAGGTTGAGTTCCACCAAGTTGCCGTTTTCCACCAGGGCGATGCGCACCTCGTACTCGGTGGCGTTGATAATCAGATCGCTAGACATGGTGTTTCCCCCAACAAAAGATAATCGCGCGGCCGCAAGAGCGACCGGCGTTTTGTACCCTTACCGCCCCCGGCGGTATCGCCGGAACGCCGCATGGCCCGGAGCAATGCCTCAATGTCTCCCCAAAAAATAAAGGATAAAATCCCAACAAGCTACAGAATTCAAATAAGTAGCTAAATACTCTCACCAGACACCTCACCGTCTTCCTCGCGCACCCAAAGTTTGACGATCCGGCAGGTACGGGATTCCTCGTCGTTCAGCCCCAAAAGAGTGGCAAGCAGCTCCAGGGGTTTCACCCCGGGCTGCCCCGGTGCACTCCCCATCACCAGCCGCACCGTCCGCTCATCCTGGCGGAACAGCTCCCGCACCAGGGGCCGGGCATCGAGGTGCCGCACCCTGCCCTTGCGGTGCAGGGTGAGCGAAAAGGAGTCGCCGGCGAAGAAACGGGCCACGCTGGCCTGGTCCACCGGCCGGGGCAGGCTCACCTGATAGCAGCTCAGCTCCGGCCGGCCGCCCTCCCCGCTGCTCAAAACGATCTGCCGCACGGTAAAGCCCTTGGGCAGCTCACGGTTGAGCGCCGCCACAGTGGTCGCCGGGGCGGGCAACGGCTCGGTGAGATCGACGCAGAGGTACTCGGCCAGGCTCTCGGTACCCACCGGCAGCGCCGGACTGAAGGTCACCTTGGGGGTGGGGTTGAAGCCGTGGGAGAAATGAAGCGGCAGCCGCGCCCGGCGGAACGCCCGGTGGAACATCTGGATGAGTTCCAGATGGCCGATGAAGCGGGCCTCGTCAAGCCGGCTGTAGTCGACGCGGTAGAGGAAGTGGCGCTGCTCGTCGGCCGGGCCGCCCTGTTCGGCTACGGTCACGGCAGCTTCACGGTGAACGATGGGCCGCACCGTCTTGAAGTCACAGAGGCCGCACTTCTGGCAGCCGTGCACCCGGCAGTCCGGGGTGTAGCCCTCGGCCATGGCCTTGTCGTATTCGGCCTTGAGGAAGGCCTCGTCGACCCCGGCGTCCAGATGCTGCCAGGGGAGGATCTCGTCCGGCGCCCGGCGACGCAGATAGCGGTCCAAGTCGAGTCCCAGGGCGGCGGCGGCCTGCTGCCAGCGGTCCAGGCGGAAATGGTCGGTCCAGGCGTCGAGCCGGGCGCCGGCCCGCCAGGCCGCCTCGATCAACGCAGACAGCCGCCGGTCGCCCCTGGAGAAGACCCCCTCCAGATAACTCTGGCGCGGATCATGTTTCTTGAGGTTGAACTTACGGCCACGCAGGCGGTCTTTCAGGAAATCGAAGCGGGCAAACCCCTCGTCGATGGAAAGCTGCGGCTCGCGCTCGAAGACGGTGTGGGGTTTGGGCACGAAGGTGGCGGCACTCACACTCACCGTGGCGTTGCCCCCGCCGCAGGCAAGGGCCTGGCGGGCAAGCTCGGGGATGGCGGCGAGATCCGCCTCGGTCTCGGTGGGCAGCCCGAACATGAAGTAGAGTTTGATCTGCCGCCAGCCCAGGCTGAAGGCGGCCCGACAGGTGGCGAGGAGATCCGCCTCGGTGATCCCCTTATTGATCACCCTCCGCAACCGGTCGCTGCCCGCCTCGGGCGCGAGGGTAAAGCCGGTCTTGCGGACCCGCTTGATCTGGGCCATGATCTCCGGGGTCAGGGTTCCCACCCGCATGGAGGGCATGGAAACCGACACCCGGTCGGCGCTGAAGCTGTCCATCAGGGCGAGCATGAGTTCGGGCAGACAGGAGTAATCGCCGGTGGAAAGCGACAGCAGAGCCAACTCCTCGAAACCGCCCTGGTCGATGCCGGCCCGGGCCAGGTCAAGAACCCGCTGCGGATGACGCTCCCGCACCGGTCGATAGATAACCCCGGCCTGGCAGAAACGGCAGCCCCGGGTGCAGCCCCGGGCGATCTCCACCCCCAGCCGGTCGTGGACGGGACGGGCGAGCGGCACCAGGGGCGGCAGCGGCGGGAGCACCGCTTCGAGGTCGGCCAGCACCCGGCGCCGGACCCGGTCATGGCCTTCGACGAGCGGCCGCATGCGGACGAACTCCCCGGCCGCGTCGTACTCGGGCGCAAACAGCGCCGGCACGTAGACCCCCTCCACTCCGCTCAAGCGGTGGAGCACCGCCTGGCGGTCGAGCCCCGCCGCCTTGGCGGCGGCGAGCAGATCGGCGATTTCGAGAATCGCCTCCTCGCCGTCGCCCAGCAGGATGGCGTCGAAGAAGTCGGCCACCGGCTCGGGGTGAAAAGCGCAGGGGCCGCCGCCCACCACCAGGGGGTGGCGCTCGTCGCGCTCCGCGGCCCGCAGGGGCAGCCCGGCCAGATCGAGGATGGTGAGGATGTTCGCGTAGCAGAGTTCGTAGGGGAGCGTGATGCCCAGCAGGTCAAAGGCGGCGAGCGGCCTACGGCTCTCCAGGGCAAAGAGCGGCACGCCGCGACGGCGCATCTCCGCCTCGCAGTCGGGCTCCGGAACGTAAACCCGCTCGGCCAACAAATCGGGCCGGCGGTTCACCACGTGGTAGAGGATCTGCAGCCCCTGGTGGGACATGCCGATTTCGTAGAGATCCGGAAAGGCAAGGGCCACGGTAAGCCTGGCGGTCTGCCACTCCTTGCGGATGACGTTGAACTCGTTGCCGCAGTAGCGGCTGGGGGTTTTAACCAGGGGCAGGAGCTGGTCGAGCACGGCGTCGGCAACAGGCGCCGCGCCACGAACAGGGGAATCCTCCCCCAGGGAAGTCATGTCATTTTGCATGGGATAAGAGAGATCCGTTGTTTCAGAATTCCAGAGGAACGGCAGGGGCGCGGGGCGGGCCGGCAATACCCCGTCTCAGGGAACCACGACCTCGGTAAAGCCCGGCGGCCGATCAAAGGTAAAATCGTGTTTACTCAAGGCCACCTCTTCCCGCCAGTCGGAGAGGACAACGACGAGGGTGCCCGAATGGCGGTCGGTGGTCACCGAGAGCCTGGCCGGCAGAAGGCAGCCCGCGGCCCCCACGGCCTTGGGATCTTCGTAGACAACGTCCATCTCCACCCCCTCCCCGCCGTCCAGCAGCTGGTGGCGGAGGATGCGGCCGGCCTCGCGGTCAAAGAGCAGCCGGTGGCGCTGCCCGCCGCGGTTCACCATGAGCCAGTAGCAGCCGCTTCCGTCGGCGCGGGTCACCTCGGTCACCTGAAGAGGACCATCGGGCATGCGGCCGGTGAGCCAGAAGTACGCCTCGCGGGGCTGAAACCCAGGCGGGGCGTACTTGACAAAGGTTTCGGCCCGCACCGAGCCGATGTACTCCTTGGACTCGGTTACCGCCAGGTACTGAAACCGCTCGCCATCGGTCACCAGCAGCAGCAGGGGCTGGCCCAGGGGATTGAGCCCGACGAAACGGAGATAGGAGGGGGACATGGCCTGGAGGTAGCCCGACACGGTACCCGAGCCGAGCAGCCCCTTGAGGGTGACGGCAACCGCGGCGTCGAGGCAGCAGCGGCAATGGGCCTGGTGGCGGTGCATGGTTTCGAAGGCCCCCACCACCGCGGCCCGCTCCGGCCCCAGCACCGCTTCCGGCCGGGGGGCAAGCAGGCCGCAGCCGGCAAGCAGCAGGCCGAGCAGCAGCCCCCCTGCCCAGGAGAGGCGGCTCCGACAGCGCGTGGCCGGGAGCCGGGGTCTGATACGCTTTTCCGTCATCGGCCCTCCCGGCGGCCGCTCAGGGCGAAGGAGTCTTGCGCAGGCCCTTGGCCTTCGCCTCCACCCGCTGCCGATCCTGCTCCTTTTCGTAAAGCTTGCCGGCCCGCCCATAGGCGTCGATTGCCGCCTTCCGGTTGCCGACAGCGTGCTGAACGTCGCCCAGGTGCTCCAGGATCACCGGGTCCATGGCCAGTTCCAGGGCCTTCTGGAGTTCGGCGATGGCCCTCTTGGCGTCACCCAGTTTGAAGTAAACCCAGCCCAGGCTGTCCCGGACGAAGCCGTCGTCGGGCTTGAGTTCCACCGCCCGCTCGATATACGCCTTGGCCTCCTTGAGCTTGCGGCCGCTGTCGGCCCAGGTATAGCCGATGTAGTTCAGGGCGTAAGCGTTGTTCGGTTCCAGCACCAACACCTTTTCCATCGCGGTCAGGGCCTCGTCGCCGGCGCCGATGCGGTCCAAGAAAAGGCCGTAGTCGTAGTGGATCTCGGGATCGTCGGGGTAGAACCCCAGGCCCTGCTGGAAGATCTTGCGACCGTCGCCGTCCCGCCCCTGACGATGATAGAGGCTGGCGAGACCGGCGTAAAAACGCGGCCGGCGGCTCGCCGCCTCCCCCACCGCCTTGGTGAGCACCGCCTCGGCTTCGGCCAGGGCCTTGTCACGCACCAGCAGCTCCACCAGCAGCATGGTGGCGTCCTCGTAGACGTCGTCCTTGGGGGTGATGCCCCGCAGGAGCCGCGCCGCTTCCTTGGTGTCGCCCTTGGTGCCGTAGGAAAGGGCCAGCAGGTAACGGGCGCTGGCAGAATCGGGCTCGCGCTCCAGCATGTCCCGGAAGTGGCTGATTGCCTGGTCGTAACGGCCGTTTTCCAGCAAAACCCGGCCGATGGTGTAATCCACCTCGTCGACATCGCGGGCATGGCGCCGGTACTCCTTCAGCTCGGCCAGAGCCTTGTCCAGCTTGCCCTGACGGAGATAGATGCGTACCAGCTGCTGCCGCGCCTTTTCCTCATCGGGGTCTTCGACCAGAACCCGGCGGCAGATGGCGATCACCTTGTCGAACTGGTTCCGATACTCGTAGAGATCAGCGGCCTCCAGGGCCAGCGAGGGAAGCCAGTGAAGGGCGAGCGCCTTCTCGTAGGCCGCTGCGGCCCGGTCGTACTCCTTCACCTCCCGGTAAAGCTTGGCCAGGTACTGGTAGCCGATGAAGGAGCGGTCGTCGAGCTTCACCAGCCGCTCCAGAACCTGGCGGGCCTTGTCGTAGCGGCCGGTGCGGGCGTAGAGCGACCCCAGCAGCAGCATGGCGTTGCCGTTGGCAGGCTCGAGAGCGAGGACGGCGTTGTAGGCCGCCGCCGCCTCGTCGTTCTTGCCCATGGCCACGAAGAGATTGGCCTTCAATGAGAGAATGTTGGTGTCCTTGGGGTGGCGGGACAGCAACTGATCGAGCAGCCGCACCGCCTCCTCCTTGCGGCCAAGCTTGACCATATAGACGGCCAGCTCCCGCATCACGTATTCGGCCCCCGGATCACAGGCCAGTGACTTCTGATAGGCATCCAGCGCCTCATCGAAACGGTGTCCCGTCTCGGCCACCCGCCCCCAGAGAAAGTGGAAGTAGGAGCAACCGGTGTCGACGCTACCGCCCGTCGGCGCCGACACGGCGGGAGCGCCCGCCGTCGATGGCGCCGGTGGGCGAACCGTGCAGGCGCTGCACAGCCAGAGCAGACAGAGACACCAACCGAGCCGTTTCAACATGGGCGCACCTCGTTCGTAACGCCGGCACCGAGCAGCGGCAGGACCTGGTCCAGAACCGACCGGTGCACCGCCGCAAGGGGGCGGCTGGCGTCGATCCGCTTGATGTAGTCACGCCGGATGGCGTTGAAAACCGCGGCCACCCGGCACAGGGTTTCCTCTTTTTCGAAATCGTTCAACACCTCGCCGCGCAGCGCCTCAATGCGGTGCCGGCCCACGGCGATGGGTACTTCCAGCAGCAGCACGCAGTCGGGCACCGGCGCGAAGGATTCGTTTTCGGCGATGATCCGCTCGGCATCGAGTCCGGCCGCCCCTTGGTAGGCGGCGGTGGAGAGGTAGTAGCGGTCGGAGAGCACCACCTGGCCGGCGGCCAGGGCCGGCAGGATCACTTCGGCCACGTGCTGACGGCGGTCGGCCATGAACAGCGCCAGCTCCTCCTCGGGCGAGACGGTGTCGCGACGGGTGAACAGCTCGCGGATCCTGCGGCCATGGGGGCCGTCGGTGGGCTCGAAGGTGGTCACCACCTCGCGGCCCAGGCCGCGCAATGCCTCGGCCAGCATCTGCACTTGCGTGGACTTGCCGGTGCCGTCGATCCCCTCGAAGACGATGAGCAGCCCGGCCCGCCGCGACTCAAGCCCCATCGCGTCCCTCCCCCCGGTCGAACCGCTCGCGGTTGGCCACGATCGTCGCGGCCAGCCGATAGGCGGCGGCAAGGCTCGCCGGACTCGCCAGCCCCCGGCCGGCGATATCGTAGGCCGTGCCATGATCCACCGAGGTACGGACGATGGGCAGCCCCAGGGTGACGTTGACCCCGTCCTCGAAGTGAAGAAGCTTGAAGGGGATCAACCCCTGATCGTGGTACATGCAGACCACGGCGTCGTATGCGCCGGCCGCCGCCTTGACGAACACCGTGTCCGGCGGCAGCGGCCCGGTCACCGACCAGCCCCGCTCCGAGGCCCGGGCCACCGCCGGGGCGATGAACCGCTCCTCCTCGTCGCCGAACATCCCCGCCTCGCCGGCATGGGGATTAACGCCCGCCACCGCGAGCCGCGGGGCGGCCAGGCCGAAGTCGCGCCGGAGGCTCAAACGGGTGATGGCGATCAACCGTTCCACCGCCGCGACGGAAAGGGCTGCCGGCACCCTGGCGAGCGCACAGTGGATGGTGACCAGGGTCACCCGCAACCGGTCGCCGGCGAGCATCATGGCAAAATCGTCGCTGCCGGTGAGGGCGGCGAGCATCTCGGTGTGACCGGGATACGCATAGCCCGCCGCCTTGAGCGCCGTCTTGGTGATCGGGCAGGTGACCATGCCGGCCAGCACGCCCTCGCCGATGAGCCGCACCGCCTCTTCGATGGCCCGGGCCATGGCCTGGCCGGTGCGACCGTTGGGGGCGCCCCAGTGGCAGTCGGCGGGATCGAGGTCGGAAACCGGATAGACCGCCACCGTGCCCGGGGCCACCGACTCACCGGGACGCCACGGCTCGATACGGCAGGCAAGGTCCAGGCTCGCGGCCGCGCGGCGCATGACCCCGAGGTCGCCCAGCACCACCGGCTGGTAGGATGCCGCCGGATCGAGGTCGGAGAGAAAACGGAGGACGATCTCCGGGCCGATGCCCACCGGGCAGCCCATGGTGATGCCGAGCAGTCGGGAAGTGGTGGCCGAAGCGATCATCAGTCCCCCCCAAGGACAAAGGCGTCGCGAACCAGGGTGATGGCGGCCGGGGCGCTCTCGTTCAGGGCGATCCCCAGGACGTCGAACCGGACCGGCCGATCATGCCCCCCGTGATGCGCCAGGTACTCGCTGGCCACCCGGCCCAGCTGCCGCTGCTTGCGGGGAGTGACCGCCTCCAGGGGGTGGCCGAAGGCCGGGCCGGAACGGGTTTTCACCTCAACGAAAATCAAGGAGCCACCCTCCTCGGCAACGATATCGATCTCCCCGCACCGCCCCCGGTAGTTACGGGCCAGAATCCGGTAGCCCAGCTTTGCGAGATGTCGGCAGGCCAACGCCTCGCCCTCGCTGCCCAACGCGCTCCGCCGGCGGCTCATGGGGTGGCGGCGAGAAATTCGCGCACCCCCTTGAAGCTGCGCCGGTGAATGGGGCAGGGGCCATACTCGCCTACCGCCCGCCGATGTTCGGCGGTGGGGTAGCCCTTGTGCTTGCGAAAGTTGTAGAGGGGGTAGGCATCGTGGTACTCGTCCATCAACCGGTCGCGGGTAACCTTGGCGATGATCGAGGCGGCGGCGATGGAAGCGCTGCGCGACTCGCCCTTGACCAAGGGTTGCTGCGGCACGGACACCGGCACCGGGAACTTGCCGTCCACCAGCAGGAAATCGGGCGGCGCCGGCAGGGCCTCCATGGCCTTCTGCATGGCGAACAGGGAAGCCTGGAGGATGTTGAGACGATCGATGTCGGCAGCCGAGACAATACCCACCCCGATCTGGGCCGCGATGACGTGAAGCTGCCCGAACAGTCGCTCACGGGCTCCAGCGGAGAGCTTCTTGGAGTCCTGAAACAGGGCGTAGTCACAATCCGGCGGCAGGATGACACAGGCGGCCACCACCGGACCGGCCAGCGGGCCGCGACCGGCCTCGTCGACACCAGCCACTTTCCGCCGCCCCTGGACCATCAGGCGACGCTCATAGGCAAAGGTGTCGCCTTCGACAAAACCGGATCCCAGGCTCTGCTGCTTCGGCACGACACTCCACCTCGCATGCGAAAGGGGGGGAAGGGCGAACATGAAAAAGCGGCCAGCAGCACGCCGCCAGCCGCAGACCGCGAAGGCCGGCGCGCCAGCCACGCCCGGGCCGCAGGCCGGGTCGGCGCGCAGGAAGGGGACTCCGATCCGCCTCGGCTGCGCGCCAGCCGCGGACCCGGTGCCCCCCCCGCAAAAACAAGAGGCGGAGGCCGCCCGTGGCAGCTCCCGCCCTCTCGCCGCTTCGCTTAAACGAAACCCTTTTCCTTGATCCGGGCAGCCTTGCCGCGCAGATCACGCAGGTAGTAGAGCTTGGAGCGACGCACCTTGCCCTGGCTGACCATCTCGACCATCTCCACCCGGGGAGAGTGGAAGGCAAAGGTCTTCTCGACCCCGACGCCGTGGGACATCTTGCGCACCGTGAAGCTCGCCCCCATGGTGCCGCGCTTGTTGCGGACCACGACCCCCTGGAAAATCTGGACGCGCTCCTTGTCGCCCTCGACGATGCGGATGTGCACCTTCACCGTGTCACCGACCCGGAAGTCGGGCATGTCGTGACGCATCTGCTCCTGCTCGATCATTTCAATCTGTGCTTTCTTCATATCGTTCCCTTTTTTGATGCAGACGTTTCGGGGCTGACGCTGCCGGCCCGATGATTGCCACAGTTCCCAGCCAACAAGATTCCCGAAACTTATTGTTTATTGCCTTACAAAACTCATCACCAACCGCATCTGCCGGTGCCGGCCGCCACGGCGTCATCGCTTGCCGAGCAGCCTGTCGAGCACGATGGCGGCCGCCGACCGCACCGAGAGATGATTATACTCCATCTGTCCCCAAATCGGGGGTAAAAAACCGTCCACCGAGGCGAACACCTCCGGAGCGAGTCCCCAGGCGGTGCCGAAGAGAAGCAGATGCGGCCGACCGGCGACGACCGCCTCCCGCACCCCTTGGTAGGAGTGCTCGCCCTCACCGGCCAGGCGGGCCCCGGTGGCAAGCACCGTGGGCCGTTCGCCCCAGCGGGCCGTAGCCGCGGCGTAGAGGCCGTCAAGGTCGTCGCAGAGCCGCACCAGGGCAAGGGCGTCCCGGCGATCGCTGTTGGCCTCGGCGCCATGGCCGGTCAGCCAGTGGTCGAGAATCTCGCTCACCAACTGCTGCTGATCGGCATACGGCGTGACGATGTAAAGGGTGTCAACGCCAAAGGTTCTGCCGGCCCGAGCCAGATCGTGGAGATCCAGGTTGGTGACCGCCGAGCCGATGGTTTCCCGGTTCTTGTTGCAGACCGGGTAGTGCACCAGGGCCAGATCGAGCGGCAGCGGTTTCTCCGCCCCGCTCACCGTTCAGCCTCCCGGCCGGCAAGGGCCCGCACCGCCTCAAGCAGCCCATGGCGGCGGAGAAGCTTCTCCTCGGCCTTGCTGAACCGCACCTGGGGCATCAGGTCCGGCCGGCGGGCGATGGTCTGCTCCACCGAGGCCACCAGCCGCCATTCGGCGATGGCGGCGTGGTCGCCGGAAAGCAGCACCTCGGGGACGGCGATCCCCTCGAACTCGCGTGGCCGGGTGAACTGCGGATGCTTGAGCAGCCCACGGCTGAAGGTATCCTGACTGGCCGAATCGGCACAGCCCAAGACGCCGGGCAGCAGCCGGGTGACCGAATCGATGATCACCATGGCCGCGAGTTCCCCGCCGGTGAGAATGAAGTCGCCGATGGAGATCTCTTCATCGACGAAGAGCGCCCGCACCCGATCGTCCACCCCTTCGTAGCGTCCGCAGAGGAAGACGAGATGGTCGCGGGCCGCCAATTTTTCGGCGCCGCGCTGGTCATAAAGCCGCCCCTGGGGGCTCAACAGCACCACGTGGCCCGGACCGCCGGCTGCTTCCCGCACCGCCGCCAGACACGCCGCGATGGGCTCGGGCTTCATCACCATGCCTTCGCCGCCGCCAAAGGGACGGTCGTCGGTCATCGCCTGCCGGTCGGTGGCGTAGTCCCTGATGTTGTGGATATGCACCGCGACCTTGCGGTCGGCGATGGCCCGGCGGATGATCCCTTCCTCAAGCGGTGAAGCGAGCAAGTCCGGGAAGATCGTCAGGACATCAAAGCGCATGGCCCACCCCGGCCAGAAACAGCGGCAGGAGGAGCCTGCCCTTCATTCGTTCATCTCGACCAGGCCGGGGGGCAGGGCCACCACCAGCCGCTCGCCATCCTGTCCAA
The DNA here is from genome assembly GCA_002414225.1 of Desulfobulbaceae bacterium UBA5121. Lineage (GTDB taxonomy): Bacteria > Desulfobacterota > Desulfobulbia > Desulfobulbales > UBA5123 > UBA5123. The sequence continues at coordinate 170,549 of DHYV01000014.1, read as the reverse complement.
CAATGAATTCGTGCCGGGCCGGGATCAGGATCTCGCGGCCGCGGCCAGCCACCACCAGCACGTCGTGTCCACCGGTGGCCATGAGGCCGCGCACCGTTCCCAGGGCACCGCCCTCCTCGGTTTCCACCGCCAGCCCCACCAGATCGTGCCAGTAGAACTCGTCGTCGCCAAGGAGCGGCAACTGCGCCCGCGCCACCCACACCTCGGCACCGATGAGCGCGTCGGCGGCGTTGCGGTCCGCCACCCCGGCCAGGGTCAGAATGGCGTACTTGCCCTGGGGGCGGCAGCGCGCCACGGCGTAAAGCCGGTCGCCGGAGCCCCCCCCCCGCAGGAGCAGTTCCCGGTAATGGGGGGTGTTGGCGCTGTCCTCGGCATAGCTGAGGAGTTTCACCTCCCCCTTGATGCCGTGGGCCTTGGCCACCCTGCCGATCAACAGATAGTCGTCGCCCTCGGGGCCGCATACCTGATCTGCCAAGCGGTTCCTCCTCTCCGTGGACCGACTGGCTAGTCGAGGATTTCCAGCCTCGCCCGCCTGTTGGCCTTGCCTGCGGCCGCCGCCAGCAGGGCGCGGATGGCACGAGCCGTCCTCCCCTGCTTGCCGATCACCTTGCCCAGATCCTCCTTGGCGACCCGCAGTTCGTACACCACCGTGTCGTCCTGCTCGACCTCGTTAACCTGGACGGCATCCTGTTGATCCACCAGCGAGTTGGCGATAAAGGTGACCAGCTCTTTCATGGGTTACTATTCCGCCGGAGCAGCCACAACGGCCTTGGCGAGCAGGCTCCTCACCGTGTCGGTGGGCTCGGCACCCTTGTCAAGCCACGCCTGAACCTTGTCCTGCTTGATGTTGATGGCGGCCGGGTTCTGGAGCGGATCGTAGGTGCCGACGATCTCAAGAAACTTGCCGTCACGGGGCGCCTCGGAGTTGGCCACCACGATGCGGTAGTAGGGTTTCTTCTTCCTGCCGTGCCTGCTCAAACGAATTCTTACTGCCATGCTGGTTGTTCCTCCTCAAAGGGATGTGATAATGCGATGTTTTGACTCTGAGCCTGATAGTTGTGTGCCGACCGGCGTTGCCTGCCGACCGGCCATGGTTGTTCGTTCATCGTTACCAGTCGGGGCCCGCGGGGCTTACACCGCGCCGGCCGCCGGCAACGCTTTTTCCATGTGACATCACGGACCGCGCGATCTCAGCGCAGTCCCTTGGGCAGCTTGCGTTTTTTCTTGCCGCCCGCCCCGCCGCCCGCGGGACCGAACAGTCCCTTGCCGCGCATTTTCTTCATCATCTTCAACATATCGCCGTAGTTCTTGATCAGCTTGTTGACGTCCTGCACCGAGGTGCCGCTGCCGCTGGCGATGCGCTGCCGCCGACTGGCGTTAATGATCAGATGATTGCGCCGCTCCTCGGCGGTCATGGAGTTGATGATCGCCTCCACCCGGCCCAGTTCCTTTTCATCGGGCTTGGGGATGTTCTGCATCTGCTTCATGCGGTTCAGCCCCGGGATCATGCCCATGATCTGTTCGAGACTGCCCATCTTCTTGATCTGCCGGATCTGGTCGCGGAAATCGTCCAGGGTAAAGGCGTCCTTGCTGATCTTCTTGACCAGCCGGGCCGACTCCTTCTTGTCGACCACCGCCTCGGCTTTCTCGATGAGGGTGAGCACGTCCCCCATGCCCAGGATGCGGGAGGCCATGCGGTCGGGGTGGAAGACCTCAAGCGCGTCCATCCCCTCGCCGATCCCGACGAACTTGATGGGCCGCTGGGTCACCTTCTTGATGGAAAGCGCCGCACCGCCCCGGGCGTCACCTTCGAGCTTGGTGAGGATGACGCCGGAAAGAGCCAGATCCTGGTTGAACTTGTCGGCAACGGTGACCGCGTCCTGGCCGGTCATGGCGTCGGCCACGAAAAGGATCTCGGCGGGCTGCACCGCCGCCTTGATCCGGATCAGCTCGCCCATCAGCTCTTCATCGACGTGAAGACGGCCGGCGGTATCGATGAGGACCGTGTTGCACCCGTGGTTGCGGGCCGCCTCAACCGCCTGCCGGCAGATGGCCACCGGATCCTGGTCGCTGGTCGAGGGGTGGACCGGCACCCCCACCTGCTCGCCCAACACATGGAGCTGCTCGATGGCAGCCGGCCGGTAAACGTCGGCCGGCACCAGGTAAGGCTTGCGGCCCTGGCCCTTGAGCATCTTGGAGAGCTTGCCGATGGTGGTGGTCTTGCCCGACCCCTGGAGGCCCACCAACATGATCACCGCCGGCTGCCGACCGCCCAGGCCCAGCCCCTCGGTACGGCCGCCCAGCAGTTCGATCAACTGCTCGTGGACGACCTTGACCACCTGCTGGCCGGGCGAGAGGCTCGACAGCACCTCCAGCCCCACGGCCTGCTCCTGGACGGCGGCGATGAACTCCTTGACCACCTTGAAGTTGACGTCGGCCTCAAGCAGCGCCATGCGCACCTCGCGCATGGCCTCCTGAATGTTCTCCTCGGTCAGCTTGCCGTGGCCGCGCAGCTTCTTGAAAACGCCGTTCAGTCGGTCGGAAAGATTCTCAAACATCTGTTATCCGCAAAAACCGTTGCAACCCCTCCCCCCCCAGGGGGGCGGAGAAGGGAATCAATACCCAAAAAAAGAGAAACCCCCGCCAGGCCGGATGGCTGCACGCCCTCCCGGCCGCCGGAAGCTCTGGAAAATCCGACAAAGATACTTGCCTTGCCTGCGGATGTCAAGCACAACCACCAGGATTCGCGTAACTATCCTGCGGCACCGTCAAAGAGTTACGGCCGGGGCGACTCGCGCCGTTTCTCACCCCACGCAGGCAGGCAAGTTTCCGTTCGGAAAACCCCGCCCGGACCGAGCCGTCTGCCGTTCGCGCCGGGCGGTTGGCTCGAAATGAGCCCCTCCCCGCGCCTTACTTGCCGGCCAGACCGGCCAGGCACTGCTCAAGGCTCGCCGGCGAGTCGACCTGGAAGCACTGGTGGTCGTAGTCGGCCGGCACGATCTTCTTCATGAGACCGGTGAGGACGTTCTTGGGGCCCGCCTCGATGAAAACCCGCACCTCCTCGGCCATCAGCCGCTGCATGGTTTCGAACCAGCGCACCGGCGAGGCGATCTGGCGGGCCATGATGCCGCGGATCACCTCGGGGTTCGGCTCAACCCCGGCGGTGACGTTGAACAGGACGGGAACCCGGGGCGTCTTGAAATCGATCCCCCCCATGACGGTGACAAAGTCGGCAATCGCCCCGCCGATGAGCGGGCTGTGCCAGGGACCGCTTACCTTGAGCGGAATCGCCTTGCCGCCGCGCTCGGCCACCAGCCCCGCCGCCTCCTCCACCGGCCCGGCCTCCCCCGAGATGACGATCTGCTCGGCGGAGTTATGGTTGGCCACGCAGAGAACACCGCTCTTGACCTGGCCGATCACCGCCCGCACCTGCTCGATGTCGAGCTTGACCACCGCCCGCATGGCACCGGGATGGGCTTCGGCCTCCCGCTCCATGAGCCGCCCGCGCTCGGTGACCAGAGCCAGGGTATCCCGGGCCGAAAGCACGCCGGCGGCGTAGAGCGCGCCGTACTCGCCCAGCGAGTGGCCGCAACAGAAATCCGCCTGCACCCCGGCCTTGGCCAGGGCGTCGTAACAGATCAGGTTGGCCACGGTCATCGCCGGCTGCAGGTGGAGGGTGCGGGTGAGTTCGGCCATGGGGCCGTCGTCACAGAGTGCCGCGAGCGGCAGGCCGCTCGCCTCCTCGGCCGCCGCCATCAGTGCCCGGGCCTCAGGATCCTGATCACGGAACTCCCTGGTCATCCCCAAGAACTGGGAACCCTGGCCGGGAAAGAGGATCGCTATCTTTCTGCCGTCTGCGGTCGCCATTGTTCGTTATCCCTTCGTTTATAATTATTCCGACGTCGCACAAAGCCGGGATTAACTCCAGGCCAGAACTGTTCAAATCTGGGGTGCGGCCTGGCAGCTACTTTTTTTTACTCTCCGCTGTCGGGCGTCTCACATAAACTCGCCAGCAAGAAACAGCCAACGCCCACGGTGATCGCCGAGTCGGCAATGTTGAAGGCGGGCCAGTGATGCGTCTTGACGTAAAAATCGAGAAAATCGACCACGGCGCCGAACCGGAGCCGATCGATGAGGTTACCCACGGCGCCGCCGCCGATGCACCCGATGGCGGCCCCGTAAAGCCAGCCCCGCCGCCGGTAGTGGCGGTAGGCGCCCACCAGGACCACCATGGCCGCCACGGCCACCAGCACGAAGAAGAACTGCCGCCACCAGACCGGCGGCCCGGCGAGGAGCCCAAAGGCGGCGCCGGTGTTCTGCACGTAGGTGAGGCTGAAAAGCCCGCCCACCACCGGCCGCGACTCATAGAGGGCAAAGGAGGCCATCACCCACCACTTGCTCAACTGATCGAAGACCACCACCCCGGCAAAGATCGCCAGCAGGGCGGCGGACGAAAAGCGGCGGGCCATCAGAGCGCGGCCACCACCGCGGCGCAGCGGTGGCAGAGTTCGGGGTGATCGGCGACAGCCCCCACGCTTTCGGCCCGGGTCCAGCAGCGCTCGCACTTGCCGCCGGACGCAGGCCGGACCAGCACCGCGAGTTCCGGCAGATCCTCGCCGTGGAAGCACTCTCCGTCGATGGCCTCGGCCCGCTTGAGATCGGAGACGATGCTGATGGTCTTCAGGGTCTGGAAGTTGGCGTCCAGGAAGGCACCCAGCTCACCGCCGGCCGCCACCAGCACCTCGGCCTCCAGGGAATGGCCGATCACCTTGTCGCGACGGGCGATCTCAAGCGCCCGGGTGAGCTCGGCCCGCACGGCGAGCAGCCGCTCCCACTTGTCGTCGAGTTCGGGATGGAGGAAGGCGTCGCAGGCAGCCGGGAAGGCGGCCATAAAGACGTTGGCCTCACGCCCGGCGTCGGACGGCAGATGCTCCCACGCCTCGGCGGCGGTGAAGGAGAGCACCGGCATCATCAACCGGAGCAGGCCATGGGCGATCTCGTAGAACACGGTCTGGGCCGCCCGCCGCGCCCGGGAAGCCGGGGCCTCGGTGTAGAGCCGGTCTTTCAGGATATCGAGGTAGAAGGCGCTCATGGTCACGGTGCAGAAGTGATAGAGGGCATGGAAGACGACGTGGAAGTCAAAGCCGTCGTATGCCTTCATCACCCGGCGCTTCATCTGTTCGTACTGGGAGAGGGCCCAGAGGTCGAGTTCGTCCATCTCGGTCACCGCTACCCGGTCGCGAGCGGGATCGAAGTCGTAGAGGTTGCTCAACAGGTAACGGATGGTGTTCCTGATCTTGCGATAGGCGTCGGAGAGCTGGCGGAGGATCTCGTCGGATATCTTGATGTCGTCGCGGTAGTCCTCGGAGGCGACCCATAGCCGCAGTATCTCGGCCCCGTACTGCTTGATCACCTCGGCGGGCGCGATGACGTTGCCGATGCTCTTGCTCATCTTCTTGCCCTGGCCATCGACAACGAAGCCGTGGGTGAGCACCCCCCTGTAAGGAGCCGCGCCCCGGGTGCCGACGGAGGCGAGCAGAGAGCTGTGGAACCAGCCCCGGTGCTGATCGCTGCCCTCCAGATAGAGGTCGGCGGGCGCGGCGAGCTCGTCGCGCTCCTCGCAGACCGCGGCATAGCTCACCCCGGAGTCGAACCAGACGTCGAGGATGTCCTCTTCCTTCACGAACTCGGCGCTGCCGCACTTGGGGCAGGCGGCACCGGGGTCGAGGTAGTCGGCCGGCTCGCGCTTGAACCAGGCGTCAGCACCTTCCTTGACAAAGGAGGCGACGATGCGGTCGGCAACCTTCTGGTCGTTCATGATCTCACCGCACTTGGCGCAGGAGATGACGGTGAGCGGCACGCCCCAGGCCCGCTGCCGGGAGAGGCACCAGTCGGGACGGTTCTCCACCATGCCGTAGATCCGCTCCATGCCCCAGCGCGGCGTCCAGGTCACCCCCTTGATGGCGGCGAGCGACTTCTCGCGCAGGCCATTGGCCTCCATGCCGATGAACCACTGCTCGGTGGCCCGGAAGATCACCGGCTGCTTGCAGCGCCAGCAGTGGGGATAGCTGTGGCCGAGCTTGGCCTCGCGAACCAGGGCGCCGCGGGCGGCGAGGTCGTCGTTGATCTTGCGGTTGGCGTCGGTGATCTTCATCCCCAGGTAGGGGCCGGCCTCGTCGGTGAAGCAGCCGGAGTTGTCCACCGGCGAGAGCACCGGGAGATTATAGCGCAGGCCGGTCATATAGTCGTCGCGGCCGTGACCCGGCGCGGTATGCACGCAGCCGGTGCCGGAGTCGAGGGTAACGTAGGGGGCGAGCACCATCAGCGACTCGCGCTCCATGAGCGGATGACGGCACTTGCGGCCTTCAAGGCCGGCGGCCGAGAAGGTGGCGAGAATCCGGTACTCTCCGATGCCGAAGTTCTTGAATGCCTCTTCCACCAGCCCCTCGGCGAGGATCCACACCTCGCCGGCCACCTCGACGGCCGCGTAGGGGTAGTCGGGATGGAAGGCTACCGCCAGGTTGGCGGGCAGGGTCCAGGGGGTTGTGGTCCAGATCACCGCAAAAACAGCGCGGCCGGCAAGCTCCGGCACCAGGTCAGACAGGTCGTCGGCCACCGGAAACTTCACGTAGATGGAGGGCGAGGTGTGGTCGTGGTACTCGACCTCGGCCTCGGCGAGCGCCGTGCGGCAGGAGGAGCACCAGTAGACCGGTTTCTTGCTCCGCACCACCGAGCCGTTCAGCAGAAAACGGTTGAACTCGCGGGCGATACTCGCCTCGTAGGCAAAATCGATGGTCCGGTAGGGATGGTCCCAGTCGCCCAGCACCCCCAGTCGCTTGAACTCCTCGCACTGGGTCTTGACCCACTTCTCGGCGTACTTGCGGCAGGCGGCACGAAAGGAAAGCTTGGGGATGTCGCGCTTCTTCTCGCCCAGCTCCTTGTCGACGTTGTGCTCGATGGGCAGCCCGTGGCAATCCCAGCCCGGCACGTAGGGGCAGTGGAAGCCCGCCATCCGCTTGGACTTGAGGATGATGTCCTTCAAGATCTTGTTGAGCGCGTGACCCAGATGGAGATGCCCGTTGGCGTACGGCGGGCCGTCGTGCAGCACGTAGAGGGGGCGGCCGGCGGTGTGCGCCTGGACCTTGGCGTAGAGGCCCTCCTTGTCCCAATCCTTGAGCGCCAGAGGCTCGTTCTGGGAAAGGCTCGCCTTCATCTTGAACTTCGTCTGGGGCAGGTTGAGCGTCGCCCGGTAGTCCATGTATCCGTTCTCCATTAATGACTAAAGGAATCGTGACAAAGTGCCTTTTCGCCCGAACACGGCGTTGCGGCCAATACAAAAGTGCCCACATATTACCGATATGACGCACTTTCTTTATTTCAGCCGCGCCTTGCCTTCGGACGAGGCAAGCGAGGTCACGAAACTCCGAAATCCTATTTTTTCAGGACACCCTATCCATAAAAGGGGGGGGAGTATACCGCGATCGAATGACTGGAGGGCCGGGACGGAAAGGGCCGCGGCGGTGCGGACAAAGCCGCGGCCACGCCGCCGGACTCGAAACGACCAAGCCCCGATCAAACGGATTACAATACCAATTCGACCCCAAGTTGCAAGGGTAAATTTGCCGACCGGCCGCCGGTTTACCCCCCTTGCGGTTGACATCCCTTTGCGGCGTTCCTATAGTTGCTCGAAGCACCTCCTTCACATGCCACGGACTCCCCTCCCGAACCTTTTCCCCCGGAGACAACCATGCCCAAAGTCATCGCCATGGCCGGCAAGGGCGGCACCGGCAAGACCACCCTCTCGGCCCTGCTGCTCAAGTACCTCATCCAGCACCAGCACACCCCGGTGCTGGCGGTGGACGCCGACTCCAACGCCAACCTCAATGAACTGCTCGACAAGCGGGTGGGAATCACCATCGGCCAGGTGAGGAAGGAACTCAAGGGAGACATCCCGCCCAACATGAGCCGCGACCAGTACATGGAGATGAAGATCCACCAGGCGCTCATCGAGGACTCGGGCTACGACCTGCTGGTCATGGGCCAGCCCGACGGACCGGGCTGCTACTGTGCCGCCAACCAATATCTGGCCATGACCATGGACCACCTGGCCGACAACTACAAGTACATCCTGGTGGACAACGAGGCGGGCATGGAGCACTTGAGCCGCATGAACCTCCGCTCGATCGACTGCCTGTTCGTGGTCTCCGACCCCTCGGCGCGCGGCATTCTCACCGCCCGCCGCATCGCCGAACTCACCAAGCCGCTCGCCATCGAAATCAAGCGGCAGGTCCTGGTGGTGAACCGGGCGCCGGAGCCGCTCTCCGAAGGGCTCGCCGCCAAGATCAAGGAAACGGTCGAGGAGAGCCTCCTGCCGCTGGGCGGCATCCTGCCGGCCAGCAACGAACTGGTCGAGCAGGAGATCACCGGCCGCTCCTACCTGGAACTCGCCGACTCCGTGCCGGTGGTGGCCAAGGCATTTGACATCTTCAAGCAGGCCTTGGGGGAGTGACCATGAGCGAGACCTGCCGCCGCTGCCGGATCACCATCGACACTTACGAGTGCAACGGCTGCGAGTCGTGCGTATCGCTGATGCCGGAGCTCTTCCGGATGAGCGAGGCCACCGGCAAGGCCGAGACGGTGGGCGACATCGCGCCCTGCTCGACAAATCTCGACCGCACCGCCGCCGTCTGTCCCCAGAGCTGTATCGCCGTCGAACGGCTGTAACACCAGCTGCCCTGCACAATGCAAAACAGGGAATGCCCGCCAAAAGGGCATTCCCTGTTTTTTGTTGCCGAGCCACTGCCGGCCCGGCAAAAGGGGCAGCGCCCCGCTTACTGGCCGCCGAACATCACCCCGATATGCCGCCACTGGTTGGCCGGCACGTCCCGGGCGAGCTTCAGCGCCCCGGCCGCCCCGATGTAGTCGGGATCGTCGACGCAGGTCACCTTGACCCGGCCGTAATCGCGGAGATGCTCGGCGATCATGGTGTCGAGGCCGGCGATCCGCGAACCGCCGCCGGCCAGGATGATGTTCTGGAGCGTGGTCTCCTGCACCTCCGGGTCGAAGCGCTGGATCAGGGTCTGGAGCTGCTCGATGATGTCCGGCACAATGGACTCGCAGACCATGCGAAGCTCGCGGGTGACGTCGAACTCCACCGGCTTGCCCTCGGCGCGCAGGGTTACCCGCACCGGCGTGACCGGCTCGCCCACAAAGGCGTGCGCCTCCTTGATCTTGCAGGCCACCGACTTGGTGACCTGGGCGGTGGGATAGCGCCGGGTGATGGCGGCGGCCAGCCGCTCGTCGATGTAGTCGCCGGCCTTGAAGATGGTCACCTGATCCTCGGCAGAAGGCAGCTCGCCCTTCATGCCGCAGATATCAATGGTGCCGCCGCCGATATCCACCACGATGCAATCGCTGAGCTTCCCCAGGGCGTAGGCGACCATGAACGGCTCCGAAACAACCAGGGCGGTTGACATGATCTTCTGGGCAATGCCCAGCAGCAGCTCCTTGTTCATCATCGAGGCCCGGGCCGGCACGCCGATGATGCCGCTCACCTGGGCGTCGCTGCCGCCTCGGACCAGACCCACCACGTGCTCAAGCAGCTGGGTGGCGGCGATGTAGTCACGTTCGCTCGCCTCGCGGATCACCCCGTCGGCGAGCGGCGAACAGAGGTCGAGAAAGTTGCGTTTGGCAAGGGCGTCCTCGCCGAACAGCGGCTTCTCGCCCACCACCCGCTGGCTGATGATGTCCTTGGCATACCCCACCACGGAACGGATCAGACCCTTGCCACCCTGGCTGGACATGATCACCGTCCGGCAGGTGCCCAGGTCGATACCCACCAGCAGTTGCTGCGGTGCGCTCTCCGACGCCACCGGCCGCGCCTTCTCCGGCGCCACCGGCCGCACCTTCTCGCGCTCTTCCGCCCGCGCCTCTACCACCTCAATCTCTTCACTTTCCATGTCGGTCATCGTATTCTCCGCATCCTGCTGATATCAGTCTTGAACACCGTCACTTTCGGCCGTCCTGCTGCTGCCCCGGGTGAGATTTCGGATCACCGAGGCCGGCAGGTAATGGCCGCCCTGCACATAGACGGTGGCGTTCTCAAATGCCTTGCGTTCTTCAGCGACCAGCGCCTCAAGCCGAGCGACCTCGGCGGCGGCCGCCTGCCGTTCCTGGTCGAGCAGGGCGAGGGCCGCCTGCCGCTCTTCGGTGAGCCGCTTGATGGCCGCCTCCTGGTCATCGGACAGTTTTTCGAGGTCGGGCAGCCGCTGGGTGAGTGCCCGGGCCTCGGCGAGCTTGCGCTCCTCCTCATGGAGCTGCTCCTTGAGGCGGGCCGCCTCCTCGCCGGCCGCGGCGAGGTCGGCCCGCAGCGCCTTGACCGCGGCCTCGTGCTCGGCGGTCATGTCCGCGAGACGCTGCTCCTTTTCCTCGATCTGAGCGTTGAATGCCTGGCCCACCGCCCTGCTCTCCTCCCGCACCCGCTCGTTGGCTTTTTTAAGCCGCAGCTGCCAGAAGAGCCAATCACCGCCCACACCCAGGGCAATCCCCAGAAGAACACTGGATATGTAGCTAAAGGTCTCCATGCGCCGTCATCCTCCGCTAGTGGCCGCCGACAAAGCCGACCTGATCCCAAAACTCGGGCGGCACTTCCTGGGCCATCTTGAGCGCCCCGCTACAGCCGATAAAGTCCGGGTCGTCCACGCAGGTGACCCGGGCCTTGCCATACTCCCGCAACCGCTCGGCGAGCATCACGTCAAGCCCCCGGATCCGGGAGCCCCCGCCGGCAAGGATGATATTCTGGAGCACATCGGGCTGGTCCTCGGGATCGTAGCTCCGAAAGATGGCGGCGAGATGCTCGGCGATCTCCGGCACGATGGCCTCGCAGACGGCACGCACCTCCTCGGTGACATCGTAAAGCCGTGGCCGCCCCTCGGCGCGCAGGGTCACCCGCACTGGCTCTTCGGTGGCACCGACAAAGGCGTACTTTTCCTTGATCAGCCGGGCGAGATTCCGGGTCACCTGGGTTTCGGGATACTGCTGGGAGATGGCCGCTTGCAGCCGTTCGTCGAGAAAGTTACCCCCCTTGAGGAGGGTGACCTGATCGTCGGCGGCAGGAACGGTCCCCTTCATGCCGCAGATGTCCACGGTGCCGCCGCCGATGTCCACCACGATGGCGTTATTGAACACCCCCAGGGCGTAGGCGACCATGAACGGCTCCGAGACCACCATCACCGACGACAGAACGTCGCTCGCCACGGTGATCAGCAGCTCCTTGTTGACGATCGAGGCGCGGGCCGGCACCCCGACGATCCCGCAGGCATCCCGCGCCTCGCCCTGGCGGGCGAGTTCGACCACGTGGCGGATCAGCTCGGCGGCGGCGTTGTAGTCGCCGTCGCCGGTTTCGCGGATAACCCCGTCGCGCAGGGGGTAGTAAAGGGTGAGGGCCGACCGGCGCTGCAGGGCCTCGTCGCCAAAGATCTGGGTCTTGCCGAGCATCTTCACACCGATGATGTCCTTGGGGTAGCCCACCACCGAACGGATGATGTTCTTGTAGCCGTGGTCGGACATCACCACGGTCCGCGAGGTGCCAAGGTCGATGCCGAGCAGCAGCCGGTTGCCGGTGTTCCCCCCCTGTACGGTCATTTACACTCTCCCTAACAAATAGCCAACCGAGACGAAAATCATTAACCGACAGCGCCCGGCGGGCAGGACCGCGGGCGCCACGTTTTTTTCAGAATTGAAACCATTCCCTGTACTTACAATGGCGCTGCAAAAATTGTCAAGGGGAATTGGCGGTCCCGCCCCCTCTTCTGCCGCCAATTTTCGTCCCCACCCTGTCAGCCTCTGCCTCGGAACCGGCAAGCACCTGCCGGATCGCCGCCAGCAGTCCCGCCATGCTGTATGGCTTCTGAAGAAACGGCAGCCGCCGCTCCGCCAGCAGGGCACTCTGCGCCTTGTCGTCGGCGTAGCCGCTGCACATCAGGACCGGCAGCCCGGGCCGCAGCTGCCGAAGCCGCTCCACCAACTGAAAACCATTGCCGTCGGGAAGGACAATATCGCAGAAGAGCAGCTCAATGGCATCCCCTTCGGCGGCGATGAGCGCCTCGGCCTCGGCCCGGCTGGCGGCGCTCAACACCCGATAGCCACTGGCGACGAGCATCTCGGCCGCCACCCGCCGCACCTCCTCCTGGTCTTCAACCAACAGAATCCCTTCGCCGCCCCCCTTGCCGGCCAGGCCGTCGGCAGCCAGCGGCGCCGGTGGTTCCCACTCCCGCTGGGGGAGATAAACGGCAATGGCGGAACCAACCCCCACCTCGCTGCTGACGTTGAGCCAACCTCCGTGCTGCTTGACGATCCCGTACACCACCGCCAGCCCCAGGCCGGTCCCCTTGCCCACCTCCTTGGTGGTAAAGAAGGGTTCGAAAATTTTATCGATCACCTCCTGGGTCATGCCGAAACCGTTGTCCCGCACGGTCATCCGGACAAACCGGCCCGGCGCGGCATCGACAAACTGACGGCAGAACTCCGCGTCAACGGTCACCTCCTCGGTGGTGATGGTGATCCTGCCACCCTCGACGATGGCGTCGCGGCTGTTGATCACCAGATTCATGACCACCTGCTCGACCTGGGCCGGATCCACCCGCACCGGCAGTCGGGTGCCGGCGAGTTCCATGACCAGTTCCACGTCCTCGCCGATGAGGCGATCGACCATCTGCGCCATGTCACGGAGCAGGATGTTCAAATCCACCACCTGGGGAGAGGTCTTCTGTTTACGGCTGAAGGTGAGCAACTGCCGAACCAGGGCGGCGGCCCGGGCAGCGGCGCGGCGGATTTCGCCCACTTCGGCGCGCAGCGGGTTGTCGTCCCCGAGTTTCAGTTGCAGCACGTCACTGTAGCCGATGATGGCGGTGAGGACGTTGTTGAAGTCATGGGCAATGCCGCCGGCAAGGGTGCCCACCGCCTCCATTTTCTGGGACTGCAACAGCTGCGACTCGAGCCGCTTCCGCTCGGTGATGTCACGGATCACCGACAGATTCACGTCCTGGCCATCCACCCAGCGCAGGCGGATGCCGGTGATGTTGACCACCTTGCCGGTACCGGCCAGCTCGACCTCCCGGGAAAAACTCTCGCCTTCGCCCAGATCCGCGAAGCGGCAACCCTTGCAGGGCTGGGGCAGCTGGAAGAGCACCTGATGGCACTGCTGGCCGACCGCAATGCCCGGCGCCAGCGATTCCAGCCGCTTGTTGAAGAAGATGATCCGCCGCTCATCGTCGCTCAGGCAGATGGCGTCCTGGATGCCGTCAAAAATGGTGCGCAGGCGGCTCTCCGACTCCAGGGCCGCATCGGCCAGGGCCCGGGTGGTGGCCAGGGTAACGGCGGCCCGGTCCGCCTGCAGCTTGATCTGCCGCACCCGGTCGAAATAGATGCCAAAGGCGAAGATGGCGATAAAGGTCACCGTGTTCACCGCCCCGCTGTAAGGAGAAATATCCTTCCAGACCTCCACCCGGTCGGCCATGAGCAGAAACTGTTTGACGAGATGGCCGAAGGAGCGGGAGATGGTGAAGGTGCCGATGGCAACGGTGAGGAGAAAGAGGTAATGGCGGAAGTGGTCCTGCTCCTTCCGGCGTGCCCATGCCCAGGAACAGGCGATGCACCAGAAGCCGATGACAAGGCAGAGGGCAGACCCGAAGATATCCAACCAGACCACCGGCCACCACGGAATCATCAGCAACCCCCCTCCGCCCCGGCCCACTGCTTCAAGGCAAAGGCGAGGCAAATCAGGGCCGGCAGCAGCACCAGATGATCAAGGCTCGCGCAATAGAAGATCAGGCCGGCAAGCGAGTCGACATGAAACCCCACCTCCCGGCCGCCCACCACCACGAAGGCACTGTCCGGCAGGGAGGAATGCGCCCAGTGACCAGAGAAGGTCAGGACATTCCAGAGGATGGTGAGCCACAGAAACCCCTTGAAATGGCCCCACCCCGGCCCCTGCCAGCGGTTGCGGCGGCTCAGCCAAAGGAGATAGACCGTACAGCCGGCAAAGAGGACGTGGCCGACCTGATGGGCGACCAGTCCCTCGGCTCCGCCATGGATCTGCACCGCCCAAGCCGGGCGAACCATTGCCGCCACTCCCAAGGGAGCAAGAAACGCGGCATGCCGCCATCTCTTTACCGTCTCCCTCTCCATCATCCCTCCTCTTCGACAAAAATCGCCTTACCCGGCGCCCCACAGCCAGGAGGGGCGACATCCCGCCACCCCACCGCGTTCAGCAACAGCCGCCGGCACGCGGGCCGCCGGCCGCCCCCTCGTCTTCCTCGATCACGCAACAGCAGGAGCCCGACTTGCGGCCCAGCATGCTGTTGAGCACCGCCTCGGCGCACCCCACCCCGGCCCGGACCCACAACGCGCCGGTGGGACAGTTGCGGCGGCAGGCACCGCACTCCATGCAGCGGTCCTGGTCCACAAGCCGTACCCGGCGGTCATCCCCCATGGCAAGTACCGCCTGGGGACAGACATCAAGACAGGCGCCGCAGCCGACACAGCGCTCGCGCTCCAGCGTCAGGGTGGTGACGTTCTTCAGATAGAGCAAGGCCATGGTGTCTCCCCTCACCCCCCCAGGCGTCCTGCCAGCCAGCAGCCAAGGCCGACAAGCCCGGCCACGATCTGAAGCGGCAGGGCCCAGCGCATTTCCTTGCGTACCCCGGAGAGCGAGGTGTAGGTCGAGGCCCCGGTGAACCGCATCCCCCAATACGAAGCAAGCGCCACCACCGCCAGCAGCCCCCCCGTGCGTTCAAGACCCGCGGTTGGCAGAAGGGGAAAAATCGCGGCGGCGACAAGCCCGCCAGCCACCGCGCCCTTCACCGCAAAGGCGCGACCGGGCAGCCATGGCAGCAGCAGCGGGGTCACCACCGGCCCGGCGGCCAGGGCCGCGCCGTAGGGCAGAAGCGCCGCCAGGCCATGGGCCAAGGCATTCGCCCCGTACCCTGCCCCGCCTGCCCCCCCGGCGGCCAGGGCCAGCACCACCAGCAGCGGCAGCGACCAGCGGACCGCCCCCACCACCTCCACCGGCACCAGCACCAGCCGCTCGGCCAGAGGAAACCGCTTGCGGCGCATGGCTGGGGTGGCCCGGCAGCCGCCCTCAAGATAGGCGGGGAGGTCCACGGCGAGCACCGGCCCGAAGCACGCCGAGAAACCGGTGAGCCGGGGCAGGAGCTGGGCGGCAATACCGGGACCGGCCAGCTGCGGCAGGATAACCCGCCGGTGGCTCACCAGCCGCTCCAGCCCGCTCGCCCGGAGCCGCGCCGCCAACTCCCCGGTGCCCATGGTCCCCTTGCCCGCTGCGCACCAGACGTTGATCCCCTTGGTATCGAGAACCAGAAGCCAGGCATGCCGCCCGGACAGGGCGCGACGCAGGTGGTCGAAGCTCAGCTTGTAGTTGGCACTCACCAGCACCGGCGACCCGGCATCAGGAACGCCCAGGGCGTAGAGACCGGGATCCACGGTGGCGGACAGGCGGCCGATGCCGAGCCGCAGCCGGCAGGCGTCCAAACGGTCGCGCCAACGCAACCGGGCGGATACCCTGGCCACCGGCCCGAGCACGGTATCGAGGGCGCCGACCACAAAGGGCTGGTTCAGACGTGGCGGTTCCGACCGAACCGCTGCCGACGAGGGTCAGCAACCGTTCGGCATGCCGCCTGTCACGACTTGGGGCGACTCGACCATCCCGAAAAAAACACCTCCCCCAACCGGGACGACCACAGGCTTCCTGCCGCCGGCCCGATAGTCACATTTTTCCGTTGCTTTTTCCCAGCGACTGGGGCATATTCTCGGCCGCCGAACCGCCGCGAGCAACCATTACGGCACAAAAAGCATCTAATTTCAGGATGTTATCGATGAACCGCCCCAACCCCTGCCTGCAGTGTGGCGCCTGCTGCGCTCACTTTCGCGCCTCCTTCTACTGGGCCGAGGCCGACGACGTCACCCCCGACGGCGTGCCGGTCCTCCTCACCGAACAGCTCTCCCCCTGGCGGCGGGTGATGATCGGCACCAACCAGCCAAAGCCCCGCTGTATCGCGCTGGAAGGCACCATCGGCGCCGAGGTGCACTGCACCATTCACCCGCGCCGCGCCTCGGTCTGCCGGGAATTCACCCCGTCGTGGGAGCAGGGCGCGGCCAACCCGCGCTGTGACAGCGCCCGGGCCGCCTGGGGACTGCCACCGCTCTCGCCCCACTCCTGGACCACGCCGGAAAACTTCCCCAAGGCGGCCTGAGCCGTTGGCAGTCGTCGCGGCCCGCCGCGATTGCTACTTCTTCCAACATACCGGCAACGGCCGACCATGGCAAGAACGCCTTTTTCCCTTGACAGGAAAGGCATGAGCCGGTGTAATCGGAAGGACTGGAGTCTGTCCATTCCTTTTGGGAGGGGATACCATGGACGCGATGCCCCGTCATCCGCCCGCCCCCGCGCCCCACAAACCCGTGGCGCGTCGCCCCTCCCCCTGCCTTCGGCCCTGCCATGCCTCCGGACCGCAGCCAACGCCGCGCCCTTGCCCTCGTCGCGCCCTTCTTCCGGCGCCACTGGCTCCGTCTCACCCTGGGACTCGTGGCACTCCTGGGGGTCGATTTCCTCCAACTGCTGATCCCGCGGGTCATCAAACTGGCGGTGGATGCCCTGGGGAAAGGCGCTGCCACTCGGCAGAGCCTGCTGGGCCAGGGGGGCCTGGTCATCGTGCTCGCCCTGGGGATAGCCGCCCTCCGCTTTGCCTGGCGTTCCCTGGTGCTGGTCTTCTCCCGGCACCTTGAAACCGGGCTCCGCCAACGGCTGCTCGGCCACGTGCTCACCCTGGACCGCGCCTTTTTCCAGCACCAAACCACCGGCGAGATCATGGCGCTCTCGGGCAACGACCTGAACGCCGTGCAGATGGCCTGCGGCATGGGGCTCGTCGCCGCCACCGACGCGGTGGTAATGACCCTGGCAGCCCTTGCCTGCATGGCCTACATCAGCCCGCGGCTCACCGTGGTGGCGGTGCTGCCCATGCCGTTGCTGGTGCTCAGCACCGGCCGGCTCTCGGCCCGCCTCCACCACCGCTTCAAACGGGTCCAGGAGCAGTTCTCCAGGCTCACCGAATTCGCCCGTTCGGGGCTCGCCGCCATCCGCCTGGTGAAATCCTGCACCCAGGAGACGGCCCAGGCCCGCCACTTCGACCGCCTGGGCCAGGCATACATCCGCGACAACATGCGGGTCGCCATGCTTCAGGGCACCATCTTTCCGCTCTCCCGGCTGGTGGGGAACTTAAGCCTGCTGCTGGTCCTTTACGGCGGCGGGCGGCTCACCGTCACCGGGGCCATCACCGTGGGCGACTTCGTCGCCTTCTCCACCTACCTCTACATGCTCACCTGGCCGATGATGGCCATGGGCTGGGTTACCACCCTCTTCCAGCGCGGCCTCACCTCTCTCGCCCGCCTCAACGAGGTGCTCACCGCCAGTCCGATACTTACCGAGCCGCAGGAGAGAACGCCCCTGCCCGCCCCCCTCGACCGGCTTGCGCTCCGCAGCCTCTCGTTTACCTACCCTGGTCGCGATACCGCTGTGCTCCATGACCTGTCGGTGGAGTTCAGGGTTGGCCTCACCGGTATCGTCGGCCCCACCGGCAGCGGCAAAAGCACCCTCTGCCAGTTGCTGGCCCGCCTCTATCCCGTGGCCGACGACACCCTGTTTGCCGGCGGCGTCGACGCCAACCGTCTCGGCATCGGCGCCCTGCGAGACCAAATCGCCTATGTGCCCCAGGAAGTGACCCTCTTCTCCGACACCATCGCCGCCAACATCAGCATGGGTCGTCCCGAGGCGAGGCGGGAGGAGATCGAGGCGGTGGCACGCGCCGTGGCCATGGACCGGGAGATCGCGGCCATGCCCGGCGGCTTTGCCACCCGGATCGGCGAAAAGGGCACCCGGCTCTCCGGCGGCCAGCGCCAGCGCCTCGCCCTGGCCCGGGCCCTGATCCTTGACCGTCCGGTGCTCATCCTGGACGACACCCTGGCCGGCGTGGACCAGGAAACCGAGCAGCGGATCATCAACGCCATCCGCCCCTATCTTACCAACCGAATCTGCATCATCGCCTCGCACCGGCTGGCCCCGCTTGCCGACGCCGACGAGATCCTGGTCCTCGACCACGGCCGGCTCGCCGCCCGCGGCCCCCACGCCCGGCTGCTTGAAGAAAACGACTTCTACACCACCATTTACCGCCACCAGACCGCGGCCGGCCGGGACGCCCAGGAGGAGGGCTGATGCGCCACGACTTCGGCTACTTCGAGGAAGACCAGCTCGGCCAACTGGGCGACGTCAGGCTCTGGCGCCGCATCCTCCGTCTGGTGGACGGTCAGTGGCCATGGGTGGTGTCAGGAATCCTTCTCGCCCTGCTCGCCGTGGCCGCGGGCCTGGCCCTGCCCTACCTGATGCGGCTGGCCGTGGACCGTTACATCGTCAACCAGGCCCTCGCCACCCCGGCGCGACTGGCGGGCCTCGCCCACCTGGCCTTGGTTTTTCTGGGGTTGAGCGTGCTCGCCTTCGTCGCTACCTTCCTTCAGACCGTGGCTCTCGAGTGGAGCGGCCAGCATACCATGCACCGGCTGCGGCAACAGCTCTTCTCCCATCTCCTCGACCTGGATCTGGCCTTCTTCAGCGCCCATCCGGTGGGCAAGCTCGTCACCCGACTCACCAACGATATCCAGAACATGCACGAGATGTTTACTTCGGTAATCGTTACCCTATTCAACGATTCTCTGCAACTCTTCGGCATCCTGGCCATCCTCTTCTGGATGAACTGGCGGCTCGCCCTCGCCCTCACCCTGCTCCTGCCACTGATTCTGGCCAACGTCCTCTGGTTCAGCCGCCTGGCCCGCGACGTCTCGCGGCTCATCCGCACCCAGCTCGCCCGGATCAACGCCTTCCTGCAGGAAGCGATCTCGGGACTCACCGTCATCCAACTGCTCCACCGGGAGGAGGAGAGCAGCCGCCGCTTCTCCGACCTCAACGACACCTACTTCACCCGGACCCGACACCAGATCCGGCTGTTTGCCATCTTCATGCCGATGATCGAAATCTTCAGTTCGCTCGCCATCGCGATGATCCTCTGGTACGGCGGTGGTGAAATCATCCGCAGCCGAATGAGCCTCGGCATGCTGGTGGCATTTCTCTCCTACATGCGACTCTTCTTTCAGCCGGTGCGCGAACTGTCGCAGAAATACTCCATCGTCCAGTCAGCCCTGGCCTCGGCCGAACGGATCTTTCAGCTCCTGGACAACCACGCCCGCCTCCCTCTCGCCACGGACCCGCAACAACCGGCGGAACTCGTCGGCGAGGTGCGGTTTAAAAAAATCACCTTCGGCTACCACCCCGACCACCCCATCCTCCACGACTTCGACCTCTCCATCCGGTCCGGCGAAACCGTGGCCGTGGTGGGCGCCACCGGAGCAGGCAAGTCCACCCTGATCAACCTCCTCGAACGCTTCTACGACCCGGACCAGGGACGGGTGGAAATCGACGGCATCGACCTTCGCGAGTTGGACCCGGTGTGGCTGCGAAATCGGGTGGGGCTGGTGATGCAGGAGGTACTCATCGTGCCGGGCACCATCCGCGACAACATCCTCCTTGACCACTCCCTCCCGGAGTCGGCACTCCGGCGGGTGGTGGCCGACGCCCAGCTCGCAGAACTCATCTCCGAACTTCCCCAGGGCCTCGACACCGTGGTGGGCGAAGGCGGCATGGGGCTTTCCGCCGGCCAGCGCCAGCTCCTGGCCCTGGCACGGATCCTGGCCCGCGACCCGCGCATCCTGGTGCTGGACGAGGCCACCGCCAACGTCGACTCGGCCACCGAGATCCGCATCGAACAGGCCATGGCCAAAACGCTTGCCAACCGGACCAGCATCGTCATCGCCCACCGTCTCTCCACCATCCGCCGCGCTCACCGCATCGTTGTCATCCACCGCGGCCGCCTGGCCGAGGAAGGCGACCACGAGAGCCTGATGGCCGCAAACGGCCGCTACCGCCGCCTGCGGGAAAGCCTGATGGCAGCCCAGCCGCCGGCGGCGCCGGAACCAGCCAGGCGCGCCTAAACCTTGCATAAGGTATTGCTCCCCCGCCTCCGCCGGCCCTATAATAATTCCACCCCCTTAATCCAAAGGAGATCGCCATGGAAAACAAGGAAGCGTTCCGCGAGAAGATCGAGGCCCAGCTCAAGGAGTGGGGCGCGCGGATTGAGGAGATGAAGGCCGCTGCGGCCAAAACCTCCGCCGAGCTTAAGGCCGAGTACGACAAGGACATCAAGCTGCTGGCCGACCAGAAGCAACAGCTCCAGCGACAGCTCAAGGAGTTCATCGCCACCAGCGACGATGCCTGGAAGATCCTTAAAAAAGGGATGGAAAAGGCGGCCGACGACCTGGGCCGGGCCTTCACCAAGGCGCGCAAGAAGTTCAAATGATCCCGCCGCGGCCACGGCGTCCAGCCGTCAGGGAACGGAGGGCAGGATCCCGCTTTTTTTGAGGTTGAGAACTCTTAGTGATTTGATATGCTTTTCCGTGAAGCCACAAGCGGCCGAGGATCAGGGCGGTAAGTTCGTCCTGGCGGAAAAACTGATGGCGGGGCAGAAAAGCCCCCGGGATTGCCCAACAACGCACATTTTGGCGGCCGGTTTTTCAATCCATCGTCATTGCGCCGATCCGACGGGAGAGAGGACATGCGAAAGATCATCTTGTTTCTGCTGCTGGGGGCGATGACGTTGACCATGGGATTACCGGCCGCCGCCGTCGCCGCTGAGGAGGCCGCGCCCCCCTTCACCGTTGCCAAGCTGGTGGTCTGCAAGGACGTGGTGAACAGGGAGCCGGTGCCGGGCAAGGAGGAAAAATTCCCTGCCTCCGTCGGCAGGATTTCCTGCTTCCTCGAAGCCCGGGACATCCGGGCCGACAGCCAGGTTCTCTTTGTCTGGCTCCACGGCACCCGGGAATTGGCCAGCGTCCCGGTGACCCTCCAAAAAGGCCCGCGCTGGCGGACCTTCTCCACCAAGAAACTGGGGGGGCGCACCGGCGACTGGCGGGTGGAAATCCGTGACCCGGCCGGCGCGGTGATCGACTCGGTGCCGTTCACCGTCGAATGAAAACGGCGACGCGGACGCGCCACGGCAAACCGGCCGGCGGCGTGTCCGCCGCCGCTGCCCCCTTCTTCCTGGCCGCAGGCGCCGCCACCGCGAACGCCCTGCGTCCACTCACCCCCGGAAGGACCATCCGCCAAGCATGCCGCAACGGAACAGCCATCCAACCGCCCCCCCCACCGCAGCGGATATCCGCCGGCTCGTCGTCGCCCATGCCGGCGAGGAACGGACCCCGGACAAATTCCAGGTCATCACCGACACCAGTGATTTTTTCAAGGTCGAGTACAACGACGTGGTGGTGCTCGGCGACAGGCCGTACTGGGTAAAACGCTACGAGAAGGAAGGCAGGTTCGGGCTGGACGACGAGCCCAAGTACTGGGTGCGGCGGGCCGTGGATCTGGTGGACGGCTCCACCAAGATCCTTAAACTGGTCTTTCACGAAGAGTTCGAAACCAGGATCGGCTCCATGGTGATCACGTGCTTCCGCAGCCCCAAGAAGGAGGCACGGATCCTCGATCTGGTGGCCGAGCATGCCAATTTCATGCACGGCCACTGGGTTCTGGACGCGGCCGGCAACAACATCCGCATCCTCGAATTCATCCACGGCCCCCGTTACGACACCGTGGTCGAAGGACTGGGCGGCGACCACCGGGACTACTTCGACCACCATCTGGTCGGCGTCCTCGACCAGTTCGTCGAAGCGCTCCAGGCCATCAAGTTTCTCCACGATCACGGCGAGAAACACGGCGACATCCGCCGGGACCACTTGATCTGGGATCTGGATCGTCAGGTGATCCGCTGGATCGATTTCGACTATAACTACCTGCACCGGGAATCGATGTTCAGCCTCGATCTCCAGGGGCTTGGCAACATCCTGATCTTCCTGGTCGGCCGCGGCGACGTGCTGGTCCCGGATCTCCATCGCGACCGTCGCGACCTTTTCGACACCCTGTGGGGCGAGGATCTGAGCATCTCCTACAAGCACCGGGTGGCCAATCTCAAAAAAATCTATCCGTACATACCGGAATCCCTCAACCGGATTCTGCTGCACTTTTCCTTTGGCGCCAAAATCTTTTACGAGACCACCGAGCAGATGCTGGACGATCTGGCCCGGGCCCGGGACGACGTGGCCTCGGCAACAGGGAGGGGATCATGAACGAGGCGACACTGACCGAGCTTGTCGGCCGCGGCGACGAACGCCATCTGCTGCTGGCGGTGGACGAGTCGGCCAATTCCAGGCGGGCGGTGATGTACGTGGCCGATTTCTTCGGCAGCTACAGGGACGTTTTCGTCTCGCTGCTCACCATCATCCAGGAGCCCTCCGAGGACTACTTCCCCACCGAGGAAAAACGACGGCGGTGGCTGGAGGATAAACGGCAGGCCATGGCAGGGGTGCTCGAAGAGTACCGGCGAATCCTCCTCGACGCGGGAATCACCGAGGAGAGGGTAGCCGCCAACATCTCGGTACGGCCGTGCGTCTCCATCGGCGATGCCATCCTCGAGGAGCAGGAAAAGCTGCGCTGCTGCATCGTGGTGGTGGGTCGACGGGGCATCAGTCACGACGAGGAATTCATCTTCGGCTCCACCTCAAACAAGATCCTCCACCATGCCCACAACTGTGCCGTGATGGTCATCGAATAACCTCCCGGCAAACGTCCACCGCGCATCGAGTCCGGAGTCCCCCCCCGCGGTCGCGTCATGCCCGCAGTTGGTTCCTTCGGGGTGCCCTGGAAAACGAGGATTTTCAAGATCCCCTTCACACCAGGCGGGCGCCACCGTCAACCACCAGGGTGGTGCCGGTGATATAGGACTGGCTCAGAAGGGAAAGTACCGCGGCGGCGACCTCGCCGGGCTCGGCGAGGCGACCGGACGGGAAACGGCGGGCCAGGGCCGTCACCTCCGGCCCCTTGGGGGCCACGAAGCCGGGGCTCACCACGTTGACCCGGATAGGCGCCAGCTCCACGGCCAGCGCACGACAGAGGGCCTCGGTGGCACCGTTGACCATGGCCATGGTGGAGGCACCGGCGTAAACCTTCTCTCCGGCAATGCCGCTTACCATGACGATGCTGCCGTCGGCGGCAAGCTGGGTCTGCAGAAGCCGGATCAGCTGCCAGGCCCCCAACAGCTTGGTATCCAGGGCATAGCGGGCATCTTCGAAGCTGGTCTGCAGGAAGGGGGCGGCGGGCAGCGAGGCCCGCACGGCAAAGACCAGATGATCCACCGACCCCAGCGGCCGCAGGGCGGCCCGGGTGTCGCTTGCCGAGGTAACGTCGAGCGATATCAACTCGATGCGCTCGCTCACCTCGCGCACCAGCATCTCCCGCCGGCCAGGAGCTGTTCGGGAGGCGATCACCACCCGGGCGCCACTCGCATCTGCCAGCTTGGCAACCTCCAGACCGAGGCCCGAACTGCCGCCGGCCACGAGAATCCTCTTTCCCTGCAACAGCTCGTACATTCGACGCCCTCCTCTCCCTTGAAAAATCCTCTACCCCAGTTCGGCGAGGATCTCGGCGAACTGGACTCTCCTCTTGCACCGGCGCAGCTGCCGCACCGTTTTCGCCAGCTCCGGGTCGTGCAGATGGGCCAGAACCTCCTTCATCTTAGCCAAAATCTGCTGTTCACCGCAAAAGAGTTCCTCGTAGCGGCCGAGCAGTTCCGCGAGATAATCGCGCAGCTCCTGACGCCGCAGGGCCGGTGACGGCAGCTCGTCCCGTTCGCCGCGCAGCCGGGCAAAAAGATAGGGGTCGGCCACCGCCCCGCGGCCGAGCATGAGGCCGGCCGCCCCGGTTTCGGCGAGCACCCGGCGGCCGGTGGCGGCGGCAAAGATGTCGCCATTGGCGATCACCGGCAGCCGGGTGCGGCTCACCACCCGGGCGGTGACCTGATGGTCGGCAGTACCGCCGTACCGCTGGACCACGGTGCGGGGGTGGAGAATGAGGAAGTCGACCCCGCTGCCCTCAAAGACCTCAAGGAGCGCGAATATCTCGCCGGGATCCTCGAACCCGGCCCGGCACTTGACCGAAAACCCGCCGACGATGCTCCGCCGCAACCCTTCGAGGAGGGCGGCCAGCCGCAGCGGCTCCCGCAGCAGGGCGCCACCGGCGGAGTTGCCGCCCATCCGGCCATAGGGGCAGCCCAGGTTAATGTTGAGGTGCACGGCGCCGAGCCCCTGCACCACTCCCGCCGCGGCCACCAGGGCCTCGCGGTCGGCGCCGATCAACTGTACCACCAAGGGCACACCGCCAGCCGGACTCGTCACCTCCTGCCGATCACTGCTCGAGACGACCTTCCGGGCTCCGGCCTGGACCCGCACGTACTCGGTGAAAACCACGTCCGGTCGCACCCGCTCAATGAAATAGGCGCGCAGACCGCGGTTGGTAATACCCTGCATGGGGGCCAGCATCAACGGCGGCGGGCCGCCGCGACTCCACGGCAGTGATGGGTTCGATTCGGTGTGGGGCATGGCGTTCACTCCCGACGCCAGGTGGGCTCTCCCTCCCTGGCGCTCCCCGTTAAAGGGGCAAGGCCGCGAGGCGATCAAAAAAACGACCCACGTCCACCGGACGGTGGGCATCCGAGCCAGCCTCGAGGCGCAGGCCGAGGTCCGCGGCCCGGCGGAGGATAGCGAGATCGGGGAAGGAAGCGCCGCGCAGCGGAAAGCCCGAGGTGTTCACCTCCAGGGTCATGCCGCGGGCAACAAGGGTGGCAAGAAGGGTATCGATCAGCTGTTGGTGGTCGTCGTCAAAGGCCACCTCGGGGTGATGACGCAGGGCCGCGTCCAGGTGGCAGAGGGTGGTGCCCGGCAATGCTTCCACCGCCGCCAGCAATCCATGAAAGTAGCGGTCGAGTACCCGCTTCACTCCCAGACTTCCAAGGGCTTCCAGGTTCTCCCGCTTGCGGCTCACCAGATTGTGATGACGGCCGGCAACTTCCAAAAAATGGTATGAGATCCCCACCCGGTCCCAGGGGTAGCGTCCGAGGAAATCGCGCAGTTCGCCAACCCGCTCGGGGTTGTAACCCACCTCGACCCCAAGGCCGATGTTGAGCCACTCGCCATACACCTCCTTGAGCCGTTCCCCCTCCTGCCAGTAGGCGGCGAAGTCCCGGTCGTCGAGCCAGGTGGGCTCAAGAGAACGCACCCCCCGTTCGAGATGCTCCAGGAAGACGATCCCCTCGAGCCCCGCCTCCATGGCTGCCAGCACGTACTCCTCCATGGTGCCCTCCGCATGGCGGCAGAGGTAGGTGTGGACATGTCGGTCGGTGGTGCAGTCGATCATGGTGCAGACTCGCGGCAGAATCAGACGAATACAACGCCTCAAACAAAAGAAGGGTCAGCTGCTTGGCAGCTGACCCTTCAGAAGAGAGTGGCGGGGCCGACGAGACTCGAACTCGCGACCTCCGGCGTGACAGGCCGGCGTTCTAACCAAACTGAACTACNNGCTTGTAAGGCCGATGCTCTCCCAGCTGAGCTACCCGCCCGGTCACTTGTGTGGGTGCCTTTTTAACAGCACCCCCCCTAGTTCGTCAAGCAAAAAACCTTAGCCTCCTCCAAAAAGTTCCCCCCAAAAAACAGGATGGGGGCACGGCTGGTCAGCAGGGAGGAGAAAGACATCAATGGGCCACCTTGTTCACCGCCAGATCGGCGTGAAAGGTGCCAATGGGTACCTCCTTAAAGAGCGGCACGCCATCCTCCAGCACCAGGGCCTTTTCTAGCACCTCGTCCATGTGCTCCACCAGTTCCACGGTGAGGCTTTTGAGGATCTTGGCCGGAATTTCCTTGAGATCGCGCTCGTTCTCGCGGGGGACGAGGACGGTGGTGATATTACCCCGTCGGGCGGCGAGCAGCTTCTCGGTGAGGCCGCCGATGGGCAGCACCCGGCCGCGCAGGGTGATCTCGCCGGTCATGGCGATGTCGCGGCGCACCGGCAGGCGGAGCATTGCCGAAACCAGGGAGGTGGCCATGGTGATGCCGGCGGAGGGGCCGTCCTTGGGGATGGCGCCCTCGGGCACGTGGATGTGGATATCGAGCTTCTGATAGAAGTCCGGAGCGAGCCCCAGCCGCAGTGCCCGAGAACGGACATAGCTCAGGGCTGCCTGGGCCGACTCCTGCATCACCTCGCCGAGCTTGCCGGTGATGGTGAGCTTGCCGCTGCCCGGCATCAACACCGTTTCGATCTGCAGCAACTCGCCGCCCACCTCGGTCCAGGCGAGTCCGGTGGTAAGCCCCAGGGCATCCCTTTCCTCGGCCAGGCCGAAGCGGTAACGCGGCACGCCAAGATACTTGGCGATGGCCGACGGGGTGATCCGAAACCGCTTGCTGATCTTCTTCTGCAACCGCTCCCGGGCCACCTTGCGGCATACCGCGGCCACCTTGCGCTCCAAGTTCCGCACCCCGGCTTCGCGGGTGTAGCTGCGGATGATCTCAAGGATCGCGCCTTCCTGGAAGACGATGTCACCGGCCCCGAAGCCGTTGGCCTCGAGCTGTTTAGGCACCAGATACTCCTGGGCGATGCGGAGTTTGTCCTCCTCGGTGTAGCCATCGAGCTTGATCACCTCCATCCGGTCCTGGAGCGGCGGCGGAATGGCAGGCAGATTGTTGGCGGTGGTGATGAAGAAGACGTCCGACAGGTCGTAGTCCAGATCAAGGTAATGATCGTTGAAGGCGTTGTTCTGCTCCGGGTCGAGCACCTCGAGAAGGGCCGCCGACGGGTCGCCCCGGAAATCCATGCTCATCTTGTCCACCTCATCGAGGCAGAAGACGGGGTTGTTGACCTTGACCTTCTGGAGGGACTGGATGATCTTGCCGGGCAGGGCGCCGATATAGGTCCGACGGTGGCCACGGATCTCGGCTTCGTCGCGCACCCCGCCTAAAGAGAGGCGAACGAACTTACGGCCCATGGCCCTGGCCACCGACTTGCAGAGCGAGGTCTTGCCGACCCCGGGAGGACCGACGAGACAGAGGATGGGACCCTTGAGCTTCTTGACCTGCACCTGCACGGCGAGATACTCGAGGATGCGCTCCTTGGGCTTGAGCAACCCGAAGTGGTCGGCGTCGAGCACCGCCTCGGCGGTATCGATGTCGATCTTGCTCTTGGTCTTGTGGGTCCACGGCAGACTCAGGATGCTGTCGATATAGTTGCGCACCACCGTGGCCTCGGCCGACATGGCCGGCATCATCTTCAGCTTCTTCAGTTCCTGACGCGCCTTGGCCTCGGCCGCCTTGGGGAGCTTCTTCGAGTTGAGCTGTTCCTCGAGTTCGGCGACGTCCGAGGAGGCGTCATCCTGGCCGCCGTTCATCTCCTGCTGGATGGCCCGCATCTGCTCGGAGAGGTAGTAATCCTTTTGGGTCTTCTCCATCTTCTTTTTGACCCGTTGTCGGATACGATCCTCGATACCGGCGATCTCGCGCTCCCGGTGGATAATGGAAAGGGCAAAATCCATCCGCTCGAAGAGCGAAAAACTGGCGAGCAACTGCTGCTTTTCGTCGGTCTTCACCGGCAGATGAGAGGCGAGCACGTCGACGAATTTCGACGGGTCGTCGATGGAGAGCAGCGACTTGACCACCTCGCTGGGGATCTTCTTGTTCTGCTTGGCGAACTCGGCAAAGGCGGCTTTGATCTCCCGCAGGTAGGCGACCGACTCGGCCCCCCGCCTCTCCTCGCCGGCGACCTCCGCCACCTCGACGCGGAAGAAGCGCTCGGAGGAAACAAAGGCGGTGATCTCACCGCGCCGCTTCCCCTCCACCAGGGCCTTGATAGTGCCGTCGGGCAGAGGCAGGAGCTGCAGGACGGCGGCTACCGTGCCGACCCGGTAGACCCCGTCCTCCGAGGGCTCGTCCACCCCGGCATCCTTCTGGGTGGCCAGGAAGATCTCCGAGCCGCTGGCCATCGCCTCCTCCAGCGCCTTGATGGACCGCTCGCGCCCCACCACCAGCGGAGCCACCATGTGGGGGAAGAGGACGATGTCCCGCAGGGGCATCATGGGATACTGACTGACTGTACGCTGTTCCGTTGCCATAAGGATCTGTCGCTCAGGGGGTGCCCGCATGTCAAAAGTTAGGGCAATACGTTGCGGCTTGCACGGCGCCCGGCGGGCGTTCGCGGGGTGCCCCGGGGATGCGCGGCATGTCCCCCGTTCGCTATACGTTCGGTTTGCGAGCAGGGGGGGCGAAACAGGCAAGCGACCACAGGAGACTCCGAAGCAGATTCGGTGCCTTGTGAACGCTTACCGTTCAGGCACTTTTCTTCTCGTTCTCGTAAAGAACCACCGGATAATCACCGTTCAGAATCACCTGTTCGCTGATCACGCACTCGCGCACCCCGGGTTCGGAGGGCAGTTCGTACATGACGTCGAGCATCGCCTCCTCCATCACCGCCCGCAAGCCGCGAGCCCCGGATTTGCGCTTCATCGCCTCTTGGGCGATGGCGGACAGAGCCCCTTCGGTGAAACGGAGTCGAATGTCGTCAAACTCGAAGAGCCGCTCGTACTGCTTGGTGAGCGCGTTCTTGGGCTCGCGGAGGATACGGATCAGGTCGGACTCTTCCAGTTCCTCCATGGTGGCGACAACCGGCAAACGCCCCACCAGCTCGGGAATCAGGCCGAAACGAAGCAGATCCTCGGGCTGGACCATGGCCAGCACCTCGCCCATCTTCTTGTCCACCTTGCTCACCACCTTGGCGCCGAAGCCCATGGACTTGGTGCCGGTCCGCCGCTTGATCACCGAATCGAGCCCCACGAAAGCGCCGCCGCAGATGAAGAGGATGTTGGTGGTGTCGATCTTGATCAAATCCTGCTGGGGGTGCTTGCGTCCCCCCTTGGGCGGCACGCTGGCCACGGTGCCCTCGATGATCTTGAGCAGGGCCTGTTGCACCCCTTCGCCAGAGACGTCGCGGGTGATGGAGGCGCTGTCGGACTTGCGGGCGATCTTGTCGATCNNGCCCACGTACCCCGCCTCGGTGAGAGTGGTGGCGTCGGCCATGGCGAAGGGGACATTGAGGATCCGGGCCAGGGTCTGGGCCATCAGGGTCTTGCCGCTGCCGGTGGGGCCCACCAGGAGGATGTTGCTCTTCTGAATTTCGACATCGCCACTCTTGCCGAAGTTTCTCGTATCGACCCGCTTGTAGTGGTTGTGGACGGCAACGGCGAGAACCCGCTTGGCCTGATCCTGGCCAACCACGTACTCGTCGAGATGGGCCTTGATCTCCTTGGGCTTGAGCAGCTTGGCGTCGGCATTGCCGCCGCCCTCCTGCTTGCGGTCCTCGCTGACGATCTCGTTGCACAGATCGATGCATTCGTCGCAGATATAGACGGCGGGACCGGCAATGAGCTTGCGGACCTCATCCTGGCTCTTACCACAGAACGAGCAGAGCACTTCCACGTCGTCGTCGTGATCTTTGGCCATGTCACTGTTCTCCTTCGTCGCTGGCGGCCCGTTGCGCAAGCACCTTGTCGATGATGCCGTACGATTTGGCCTCTTCTGCACTCATGAAAAAATCACGCTCCGTGTCGGTGGCGATCTTCTTGACCTTCTGGCCGGTATGGCGCGCGAGGATGTCGTTGAGATCCTTGCGCATGCGCAGAATCTCCTTGGCGTGGATCTCGATATCGGTGGCCTGGCCCTGGAAACCGCCCATGGGCTGATGGATGAGGATCCGGGCGTTGGGGAGCGAGTACCGTTTGCCGGCGGTACCGGCGGCGAGCAGCACCGCGCCCATGCTGGCCGCCTGCCCGAGGCAGAGGGTGGCGATATCGCACTTAATGTACTGCATGGTGTCGTAGATGGCCAGCCCCGCCGTCACCACGCCACCGGGCGAGTTGATATAGAAGGTGATGTCCTTGTCCGGATCCTCGGCCTCAAGGAAAAGCAACTGGGCGATGACCAGATTGGCGACCTCGTCGTTGACCGCCGTGCCCAGAAAAATGATCCGTTCCTTGAGCAGCCGTGAGTAGATGTCAAAGGCCCGCTCACCGCGCGGGCTTTGCTCCACCACCATGGGAATCAAATTCATGCCTCTTCCCCCCCGGCCTGGGCGTCTGCCGCTGCGGCCGCAGCGGCCTCGGCAACTATCTTAATGGTAGCCTCGTCGCGCAAAAATTGCAGAATTTTCTCATTGAGCAGCTCGTTCATGAAGGGCAGCAGATCGTCGCGCTTGGCAAAGAAGCGCTTCACCTCGTCAACGGGCATGTTGTACTGGCTGGCGACCCTCTGAAAACCCTTTTCGACATCTTCATCCGAGACCTTGATGTTTTCCTGGTCGGCGATCTTCTTGAGCACGAAGTCGCCGCGCACCCGCTTTTCGGCCACCGGGCTGTACTGGGCGACAAGCTGGTCGCGGTTGAGGCCGGCGGACTCCAGGGACAGCCCCTGGCTTTCGAGCCGGGCCTCCATCTCCCTGAGCATCTCGTTGACCTCGTAGGTGACCAGCCGCTTCGGCACCTCGAAGTCGTGCCCTTCCAGAAGTTTGGCCATCAGCTTGTCGGAAAGGTCGCCGGTCTGAGCCGTCTCCTTGTCACGCTGCTTCCGGCCCCGGATGTTCTCCTTGAGATCGGCGAGAGTCGCGTATTTGGCATCGACGTCCTTGGCAAAATCGTCGTTCAACTCGGGCAGCAGGCGTTCCTTGATGTCCTTGACCTTGATCCGGAACTCCACGGTCTTGCCGGCCAGCACCGGATTGGCGAAGGTCCCCGGGAAGGAGATCTCCCGCGAGGTCTCATCACCCTTATTCAGGCCGATGAGCTGCTCTTCGAACTCCCGGCCGTTGCGGCCGGAGCCGACCTCCACCGAGTAGTTCTCGCCCGTCACCTGTTTCATGGCCTCGCCCTCGTGGTAGCCCTGAAAGTCGATGATCGCCATGTCCTGGTTCTGCACCGGGCGGCCGTCGACACTCTGCAGCGGAGCCATCTGCCGCTGGAGCCGTGCCAGCTCGGCATCGATCTCCGCATCGCTCACCGTCACCGCCGGCTGCTCGACCTCAAGCCCCTTGAACTGACCAAGCTGGAACTGGGGCCGGATGTCGACCTCGGCGGCGTAGGTAAAGCCGCCGTCATCATCGAAGCTCTGTGAGGTAATCTCGGGATGCACCACCACGTCGATCTTGGTCTCACCCAGGGCGTCGAAGTAGGTTTCCCGGATCAGCTCCTCACCCACCTCATGGCGCACCCGGTCGCCGTAGTTCCGCTCGAGTACCGTGCGGGGCACCTTGCCCTTGCGAAAGCCCTTGAGCGACACCTCGCCGGCGAGTTTACGGTAGGTAGCCTCAATCTTCTTGCTGACATCTTCCTTGGGCAAAGCAATCTTCAGCCGTTTGGTGAGGGCGCTGACGTCTTCAACGGTAACCTGCATAGAAAACCTTCCTTACGCTTGAAAAATGATGATCAGGGTTCGCCTGCCCCTCGGCCGAAAGGAGTCCGGGCCCGGCGATGTTATTTGGGTAAATGTAAGCACTCGACAGCCGAAGCGCCATGACCGCCGCTGCCGATTTTCTCTTTTTTTAATGAAATTTGTCTTCTTCCCCGCGGTCGCCAACGCCCGGCAAGGGCGAACGGGGGCAGCCCGCCGGACCGGTCGCCAGCCTGCGGCGATCACTGCCGCCGCGGCCGGAGGCCGCCCGCCTTACATCGGACTTTCATATAGTATATTGATGCATCTGACAAGAGAAAGGTTCAGCGGATCGGCAAATACCGACGGCCCCCCGGGGTCGGGAGGTGGTGCGAGAGGGGGGAGTCGAACCCCCATCCACGGAGGTGGGCTGGATCCTAAGTCCAGTGCGTCTACCAGTTTCGCCACTCTCGCCCGCGACCAAAATAAACGACTTTTCCGGTCCAGTCAAGGCACGGACTCCCGGGCCAGGCGACGTCAAAATCGTTGACATCTCCCCCTATCCCTGCTAGCTAGTATGCCTGACTGCGGATGACCCGCTCCCTGCAATCCACGTTAACGGCACGAAATGACTCCCACAACTTCCGCCGCCGCGCCCCGCCTCCCTTTCCAGGGCAGAGGCCTCCCCACCCTCATCGGCAGCCTGCCGGTTGCCGATCACGGCCGGGGGCTCGAGCTGATCTTCGCCCACACGCCGGCGATCCCGCTCTGGCCGCAGCTCCCCGGCAATCCCCTCGAGGGCATGATGCGCCAGTTCATCGAAGGGTTCCCAGGCATTGCGGAAACCTCCGAACGCACCTATTTCGATACCGCGACCGACCACTTTGAGGGCGACCTGCTCGCCTTTTTCGAAGACTTTCTCGCCGTGGGCGAAAAGCCCGCCCGGCTCGCCGGCTCTCGATTCGCGGTGAGCGAGGCGCGGGCCGGCGGCCTGTACCGCCTCAAGGAGCAGGTTCCGGGGCACGCCGGAGTTCAGGCGGTTAAGGGCCAAATCACCGGGCCTTTCACCCTGCTCACCGGCATCTCCGACCCAAATAAAAAGCTAGGATACTACGACCCCACCATCCGCGAGATGGCGGTGAAGGGACTCGCCGCCAAGGCGGCCTGGCAGGTTCGCTTCCTGAAGGACCTGGGACTGCCGGTGATCATCTTCATCGACGAACCCGCCCTGGCCGGCCTGGGCTCCTCTTCCTTCATCAGCATCAGCCTTGCCGACATCGGCCAGGATCTCGCCGAGGTGATCACCGCCATCCAGGAAGCGGGCGGGCTCGCCGGCATCCACGTCTGCGCCAACACCGACTGGGAGTTCATCCTGTCGCTGCCGCTGGACGTGCTGAGTTTCGACGCCTACGGCTTTTTCGACCGGCTGGCAACCTCCAAGCCCCTGGTCCACGCCTATCTCGAGCGGGGCGGCACCATTGCCTGGGGTGGGGTGCCCACCTCGGATGCCGATCGGATCACCGGCGAGACCGCCGACACCCTTGCCGCCCTCTGGGAACGCCATGCCGACCTCATCGCCGACTCCCGCTGGGACCGGGCTGCCATCCTCGGCCAGACCCTGATCACCCCCAGTTGCGGCACCGGATCGCTGACTCCGGAGCTGGCCCTGCGGGTTCTGGAACTGACCCGGGACGTCTCGGCGCTGCTCCGCAAGCGTTATCCCCAACCCAGCTGACGGCCAACGGCCAACAGTCCCAACGCCTATCCCCAACCCCAGTGCCCCGGTCGCGGCCGGGTGCCAACAGACGACGAAAAGCCATGAGCGAATCCAATCAAGTCCTCAAACAGCGCCGCCAAAAGGCGGACGAACTGGCGGAGATGGGGGTTACCCTGTACGGCAACGCCTTCAAGCCCACCCACCGTATCGGCGAACTCCTGCCGCTGGCCGAGGCCATCACCACCGACACCGCCCCCAACACCCACCCGGTCAAGGTGGCGGGCCGCATCCTCGGCCTGCGCAAGTTCGGCAAGGCATCCTTCCTCCATCTCCAGGACGAATCCGGCAGAATCCAGGTCTACGTGCAGCGCGACGCGGTGAGCCCCGAGGCGTACAACGTGTTCAAGAAGTTCGACATCGGCGACATCGTAGGCTTCAGCGGCTACCTCTTCAAGACCAAGACCGACGAACTCACCGTCCATGCCACCACCGTGGCCCACATCACCAAGTCGCTCCGGCCGCTGCCCGAGAAGTTCCACGGCCTCACCGACGTCGAGACCCGCTACCGCCAGCGCTACGTGGATCTCATCGTCAACCCCGAGGTGCGCGACACCTTCCGCAAGCGGGTGGAGATCATCCGCATGGTGCGCGACTTCCTGGTCAACCGGGGCTTCATGGAGGTGGAAACCCCGATGATGCAGCCCATTGCCGGCGGGGCCACCGCCAAGCCCTTCAAGACCCACCACAATGCCCTCGGCATGGACCTCTACCTGCGCATCGCCCCGGAACTCTACCTCAAACGGCTGCTGGTGGGCGGCTTCGAGCGGGTCTTCGAGATCAACCGCAACTTCCGCAACGAGGGCCTCTCCACCCGCCACAACCCCGAGTTCACCATGCTCGAATTCTACCAGGCCTTTGCCACCTACCACGACCTCATGGATCTCACCGAGGAGATGATCTCCTGGATCGCCGCCGAGGTGACCGGCTCCATGGTGATCACTTACGATGGCCAGGAGGTGGACCTCTCGCCGCCCTGGACGCGTTACACCATTGACCAGGCACTGACGGAGGTGGCGGGCATCGCCCCCGAGGTGCTGGCCGATCCCGAGCAGGTGCTGGCGCTGGCCCGCGCCAAGGGTATCGAACTCCAGCCCCAGGCCGGACCCGGCAAGGCCAAGACCGAACTCTTCGAATTGCTGGTTGAGGAAAAGCTCATCAACCCCACCTTTGTCACCGAGTACCCCACCGAGGTTTCACCGCTGGCGCGCCGCAACGAGCAGAACCCCGAGGTCACCGACCGTTTCGAACTGTTCATCACCGGGCGGGAGATCGCCAACGCCTTCAGCGAGCTGAACGACCCGGTGGACCAGCACCAGCGCTTCGCCAAGCAGATCGCCGAGCGGGGGGATGACGACGAGATCTTCCCGGAACTCGACGAAGATTACGTCCGGGCACTCGAGTACGGCATGCCGCCGGCGGCCGGCGAGGGCATCGGCATCGACCGGCTGGTGATGCTGCTCACCGACTCGCCCTCCATCCGCGACGTCATCCTCTTTCCCCACCTGCGTCCGGAGAAGAAATAGGGAGGCAAGTCTTCACAGGGCACCGAATCTGCTTTGTTATCGCCCTGCTCGCATACCTCTTGTATAGCGAACAGAGACGATGCCCCGCATCTCCGACACCCTGTAAAGACTTACAGGTGGAGGTTATTTTCCTCCTCGCTCATTCACCTCTGTGATAGATAACGAAATAGTAATTGGGGTAAGGCACCCCGAGACGTTGCTGCCAACACGGCGCCCTGCCCCCCTTACCGAAAAGAGGGCTGCCGGCGACCACGGTCGCATCCCCTTCCCTCCCCCCTGCGGGGAACCATCTCCTTGCCACGAGGTCCGGCATTGCGCTTCGAGTGGTTTGTCAGCCTCCGCTACCTGAAGGCGAAACGAAAACAGGGCTTCATCTCCATCATCACCTTCATCTCGGTGGCCGGGGTGACGGTGGGGGTGATGGCGCTCATCGTGGTCATGGCGGTTATGGCCGGCTTCACCGACGGCCTGCGCGAAAAGATCATCGGCATCAACTCCCACATCGTGGTACAGCGGCTGGGCGGCGACATCACCGACCCGGCGCCGCTGAACCGTGAACTCCGGTCCATGCCCGGGGTAACGGCGGTCACCCCCTACCTTTACGCCCAGGCGATGGTCACCAGCGGTGCCCAGGGAATGGGGGTGGTGCTGCGCGGCATTGATCCGGCCTCGGCCGGGGTAGTGCTCGACTTCGCGACCATCCTCACCGCCGGCCGCCTCACCGACCTGGACGCTCCGCCGCCGCCTCCGGGCGAACAACGCCGGCCGGCCGGGATCATCATCGGCAAGGAGCTGGCCCAGCAACTGCGGGTCGGCATGGGCGACCGTATCCGGCTGCTCTCCGCCGCCGGCCCCCTCACCCCCATGGGCATCATCCCCCAGACCACCACCTGCGAGGTGGTGGGCATCTTCGATACCGGCATGTACGAGTACGACTCGTCGCTTGCCTACATCTCGCTTGCCACCGCCCGCAACTTTCTCGACCTGGACGGCGAGGCGGTGCACGGCCTGGAGATCAAGGTGGCGGACATCTACCAGGCCCACGCCATTGCCGGGGAAATCGAAAAACGGCTGGGGATCGGCTACGTGGCCCGTGACTGGATGCAGATGAACAAAAACCTCTTCTCCGCGCTCCAGCTTGAGAAGACCGCCATGTTCGTCATCCTCGCCCTCATCGTGCTGGTGGCGGCCTTCAACATCGTCAGCACCCTGATCATGGTGGTGATGGAAAAGGGCAAGGAGATCGCCATCCTCAAGTCCATGGGAGCCACCAGCGGCAAGATCATGCGCATCTTCGTCTACGAGGGTTTGATCATCGGGATCACCGGCACCACTCTGGGGGTGGCGGGGGGCTTGACACTCTGCGAACTCTTGCGCCGCTATCATTTCATCAAGCTGCAGAGCGACGTCTACCCCTTCTCCACCCTGCCGGTGAAGGTGCTGCCCGGTGACGTGGCCATGGTGGCACTCGCCGCGGTGCTGATCACCCTGCTCGCCACCCTCTATCCGTCCTGGCAGGCCTCGCGGGTGGACCCCGCCGAGGCGCTCCGCTACTAACTTTCGCCCAAAAGGGTTGCCATGTCCGCCGTTTCCACGCCAGCCGCCTCCGCCGACAAGACCTTCGTGGCCCGGGGGATTGCCAAGACTTATCGCACCGGCGAACAGCAGCTCGAGGTGCTGCGCGGTGTCGACCTCGAACTCGGCCAGGGGGAGATGGTGGCGGTGGTCGGCGCCTCGGGCTGCGGCAAGACGACCCTGCTTCACATCCTCGGCACCCTGGACCGCCCCACGGGCGGCACCCTCCACTTCGGCGGCGAGAACATCTTTGCCAAGGACAGCGCGGGACTCGCCCTGTTCCGGAACCGCACCGTGGGCTTTGTCTTCCAGTTCCACCACCTGCTGCCCGAGTTCACCGCCCTTGAAAACGTGATGATGCCCGGCTTCATCGCCGGCAGCGATCAGGAGGAGATCCGTGCCGCGGCCCACGACCTGCTCGCCAGGGTAGGGCTTGCCCAACGGGCCAGCCACCGGGTGGGGGAGCTGTCGGGTGGTGAACAGCAGCGGGTGGCACTGGCCCGCGCCATGATCATGCAGCCGTCCCTGCTGCTGGCCGACGAGCCCACCGGCAACCTGGACCTCAAAACCGGCCGGCGGGTCTTTGACCTTCTGCAGGAGATCAACGCCACCTATCCCCTTGCC
The DNA here is from genome assembly GCA_002414225.1 of Desulfobulbaceae bacterium UBA5121. Lineage (GTDB taxonomy): Bacteria > Desulfobacterota > Desulfobulbia > Desulfobulbales > UBA5123 > UBA5123. The sequence continues at coordinate 133,589 of DHYV01000014.1, read as the reverse complement.
ACCGTGATGGTCACCCATAACCCGGAGCTGGCCGGCGAAATGGATCGCTGCCTTACCCTGACCGACGGTGTTCTGCATGGATAGGGAAGTGCTCGCCGGGCACCGAAGCCGCCGCCTCCCCGCGGTTGTTTGCGGAACACGGCGTGCCGCCACTCTCCGCCGACCGGCCCCTGGGATAGGTTGCGGTGGCATGTGGAAGCTAAAACTTGCCGAACTTCTTGACAGGGTGCCAATTGCCTGCTAATTGACACAGATTGCGTTTGTACTTGACGGTCCGATGGAAGGTGTTGCCTTCCGGCAGCGGGTTCCCCGGGCCCCATGACGACGCGCCACCTCCTCAACTTCAACAGAAAGAAAGGCCTTCATTGATGACGCCCATCGACGCATGGCGGCGGCCCTCCTCGGTGTCCGGGGTGGCTCGCCCCGCTTTTCCTTTCCGTTCTGCCTTTTTCGTTTTTCTCCTGCTCTGGCTGGCCCTCACCCTCACCGCTCCGGCGATGGCCGCGGCCTCCCAGCCCCTGCTGTTGCCCTTCAAAATCAACGCCCCGGCCGAAACCGCCGCCGCCCTCACCACCCAGGTCGACGAGGCGCTCGCCAAGGCCCAGGGCTTTACCACCTTGAGCCGGGTCAAGGCGGTTTCCGTGGTGGACTACCAGGCATCCTGGCCGCCGCCCCGGGCGTCGCTGAACACCCTGGCCGGCACCACTGGCGCGGAGTACGTCATCACCGGCAGTCTTAACCGCATCGGCGGCCGCCTCAGCATCGATGTTGCCGTCTTTGACCTGCTGAGCGACAAACCGGCCCGGTATTTTTACAAGGAAGGCCCGGCCAACGCCGGTCCGGCGGAACTCATCGGCGCGCTGCTCGACGAGGTTGCCGGCTATACCGGCCGCCACGACCGCTACGCCGCCGTCGAGATCACCGGCAACAAGCGCATCGATTCCGGCGCCATTCTCCACAAGATCAAAGCCCGGGCCGGCGACCGTTATGACGCCGCGGAAGTCGATCAGGATCTGCGCCACATCTTCCAGATGGGATACTTTGATGACGTCCAGGTCAAACGCGAGGATACCGACAAGGGCATCAAGATAACCTTCGAGGTCAAGGAGAAGGCGGTCATCGGCACGGTGACCTTCAGCGGCGAGGACGAGCTGAAGAGTGACGACATCAAGGGGGTCATCACCGTGGCCACCAACAATATCATCAACTTCAAGGAAGTGCGCAGCTCCGAGGAAAATATCAAGAAACTTTACAAGGACAAGGGATTCTACCGCACCGAGGTGACCTCCCAGCTCACCTACCCAACCCCGGACCGGGTGAACGTCCAGTTCCACATCAAGGAAGGATTCAAGGCCTATATCAAGGAAATCACCATCTCCGGCAACAAGGCGTTCACCGACAAGGAACTCAAGAAGGTGATGATGACCTCGGAGCACGGTCTCTTCTCCTGGTTCACCGACTCCGGCATCCTCAAACGCGAGTTGCTCGATCAGGACGCGGCCCGGATCGGCGCCTTTTACAACAACCACGGCTACATCGACGCCAAGGTCGGCCAGCCGGAAGTGGACCAGAAAGAGGAGTGGCTCTACATCACCATCCCTGTCCAGGAGGGCCCCCGCTACATGGTGGGCACCGTGGACGTGACCGGCGACCTCATCGCCGATAAGGACACCCTGCTGGCCCAGACCAAGCTGGGCGAGGATCGCTACTTCAGCCGCGAAACCCTTCGCAACGACGTCCTTGCCCTCACCGACTACTACACCGCCAAGGGGTTCGCCTATGCCGAGGTCACGCCCTCGGTGGAGAAAGACCCCGCCAACCAGCGGGTCAGTGTGATCCTGCGCGTCACCAAGGGTGATCTCGTCCACATCAACCGCATCGTGGTCAAGGGCAACGACCGGACCCGCGACAAGGTGATCCGCCGCGAGATGCAGGTCAAGGAAGGGACGATTTTCGATGCCTCGGGGATCAAAAAGAGCCAGGAGCGGCTGCAGCGGCTCGACTTCTTCGAGGAGGTCAACGTCACGCCCCAGCCCACTGCCGACGAAACCCTCATGGACGTCAACGTCGACGTCAAGGAAAAGGCCACCGGCTCCTTCAGCCTCGGCGCCGGCTACAGCTCGGTGGACAGCGTGATGTTCATGGGCGAGGTGAGCCAGGACAACTTCCGTGGCCTCGGCCAGCGGCTCGCCCTCCAGGCCGACATCAGCGGCAGCAGTTCGCGTTACAACTTCAGCTTCACCGAGCCGCACCTGAACGACTCCCAGCTGCTCTTCGGCTTCGACCTCTACAACTGGAGCCGTGAATACGACGACTACACCCGCCACACCGACGGTTTCGCGTTCCGCTTCGGCTACCCCATCTGGGAAAAATGGAACCTCTTCTGGGGGTATGGCTGGGACGACACCACCCTGAGCGACCTCAGCAGCAACGCCTCGCAGATCATCATCGACTCCATGGCCATCGAGACCACCAGCTCCGTCAACGTCGGCGTCTCCCGCGACACCCGCGACAAACGCTACGGCGCCAGCAAGGGCTCCCGCCAGGTGATCTCCACCAAATACGCCGGCAGCGTCCTTGGCGGCGACGCCCAGTTCACCAAGGTCGAGGGATCCACCAGCTGGTACTGGCCGTGGCTTTGGGATACGGTCTACCACTGGAAGCTTGCCGCCGGCTACATCACCGCCAACAGCGATGGCGGCGTGCCGGTCTACGAACGTTACTACCTGGGCGGCCTCAACACCATCCGCGGCTTCAAGAACAGCCACATCAGCCCCAAGGATCCGGTGACCGGCGAGCGCGTCGGCGGGGACAAGATGTGGTACACGAACTTCGAATACCTCTTCCCCCTGGTCAAGGATGCCGGCCTCCGCGGCCTCGTCTTCTTTGATGCCGGGAATGTTTACGACACCGACCAAAGTTGGGACTTCGCCGATATCAAGAAGAGCATCGGCTACGGCTTCCGCTGGCTGTCCCCCATGGGGCCGCTGCGTCTTGAGTGGGGCTACAACCTTGACCCGACCTCGGACGAGCCCCACAGCAACTGGGACTTCAGTGTCGGTGGCTCCTTCTAGCGCGTAAGCACTCAGAGGGAACGATTGGGGCCGGTGGTGGTCGCCGCCCCGGCAACGCCGTTGAACGTCAAACCCGCTCTCTTTCCTCTCGTATCTTGCTGATCATGAACGACATCCTGGCGTCTCTCCGCTCCGGAGAGACGCCTTCTTCATCTCCATGGACGGTCACCGGGCTCAGGGGCAGCAGCGCCGCCCTGCTCGCCGCGCGGCTGGCACGGGAAGGCGGTCGGCCGCTCCTCTGCGTGGTGCCCTCGGAAGGCGAGGCCGCCACCCTCGAACAGGATCTGGGCTTTTTCACCGACCTGCCGGTCTTCCTCTACCCGGCCTACGACATCCCGCCCTATACCCCGCTCTCCCCGGATCCGTCCACCGTCGCCCGGCGGCTCGACTCCCTCTACCAGCTTCTCTCCACCGAGCCGCCCTTCATCGTCGTGGCCCCGGTCGAGGCCCTGCTCCGCCGCGTGCTGCCCAAGGAACGGCTCACCGGCCTGGTGGAGCTGGTGGCGGCAGGGGAGGAAACCGACCGCGAGCAGCTGGTCAAACGGCTGGTGGACGCCGGCTACGAAGCGGTGAGTCTGGTGCAGACCGTGGGCGAGTTCAGTGTCCGCGGCGGTATCGTCGACCTCTTCGCGCCGGGCTTCGACTTCCCGCTCCGTCTCGACTTCTTCGGCGACACCGTCGAATCGATCCGTCTCTTCGATCCCATCACCCAGCGCTCGGTGGAGGAAATCCGCGAGGCCGTTCTGCTGCCGGCAAGCGACGTCCTCTTTCCCACCTCCGAGGAGGGGATCACCGCGGTCATCGAACGCTTCGAAACGGAAAGTGAACGCCACGCCTGGGACTACGACGAACAGGGCCGGATCGTCGAACAGCTCCAGGGCCAACACCGCTTTCCCGGTATCGAGTTTTTTCTGCCGCTCTTCTACGACGCCACCAGCCACCTCCTGGCCCTGCTGCCCGAAGATACCCTGGTCTGCCTCCACCATCCCGTTGCCATCCGCCAGACCCTGGAGTTGACCCGGGAACGCATTGCCGCCAACTACCGGGATGCCGAGGCGGCCAAGGTTCCGGCCCTACCACCCGAGGCGATCTTCCTCTCCGACTCCGAACTCGCCGAGGCCCTCACCCGCCACCGCCGCCTTGAACTGCACGACTTCGCCTCAACCGAACTGGACCCAGGCAGCAGCCATGCCGTCGACTGCGGCAACCACACCCTGCTCAAACAGGAGATCGAACTGCAACGCCGCCAGCACGGCCTCCTGAGCCCGCTGGTGGACTTCCTCCGCCAGTGGCTCGACCAGGGCGACCGGGTGCTCTTCGCCTGCCGCTCGCCGCGCCAGGCAAGCCACCTGGCCGAACTCCTCGGCGCCCACCAGCCGCAGTGCACGGTCCTCGACGCTCCCATGCGGCCAGCGGATCTTGACCGGCCGGGCATCCTCATTTACGGCGCCCCCCTTGCCGCCGGGTTCGACCTGCCGGCAGAACGCCTCCACGTGCTCTCGGAAAGCGAGCTGTTCGGCGCGAGCCGCCTGGGGGGAAGGGCCCGCAAGAAACGACAGCAGCAGCCCGCCGGCGCGGCCCTGCGTTTCGACGAACTCAAGGCGGGCGACCCGGTGGTCCACCAGACCCACGGCATCGGCGTCTACGAAGGGCTCCACACCATGGAACTCAAGGGGGTGGTCAACGACTTCCTCCAGATCGCCTACCAGGACAATGACAGACTCTACGTCCCGGTGGACCGGATCAACTCGGTGCACAAGTACCAGGGACTTGCCGACAAGGATCCCAAAATCGACAAGCTGGGCGGCAAGGCTTGGACCAGCGCTAAACGCAAGGTCAAGGAGGCGGTCTGGAAGGTGGCCCAGGATCTGCTCGAACTCTATGCCCGGCGGCAGATGGAGGCCGGCACGGCCTTTTCCTCGCCCGACGGTCTGTTCCACGAACTCGAGGAGTCATTCCCCTACGACGAAACCCCGGGCCAACTCAAGGCGATCAATGAGGTGCTGGACGATCTCACCTCCACGCGCCCCATGGACCGGCTGGTCTGCGGCGACGTCGGCTACGGCAAGACCGAGGTGGCCATCCGCGCCGCCTTCAAGGTCATCGGCGACAGCCGCCAGGTGGCGGTACTGGTGCCCACCACGGTGCTCGCCGAGCAGCACGCCGAGACCTTCCGCGAACGATTCCAGGGCTTCCCGGTGCGGGTGGAGAGCCTCAACCGCTTCCGCGGCGCGACCGAAAAAAAGAAGATCCTCAACGACCTGGCCACCGGCGCCGTCGACGTGATCATCGGCACCCACCGGCTGCTCTCGAAGGACGTCTCCTTCCGGCGGCTGGGGCTGCTGATCATCGACGAGGAACACCGCTTCGGGGTCGCCCACAAGGAAAAGCTCAAACAGCTGCGCAGCAAGATCGACGTCCTCACCCTCACCGCCACCCCCATCCCCAGGACGCTCCAGCTGTCGCTGCTGGGGGTGCGGGATCTGTCGGTGATCAGCTCGCCGCCCCAGCACCGACGCACGGTCAAGACCTTCATCGCCCGTTACGACGATCTGGTGATCCGCGAGGCGGTGACCCGGGAACTCCAGCGCGGCGGCCAGGTCTTCCTGATCCACAACCGGGTGCAGTCCATCCACGAGATGGCCCGCACCGTCCAGAAACTGGTGCCCCAGGCGCGGGTGGCGGTGGCCCACGGTCAGATGCCGGGCAAACAGCTCGAAGAGATCATGGTTCGCTTCGTCCGCAAGGACATCGATGTGCTGGTCTGCACCACCATCGTCGAGTCGGGCCTCGACATCCCCAACGCCAACACCATCATCATCACCCGGGCCGACCGGCTGGGACTCGCCGAGATCTATCAGCTGCGCGGCCGGGTGGGCCGCTCGAGCGCCCAAGCCTATGCCTATCTGCTGGTGCCGTCGCTCGACGGGCTCTCCAAGGACGCCCAGCAGCGGCTGCGGGCGCTCATGGACTACAACGAGTTGGGCGGCGGCTTCAAGCTCGCGATGAGCGATCTCCAGATCCGGGGCGGCGGCAATATCCTCGGCGCCTCGCAGAGCGGCAACATCGCCGCGGTGGGCTACGACCTCTACCTCGATCTGCTGCAAAAAACCGTCGAGGACCTCAAACGCCGGGCCGCGGCCGGCGAGGCCCCGGGCGAGGAGGAGGAGGAGATCGAGCCGGAGATCAGTCTCAACATGCCCGCCTACATCCCGGCCACCTACGTCCCGGACCCGGATCAGCGCTACATCGCCTACCGCAAGATCACCAGCGTCACCACCCCCGAGGCCCTGGCCGATCTCACCGACGAACTCACCGACCGTTACGGGCCGCTTCCGGAAGAAACCTCCAACCTCCTGGCCGTGGTTTCGCTGAAGGAGGATCTCCAGCGGCTGCGGGTGACCAAGCTCGAACAGGGACCGACGTCCCTGGTCTTCAACTTCCACCATCGCACGCCGGTGGCCCCGCAACAGATCCTGATCCTCATCCAGCAGTCCAAGGGCAAGATCCGCCTTACTCCTGACGGCCGCCTGGTGGTGCAGATCGCGGCCACCACCCCGGCGGCGGTGCTTGCCGAGGCCAAAAAAATATTGCACGCGGTCCGGTAGGATGATACTAAGATTAGATATTCCCCTAATTGCTTAATATACGGCATTATTACCATAAAATTCCGACACGGCGCAGCAGGTGCAGATGTCCTCTCATTCCCTTTCGGCAAAATTTTTCCTGACCATACTCGGACTCCTTCTCTTCGCCGGCCCGTCCATTGCCCGCACCGAAGTGGTCGACCGGGTGGTGGCCATTGTCAATGACGACGTAATCACCCTGCGCGATCTCCAGGAAGAAGGGGCGCCGATCTTCAAACAGATCCGGAACGAAGCCCCTCCCATGCAGGCCGAAACCGCGCTCCGCCAGGCCCGGCGGGAGGTGCTCTCCTCACTGATCGACAAGACGATCATCGAACAACGCGCCAAACAACTTCAGGTCGCGGTCAGCGACGCGGAACTGGCCAACGCCTTTCAGGAGGTGCTCACCCGCCAGGGCCTCACCGAGGCGGCCCTCGTCGCCGAACTCAGCCGGCGCGGCATCACCGAAGAACGTTACCGCGCCACCCTCCGGGCGCAGATCCTGCAGTCCAAGCTGGTCAGTTACGAGGTCCGCTCCAAGGTGGTGATCACCGACGACAAGGCCAAGGCGTACTACGACAGCCACTATGCCGCCGCCCCGACCGAAAAAGGGCTCCACATCCTGCAGCTGGGGATCGGCTGGGAAGACCCCGGGCATCCCCGCACCCGGGAAGAGGCCCGCAAGCTTGCCAACGAACTGCGCGACAAGGCCGCGGCCGGCGGAGACTTCCAACAACTCGCCAGGGAGAACTCCACGCTTCCCTCGGCGGTGGACGGAGGGGATATCGGGGTGTTCAAGCAGGATGAAATCGCCCCCTTCATGCGTACCGCCCTTGCCGATGTCAAGCCGGGTGAAGTAAGCGCGGTGGTGGAAACCGCCGACACCTTTCAATTCTTCAAACTCTTGAGCGGCAAAGGAGGCACGGCCCCCTACGAATCGGTGAAGGACGAGATTCACCGGAAACTCTATGATGAGGAACTCGAACAGAACTTCAAGAAATGGGTCCAGCAGCTTCGCGAACAGGCGAATATCAAAGAACTCCTGTAATGCGAGACCTGTCTCCTTCTTTCGGCGCTCCATGCCGGCCAGGTTCTACAACCTTTCCCAGCCAGGAAGGCATCGATGACCATTCACCCGCAAAGCACGGATTCGGAACAAGATTCACAGCAGCAGCCCCCTGCGCCGCCCCAGGAAACCCTGGGCCACTACCTCCAACACGCCAGGATCCACAAGAATATCACCCTTGAATCGGTGGCGGCCACCACCTGTATCCACATCGCCACCCTGCAGGCGCTGGAAGCGGACGACCACGACAATTTGCCAGCCGACGTTTTCGTCCGCGGCTTTGTCAAGATCTATGCCAGCCACCTGGGGCTCGACCCGCAGAAGGCCCTCTCCCTCCACCTGCCGGCCGCCAGCCGACGCCCCCCCGACTACTCCGCAGAACGCCAGGGCCGTGACCAGCACGTTCTCCCCGGCAGCACCATGGCCAGGGAGAGGTCGCTTTCCCCTGGCCGAAAAATTGGCCTGCTGATCCTGCTGCTCATCCTGGCCGGAATCAGCTATCTGTCCCACCGGCCGGCTACGCCGCCTCCGGCAACGCCGGAGCCGGAACGCGTCCAGCAGGAATCGACAGCGCCGCCGGCCACCACGGCAGAGGCCCTGCCACCGGCAACACCGGAGAAATCCCAGGGCGAGGCGGCCACGACTCCTGTAGCCCCGGCCACCGGTGTCCTTCCCGCCTCCCCGGAGGCCCCTGCTTCGGGGAACACCGTCTCCCCGCCACCCACCGTTGAGTCGGAAACGACTGCCCCCCCCCAGGAGGGGCGTCTGGTCATCGCTCCCAGCAAACGAAAAATCCAGCTGAATCGCCCGGCACCAGCGCCGTCCTCGCCCAGCGGGGATACCCCGCCGCCTGCCGCGGCGGCGCCCCAGCCCGTCGCCACGCCTCCCGCCCCACCGGTTGCCCAGCTGCCGCGGCAGAAAGCGCCGCAGCCAGCGATGCCGGCAACCGCTGCCGCCATGGCCGGCTCAACCGCGCCGCCCGCCACCCCTGGCCTGTCGGCCGCGCTGCCGGCAACCGCGCCGGCAACCGCTGCCGCCTACCTGTTGGTCGGCAACTTTACCGAACTTACTTGGCTACAGGTGCAGGTCGATGACGGCCCGGTCCGGGACTATACCTTCCGAACCGGCGAGCAATGGGAATGGCGGGCCGACCACCGCATCCAACTGCACATCGGTAACGCCGGCGGCGCGCACCTCACCCTCAACGGCAAGACGCTGCCGCCGCTGGGGGCCTCCGGCACCACGGTGCGGCTTACCCTGCCGACCATGGCGGGCGCCGGGCACTAATGCGTTGCCATCCGGAAGGACCCTTCTCCGGATGGCGCTGTAGGCGGTTCGCCATTGGCTGTTTCACCGAAACACTTGTTGTTTTGTAAGGAACCCCATGTCCCGTTCCCCTTGCCGCAGCATCGCCGTGGTACTCCATGTCCGGGACCATGGCGAGTCGGACAAGATCGTCACCTGCTACTGTCCGCTGATCGGCAAGCTGACCGGCATTGCCAAGGGCGCCAAGCGCAGCAAGAAACGGTTTCTCAACAAGCTCGAAATCTTTTCGCTGCTCGAAATCCACTTCACCACCGGCGACCGCAGTAGTCTGGTGCGCATCGACCAGGCCGATCTCCTCGCCCCCTTCGCCAACCTTCGCGCCCACTACGACCGCTACGGCGCGGCCACCCTGCTCTGTGAGCTGCTCCTCCACTGGACCAGAGAAAACGACGGCGAGGAGGAACTCTTCCGCCTCCTGGTCTGGGCCATGGAGAGTCTCAACCAGGGAGCGGCGATCCGCCAGACGGTCATCCTCTTTCAGATCAAACTCCTCGACCTGCTCGGCTACCGGCCGCACCTCTCCGGCTGCATCGGCTGCGGCCGGGAGAACAACACCCGCGACCCGTACCGCTTCAGCTCAAGCCGCGGCGGCCTGCTCTGCGGCCGCTGCGCCCATGAGACAGCCGCCTCCCACGTCCCGCTGTCGCTGGGCACCGCCAAGCTCCTCCACCGGGCCCAATCCCTGCCCCGGGAAAAACTCGCCCGCCTCCAGTTCTCCGACGCCTCGGCAAGCGAGGCCATGACCCTCCTCAAACGCTACCACAGCGACCTCCTCCAACGGGAAATCCATTCCTGGTGCGCGGTGGGCTGATTACGGCCGGCCTTTCCGCCGGACTCCCTTCCCCTGTCCCGTCCTCAAAGCCCGTCGCCGGCAGGAACAGGAAATCTTATTGCTTACAATGGATCCTACGGCTTGTTAAAGAATTTGGGAACGGTTCGCGCGTGACGGGAGGGGGCAACAATTAGGGAATGAGCTGTTTGTTGCGATTCACCGCAGAAAATAAATCCGTCCCGGTTTTCATGATGCCAATGGCCCCCCAGGGGCAGGACCAATCCTACTGCCGATCAGCTTCCGGCTCATCTCCCGCATCGCCACACGCCGACACCCTGCTCCCGCCTGTTGACACCCTGCCGCGGCCGTTCCGCCGGGGCAGGCGAATTGATGGTTCCCGGAAGGCAAACGGAGCGTGAGTCCGAGCCCACGAATCCGTCGGCTGTTTCGGCCTCGATATAATTACTTTGGCGATAGGCAAAAGTTCAGGTAAACTAAAACGAGGCTCAGGTCATACGACTCTTCGCTCATTATCCATGGGTCCGTCAACGACCGACGCTGACGAGTATTTCTCCCGGACCGCCGGAACAGGAAGGTACCCCCCACCGTCCGGACTCACCCCACCAAAGCCAGACACCGAAAGGAGTCGTGCAATGGCGCCGGAAGCACCTAAGAAACGTTTTCCCTTCCTTTTCCTTCCCTGCCTTGTTGCCCTGTTCCTGCTGTTCGCCCCCCCTGCCATCCTTGCCGGTCCGGTTCTCCCCAAGTACCATTTCGGCATCCCCCCCTACCAGAAGGGGCAGACGGTTGACGAGATACGGCAGCTCTACAAACCGATGCTCGTCTGGCTGGGCGAGCAGGTGGGATGCCAATTCGATTTCGTCGGCGCCAACAGCTATGAGGAAATGATCGAGATGGTGGCCTCGGGCCGGGTGCAGTTCGCGGGCCTGGGCCCCGTGCCGTACGTAGAGGCAAAACGGAAGAATCCCCGGCTGCGGCTCCTGCTGACCGAGCTGAAGTGGAACGAGGGAAGAACCAAGCTGGTGGATGTCTACCACGCCTATATCGTGGCCCTGAAGAGCCGGCAGGATCTGAACGGCCTGGCCGACCTTCGGGGGAAAAAATTTGCCTACGTTGACACCCATTCGACCAGCGGCTTCCAATACCCCAACGCCCTGATGCGCGGTCAGGGAATTGTTCCGGAAGCCTTCTTCGGCAAGGTCTATTACCTGGGGAGCCATCCTCGGGTCACCGACGCCATCGTGGCCGGCAGCATCGACGCAGGGGCAACCTGGGATTTCAACCTGGAGCAGGCGAAGAAAAAACATGGCGACCTCTTCAAGGTCATCTACGCCCCGCCGCCGGTTCCCAACCTGGCCATCGTTGCCCATCCCTCCCTGCCGCAGGATCTTCAGGAAAAGATCCGCCAGGTATTGCCCACCATCGATCCCGCTCTACTCAAGGGGCTCCCCACAGACGGCTTTGCAGTGCGGCCGGACAGTTTCTATGATCCGATCAGGCTGATCGTCGACCAGAGAACGCCCCCCGCGAGATGATCGCTCCCCCATGACCAACCTGCGCCTGAAACTCTTCATCCCTACCCTGCTCACCGTTGCCTTCTGTCTCGGCGCCATCGCCTATATCTCCGGCCAACAATACCTCTCCTTCCGTGCCGACGCCGCGCAAACCACCAGACGACTCACCCATGAGATGGAGGGAAGGCTGCTCGCCATCCAGGCAAGTAACCTGGAAATTGCCGACCTGCTTGCCAACAACTGGGGATTCCTCGATCATGCCGCCACGGGTGCGGTCGACGAACTCCTCGACCAGATCGTCCCCTTCACGGTCCACAAGAGCATCGACCTCATCAACGTCTATGACGCCTCCGGCGCCCTCCTCGCCTGCGCTGAAAATCCAGGCGTGTTCGGCAACCGGGACGAAATCAGCAACCTGTTGCCCAGGCTGAAAAACGAGTCGGGCAGCTCCCCCCTGGCCCTCCTCTACCACGGCAAACTGGCACTGATCGTCCTCAAGCGGTTGGAGGGCAACTACGGCCCCATCGGTTTTCTTGCCGTAGGGCGGTATCTGGCTCCGCCATCCCCCACCGAATTCGACGCGCTCTACCAGGAGCACAGCGCCCTCCTCCGTTTCTCTTATCAGGGCAAACAGCTGCTTACCCTGGGCAGCGCGGCGCAGACCACGCCGCCTGCCCCCAAAACCACCGCCATCGTCCTGCCTTCCGGTTTCGACGATTCCGGCGCCTTAACCGTTCAACTGGCGGAAAACGTCTCGCGGACCGAGGAGGAGTTCTGGCACCGCTTCCTGGTCATCACCGTGGTCTTTTCCCTGGTGAGCCTCATCGTCGTGGTTTTTTCGCGGAAGCTCACCCTGGAGGTGACGGACGAGTTGGCAAGGGCCAGGGACGAGCTGGAACTGCGGGTTGAGGAACGCACCGGCGAACTCCGGAAAACCGAGGAACGCTTCCGGACCCTGGTCAACAGCCTGGACGCCCTGGTCTATGTGGCGGACATGGAGAGCTACGAGATCCTGCTGATCAACGACTATGGCCAGAAGATCTGGGGGAATCTTGTCGGCAAGACCTGCTGGAAGGCCCTCCAGTCAGGGCAGACCGGCCCCTGCGAGTTCTGCACCAACTACAGGCTGCTCGACGGGAACGGCACCCCGACCGGCTCCTACGTGTGGGAGTTCCAGAACACCGTCGACCGCGAATGGTACGAGTGCCGCGACCAGGCGATCCTGTGGCCGGACGGCCGCTATGTCCGCATGGAGATCGCCACCAACATCACCCAGCGCAAAGAGGCGCAACGCGCCCTGGCCGAGGAAAAGGAGCGGCTTGCGGTCACCCTGCGCAGCATCGGCGACGGGGTGATCACCACCGACACCGCCGGCCGGGTGCTCCTCATCAACAAGGTCGCCGAGCAAATGACCGGCTGGCGCAGCGACGAGGCCACCGGCCGGCCGCTTGCCGAAGTTTTCCACATCGTCGACGAACTCACCGGCGAACCCTGCCAAAGCCCGGTGGAGAAGGTGCTGGACTCCGGGAAGATTGTCGGTCTGGCGAACCACACTGCCCTCATCGCCAGGGACGGGACAAGCAAAAGCATTGCCGACAGCGGCGCGCCGATCAGGGACCGGGAGAGCAGAACCATCGGCGTCGTCCTGGTCTTCCGGGACATCAGCGAACAGCTCCGCACCGAAAAGGAGCTGCTCAAGATACGGAAACTCGAGTCCATCGGTATCCTCGCCGGCGGTATCGCCCATGACTTCAACAACATCCTGGCGGCGATCCTCGGCAACATCAACCTCACCCTGCTGGATGCCGATATTGCCGATACCCCGAGAAGACGCCTTCTGGAAGCGGAGAGGGCCTCCCTCCGGGCCCGCGACCTCACCCAGCAGTTGCTCACCTTTGCCAAAGGCGGCGAACCGGTCAAGGAAACCGCCTCCCTGGCCGAGGTGGTCCGGGAGTCCGCCGATTTCATGCTCCGCGGCAACAAGGTTGCCTGTCGTTACTCCTTTGCCGACGATCTCTGGCTGGTGGACATCGACAAAGGGCAGATAAGCCAGGTGGTGCAGAACCTTATCCTCAACGCCAGCCAGGCCATGGCGGGCGGCGGCACCGTCGAGGTCGGCTTTGAAAACGCCACCCTGGCCGGAAATGCTGAGGCCGGCGCACTTAAAGCCGGCAACTATGTCAAGATGACCGTCAAGGACACCGGTGTCGGCATTCCGGCCAACGTCATCGACAAGATCTTTGACCCCTACTTCTCCACCAAGCAGCAGGGCAGCGGCCTTGGCCTGGCCATTACCCATTCCATTGTCAGCAAACACGACGGCCGGATCACCGTGCACTCCAACCCGGGATTGGGGACGACCTTCACCATCTATCTGCCGGCTTCGGCCCGGGATTCCATTTCGGCCCCCGAACCGGAGCTGACCGACCCGACCCGAGGCAAGACCGAAAGGGTGATGGTGATGGACGACGAGGAACAGATCCGGGAGATGACCCAGGCCATGCTCGGACAAATGGGCTACGAGGTGGTGCTCGCCAGGAACGGCGACGAGGCGGTTCAGCTGTACCGGGAGGCACTGAGCGGCGACCGCCCCATCGATATCATCCTCATGGATCTTACCATTCCCGGCGGCATGGGGGGCAAGAAGGCCGTGCGGGAAATTCTCGCCATCAACCCCGACGCCAGGGTCATTGTCTCCAGCGGCTACTCCACGGACCCGATCATGGCCTCCTTCCGCGAATACGGCTTCTGCGGGGCCATTGCCAAACCGTACCTGATGGAGGATCTGGCCAAGGCGCTCAAGTCATCCACCGCCCCCCGGCCCCTGCCCTAGGAAGAACAGCCGGCGCTGACGGACTTCCCCCCTTTTCCGGGGGGTGCCGATCAACTCCGCCTGGGCAATCACGGGATCCTTTACGGCCGCATCACCTGCGGACGCGCCAACCCCTTTGCGCAAGGGACAGGGGGACGGTCAAGCCGCCATTACCTTCCCGGACAGATCCGACACATCGCCCACCGCCGCCAGGAGAGGTTTTCTTTTTCAAACTGGACAAAGGCTGACCGTAGGTTCGACCTCCTTTTTTCTGCGCCCCAAATAAAATCTGTTGCCCGCTGACCGGGCGGCAGGATATGAAGCGAAATTGACGGGCACGGCGTGCCCCTCTCCGCAGCAACGGCCCGTGTTCCCTTACGCCTTGCCGGAAGCGCTTTTGGTCTTTTGACTCGGGGTGTGACTATGGTTCGGGAAAAATGGGCCAGCCGGCTCGGGGTGATCATGGCGGTGGCGGGCAGCGCCATCGGCCTCGGAAACTTTCTTCGTTTTCCGGGACAGGTGGCGCAGAATGGCGGCGGCGCCTTCATGATCCCCTACTTCATCGCCCTCTTCCTCCTCGGCCTGCCGCTGATGTGGATCGAGTGGACCATCGGCCGGTTCGGTGGCGGCTTCGGCCACAGCACCGCGCCGGGCATGTTCCACTCCCTGTGGGAGAAGAACCGCTTCATCAAGTACTTCGGGGTGATCGGCGTCTTCGGCCCCATCGTCATCTACCTCTACTACGTCTACATCGAATCCTGGCTCCTGGGCTACAGCCTCTTCGCCCTCACCGGCAAATACAACGGCTGCGGGTCCAGCGAGGCCATGGTCGCCTTTCTCCACGGTTACCAGGGGCTCGAAAAGAACCAGTTCTTCTCCGGACTCTCCACAGCCTACCTCTTCTTCCTGGCCACCTTTTTCCTCAACGGCGTGGTGCTCTACTTCGGGGTGCGGAAGGGGATCGAGCGGGTCTGCAAATACGGGGTGCCCATCCTCCTCGTCCTGGCGGTGGTCCTGGTGGTCCGCGTCTTTCTCCTGGGCGCGCCCGATCCCTCCCACCCGGAAAACAACGTCATCGATGGCCTGGGCTACCTCTGGAACCCGGACTGGTCGGCACTGCTGAACGCCAAGGTGTGGCTCGCGGCGGCGGGGCAGATATTCTTTACCTTGAGCTGCGGCATCGGCGTCATCCTCACCTATGCAAGCTACCTGGCCAAGGACGACGACGTGGCCCTCTCGGGGCTCACCGCCGCCTCTGCCAACGAGTTCGCCGAGGTGGTCCTGGGCGGCAGCCTGGTAATCCCGGCGGCCTACGCCTTTTTCGGCGCCGCCTCGGTGGCCGCCATCGCCAAGGGCGGCGTCTTCAACCTGGGCTTCGTCACCATGCCCATGGTGCTCAAACAGCTCGCTTTTGGCGAATTATTCGGTTTTCTCTGGTTCCTGCTCCTCTTCATCGCCGGCATCACCTCCTCCATCTCGCTGGCCCAGCCGGCCATCGCCTTTTTGGAGGACGAGTTCGACCTCTCCCGCCGCCAGGCAGTACTCGCCTTCATGGCTGCCACCTTCATCCTCACCCAACCCGCCATCCTCTTCCTCGGCCAGGGGGTGATGGACGAACTCGATTTCTGGGGCGGCTCGGTCTTCCTGGTGGTCTTCGCCACCGTGGAAACCATCCTCTTCGGCTGGGTCTTCGGCATGGAACGCGCCTGGACCGAACTGCACGCCGGCTCGGACATCACCATTCCCCGCCCTTACCGCTTCGTGATCAAGTACGTCACCCCCCTCTTCCTGCTCACTATCCTCGGCTGCTGGCTCATTCAGGACTGGCTGCCCATCCTGGTCCTCGAAGGGGTGACGGCCGCAAACCGGCCCTATATCCTCTTTACCCGGCTGATCCTGATCGTAATGTTCCTGGGGTTGACGCTAATGGTGCGCCTGGCCTGGAATCGCCGGCAAACGCGGGAGGCGCACAATGCACGCTAACGGCTGGCTGTTCATGGGAGTAAGCTGGGGCGGAATCACCGTCCTGTTCTGCTATTGCCTCTACCGGACTCTGCGGGGAAAAAGGGAATAGCGCGAGGGCGGGAGGCGGAAGGAAATCGCTTACTGCAAGGGAGGGCGGTCGAAGCCGAAGAGCACGATGCCAGCCGCCACCAGTAGCAGCGCCAGCCAGTCCTTGGCCGAGAAGGCGGGCTCGCGGCTCAAGGAAGACCACCAGAAAGGCGGTGCCAAAAAAGGAAAGGGCGCGGATCACCGCCGGCAGAGCGGTGTCGAAGTACCTCACACCATAACTGTAGGTCAGATTGCTGATAAACATGGCCAGGGCGAGGCAAAACGGCCACTGCCAGTCAACCAACCGCATCTGCCGCGCCTCCCTAGTCGGCAGCCAGTAAAGCAGAGCCACCGCCAGGGCGCAGAGATAGTAGTAGAAGGTTGCGTTGGTGCCGCCCAAGGCCCTGCTCGCCCTGGGGTAGATGAAGTTCGCCGCCCCAAGGGTGAACGCCGAAGCCGCCAGCAACAGATACCCTCTCAGCATCTCCCCTCCCTCCATCATCTCTTTTCCGAAACCAAGGTACACAGCTGCCAGGTCACCCCCGCCCGCCGGGACGCAACAACAACGGCAGCCGCGCCCGCTTGTCAGCCAGACTCCGAAGCGGCATGCCATTCCGAGGTCGGCACGGAGGGCGAGGCAGGGTCGACCGATTCAGGCGGGCCTGCCTCCGCGAGGGGCGGCTCAAGCATGGCGTACCCGGCCGCTGCCGCGGCACGACCGATCCCTCCCCGGATCGCGGACTGGTAATCAGTGAGATAGATGTCGGCCAGACAGGTGAAAGCGGTGACGACCAACGGCCCGTAAACCAGCCCCATGACCCCGAAGGACTCCAGGCCGCCGATGAGAGCAAGAAGGGCGAGGAGAGGATGCATGTGCGCCTGGTCGCCGGTAAGCTTTGCCTTGAGCAAGTATTCGACCAAGAGGGTGAGAATGACGTAGGCGACGGCCAGCACTATCACCCCGTTGATGTTGCCCTGCGTGAAGAGGTAGAGTCCCGCCGGCAACATGATGACGCCGATGCCGACGATGGGCAGGAAGGCGAGAACAAACATGACAAAGCCCCAGAAAAACGGTGACGGCAACCCCAGCCAGGCGAAGAGCAGGCCGCCAGCCACCCCCTGGATGATGCTGCCAACGCCGTTGCCGATGAGCGCCGCCCGGGCGGTTCCCTGGAGCTCCCTGACCAGCCTGCGGTTCTGCTCGATCGGAAGGGGGGAAAGATGCAGCCAGAAGGAGGTGAAGCGGTCACGGTCAATGAGCACGAAGAAGCAGGTAACGATCATGACCAGGAACTGAATGAGGAGGCGGAAAGCTCCCATGGCCCAGGCGCCGGCATGGCTGCCGACAAAGCGGTACACCTCATCGCCGAGTTCGGCCATCATGAGGCTGATGGTTTCCGCCTCCAGGTGCAGGCCGACAAGGGCGGCAAGCTCGGGTAGCCTGGCCCAGTGAGAACTCTGCCGGATGGACCCTCCCACGGCAGCGCCCCCCCAGCCATCCGCACCGGCTGGAACCAGATCACCGCCCGAAAAGGCTTCGACAAAGAGCAGCACCGGCACCATGAGCACCAGGCCCATGACCAGGCAGGTGACAAGCGATGCCAAGGCCCGCGGCAGAAACCGCGTGAGGCTCTCGTACAGCGGACGGAAGAGGTCGGCCAGGAACAGGGCGAGGAATAGGCAGGAAAAAAACGGCCAGAGAATCCGCCCCAGAAAAAGGGTGCTGACGGCCAAAAGGGCGAAAAGGTAGAGGAGCTGGAGGGGCGTTGGCGCCTCGCGACTCATACAGAGGCCAGAACAAGGGTGTGGCGCCGTTATCTCCGGGGATGACGGCATTCTCCCGCAAGGTGCAGCACCCTGCGATCCTCGCCTCCGGATGGCGATGCTTGAGCTTCTTACCTCCCGGATCGTCCGCCGTCAAGAGATTCGTTTATACGCATCGGTTTCGACGCTCTCCCACAGAAATCCGCCCCCTTTTTCACGTCGCCATGCTGCTCGCCAGACAACCTGCCCCCGATCCCGACCCAAAGGAGGAGTGCAGAGGAACGGGAAATGAGGTAGGATATCCGCCGGCCTGGATGCTCGGACAGGCAACCCCTTGCCGGGGTGAAATTCTCAGACCAGGAAACGGGGCATGCGACTCTTCAAAGAGTATTTCACCACCTCCCTGCTGCTGACCACAGCAGGGCTCGCCTTGGCCGCCCTGATCGGCTTCCGCTACACCGGCTCGTCATCAGGGGCCATGCAGGCCGTGCTGATCACGGCGATCCTGGTGCTGCTTGAAATATCCATTTCCTTCGACAACGCGGTGGTCAACGCCACGGTGCTCAAGGAGATGAGCGCGGTCTGGCAGCGCCGCTTTCTCACCTGGGGCATGGCCATCGCCGTCTTCGGCATGCGGCTTGTCTTTCCGCTGCTCATCGTCGGGATGTCGGCCCGCCTTTCTCCGTGGCAGGCCCTGCGCCTTGCCGCCCTCGCCCCGGACCGCTACGCGGCGATCATGACCGGGGTGCACCATCAGGTGGCGGCCTTTGGCGGCGCCTTCCTTCTGCTGGTGACCCTCAAATACTTCTTCGATGCGGAAAAGGAACAACACTGGTTCCGCTGCATCGAAGCACCGCTCACCCGCCTCGGCCGCCAGGAATCCGCCGAGGTTGGGGTGACCATCGCCCTGCTGATGGCGGTATCGAGCTTTTTGCCCGACCGGGAAAGCCTCTCCTTCCTGCTGGCGGGCCTGGGGGGTATCCTTACCTTTCTCTTGGTGGAAGGACTCGGCACGGCACTCTCAGCCTCGGAGGAAAAGATGGCCAGCGCCCACCGGGCGGGGATCGGTCTCTTTCTCTACCTGGAGGTGCTGGACGCCTCGTTCAGCTTCGACGGCGTCATCGGCGCCTTCGCCCTGACCACCAACATCTTCATCATCGCCATCGGCCTGGGCTGCGGCGCCATGTTTGTCCGGAGCCTCACCGTCCTGATGGTGGACCTGGGAACGCTCAACGAATTCCGCTACCTGGAACACGGCGCCTTCTATGCGGTGGGGGCGCTAGCCATGGTGATGTTCCTCGGCCTCTTCCTTCACATCCCGGAACTGGTCACCGGCCTGATCGGCGCCGCCTTCATCGGCTTGAGCATCAGGAGTTCGGTGCGCTACCGGCGGCAGCAGCCGTTGTCGGCGACGGAATAGCCGCTGCCTGCCTGGCGACCACGGGCCGGCGAATGCGCCCCGGTCCGCCCGACAGAAAAAAGGAAACGGATTTATCTTTTACATCCCGACCAAGACTTCAGGGGACGATTGCTTTGGTTGCTCAATACCGCTCAAACTCAGTATCGTCCTTGTTCGGCAGAGAGAGTTTGATCCCCTGATCATCGTTCCCCCCGGCCTGGCTCCAACTGACCGGCGTCGCCGGGGGGGGCAGGATTCGGGCCTGCTTGCGGGAAGAGTAGCGTGATGCAGCCGCTGGCTTACCGAGCTTGAAAAAGGCGATGGATTCCTGGAGAAGCGCGGCCTGGGCGGTCAACTCCTCGCTGGCGGAGGCCATCTCTTCGGCCGCCGCGCTGTTGTTCTGGATCACCTGATCAAGCTGCTGAACGGCGCTGGTGTTTTCTTCAATGCCACGGGTCTGTTCGTTGCTGGCCGCATCGATCTCATGCACCAGTTCGGCGGTTTTCTGGATCTGCGGTACCATCTCGGTGATGAGCCTGCCGGCTTTCGCCGCTGTTTCCACGCTGGCCGCGGCCACCTCTTTGATTTCCTGGGCCGAAACCTGGCTGCGCTCGGCGAGCTTGCGGACCTCGGAGGCAACCACGGCAAAGCCCTTGCCGTGATCGCCGGCCCGGGCCGCCTCGATGGCGGCGTTCAAGGCGAGCAGATTGGTCTGCCGGGCGATCTCCTCGATCAACTCGATCTTTTCGGCAATATGCTGCATGGCGGTTACCGTTTCCGCCACCGCCTTGCCGCCGTCCACGGCATCCGCTGCCGCCTTGTTGGACATGGTGGCGGTCTGCCGGGCGTGCTCCGCGGTCTGGGCCACGGTGCTGGCCAACTCGTCCATGGAGGAGGAGATCTGCTCCACCGCGGCGGCCTGCTCGCTGGCCCCCTGGGAAACCTGTTGGGAACTGCTGCTCAACTCCTGACTGCCAGCGGCTACCTGATCGGAGGCGGTGCGGACGTCGGTGACGATCTCCTTCAGTTTGACAACCATATCCTCCAGGGCCATCAAAAGTTCATCCTCCTCGCTCCGTTTCTTGAGGGTCACCATGAGGTTGCCGTCCGATATTTCCCGGGCCGCGCGGGTAATGTCATTCAGGGCATTGACCAGGGCGGTAACGGCGGCGCCGATTCCTTCAAAAATCCTTTTCACGGACCCGGTGTCGCTGTCGGCAGGGGCGGTTGCCAGAGAGATATTGATGTCGCCGACGGCCAGCCTGTTGAGCGCCTCCACCAGTTTTCCGGTTTCGACATCCTGATAATCGGCGATCTTCTTTGCCACCCTGGCCGCCTTCTTGACGGCGGTCTGGTCGGATACCACCTCGAAGGCGCCTATGACCTTGTTTTCCTCGTCGCGCAGCGGTATGGCGCTGTAGGCGATGTCGAGGTCAACGCCGGCCGCCGGGTGGGCGTCGGTTTCCGAATTCGCCACGATGCCGCCTCTGATGGCCTGGCCGCAAGCGCATCTGTCGGTGTTGCAGTCACTGGTCCGGAAATGGTCGAAACATTTGCTGCCGATGAGCTGGCTCGTTTTTTTGCCACCGGCCTTGGCGCCAAGCTCATTGATATAGCGAATGGTAAAGTCGGTGTCGATGATCATGGCTGGAGCGGGCATGGAATCGAGCAGGCCCACCAGGCGTGAGATCGTATTGTTGACGCCTTCGACAATTTTTCTGAAATCGCCCTGATGCTTGGTCGCATCGGCCCGGATGCCGAGGTTGCCCTGAACCGCCGCCTTGACGAGTGTGTTGACATCGGCCACCAACTCATTGACCGTTGAAATACAGGCGTTGAACGAATCGGCAATTGATTTGAAGGTGCTCTCCACCTCGGCGGTGTCGCTGTCGCCGGCGGCCGGCGTGATGGTGCAGGAGGTGTCACCCTGGGCCAGTTTTTTCAGGCAGCTGACCACTTTCTCGGTTTCGGCGTTCTGATAGTCGGCGATCTTCTTGACCAGCCGGCCTGCTTTCTTGACGGCGGTCAGATCGGAAACCACCTCGAAGGCCCCGATGATTTTGCCCTGTTCGTCGCGTAGCGGCATGCCGCTGTAAGCGATGTCGAGGTCAACGCCCGCAGCCGGGTGGGCGTCGGTTTCGGAGCTGGAAACCCGGCCGTCCCGGATGGCCTGGCCGCAGGCGCATCTGTCGGTGTTGCAGTCGCTGGTCTTGAAGTGGTCGAAGCACTTGTTGCCGATGAGCTGGTTTGGCGTTTTGCCGCCGGCCTTGGCGCCCAACTCGTTGATATAGAGGATATTGAAATCGGTGTCGATGATCATGGCCGGGGCGGGCATGGAATCGAGCAGACCCACCAGGCGCGAGATGGTGTTGTTGACCCCTTCAATGATTCTTTTGAAATCACCCTGATGTTTCGAGGCATCGGCCCTGGTGGTGATTTTGCCCAGCACGGCGGCCTGGGCCAGCAGGTTGGCATCGTTGATCAGACCGTGGATCGCTTCCGCCATTGCGGCCATGGCTCCTTGCAGTTCGCCGGCTTCGTCCTTGGCGTCGGTGGAAAGCGCGATGTCGGTTTTGCCGACGGCAAGCGCCCTGGCCGCCTCTACGCATGCCTTGATCGGCACGGTAATGGAGCGGCAGATCAACCGGGCGAGCAGGCTCCCGAGCAACAACGCCAGGACAGCCACAACCAAGACAACCTCTTTGGTGAAGTCGGCTAGAACGTCTGCCGCGCCGCCCACCTGTTCCACCTCGGCAATCAGGTGCCGGTGCATGGCGTCCAGGGCCTGGAAATAGCCGGTCTGAGCGTCTCCGAACCGGCCGTTCATTGCCTGGGAAACGTCCTTTATCCGGCCTTCCCGGATCTGTTCCAGAAGCACGGCCAATTCATCCCTGTAGGTTTTCCTGGTCTCGACGAGCTTGTCCAGCAAACTATTTCCGGCCTCTGAATGAACAACGGCCTGCAGCCTGTCCATATCCTGGCCGATCTTTTCCTGGGCCTCGGCGATTCGGCTGTTCTGCCTCCTCACGCTCTCGGCATCGGGTTGGATGACCATATCGCGCGCCGCGAGGGCCACCGTGTTGACATTTCTTGAAATATCACTCAGCAGTTCCACCTTTTGGAAATCGTCGTGAACGGTCTGCATGATCAGCCCATCCAAGCGGCCGACATTGATGTAGGCGACCAGAGCCACCGCAGCCGTCAACAGCAACACAACGCCAAAACCGATATTCAGCCTCTGCCCGATTTTTATTTTCTGCAGCATCTCGTTTCCCAACCGTTTTTATCCCGAATTCATCCTACGGTACAACCGAACGGACAACCCGGAGCGTTGAATAAAAGGGCCTCGCCAAATAAACTCATTAAGTTTCCATGATAGGCTGGAATAACTGGAAGTTTCAAGATTTTTCACCACGGGGCGACCCACGGTGAGAACCCTGTCAAGGAACAGACTCCCCCGGCTCGTGAAATGCGCGTACCTTCGGAGTCTCGCGGACCCGCCTCCGGATTCCTCCCTCCACCCTATCATGAGGATGCCCTTGCCTTCGGCTGGCACGTCTGGTAACTGTTGAATTCAGCACATGGTTCACGAGCAGGGGACTTGCACCCCAAAAGGTCACGTCCATGCCGGGCGTACACCGTGCAATCCAGCGAAAAGCCAGACCCGCGGCCTCTTTCCAGCCGATCACGGCCGTTGGCGTCCATGACTTCAAAAACTCGTTGGACCAGCCGCCAAGACCATACTTATTCCCCTTCTTGACTTGAGAGGAGACTCGACATGCCTTCCTTGCGTCTCATCCTGTTTTACGATGGCACCGACAATACGCCCAGGGATCGCACCAATGTCTGGCGCACTCATGAATTGCTCGCGGACAAGGACGCCGTTGGCGTGCCTCAGCAAAAGAAATACATCCAGGGCGTCGGCACCGAATTCGGCGAACTCATCCGGGGCAGCATCTTCGGCAAGGGCGTCGACCGCAAGATCCGCGAGGGCTACCAATGGCTGGTGGAGAACTACCGGGACGACACGGAGATATACGTCTTCGGCTTCAGCCGCGGCGCCTTCACCGCCCGCAGCCTGGTGCAGATGATCGCCACCTGCGGACTTGCGCGCCAAGACACGCTCGGGGAATGGAGCACCGAGGATATTTTCGACCGTTACGCGGATATTTCGCGGCAGGATACCGAGGTCATCCGCCCCATCTGGCGCCTGCGCTACTGGAAGGACCACCCGGAGAAAGCGCCTTCCGGCTGGCAACCGGACGCCCAGGAAGCCCGCCTCCTCGACAACACCCGCGTGCGAGAGGTCAAGATCCACATGGCCGGCCTATGGGATACCGTAGGCGCCATCGGTGCCGACGCCCTGCAAAACAAGGACGCCAGCCGCGCCAAATCCGCCGCTCACAACGTGCGCCCAACGCGTGCGCAGCTCAACGGCTACCACGCCCTCGCCATCGACGAGCACCGCCCCATGTTCGAGGCCACCCTCTGGCGCACCTTCGCCGAAACGGGCAAGGAAGCCGAAACACTCGCCCGCTACACCCCCTATTACGAGCAACGCTGGTTCATCGGCGCGCACTCCGACGTTGGTGGCGGCTATGGTGACGACGACCTTCCCGATATCTCTCTGAATTGGATGATGCAAAAGGCATCCGCGCTCGGCCTCGCGTTCACCCACACCGTCGAACCCCGCCCCGGTGCGTGGCTCGACCCTGTTCACGACAGCTTCAAAGCCTTCGCCGGCCACATCCTCAACATCTGGGACGAACTGAAACCCGGCGACCAGCGCAACTACCGAGAAATCGGCAAGCCTCCCCGTGAAACCCAAACGGCGGGAGGAACGGCCGGCTCCCTCTGTTCCATCCACGAAACCCTCGACGACACCGTGCTCCGCCGCTGGGCCGAAGACCCGACCTACCGCCCTCCCAGTCTGGTGGACTACTTTGTCCGCAACCCCGGCATGCTTCCCGCCGGCACAGACACGGCGCAACGCACCCAGCGCATCTACGCCAGGGAATACTGGAACCAGACCGGCGTTTTCCTGCGCCCCGGCGTCCGCTACCGCGCGCGCGTCGTGCCTGGCGTGGGCGAACCCTTGCGCGACGCCAGCTTCACCGCCGGGAGCATCGACGGCGAGGACTGGACCAGCCTCGCCCACAAAACCGCCTCGCTCGCCCATGGCAAGCGCAAGGACGACGCCAGATGGTTCGCCCTCATTGGCACCGTTGATAAGAAGCACGCCTGGGTGATGAAAGACGGCGGCGAATTCACCGTGCCCGTCGGCGGCCAGATGCTTTGCTACTTCAACGACGTGCAGGTCGAATGGTTCTACGAAAACAACTCCGGCTGGGTGGTGTTGGACGTCGAGCAACTCCTGTGAGCCCCGGGCTCAATTCCAACGCCGCACAATACGCAGTTCAGTCAGCCCAATCGGGTAGCCGGGGGCGTTCGGACCCCGGCCCCCACTCCACCTGGCAAGCTGGTCCACACGGGTGCCCCGGGCAGGAGACGTTGCTCCACCGCCCTTTGCCTGACGACAGCCCCTGTTCCTTACAACCGTTTGTTGGTCCTCCCCGACGGGGGGCCAAGGGGGGCGTTGCCTCATTTTAGAGTGTATTTTCCCCCCGCGAGGCATCGCCCCCCTCAACCAACCCGGCACCGGCCGACGACGGCTGGGAATGCCGTTCCCCACAGGCATCGCCTCCCCCCCTCTCTTCCACTTCTTTTCCCCTTTGATTCTGCTACAATTGGTTAACCGATCCGCTCCTTTCACAACACCCCACCGCCACGGGAGGGAACGCCATGGCCGCCAGCCCCTCTGCCCACCTTGAAGAACGAATCATCGCCCTGGGCCAGGAATTCTTCCGCACCATGGGCGACCAGTGCCCGTCACTGTTCCGCAAGGACTGGTGGGCCGGCAAGGTGATGGACTGGGCCATGGCCAACGAGGGGTTCAAGGTGAGCCTCTTCCGCTTTGTCGACGTGCTCCCCTGCATCCGGTCGGAGGAGTCCCTGCTCCGCCATGTGGAGGACTACTTCGGGGCGGACCAGGAACTGCCGGCGGTGCTGCGCTGGGGGCTCAAACACGCGGGCCTCGGTGGCGGCCTGGCCATGAAGCTGCTCGCCAGGGGACTGCGGGCCAACATCGAGGCCATGGCCCGGCAGTTCATCGTCGGGGAAAATCTCGATGAAGCGCTGGCCTCCATCCGCAAGCTGCGCCACGACGCCTTCGCCTTTACCGTCGACATCCTGGGCGAGTCCGCGGTAAGCGAGGCGGAGGCCACGGCCTACCAGCAGAGTTACCTGCGACTGCTCGACGCCCTGGCCGCCGAACAACACGCCTGGCCCGCCCTGGCCAGTGACTCGGACCGCGACTGGCAGCAGGCCCCGAAAATCAACGTCTCGATCAAGCCCACCGCGCTCTTCTCCCAGGCCGACCCGGTGGATTTCGACAACTCGGTGGCCGCCATCGTCAACCGTTTTGCGCCCATCGTGGCCAGAGCCCGGGCGATCGGGGCCTTTGTCCACATCGACATGGAGCAGCACCGCTACAAGGACATCACCATCGCGGTCTACAAGGAGCTGCGCCAGCACTTTGCCGACTTTACCCATCTGGGCCTGGTGCTGCAGGCATACCTGCCGGAAAGCGACCAGGATCTCGAACGGCTCATCCTTTGGGCCCGACGGCAGGGACTGCCCATCCACATCCGTCTGGTCAAGGGGGCCTACTGGGATTACGAAACCATCGTCGCCCGCCAGAACAACCGCACCCCACCGGTCTATCAGCAGAAA
Organism: Desulfobulbaceae bacterium UBA5121; assembly: GCA_002414225.1. Taxonomy (GTDB): domain Bacteria; phylum Desulfobacterota; class Desulfobulbia; order Desulfobulbales; family UBA5123; genus UBA5123. The sequence goes on along the minus strand of DHYV01000014.1, from coordinate 107,371 downwards.
TGGCAATCCGACGACGCCTTCGAGCGGTTGGCCCGCAGGATCCTCACCAACCACGACATCTGCTCGCTCGCCTGCGGCTCCCACAACATCCGCTCCATCGCCGCGGTGATGGCCATTGCCGAGGAGCAGGGCGTGCCGGAAGGCGCGTATGAGTTCCAGGTGCTCTACGGCATGGCCGGCCCAATCCGCAAGAGCCTCCAGGAAACCGTCGGCCGGGTACGGCTCTACTGCCCATACGGCGAGCTGCTGCCCGGCATGGGCTATCTGGTGCGCCGCCTGCTCGAAAACACGGCAAACGTTTCCTTCCTGCGCCAGAGTTTCGTCGACCGGCGGGAGGTGGCGGCCCTGCTCGCCGCGCCCGGGCCGCCGGAATCCCGGCCACCGGAAAAGCCACCGGCGGCGGACTCCTTCCGCAACTTCCCGGCCGCCGACTTCAGCGAGGCCACCCTGCGCGAACAGATGGCCCGGGCACTCGGCACGGTACGGCAACGCCTGGGCAACAGCTATCCCCTGCTGATCAACGGCGTGGAAATTGCCACCGGCCGGCAGTTGGCATCCCTGAACCCGGCCGACCCGGCCGAGGTTATCGGTCGGATCTCGCTGGCCGGCCGGCAGGAGGCGGATCTGGCTCTTCAGGCAGCGGCCGCGGCAGCCCCGGAGTGGCGGCGACAGGCCCCTGAAGCCCGGGCGGCCATCCTGCTCAATGCCTCGCGGATCATGGCGGAACGGTTGCCGGAGCTTGCCGCCTGGCAGATCCTGGAGGTTGGCAAGCAGTGGGGCCAGGCCCATGCCGACGTGGTGGAGGCCATCGACTTTCTCGGCTACTACGCCCGGGAGATGGTCCGCCTGGCCCGAGGCCAATCGGCCGACCTGCCCGGCGAGGAGAATCTGTATACCTACCGGCCCAAGGGCGTCTCCCTGGTGATCGCGCCCTGGAACTTTCCGCTCGCGATCAGCTGCGGCATGTGCGCCGCGGCCCTGGTGACCGGGAACACGGTGCTCTACAAGCCGTCGAGCCTATCGCCGGTCACCGGCTGGCTGCTCACCGATATCCTCCGGCAGGCCGGGGTGCCGGCCGGGGTCTTCAACTTCCTGCCCGGCAACTCGGCCGAGATCGGCGACTATCTGGTGGCCCACCCGCAGGTCAACATGATCGCCTTTACCGGCTCCGTGGAGGTGGGGTTGCACATCAACCAGTTGGCAGCCCGTCCCCAGCCGGCTCAGGACCATGTAAAACGGGTGATCGCCGAGATGGGGGGAAAGAACGCCATCATCGTCGACGACGACGCCGACCTGGACCAGGCCGTGCCCCAGGTTCTTTACTCCGCCTTTGGTTACCAAGGCCAGAAGTGTTCGGCCTGCTCGCGGGTTATCGTGCTGGAGGAGATTTACAAAAAATTCAAAGAAAGGCTGGTTGCCGCGGCCGAGTCGCTCGCCATCGGCCCGGCCGAAAACCCGGCCAACTTCATGGGACCGGTGATCGACGCCGCGGCTCAGATGAAGATCATGGCCTATGTGGAGCTTGCGGCGCGGGAGGGGAAAATTCTGCTCAGCAAACCGGGGCCGGCCGGCAGTGGCACCTACGTACCGCTCACCGTGGTCGAAGGCATCACCAAAGAGCACCGACTGGCCCGCGAGGAGATCTTCGGCCCGGTGCTTGCCCTGATGCGGGCCAAGGACTTTGACGAGGCCCTGGCCCTGGCCAACGCCACCCCCTATGCCCTCACCGGCGGCATGTTCAGCCGCAGCCCCGGCCACCTGGCCCGGGCCAAGAAAGAGTTTGCGGTGGGCAACCTCTACCTCAACCGCTCCATCACCGGCGCCGTTGTCCAACGGCAGCCCTTTGGCGGCTTCAGGCTCTCGGGCATGGGCTCCAAGGCCGGCGGCCCCGACTACCTGCTGCAGTTCATGGACCCGGTGAGCATCAGCGAAAACGTCATGCGCCGCGGCTTCGCCCCACTGGCGTAGAGCGCCGGCAGAACTTCCGCCGCAGGGCAGCCCACTCCCGAAACACCGTGGGCCGCCCGCCGGGATCTACCGCAGATGCCGCCGGAGATGGCGATACATGGCGGTCAGGGTCGCGAAGTCGGCCGCCTCGCCGCCCTTGTCCGGATGGAGAAGATGGGCCCGCTGCCGGTAGAGCTTGGTCAGCTGCCGGCGGTTGAGCCTCTTGAGTGCGGCCCAGTCGACACCGAACAACCGCGCCGCCTCCTCCATCCTCAACCGCTGGGAGGGCGGCGACTGGGGCCGGCGGTGGTCGTCGATGAAGCGGCGGAGAGTGTCGTCCCAGGGCTGGCGGCGCGGCCAGTCGCTGTCAAAGTACATGATGAGGTAACGGACCAGATAGGGATCGAGGGCGTTGGCGGCAGATGCCATCCCGGCCCAGAAGGCAGCGTCCTGCTGGAGCCGGCAGAGTTCGGTCACCACCAGCTCGTCGAGCCGCGCCTCCGGAAGGGCCGAGGGCACGATCCGGGCGGCCGTCTCGTCGAAGTACCGGGCCAGGTCCAGGATCGCGTAGACGTACTCCTTCCACTCGGTTGGCGCCAGCACCTCTTCCTCGGTCATGAAGAGCTGTTCGATCTCGTCTCGGGACTTGTCGAGGAGCAGCCGGCACATCCGGGCCGGCATCCGGTAGAGCCGGCTCTGGTCCAGGGCGCCGTAGCGAAGATAATGGAGACGCCGCCGATCGAAGCGGTGAACCTCACACGCCACCCGTTCCTCGTCTGCCGTGGCAAAGGGAGGCGTGGTGGGGCGGTGCCTGGTAAAACGCTCGTACCGTTCGCGGATATCGCGGCGGACAAAGGGGAGCAGCAAGGTCTCCAGGGCCTCCGCATCAAAGTCGAGGCCCCGGGCGCGCAACTGCTCCTCAACGGCGGCATCGACCCAGAAGGCGTGGCCGCCGGGATAGTGGATATGACGCCCCGGCTCTGGCCCGAGTTCCACCAGATCGCGGCTCAACCATACCCCGTTCTCGCGGTAGGAGTGGCGCAACAGGTAGTGGATGACTCCCTTGACGCGCCGTCGGGCCAGATACATGGCTTCCTCGCTGGCATCAGTTGCGGCCGATCCTCGACCAGACCACGGTGCGGTTGCGGCCCGCTCCCTTGGCGCGATAAAGGGCCTGGTCGGCCCGGCCAAGCAACTCGGCCTTGTCGGTGGCGTCCGTCGGGTAGACGGAAAGCCCGAGGGAGAGGGTAACGGTGACGGTCACCTGTTCGCAGGCGAGAGTGAGCGCGGCCACGGCCGCCCGAATCCGCTCGGCCATCCGGATGCCGCCCCGTTCATCGGCGTCCTCCAGAACCAGCACGAACTCCTCCCCCCCGTAACGGGCGGCAAGATCCACCTGACGGACCGACTCGCCGAGGACGCCCGCCACCGCCTGGAGTACCCGGTCGCCAAAGGGATGACCGAAGGTGTCGTTGATCCCCTTAAAGTGGTCGATATCGCAGAGCAACAGGCAGAGCGGCCGCTGCTGACGCCGGGCCCGCTCCAGCATGACCTCGAAGGCGTGCTGGAAGGTGCGGTGGTTGGCGAGACCGGTAAGGCCGTCGGTGGTGGCGAGCCGGTTGATCTCGTCATGGGCCCTGGCAAGGTCGATCTTCACCGCCATCTGGGTGGCAATGAGTTCCAGGATCTCCTGGCCCTGCCGGCTGAAGGCACCGGCGGCGCGGGCCGCTACAACCAGGGCGCCGATGGGCTCGCCCACCTCCTTGCGCAACGGCACGATGAGCAGCGACTTGAAGTCGGCCACCCGGCGGTCGCTGCTGAAGATGGGGGCGGCGGTGCGGTTGACGCCGTTGGTGGGCAGGGTCCGATTCTTGGCAAGCGCCTGTCCCACCAGGCCGTCATCCTTACAGAAGGCGCAATCGCGGAAAGCGTCCGCCCCCCTGCCCTCGGCGCGCACCACCCGGTGGCACTCCTCCTCCTTGAGCGAAATGGCGACAAAGTCGACCGCCAGCAGCCGCTGGACCGTGGCCACCGTGGCGTCAAAGGCCGAGGCGAGGTCGAGCACCCCGTTCAACTCGCGCAGCCCCACGCACACCTGGCGGATGGCGGCCCGCTCCCGGTCCATCTCGAGAAGCCGGCGGCCCATGGCGACGTTGAGGCCGAGCTTACGGCTGGCAAGCCGCAACACCTCAATCTCCGAGTTCTGCCACGGCGCCGACTCGGCCCGATCGGCACAGAGCACCCCGCCCCGCCGCTCGCCGGCCGGGTCACCGTCACCGTCCGGAACCACCGCGGCAAAGACACCACCCACTCCGCCCCGCCGCCCATAGTAGGGCAGCCCGCCGTAGTCGCCCTCCAGGGGGGCGAGAATCACCTCCTGGCCACTGCGGTTGAGTATCCCGAGAATGCCTGCCCCCATGGCAAACGGCCCGGTGACGATGTCGTCCCGACAGCTTGCCACGGCCCGCAGCTTGTAGGACTCGCCGGCCGCTTCGGCCCAGAAGAGGGCCACGGTGGATAGGGCCAGGCTGCGGCGGATAATCTCCAGCTGCAGGTCAAAGGAGGCGGCGACACTTTCCAGGATCGCGCGGTCACCGGCAAGGGTGTCGGTTTCGTCGACCGGATCGACCACCGTGGCCACCGGCGGCGGGGCGTCGGCAAAGCCGAGATCCCGGGCGTACTCGCGTTCCCCGGCCTCGCGGTGGGCGTCGGCCCGCCGGCCACGGCGGCTGGCACAGTAAACCCTGCCGCGGGTAAAGAGGAAGCAGCCACCGCAGGTTCCCAGGAAAACGGTGCCGTTCACTGCCAGGGTACCCTCCCCCTGATGGCCGTTCAGGGCGAGCCCCGCCTCCACGGCGAGCACCAGCAGCAGCGGCAAGAAAGCCACCAACGGCGGCAGGAGAACGACGAAGGCGCCGAGCAGCAGCGCCGGCAGCACGATGACCTGGGAGGCAAACGGGGACATGGCCCGGAAGATCACCTCGGCCACCACCGCCCAGAGCAAGGGCTGCGCCACAGTGGCGACCGCGGTTACCGGCTCCCGCCCCAGCGCCAGATCCAGGCCGGCAACCGCGGCGGCAGCCACCAGCACCCCGGCCACGCACACCCCATACCAGGGAATGGCCCCTATCTGCTCGAAGGCGCCGGCGGCAACGGCCCCGCCCGCGGCAACGGCCACGAGCAGGGCGGTCACCCCCCAGGGCAGTTGCCGAGCGGCAACGGACCTGGAGGCGATGCGTGTCTTATATCTTGGCAAGGCTGCTGGTCCAGTGATGACGTTGGCCGGCCCCCCCCGGAACCGACAGAGCAAAGGGGTGCCACCCCTGTGTACGACTGCCGTGGACCGGTGCAATCGGCTTGCCCGCTTCACGACGGAAGGTGGCCCGCAGGCTTACGGCGAAGCGAAACCAGGACTCGGAAAACCGATTTGGAGGCTTTTCTCCTGGCTTCTGGCCTCCGACTTCACCCAGAGCGGGAAGCCCCCCCACGCCGCTCTCCCCGCCGTAAGCCGCACCAGCGTCCCCAAGAGGCCGGAAGGCCCTCGGCAAGGCGGCAGGAACCGCCTCAGTCAGCGGCCGGCATGCGCAGGGTCAGCCCCCGCCACTTGCCCTCGCTGTAACGGCTGCTTGCCGTCAGACCGTAGCCGTCGAGCAGCGCCTCGATTTCACCGCCCTGACGGCCCTGCAGGCCGGCGACGATCAGGCAGGCGCCGGGCCGCAGCCTGGCGATGATGGCCTCGGCCAAGCGCAGGAACACCGAGGCGGTGACGTTGATCAGCACCAGATCGTAGGTTTCGGTCACCTCGGCCAGGGGGGTCGCCTCGATGTGGACCCGGTCTGTACAGCCGTTGGCCCGCACGTTGGCCCGAGCCACCGTCACCGCCTCGACACAGATGTCAATCCCCAGCACCGCCCGCGCGCCCAGCCGGGCGGCGATCAGGGCCAGAATCCCGGAACCGGTGCCGACGTCGAGAACGGTGGCGGGAAACGGCCCGCCGGTCGCCGCCAGTTCCTCCATGGCCCGCACGGCCAGCTTGGTGCTGGGATGGGCGCCGGTGCCGAAGACCTGGGCCGTCCCAAGGACGATGGTATCGGCCCCTGGCAGCGCCCTACCGCTCACCACCCGGAAGCGGGGAGAAATCCTGTAGCCGCTGGCATCCTGGGGCAGCTGCGTGGCCCCGCGGCGGACATCGATCACCTCTGCCGCCTGGGGGCCGAACTGGTCGATCAAGCCGGCCACCGCCTCAAGCAGCGGATCGGGGTTGTTGGTGGGTGCCCCACAGACGATGAGCAGCCAGTGGTGCTCGTGGCGACGGCAGTGGACCTCTTCCACCCGGCTCAACGCCACCAGCCCGGCGTGCAGCCCCTGAACCACGGCCTCGTTCCGCACCCGCACACTCACGCAAACCGGTCCCGCCGCCACATCCATACATTCAGACAATTGCATGGGCCACCTCCCTCACGAATCGGATCGTTCGACAGGCCGCTCCGCCAACAGCTGGGCAGCCTGCAGAAAAACCTTTTCACGGAAAAATTTGACCAGAGCCTGTCGGCGGGAGGCCATCTTGACTTGGGCTGGCACCAGATCAGAGATCTCGGCGCGGGCGATGGCCATCTTGTATTCTATATGTGAGGCGAGACGGTTGTCCAGATACCAGGCATAGGTAAGACCAAAAAGCAGGCCAGGGGGGGTGAACGCCTCGTCGCCGTTGGTCAGCCGGAAGTAAAGGCCGGGATCGGACTCGGCGCGGCGCATGCGGGCCAGCACGAGATAACGGGCGATATCCTCGGGCGACAGGAAGGCGCGCCAGCCCGCGGCCTCACGGAGGCGGAGACGGAAACTGTGGCCGAGCAGTTCGCCATCCTGCGCCACCGGCCGCATCTCCTTTTCAGCCGCGTAGTTGCCGAGCAGCGATTGCCCCAGGGCCACCAAAAAAGCGGTTTCAAAACGGTCGGGCTGGGCCAGCATGTCCGCCCGAATCTTGATCCGGCCGTCGGCCGGATCGTAGAAGGAAAAGATGTTGTCCCACTGCTGGCTGCGGCACCAGACGCCGGTGTCGAGGAACTCAATGCCGTCCACACAGTCGAGATGAGCCAGGGGAATATCGCCGTGCTGCCAGAGGATGTCGAGCACCTGTTGAACGGCACCGTTACCGGCGAGGCCGGCGAGACGCTCCCGGAACGCCTGGCGACGATGACAGGGGCAGCGGTGCTCCCCGTCCACCAGCACAGCCCCCATGGGATAGGCCGGCGGGAGGTGGTTGTTGACCACCGACTCCGGCACCCGGTTTCGCACCGCCCACAGTGCCCGGATCGCCACCGCCAAGGCGGCGGGGTCGTGCTGGACCACCTGCCGTTCCACCAATGCCCGCTGCGAGAAGAGCCGGCCCTCGACCACGGTGATCCCCATGTCGCTCACCCGCTCCCGGTCGAGATAGATGGGCACCTTGTTCTCGAAGGCATACCCCTGGAGCACGGTGCCGGGAATGTCCTGCAGACCGAGAACCAGGATCTGCCCGAAGAGATCGGTGACGCCGCCGGGGATATTGCGCTGGTAGGCGGCCAGTAGGTCGGAGACGAAAAAACGGCGGCGCGGATCCTCGCGGACCAGATCGGTTTCCCCCTTCTGCGCCCAGAGGTTGGCGATGAGGATCTTCATCGCCCGCCGATTGGCCCGGACCGCCTCCACCAGGCCCGGCACCTGCAAGATGGGGATGATGCTGGTGTAGAGACTGCCTGGCGCGAAAATAATGATATCCGCGGCCGCGATGGCCTCCCTTACCTCGGGCAGCACCTGCGGCGGCTCGGCGAACTCGACGAAGACCCGATCCACCGGCGAGTTGCGCCGCGCCTCGCCGGATTTCTGTTCCCCGCTGACCAGCACGCCGTTGGCATAGAGCACCTTGAGCCAGGCCGGGGTGGCGGTACAGGGCAGCACCGCGTCCGGGGTCGCCCCGATACAGCCGGCAAGGAACCGCAGGCCGGCGCTCACCGCCGCCGCCGGCACCGCTCCGGCAGGAGGGAAGGTGGGGAGATGCTGGCAGATGGCCACCGCCAGCAGGAGGTTGCCCAGGCAGTTGGGACGCGCGAGCAGCGGCTGGTAACGGGGTTCGGTGAAGAGCGCGGCGAGCAGCCCCCCAAGACCGGCGCGCATCTCGGCCGGCAGGATGCGGAGGTCGATGTCCTGCGCGCCGAGGAGGTCTGCCGCCGAGGCGGGCCGCTGCTCATAACGGCAGTTGAACAGGGCATGGAGGGTGGCGACCACCGGCTGCACCTGGCCAAAGGTGAGACGGTGGCGGGTGGCCAGCCGATCAAAACGCACCGAGGCGAGGAGAACGTGCCGCAGATCGCCCAGGGCGACCAGCGGCAGCTCCTTGAGCAGCTCGCCGGTTGAGCCGCCGTCATCGGTGACGCAGACCACGGCGGAAGTCTGGGGAAAGAGTTCTTTGAGTCCCTGAAAGGGCGCACGCGGCCAATCGGAGAGGCGGGAGGCACCCCCGCGGACGTTGGCAAGACCCGTGCCGCCGCCAAAGACCACCACCCGGAGCTGATCGGTTTCCACCCCGGCCAGTGCCTCGGCCAGTGCGACCAGGCCGGCGGTCATGCCGGGCGGACCGTCCGGCGGACCGGCAAGGGCGAGTTCGATCACCTTCTCGGCCAGGGTGGCGTGGGGCAGGAGGTCGAGGGGGGTGAAACCGGTGGCGGCAAGGGCGTCCAGACTGGCCGCCACCGTCTTCAGGTGATTGTTTGCACGCATGAGCACCCGCTATCGCTTCATCCGCATGCTGCCGGACAGGTTGTGAAGAAGGAGCCTGAATCTACGGAAAGACGTTCCCGCGAACAGGGGCTCCCCACGGCATCGCCTTTGCCCAGCCCAGCCGCCTGCGGCGACGGGACGCGGGGAACCTGCCGAAAACACAAGGGACGCAGGCGGCCCGCGCCATTACAGGCCGGTGGCGGCCATCTGCTTGCGGACCGCGACCTCGGACTCGGCCATGGCCGCCTTCTCTTCGTCGGTCAGGGGGAATTCGAGGATCCGCTCGACGCCGCTGGCGCCGATCACCACCGGCACGCCGAGGAAACAGCCGCTGAAGCCGAACTCGCCCTCGAGATAAGCGGCGCAAGGCAGCACCCGCTTGGAGTCGGCAAGCACCGCCTCGGCCATCTCCACGGCGGCGAGCCCCGGGGTGTAAAAGGCGCTGCCGGTCTTGAGATGGTTGACGATCTCGGCCCCACCGTGCTGGGTACGCTTGACGATGGCGGCCAGCTCCTCTTCGGAAAGCAACGCCGAAACCGGCACCCCGGCCACGTTGGCAAGCCGCACCAGCGGCAGCATGTTGTCGCCGTGAATGCCCATCACCAGGGCGTTGACGTCTCGGGGGGCAACCCCCAGCGCCTGGGCGAGGAAGGTGCGGTAACGGGCCGAATCAAGCACCCCCGCCATGCCGATCACCCGGTTCTTGGGGAAGCCGGAAACCTTGAAGGCGGTGTAAACCATGGCATCGATGGGGTTGGTCACCACGATGAGCACCGCCTCGGGCGAATGCTTGGCCGCCTGCTCGGCGCAGGACTTGACGATGGCCACGTTCTTGGCCAGCAAGTCGTCACGGGACATGCCGGGCTTGCGGGCGAGCCCGGCGGTGATGATCACCACGTCGGAGCCGGCCGAATCGGCAAAGTCATTGGAGCCGGTCAGCGAGACCGAAAAACCGTCCACCGGGCCGGCCTGGGAAAGATCAAGGGCCTTGCCCTGGGGCACGCCTTCCACCACGTCCAGCAACACCACGTCGGCAATCCCGCGGCTCGCCGCCCAGTGGGCCGCCGTGGCGCCGACGTTGCCGGCACCGATAATCGTCATCTTTTTACGCATGATCACACCTTTCAATCAGTTTATGGTATTTTCTTGATTCTGCAACGACAAACAGTAAAAAGTATTACTTCAGAACATCTTTACACTTCAGACTGTCAAGCATTCCTGACACACCATTGAACCAACAAATCCCGTCCCGCCAGGCGTATCAGCCGACGCCAACCCTCCGGAGGATCTCCTCCACCCGATCCAGATCCTTTGGCGTATCCACCTCCACCGAGTCATGCTCGGTGAGCACCACCCGGATGTCGTAGCCGAACTCCAGGGCGCGGAGCTGTTCAAGCTTCTCGAACCGCTCCCACTCGCCCTCGGGCAGCCCCACGAAGGTGAGCAAGAACCCCTTTCGGTAGGCGTAGAACCCCAGATGCTTGTAATAGGTGGGCGGCACCGGCTCGTCGGGATTGCGCTGGAAGGGGATGGGCGAACGGGAGAAGTAGAGCGCCCGGCCGTGCCGGTCGAAAACGGTCTTCACGTGGTTGGGGTCGTTGATCTCCTCCCGGCGGACGATCTTGTAGATCAGGGTGGCCATGGGCAGCGCCGGGTCTTCGAGCAGCGGGGTCGCCACCTGGGCGACCACCTCGGCGGGGAAGAGGGGCTGGTCGCCCTGGATATTGACCACCACGTCCTGTTCCCGGATGTCCATGATGGAGGCCGCCTCGGCGAGCCGGTCGGTGCCGGAAACATGGTCGGAGCGGGTCATCACCACCTCGCCGCCAAAACCGCGCACACAGGCGGCGATACGCTCGTCGTCGGTGGCCACCGCCACCCGGGAGAGCAGCGGTACCGCCACCGCCCGTTCGTAAACGTGCTGGATCATCGGTTTGCCGAGGATCAGGGCCAGGGGCTTGCCCTCGAAACGGTTGGAGTGATAGCGGGCCGGAATGATGGCCACTACTTTCGGTTGTGCTTTGGGTTCCGAATCCATTATGGTCAGCTCTGGTTGGATTTGATGGGCCTGTCCCCGAAGGGTACTCTTGTTGCGGGTTCCGACTATACCCGAAATTTTCGTCCCCCGCAAAAGCTCCGTGGGCGGGCCAGGGCAATTTCAGCCAACGTCCGGAACGATACGGCGGGCGTCACCAGCTTCGGCGGCCCCGGCGCCGCCCCCAGGCCCTTTATGAATCCATCGCACCCCGAACCGATCCCGCCGCTGGCCGTCACCATCGCCGCCGGGGCCACCGACTGCTGGCCGGCGGCCAGGAGGCTGGCCACCGCCCTGGGCCTTGCCGTGGTGGCCGCCGAAGCGTCGGAACTGCCGTTCCTGCCGCCGTTCCTGCTGGTGGTGACCCCGGCGCGGCTCGAACTGCGCCAGACCGGCCTCAAGGCGCCGGGGCCGGTCTTCGTCGATTTCTGCGCCGGGCGGCTCGACTTCCGGCGCCGCCACGGCGGCGGCCGCAGCCAGCCCCTGGCCCGCGCCGTGGGACTAAAGGCCAACCGGACGCCCACGGTGGTGGACGCCACCGCGGGCCTGGGCCGGGACGGCTTCGTCCTCGCCTGCCTGGGCTGCCGGGTCACCCTCATGGAGCGCTCCCCGGTGCTCGCCGCCCTGCTGGCCGACGGGCTCAGACGGGCCATGGCCGACCCGGAAATCGAATCCGTGGTCGGCGACCGGCTGCAGTTGCTCACCGGCGACAGCCGGCAGCTGCTCCTGGGGATGACCGGGGCCGGTCGGCCAGAGGTGGTGTACCTGGACCCCATGTACCCGCACCGCACCAAAAGCGCCCTGGTTAAAAAGGAGATGCGGGCGCTCCGCCTCCTGGTGGGCGACGACGACGACGCCCCGGCCCTGCTCGCCGCAGCACTCGCGACGGCCGGCGAGCGAGTGGTGGTGAAACGCCCCCTCAAGGCCGCCGCAATTTCCGGCCCCCGGCCCACCATGGCCATTGTCGGCAAAACCCACCGCTTCGACGTCTACCTCGTCTCCTGACCCCCAACCGGCCCGCCACCCCCTCCCGCCCGCCAACCGGATTCAGCGCAAAAAAATATCCCGCCCATCAACTTACTGCTATTATTTGACAGAAAAATGGGCGATACTTTCTAAGAAAAGTCCAGGCGCCAGCCATTTCCGGCTTCCGGCAGGCCCCCCTTTCCTCCCAACAGCCCCGTCCACCCATGAGCCGAGAAAAAATTCTGATCGTCGACGACCAGCCGGCCAACATTCTAAGCCTGGAATCGGTTCTCGACGTCCTCTCCGTCGATATCCTGCCGGCCAACTCCGGCAAGGAGGCCCTCGAAATCGCCTATCGCGAAGACCTCGCCCTGATCCTCCTCGACGTCCAGATGCCCGAGATGGATGGCTTCGAGACCGCCCGGTACCTCAAGAAGGTAAAAAAAACCCGGGACATCCCGATCATCTTCGTCACCGCCATCTCCAAGGAGGAGAAACATGTATTCAAGGGGTACGACTCCGGCGCGGTGGATTACATCTTCAAGCCCTTTGATCCCCACCTCCTGACCAGCAAGGTCAAAGTCTTTCTCCAGCTCGACCGGGGCAAACGGCAGCTGGCCGACAAGGCCGAGCAACTGGCCGGCATGGTCCGCGACCTCACCGCCACCAAGGGCAAACTCCAGAAGAGCCGACAGACCCTCGCCAAGGCGCAGGAGGTCGCCAAGCTCGGCAACTGGTGTCTTGACCTGCGCGACAACGAATTTTCCTGCTCCGAACAGATCTACCGGCTGTTCGGCCTCGACCCGGCCACTCCCCTGGCCAGTCACGAACAACTGCTGGAAATGGTCCCGGCGGACGAGCGGGAAAAGCTGCGGGCCAGGATCAACCGGGCATTGGTCGACGCCGCCTCTTACGCCATCGAACACCGCATCGTCCGCGCCGACGGCGGTGAACGGATCGTGCTGCAAATCGGCGAGATTTTTTCCGACGCCGGCCAGCGTCCGGAAATGCTGCTCAGCACCGTCCACGACATCACCGAATGGCGGCAGGCGGAAAACCGCCTCCAGTTGATCGAGAAGGTGCTCAACAGCGCCCACGAAGGGGTTCTGGTCACCGACCCGGACGCGATCATCCAGTCCATAAACCCCGCCTTCACCCAGATCACCGGCTACACCGAGGAAGAGGCGGTTGGCCGAAAGCCCAATATCCTCAAATCGAACCACCACGACCGCTGGTTCTACGAACAAATGTGGCACGAACTTCTCAACAGGGGATCGTGGCACGGCGAAATCTGGAACCGCCGCAAAAACGGCGACGCCTACCCCCAGAGTCTGTCGATTACCGCCGTCACCGGCCACGAAGGCCGGGTGCAGAACTACATCGGCATTTTCGCCGACATATCCGACATCAAGCGGGGCGAGGAGGCGCTGCGCTACCAGGCCAACCACGACGCCCTCACCGGCCTGCCCAACCGCACCCTGTTCATGGACCGACTCCGCCAGGCCCTCACCACGGACAACGGTTCGTCCGGACTGGCGGTGATCCTGCTGGGCATCGATTCCTTCAAGAAGGTCAACGACAGCCTGGGCCCCGGCGCCGGCGACCTGCTGCTGCAGGAAGTGGCCGGACGGGCGGGCGAGCTGCTCGCCGACCGGCACAGTTTCAGCCGCCTGGGCGGCGACGAATACGCCCTCATCCTGCCCCGCCACGACAAGGCCCAGGACATCGCCCGGTTCACCGCCAGGGTGGCGGAATCGCTGTTCCGTCCCTTCGCCGTCCAGAAGCAGGATCTGCACGTCACCGCCAGCTTCGGCATCGCCATCGCCCCGGTCGACGGCACCGATCCGGAAACCCTTTTCAAAAACGCCGCCATGGCCATGCACCGGGCCAAGGAAAAGGGCCGCGACCAGTACCAGTTCTTCACCCCGGCCATGGACGAGGCGGCGGCCAGACGGCTGCAGCTTGAAAACGAGATGCGCCGCGGCGTGGAACGGCAGGAGTTCTACCTCCTCTATCAACCCAAAATCGCCGCCGTCACCGGCGCCGTGGTGGGCATGGAGGCGCTGGTGCGCTGGCGCCGGCCGGACAACGAATTCGTCAGCCCGTCCGACTTCATCCCTCTGGCCGAGGAAACCGGCCTGATCATCCCCCTGGGCATCTGGATCCTGAAAGATGCCTGCCGGCAAACCAGGCTGTGGCTCGCCCAGGGGCGCGACCTCAAGGTTTCGGTGAACCTCTCCACCCGGCAGTTCCAGTCGCCGACCCTCATCGAAGACATCGCGGCCGTGGTGGCGGAGACGGACTTTCCGGTCGCCAACCTGGAACTCGAAATCACCGAAAGCATGGTAATGGGCGACATGGAGAAGGTGATCGATACCCTCACCAAACTCAAAAACTTGGGGCTCACCATCTCGGTGGACGACTTCGGCACCGGCTACTCGTCGCTCTCCTACCTCAAACGGCTGCCCATTGATACCCTCAAGATCGACCAGTCGTTCATCCGCGACCTCGCCGACGATTCCGAGGACGCCGCCATCGTTCTCGCGATCATCAAGATGGCCAGGAGCCTCGATCTCAAAGTGATCGCCGAAGGCGCCGAAACCAAAGCCCAGGTCGACTTCCTGCGGGACCACGATTGCGACGAGATTCAGGGCTACTGGTTCAGCAAACCCCTCCCCCCCGACGATTTCACAAAATTCCTCACCGACCGCGACTGAAAGGAATCGCCGGCTGCCGGCCAAGAGCTTCGCCGATGACAAAACTCCGCGACAGCAAGATGTTCTGGAAAGTATTCCTGGCCCTGCTGCTGGTGGGCTTTCTCGCCTCGATCGCCATCGGTGCCATGGGACTCTCCATCGGCGTCCGCACCATCCGCGAGGAATCGTTCAACAAGCTCACCGCCATCCGCGAGGCCAAGGCACTCCATGTCGAAGACGAGATGCGGACCATCCGCAGCCAAGCCGGCATTCTGGCCGAGGATTACATGGTTCTGCAGGCCATGAAGGAATTCCGCCGCGCCTTTACCGACCTCGAAAAGGAGGCGGCCACAAATCCCGGCGAGGTCGCCGCGGCCTGGCCCGACCTCAAGCAGTTCTACGAACACAAATTCCTTCCCCGCCTCAACGATCACGCCACCACCATCTACTACTCCGAGGAGTTCAAACCGACCAACCCCGCCACCATCCTGCTCCAGGACCGCTATATCGCCGCCAACCCCAACCCGGTGGGAGAGAAATATCTGCTGATGCGCTCACCGGCCGACTCCGAATACGACCGGGTACACGCCAGATTTCAGCCGATTTTCCAGGACATCCAGAAAAAACTCCATTATCACGACATCCATCTGGTCGATCTCGAAACCGGCGCCATTGTCTATTCGGTGTCCAAGGAAGTAGACTTCGGCAAAAGCATCCTCGACCCCATCCTGCGCCCCACCAACTTCGCCCGGGCCTTTCAGGCCAGCGCCGCCACCACCGCCGGCAAGGATTTCCAGCGGCTGGAAGACTTCCAGCCATTCTTCGCCGCCTACAACGCCCCGGCCGCCTTCATCTCGGCCCCCATCTTCGACCAGGGAAAAAAGATCGGCGTGCTGGTCTTGGAACTGCCCATTGACCGGATCAACGACATCATGACCAACCACCAGCGCTGGCAGGAAGCGGGGCTTGGCGTAACCGGCGAAACCTATCTGATAGGGGCTGACGAAACCCTGCGGAGCCAGTCGCGCTTCTTCCTCGCCGACCGAGAAGGGTACCTCGAAGCGATGCGTAATCGGAAACGACTCAAGCCGGAAACCATACGCGAAATCTCCGCCCTCGGCACCACCATCGGCCTCCAGCCGGTGCGAACCCCCGGCGCTCGACGTGCCCTGGCAGGAGAAACCGGCGAAACCTCTTTCAAGGACTACCGGGGAGTTGAGGTGCTCTCCTCCTTCCGCCCCCTTCATATTCCGGACGTGCGGTGGGCGATTTTGAGCGAAATCGACCGCGGGGAAGCCTACGCCCCGGTCAAACGGCTCGCCACCCTGATGGCGGGGGGCTTCGGCCTGCTGCTGCTTGCAATCGCCCTCTTCTCCCGCACCGTCTCCCGCCTCATCGCCGACCCCCTCGCCGCCCT
This sequence comes from Desulfobulbaceae bacterium UBA5121, assembly GCA_002414225.1. Taxonomy (GTDB): domain Bacteria; phylum Desulfobacterota; class Desulfobulbia; order Desulfobulbales; family UBA5123; genus UBA5123. Next base: position 91,554 of record DHYV01000014.1, on the reverse strand, counting down.
GGCGGAACTCATGGAAGAGGTGGAACGGACCGGGGATCTCTCCTTGCGGGCCAGGGACTCGCGACGCGACGAGATCGGCCGCACCATCGCCAACTTTCATTCCCTGCTCGGCCGCTGGGCCACCACCCTGATGCAGTCATGCGAGAACACCGAAACCATCGTGGCCAGCGACCACGAGGCGATCATCGACCCGGTGGTCCCCCTCACCGATCAGGACGTGCTGGGCATGGCCTTGAACGACATGACCACCGTGCTGCAGCGCTACCACCGGGAAACCGTCGCCAAACGCTGGCTCGACGAGGGCAAATCCCTCTTGAACGAACGGATGCGAGGGGAACAGGAGCCCAAGGAACTGGCCAACAAGGTACTGGAATTCCTCGCCCGTTACTGCAACGTCCAGATGGGGCTCTTCTACCTGGGCCATGTGGACGGCTCGGCTTCGGTGGTGGCGAGCTATGCCTTGCCGTCCAACGGAAGGACCGTCACCGACGTCGAGCCCGGGGATGGCCTGGTGGGCCAGGTGCTGGTCGAACAAAAAGCCATCCTGCTGGAAAACGTTTCCGAAGAGTACACCCCCATCCAGTCGGGGCTTGGCGAGGAGCGGCCACGCCACCTGCTGCTGACGCCACTGGTTGCCAACGGTCAGGTGGAGGGCGTCATCGAACTCGCCACCCTGCACCGGTTCAGCGCCGGCCAGAAGGAATTCCTCGATCAGGTGGCGGAAAGCATCGCCATCGCCGTTGCCTCGGCCAAATCGAGGATCCGCAACCGGGAGCTGCTCGAGTACACCCAGGAGCAGGCGGAAAAGCTCCAGAACCAGTCCGAGGAACTCCGCAACCAGACCGAGGAGCTGCAGAACCAGACCGCGGAGCTTGAGGCCCAGCAGGAACAGCTTCGCCTCACCAACAGCGAATTGAGCGAACGGGGCAGGATGCTCGAAGAACAACGCAACGAAATCACCGAGCACAACACCCGCCTTGAGGAAGCGCGCAAGCTGCTGGAGGTGAAGGCGACCGAACTCGAAAAGACCAACCGCTACAAGTCGGAGTTCCTGGCCAACATGAGCCACGAACTGCGCACTCCGATGAACAGCATTCTGGTGCTGTCGCAGTCCCTTTTGGAAGGTGCGACCGACCGGCTCTCGCCCAAACAGCAGGAATACCTGAAGACCATTCACGACTCCGGCCAGGGGCTGCTCGGGCTGATCAACGACATCCTCGATGTCAGCAAGATGGAGGCGGGCCGGATGACCCTCGCCCGCGAAGAGGTAATCCCGGCCGAAGTGGCCGAGTCGCTTGGCAAGATGTTCACCCCCCTGGCCGCTCAAAAGGGTCTGAAGCTGGAGATCGAGGTAGCGGAAAAAACCCCGGCGCTCGCCACCGACCGCCAACGGCTGGAGCAGATCCTGCGCAATTTTCTGGGCAACGCCATCAAGTTCACCGGAAAGGGGGTGGTGAAGCTCCGCATCCATCCCGCCCGCCGGGAAACCGCCATCGGGCACCACAAATACCCCGCCTCGGCCCTGATCGCCTTTGCGGTGCAGGACACCGGCATCGGCATTGCCGAAGACAAACGGCAGATCATCTTCGAGGCCTTCCGGCAGGAGGACGGCTCCACCAGCCGCATCTACGGCGGCACCGGCCTGGGACTCGCCATCTCCACCGAGTTCGCCAAGCTCATGGGCGGCATGATCGAGCTTGAAAGCGAGCAGGGCCGCGGCTCCACCTTCACCCTGCTGCTGCCGGTGGTCGCCCCGGAGCCGTCTGCCGCGAAAACGGCGGCGGAACCAGCGGAGCCGGGGGCGGCAACGCCCCCGGACGCCATCCCCCCGGAACCGATGGCCGACCCGCCCCCGGTCGATGCGCCAACAGAAAAGCAGCGGCCGGAACTGACGGATAAGACCATCCTGGTGGTGGACGACGACATGCGCAACATCTACAGCATGGCCGCGATCTTGGAACCCCACGGCATCGAGATGGAAGTGGCCAACAACGGTCGCGATGCCCTGGAAATGCTCCGGGCGAACTGCCGGATCAACGCGGTGATCATGGACATCATGATGCCCAAGATGGACGGCTATGAGACGACCCGGCAGATCCGCGCCATCAAGGAACTGCGGGACGTGCCGATCATCGTGCTCACCGCCAAGGTGATGAAGGACGAGCGGGAACGGTGCCTCGCGGCCGGCGCCAACGAGTATCTCACCAAGCCGGTGGACCGCGACCGCTTGCTCGGCGTCCTCCAGGTCTGGCTTTACGAGGTGAGGAACCGGTGCACGATCAACTGACGCCGTCCGCCGGCCCGATGGCAACTCGAATGACGTCCACCATGGAACGAAGCGACCGGAGCATCGAAGTCGAACTCATCGTGCACGCCATCCACCTCAAGTACGGCTACGATTTCCGCGACTACTCCCGGGCCGCCATCCAGCGGAGGCTCCTGCTCCGGCTCCAAAAGGAAGGACTCGCCAACCTGGCCGAACTCCAGCACCGGATCATCCACCAGCCCGAGTTCTTCGCCCGCATCCTCACCGATTTTTCCATCAACGTCACCGAGATGTTCCGCGACCCGGAATTTTACCAGGGCCTCAAGGGCCAGGTGTTTCCGGAACTCGCCCGACGCCGGCATCTCAAGGTGTGGCACGCCGGCTGCGGATCCGGCGAAGAGGTCTTTTCCCTGGCGATCCTGTTCATGGAGGCGGGGCTTTACCAACGCACCCAGTTCTACGCAACCGACATCAACCGGGAAGTGCTGGCGCGAGCGCGCCGGGGAGAGATTCCCTTCAAGGACCTCCGGAAGTACAGCGCCAACTACCTGGCAGTGGGTGGCGAGCAGAGCCTTGCCGATTATCTGGACATCAGCCATGGCGAGGCCACCATCCGGCCGGACCTCCTGGCCAACATCCTCTTTTCCGACCACAATCTGGTGCATGATCAGGTCTTTGGCGAGATGGACCTGATCCTCTGCCGCAACGTGCTGATCTACTTCAACCGCAACCTCCAGAACCGGGTTCTGGACCTGTTCAGGGAGAGCTTGACGCCGGGAGGCTACCTCTGCCTCGGCATGAAGGAAAGTCTCTACTTCGCCGACCCCGGCAACGATTTGGTCGAGGTCGTGCCGGCGGTCAGCATTTACCAAAGGAAACCATGAGCAACCGCCGCCCCGACCTTTCCCAGCCCCGCCACGCCGTGGTCATCGGCACCTCGGCGGGTGGCGTCGAGGCGCTGTCGCGGCTGCTGGCCGTGCTGCCGGCAAGCTTCAGCTGGCCGGTGCTGGTGGTCATCCATCTCGACAAGAACCGCCAGAGTCAGCTCGCCCGCGCCCTCAACCACCGCTGCTCCCTCCCCGTCAAGGAGGCGGACAACATGGAGCCGATCATCCCCGGCACCGTCTACCTGGCCCCCCCCAACTACCATCTGCTGGTGGACGACACCCTGCACCTGGCGCTGGCGGTGGACGACCCGGTGAGCTTTTCCCGTCCCTCGGTGGACGTCCTCTTCGAATCCGCCGCCGACGTGTTCCGGGAAAACCTCATCGGGGTGATTCTCACCGGCGCCAATGCCGACGGAGCCCGGGGGCTCGCCGCCGTCAAGGCCATGGGCGGCACCACCATCGTCCAGACGCCCGCCACGGCAAGTTTCCGGGGCATGCCCGAGGCGGCCCTGGCCACCGGGGGCGCCGACCACGTCCTTCCGCTTGCCGAAATCGCCCCGCTCCTCATCAGGCTCCACGGTGCGGAGTGACCAGGACGGGTTGTCCCGCCGATCCGCCACGGCTCGACGGCGATACCTTCAGCTACGGGAGGTGGTCAACAGATCCCGCGCCCAGGTCTGGGCGCGGCTGTGAAGCAGCGCGACGGTCGCCGGGGAGAGGCGATGGCACAGGAGCAGGCTTTCCACCGCCGGCCAGTCACCGATCTCGATGGCGGCGGCCAGGGCCAGCCACTGCCGGGGGTCATTTTGACTGCCGCAGAGCGCCGCTTTGATCTCCTCGGAGAACGGCATGCCGGTCATGATCTCCGCCATCTCAAGCCCGAGGATGGCATCGAGGTTTGAGAAGAGGCCGAGCAGGAACATGGTCGCCGCACCATAGGGCATCGCCTTGGCCCGGCAGGCGAGCTGCTCCAGGAAACGGGCGCGACAGACGGCGGTGAAAACCAGCTCCTGACCGCGCGGCTCCTGGTCCAGGTCGGAGAGGACGATGGCCATCAGCCAGTGGCGCAACGCCCTGCCGCCCATGAGGGTGGTCGCCTGGATAATGGACTGAATCCTTTGGGGAAGGGCATAGAAGGAAGAGTTGATGTGCTGGAGAAGCCGGTAGCTCAGGGAAACATCCTGGCCGATGATCCGGGCCAGCTTGCCCAGCGTGTACTCCTCGTTGGCCAGTTCCCGCAGCAACGGGATCCTGGCGGCGTTGTTGCTGGAGATCTTCCGCCCCCGGACCATCTCCGGCTTGCTGAACAGATAGCCCTGAAAATAGCTAAAGCCCAGGCTCCGGGTCAACTGGTAGGTGGCGCGGTCCTCCACCTTTTCGGCCAGCAGCCGACAGGGGTAGTTCCGTAATCCCTGGGCGATCTTGATGATCTCCGGCCCCTTCCGGCCGAGGATGTCCACCTTGACCAGATCCGCCAACTCAAGAAACGGCTCAAAGCCGGGCTCGCCGACAAAGTCGTCCAGAGCCAGAATATAACCGGCTTCCTTCAACTTGCGGCAGGCGGCGATGACCTCAGGCACCGGAGCCACCGTCTCCAGGATCTCGACGATGCAGAGTTCGCTGGGCAGCGCCAGGGGGATCCCGTCCAGAAGCAGCTGTTGCGGGAAATTGATCAGAATCTTCTTATCCCGGGCCAGATTGTGAGTGGCCATGGTGAAACCATCGGCCAGCACCTTGGCGGTGGCCACCACCTGATCCGGAACAGTGGCGGCGTTGACCTGATCGCTGTGACGAAAGAGCAGCTCGTAACCCCAGACCGTTTCCTCATGGGTGAAAATCGGTTGCCGGGCCACGAAGATGGGATGGAAATTAATCTCGGCTTCATTAAAGACAAGCGACATGGTCGACACGGTAGCTGCTGCTACGCGCCCTCCAGGTAGTCCATGGTTGCGGCGACGAACTGCTGGACGCCGTTGGCGACCGGCTCTTCGGGGTCAACAAAACGGATACCGAGCCGCGCTTTGCCGTTTTTCTCCTCCACGAAGCGGATTTCGCCCTTGGAGTAGAGATCTTCGTCGCTTTCCGGCAGGCGAAACTGGCAAAAGACTTCCGCGCCGGGGATCGGCTCGGTCAGCAGCGTAACGGGAGTGGCCGCCAGGTCGAGCACCACCTGGCAGCCACTCCTGCTCAGATCGACGATCCTGCCCTGCGCCTCCTGGCCGTCGCGATAAAGGGTCGCCGGCAGGAAACACCGAACCCGGTCGTCCTGCCGCAGATCAAGGGCTTCGATGCAGTCCGGGTAGCTGATGAACAGGAGCGGAAAAGGTTTGTCGATCACCGCCAGCACCGTGGCCTTGAAGCCAAGAACCAGATTCTCGACCAGGAAACGAACCGTCAGGGATGCCTGGGGTTGCAGCGTCTGGCCGGCCTGGCGGCGCGGCTGCCTGAAGAGAAGGAAGTTCTTTCTCTCCATGCCCACAAAGCTGGTCTGGAAACGGTCGGCCCGGTCATCACCTTGCATGAAGACCTCGGCGCCGACCGGAATCTCGAAATCCGTATAGCAGAGCCGTTGCACACGGGAGTTGTCAGGGCCTTTGGCCTGGGCGGTGTCTGCCATCGCGAAAGATATTGGGCCTGGTCGCCGGTTTGGCGCCAGTCGGCCTCTCCTGGAGTACGGTGGGGAAAAAAGCTCCGCCAAAGGTGAATTGGCGAGAAGCGGCCCGAAACGCACCACCTTCCAATGCCGGAGCCCATGGCCCGCCGGCGGCCTCGGGCTCCGGAAAGTGGCGGCCACGCCCGGCACCGCGCCGCAGGTCACCAAATCATAACAAACTCAACGACCACAAAGCAACGTTCCACTGGCAGGGAAGGCAAATCCGGCAACTTCCGGGCGAGAACTCCGCCGAACGCGCCACAAAAAACGCCCCTCCCGGTGGGGAGAGGCGTTTTTTGTGTTGAGGTAACGGGAGAAGCGTCAGGTCAGATGGCGGCGGCAGCCTTGGCAAGGGCGTCGCGGATCTGGGCGAGCCGCTCAGCGCTCAACTTCACCGGCACCTGATAGACCAGGGTCCGATCCATGATCGCCGCCGACTTGGGCAGCGCCTGGGGATCGTAGACCACCTTGCGCTTGGAACCCGGGTCGGCGAAGGGCCAGCCGTTGTGGGCCAAGGTCTTGCCGCCGAGCAGATGCTCCCACTTGGGGTAGTAGTGCCAGGTGTTGACCGCGAAGTAAACGGCGCCGGCTCCGTTGGCGGCCAGCACCTCGTTGACCTTGCGGGTCTTCGCCGCATCGGGGAGCAGGAAGGCGAGGAAGGTGGCCGAGTCGCCGGCCTCATCGAGAATGGTGCGGAAGGTGACCCCGGGCAGCTGGTTGACCGCCTCCTTCATGGCCGCCTTGTTCTTGCGCTGGGAGGCGATCATGCCGTCCAGCTTGGCGAGCTGGGCGAGCCCCATGGCGCCCTGGAGTTCCATCATCCGGAAGTTGAAGCCGACGAAACTCCGGCCCTCGCCGCCCCGGCCGCCGGGGTTCACGGCATGGTCGTGGCCGTGGTCATGGTACTCGCTCATGTTGCGCCACAGGGTCTGGTCGTTGGTGACCACCATGCCGCCCTCGCCGGTGGTCATGGTCTTCACCGCGTCGAAGGAGAAGGTGCCGCAGGCACCGAAGCTGCCCAGCCGGCGGCCGTTGAGAACGGCACCGGCGGCCTGGGCGGTGTCCTCGATCACCGGGATGTTGTGCCGGTCGGCAATGGCGACGATCTCCTCGATGCGGGCCGGCGCCCCCATCATGTGCACCGGGATGATGGCCCGGGTACGGTCGGTGATCTTCTTTTCAAGATCAGCCGGATCCATGTTGAGGGTTTCGTCGATCTCGGCGAAAACCGGAATGGCGCCCACGTCGAGAATCGCCTCCCAGGTGGCGACAAAGGTGAACCCTTGCGTGATCACCTCATCACCCACTCCGACCCCCAGGGCGGCCAGGGCCACCTTGAGGGCGGCGGTCCCCGAAGTCACCGCCTGGCCGTACTTCACTCCGCAGTAAGCGGCAAACTTCTCCTCAAAGGTGCGGACCTTGTAAACCCCACGCCGCTGCTCGCCGAATTCGTAACGGAACAGCACGCCGGTGTCCAGCACCTCCATGATCTCTTTTTTCTCTTCCTCGCCAAAAACCTCGAATCCTGGCATATCGTGCGTCCTCTCTTCTCTCGGGAAACGCCGTGAACCGGCGTTTGTTGTTGTTCACTACGTGTCGGACCGGAATCTGTCGTCTCGACCGGAAAGCCGTTGCCATTGGCGTTTGGCCATCAGCAAAACCATACCGAAACCAGCAGACTCTGCCAACAGCCAATGGCTGACAAGCTAACGGCGCCATCCGGAGAAGAGGTTTTCCGGACGACAACTCCTTAATGGTGATGGTGTTCCCAGCCGGCAAATGCCTGTTCGTAGACGGCGATGACCTCCTCCATGGTAGGCTTGCGGGGATTGTTCTCCACCGGCCGGGTGACCGTAAGGGCGATCTTGGCCATTTCGGGGATTTTCTTGGCCGGGATCTTAAGTTCGGCCAGGGTGGACGGAATGCCCACGTCCTGGTTGAGGTTGTAAACCGCCTCCACCGCCGCCTCGGACGCCTCGCGCAGCGAAAGCTTGTCGACGCTCATCCCCATCACCTCGGCGATGGTGGCGAACTTCTCCGGATTGCCGATCAGGTTGTAGGCGGTGACATAGGGGAGCAGCACCGCATTGGCCAACCCGTGAGGGATGCCGAACATGCCGCCCAGGGGATAGGCCATGGCGTGGACCAGGCCGACGCCGGCGGTGGCGAGCGCCTTGCCGGCAAGGAGGCTCCCCAGCAGCATGGCCGAACGCGCCTCCAGGTTGCCGCCGTGGGCATAAGCCATGGGCAGATTGGCGCTGATCAGCCCGATGGCCTCAAGCGCGTACATGTCGGAAATCGAATGGGCCTGGGTGGAAACAAAGGCCTCAAGCGCGTGGGTCAGGGCGTCGATGCCGGTGGCGGCGGTGACATGGGGGGGGAGCGAAACGGTCAGGGACGGATCGAGGAGTGCGGCGTCGGGATAAAGGGGGTCACCGTTCATGCCCCCCTTGGACTTGGTCTTCTCGTTGATGAAGACGGCGGTGAAGGTCACCTCGGCGCCGGTTCCGGCCGAGGTGGGCACCATGATCTTGGGCACCCCGGGCTTTTTGATCTTGCCGAGCCCGAGGTAGTCTTCGGCCTTGCCGCCGTTGGTGAGCAGAATGCTCACCGCCTTGGCTACATCCATGGCCGAGCCGCCGCCCACGCCGACCACGCAGTCGCATTTCTCCTTCTTGGCGAGCTTGGCGCCGTTGTCGGCGAGCTTCAACCCCGGCTCGGGATCAATCTGATCGTAGACGACAAAGGGCACGCCGGCCGTGGTGAGCGACGCGGTGATCCGATCGACGAGGCCGGCCTTGACAAGCCCCGGGTCCACGACCAGGAAGACCTTGTTGCCGGCCAGATCCTTGACCATGGAGGCCAGGTCGGCGATGACGCCGATGCCGAAACGGATGCGGGTGGGCTGGGTGACGGTGAAAGTTTGTGTCGCCATGGGATCGTTTCCTTAGTAATATTGAAAATCTGACGGAATTGCCAAAAGCCGTGCCGGGAAGTCATTGATTTTACCGAGCAGCCTGACGGCTGGCAACCGAAAAAGAACGGCCAAAACAGGGGCCGCGCCGGCCCGCTTGCCGGTTAGGCCAGCCGCAACTCCCCTCTCACCAAACGACAAAAGGCTATGGATACCACCCTCAGCCGCTCCGAACAGAAACGCCGCGCCAAGGCCATCGAACAACTGGCCCACGAACTGGTCGAGCTGTCGGGCAACGATATCGCCAAACTGCCGGCCGACGATTTCCTGCGCCAGGAGATCAAGAGCGCCAAGCCCCTCAAGGGCAGCGCCCGCAAACGTCAGGTCAAGTACATCGCAAAGGAGCTGCGCGACCTGGATCCGGAACCGTTTCTCTCCTTTCTCGAAGAACGCAAGGGCTCCAAGCTCAAGCAGGACCAGGCCCTCCACGAACTGGAGCGATTACGCCAGGATATCTTGAGCGAGGCCATCGCCGCCTTCCAGGAAGCCCAGGCCGAGGGCGAAACCCTGGGCGAGGAATGGCGGAGCGAACTCGCCGCCACCGCGGCAACCGAACTGCCGGCCCTGGATCTCACCGCCGTCAACCAGGCGGCGCGACGTTACGCCCGCAGCCGCAAACCGACATACGGCCGCGAGGTCTTCCGGTTGCTGCGCGCCGCCAGGGAACAGACCCGCTACGGCTGATCACCGGCGGATCCGGACCGGTCGCACTCCGGCTCCACCACCATCGACAACCCCTCACCGGGCACCGACGCTGCCGCACAGAGCCGGTGCCCGATGAGTACCACACGGGACAAGCGCCCCATGGAATACAGAAATGGTACAATGGGCCGGATTTTCGCGGTCCGCTTTGACGACGGCGACGATTTTCTCGGTGAACTCACCGAACTGATCCGCAAGGAAGAGATCCGCAACGGCTGGTTCCACGTCATCGGCGGCCTGCGGGAGGCCGAGGTTGTCACCGGTCCCGAGGAGCCGGTGATGCCGCCCAAGCCGGTATGGACCAAACTCGACTCGGTGCGCGAGGTACTGGGCACCGGCACCATCTTCTGGGAGGGCGACCAACCCAGGCTCCACCTGCATGCCGCCCTCGGCCACCACGGCGACACCCTCACCGGTTGCGTCCGCCGGGGCACCCGCGTCTATCTGGTGCTGGAAGTCTTCATCATCGAAACCCAAGGGATCGATGCCACCCGCCCATGGTTCGAAAGAGGCGGCTTCAACCGCCTCACCTTTGGCTGAATCCGGCGTGCTGCAGGGCCTGCGGCCGTTCTTCCCCGGCCCGCCTGGGGAAAGTTTTCATTTGACAGCAACGCCGCCGATACCCCAGTATGGTTTATATCGTTGGAAATCCTCGCAGAGTCCACATCAGCGACCATAACCAAATCGGCATTGAGGGGGAAAGATAATGACCTGTGGAATGAAGGGCTGCAAGTCAGCGGCCAAGAAAACGACAACGACTGCCAAGAAAAAATCGGCGGCCCCGGCCTCGACGGAATTCGTCCTCACCGCCCCGGATGCCCAGGAGGTGTTCCTGGTGGGGGATTTCAACGACTGGAACGGCGAAGGCTACAAGATGCGCCGTTTCAAGGGGGGGGTCTTCAAAAAGAAGGTCAATCTCAAGGCGGGCCAATACGAGTACCGGTTCGTGGTGGACGGTGACTGGTGGACCGATCCGGCCAACCCCAACCGCCAGGCAAACGCCTTCGGTTCCGAAAATTCGGTCATCACCGTGGCCGCCTGACTCCCTGTCGGGCCACCTGCTCCGGGTATTGACACTGCCGGGCCGTAAACCGCCGCCGCGATTTACGGCCCTTCCCTTGCCGACACCCCACCTTGCCTGACTTCCCGCGGCAAAAGCACCGCGCCGCTGATCCGTCGACGGTCATCCGCCACCGTTTCACCGGCTACCAGCGTCCAGATTTCATTCCCCTCTGCCACGGCGCTGGACGGGGCCGACCGCAACCGATATTTCGTTTGACCTCACCGGTAAGCCGGGATAAAGTACGGTAATTTACGGGTCTCCCTCCTCAAACCTTCTCATTGAGGACTATTCGCCATGCCCAAGATGAAATCCACCGGCCCCGATAAGAATACCACCGCCCTGGTGGCCGTTCTGGTTGCCATTGGCCTTGCCGGACTCGGCTATTTCGCCTGGCAGAAAATCCACCGGCCAGCCGCCCCGGCCCTGGTTCAAGAAACCGCGCCGGCCCCGCAACCGCCAACGGTTGCCGCTTCGCAGACAGAACCACCGATGCCAGCCGAGGCGGCCACCCCGCCCCCCGCACCAGAGGCCAAGACCCCCTGCCAAGCGGCAGCGGCCAAGCTTGAAGCATTCTTCGGTCGCCTCGACCAGCGGGGGTACCTCGCCACATACGGGATCAAGGAAAAGAGTGGTGCCCATTTCGCCAAGGTGGCGAAAAAACTCTTCGCCCACCCGCCGGTGGTGGTCCGTGAGAACGACGATCTGTTCACCATTCTGACCAACTCGGCCCACTTCTATCGGGTGCTCGGCAAGGACGACCTTTCCTTGATCAAGGACATCCTGAACCACGAGGCGGGCGACATCGAAACGGCCATGGCCGACTTCTACCACTGGTCGGAGCTGGATCCCCAGTGCCAGGATCAGGTCGTAACCCTGCGCCTGCCGCTTGCCGGCCTTTACGATTACGCAGGCTTCTTCTTGAACACCCTGGGAGGCCAGTCCTACCTGTTCCGCCGCGACTCGCGGGTCCGGATGCTGGTCAAATACTACGCGGTGTTGATCATCGACCGAGCCAACGATCAGGGGCTCAACCGCTACGGCATCGACATTCGCGACCCGCTGCGTTCCACCATCGAGGAGATGCAGGTTTCAGAAAATCTCTCCGGCCGGGAGGCATACCTGGGCACCCTCCTCGCCCTGCAGGCCAAGTACCGCACCAAATACGGCGCCAAAAAATAATTTCCGCCCACGCCCCGAACCGCCGGCCGCGATTTATTCCGCCTCGCCGACCAGGGTCGCGCATCCCTTCTGGTAGGCAAAGACCAGGGCCTCCCGATCCTGGGCCTTGGCAAGAGCCTTCTTGCCCCGCCGATAAATGACCCTGGCCTGTTGCTGATCGCCCATTTCGGCCAGAGCGATGTCGAGCATTTCCAGGTAGGCGCGCACCTCTTGGGGATTCTCGGTGACGATCTTGTCAAGCTCGGCCAGCGCCTCGGCATACTGCCCCCGCGCCCGCCGATCGGCGGCGATCAGGTACTGGGGCCGGGCAGGGGCGCCGAACCCGCCGCTGAAGCAGACATCCCCGGTCAGCTCGGCAAGAAGGCGGATCAGCGCCGGGGCAAAGATCATCCCAGCGGCGACAAAACAGAGCATGGCCGACAGCAACCGGGCAAGCCCGGCCACCCCCACCTCGGCGGTGACAATGAGGTGACGCCCAACCCCCACCGCCACGGCAGCGACCACCAACCGCCCCGCCAGCCGGACGACCACTTTCCGGAACTCCATCATCGCCGCACGCTCCTCCCCCTTCTCCTTGGCCCGCCGCCGATCCAGACGGCACCCCGCCCCAACGCCCCCAGCTGCGATGAGGCACCGACTGTGGCCGGCCGGGATCGGCCCTGCCCCTCACCCCCCGGGCCGATCCCAAAGAGAGTATCGGCTATTTTTGTCTCCCAGGCAAGTCCGACCTCAATCCCTTCGCCACCAAAAACAAACGGCTCGCGTCCCCGAAAAAGGGAGCGCGAGCCGTATTGCAAGCCTGGCCGCCACAGGGGGGGGGCAGTCCCCCCCGCCGGTGCCGGAAATTCTCACTCTGCCGGCGTATCCGGCACTATCTTCGCTTCCTTACGCAGCTTTTTGAGATAGGCGGAAACATCTTCCTGCGCCTTGACCTGCTTCAGGTGCTCGGCAATCCGGTCATGGGCGTCGGCAAAGCTTATGGTGGTAGCCGGTTTCTTGTCGACGACCTTGATGATATGGTAGCCGAACTGGGTTTCGACGATATCGCTGATATCGCCGGGCATCATCGAGAAGGCGGCCTGCTCGAAGGGCTTCACCATCTGGCCGCGGCTGAAATAACCCAGATCGCCCCCCTGGGTCTTGCTGGGGCAGTCGGAGTTATTTTTGGCAAAGGCGGCGAAATCGCCCCCAGCAAGGATCTGCTTGCGGATCCGCTCAAGCTTTTCGCGGGCCGCCTTCTTGGTCGCCGCGTCGGCATCGGGCTTGACGGAAATAAGGATGTGGCTCGCCTTCACTTGCTCCGGCTTATGAAAGGCGGCGGAGTTGTTGTCGTAGTACTCCTTGATCTCCTTCTCGGTCACCTTGGCCTTGTCGGTGAAATCGCGCTGAATGAACGCCTGGATGGCCATCCCCTCGCTGATTTTCTCCCGCAGACCGGCCTCGGAGATGTGGAGCTTGGAAATGGCGGCCTGATACTCCTTGTCACTGGAGAAACGGCCCCGAAATCCCTTGGCTTCCGCTTCGACCTTGGCCCGGTCCACCTTAATCCCCCCCTTCTTGCTCGCCTGCAGGAGAAGAGTGCTGCTGATCAACTTGTTCAGTACCGCCCGCTTGACCTGCTCCAGCTTGTCGCCCTGGATATTCTCGTGCCCCATGGCTGCAAAGTACTGCTGGGCGGTCATCATCTCGCGGTCAAAATCCTGCCGGGTGATGGCAGTGCCATTGACCGTGACCACCACGTCACTGGCGGCTTCCTTGGTGGCGGACCACGCCGGAGTGGCAAAGACCGCCAACGCCACCAGCAAAGCCACGGCCGCCCGCATCATCTTCAACTCTCGCAACATACCCCATATCTCCTTGTTATTAGTAAGTGATGAACCTTCCCATAATAGAACGAAGCCGCGCCCCTGGCAAGAAATGTTCGCTGCCAGGGGGCACTGCCCCGACAATATCCAGGTACCGCACCTGGCATCCTCCCCCTTCCACCCTATCGTCATCCTTCACCAAATAAGCGCCTGCCCGGGGACCGGAGATGCGCGGCAAGCCGGATGTCCCTCTGCGGGACGCGGCCGCCCGGTGCCGCCGGGACGAACAACCGAAGATGAACTCCGGATTCGGTGCCCGGCGCGTGCTTCCGTCTGGTCAACCTACCACCAAGGCCAGCCAGGTGGCAATGAAGAGGGTTAGGCTGATCAGGCCGTTCATGGTGAAAAAAGACATCTGGATCCGAGAGAGGTTGCCGGGGTTGACGATGAGGTGCTGGTAGAAGAGTGCCCCGGCGGTGAGCACGATCCCGATGAAGTAAAGGTAGTTGAGCCCGGCCAGAATCCCGGTGGCGGTGAAGCAGCCAAAGGCCAAGGCGTGCAGAAAGACGGCAAACTTGAAGGCCCGCTCGCGGCCGAAACGGGAAGGCAGCGAGAAGAGGCCCGCCTCGCGGTCGAAGTCGGCGTCAAGGCAGGCGTAGACGGTGTCAAAACCCGCCACCCAGAGGACGACGCCGACGGAGAGCACCCAGGGAAAACCCGTGAGGCTCCCCCTGACGGCGACAAAGCCGCCCAGGGGCGAGAAGGCGAGGGCCAGACCGAGCACCACGTGACAGAGCCAGGTGAACCGCTTGGTGAGCGAGTAGAAAAAGGTGAGCCCCAGGGCAAAGGGCGAAAGGATCAGGGTGAGCCGGTTCAGGTTGTAACAGGCGAAGAAGAAGAGCCCGGCGGCCAGCAGCACCATGGCCCATGCCTCGCCCATGCGGATGGTGCCGGCGGCGAGCGCCCGATCGGCGGTGCGGGGGTTCCGCCGGTCGAACTCCACATCGACGATGCGGTTGAACCCCATGGCACTGGTGCGCGCCCCCACCATGGCCAGCACCACCCAGCCGAACACCGCCGCGCCGGGCACGCCGCCAGCGGCCAGGAAGGCGCCCATCAAGGCGAAGGGCAAGGCGAACACGGTGTGTTCGAACTTGATCATTTCAAGGAATATGACGATTTTCTTCAACATTTTTTGTACTGGCCGATGATGTTGGCATGAGGGGCTTGAATTTTTTTCACGCTTTTATCCGCAAAAATCATTTAGTCCCGGTCGGGCTGTTCCTGGGCCTGGTTCTTCCCCCACCGCTGCACCCCCGGCACGGCAACGCCCAGCTGGTCGCAGATCCTCGCCGCAAAGGCGCGGGCCATCTCGGCCAGGCTACGGGGCTGGTGATAGAAAGAGGGCATGGCCGGGAAAATCACCGCCCCGGCGTCGTGGGCGGCGAGCATGTTGGTGAGATGGGTGCGGTTGAAGGGAGTTTCGCGGACCACCAGCAGCAGGGGCCGCCTCTCCTTCAGGGTGACGTCGGCGGCCCGGTGGATGAGGTTGGCGGAAATGCCGTTGGCCACCGCCGCCAGCGTCCCCATGGTGCAGGGCATCACCACCATGGCGTCGAAACGGGACGAGCCGCTGGACATGGGGGCGGCAAAATCCTTGGCGTCGTGCCAGGCGTGGACCAGGGGATCGAGGTCACGCACCGTCTGCCCCAGCTCAAGGGCGAGCACCTGTTCGCCGGCCGGCGAAACGATACCGTGCACCTCCACCCCGGCCTCATGGAGAAGTCGGAGGCACTCCACGGCGTAGAGTGAACCGGTGGCGCCGGTGATGGCGAAGATGATCCGTTTACTCATTTGCATCTGTTCAGTTTGCAAAGCAAGTCTTGTCAATTCCCCCGGAACCGCACATCTCCAACGGTGCCGCAGGCAAACGAGCACTGGGAGACCTCGAAGCGGACGCGGAACTGCCGGGGAGGCACACTATTTCACCCCCACGTAGATGGAAACGATCCCAAAGGTCATGGGCCGCCGGTGAACCCTGGCAAAGCCGGCCTTGTCCATCATCCCGAGCAGCACGTCGGGCTCGTAAAACTCGGCGATGGAGCTGGCCAGGTACTCGTATGCCTCCTTGTCGCCCGAAACCAGCCCCGCCACCTTGGGCAGCACCCGGTTCAAATAGAAGCTGTAAACGGGCTTCACCACCGGGTTGGCCGGCCGGGAGAATTCAAGGATCAGGAGTTTGCCACCGGGCTTCAGAACCCGGTGCATCTCGTTCAACCCCTGCTGGGTGTTGGCGAGGTTGCGCACCCCGAAGGCCACGGTGATGCCCCACACCGTGTTGGAGGCCACCGGGATCTCCTCGCCGTCGCCACAGACCGGCAGAATCCGCTGCCGCCGCTCGTCGCGCGGCATGTTCTCGACCCCGGCCCGCAACATGTCTTCGCAGAAATCCACCGCCAGCACCTGGCGGCGCTTGGCCTGCCGGGCAAGCTCGAGCGACAGCGGCAGGGTGCCGGCGCAGAGGTCGAGTACCGGTCCGTCGGGGAAGGGTTTGAGTTCCTTGGTGGTCACCCAGCGCCAGTAACGATCGATCTGGAAACTCAACACGGAGTTGAGGAAATCGTACTTGGGGCTTATGGAGGAGAACTTCTCCCGGACAAAGGTTTTCTTCTCTTCAGGGGTTCGCATAGGTCACATTCATCCGCATATTTTGAGCGGCAGGGCCTCGTAAGCCCCCTCCCCTCGCTTGATAAGATACTTGAAAAAAAGGGCCAGCGCTTCCTGCTTCTCCGGCCCCAGGTCGTATTCAAGGCCCGAGAGGTACTCGAAACACTCCTGCGCCGGCATGGGCACCCGGGGGGCCACCCGGCTGCTGATCTCCCGCAGCTCCTGCTTGCCCTCGCGGATACAGCGGCCAAGCTCGTGATGGATCGCCACCACCGTGTCCGGGTCGGCGGCGCAGAACTCCTCCCGCACCGCCCACACCGCAAAGACAAATGGCAGGCCGGTGTGCTGGTGCCAGATTTCGCCCAGGTCGAGACGGAAGGGGTAGTTGGCAAGCCCCCGCATCCTGAGCGCCTCGTCGCCGATGACCAGCACCGCGGCCGGAGCCTCCTGGCCTGCGGCAACGCCACTTGTCGCCACCCCGGCGCGGTAACGGGGCGCAACACCGTAAAACTCTTCAAGCACGATCTTCACCAGACTCACCGAGGTCTGCGACTGCACGCTGAGCAGCACCAGCCTGTCGGCGAGTTCGTCCGGCGCCACCGTGGAGAGGAGCATGACGCTGCCCACCGGCCCCGAGGCGCTGATGGAGAGATCACCGAGGATCTTGTAACTGCCCGGATGCACGGCGTACTCGTGGGAGGAAAAAAAGCCGAGATCGAGTTCGCCGCGATAGAGCATGCCGTTGAGCACCGCCGGCGTCGCCTCGGTCACCTGCCACTCGGGCCGCACGACGGTGCGCCGCCACACCTCGTAGAGGGGGGCGGTGTTGATGAAGTTGACCATGCCGATCCGTGCCCGTATTCGCATCGTGTTCACCCCAACCGCTGCACCGTGGCAGCGGTGCCCACGGTGGTGAGAAATTCGAAGACCTCGTGGCCGCGCACCCCCTGGGCCGTCACCGCGAGCAGCCGCGCCGGCCGTCCCACCCCGAGCTGGCCGTGCGTCGTCCCCCGCCCCAATGCCTCGGCCCCGCCCCGGGTAGCCATGGCAAAGACCAGGCCCGGGGCAAGCTCGGGCAGCTCCTCGCGCAGGATCCGCATCTCCTGCCAGACGTTCAACTGCGGGTTGCTGGCCAGGCTGTCGGTCCCCAGGGCGGGCAAGAGACCGGCGGCGAGCATGTCGGCCACCGGTGCCCGGCCCACCCCCATCTGGCGGTTGCTGCCGGGACAGAGGCAAACCTTGGCGCCGTTGCGGGCCAGGGTGGCGATGTCCGCCCCATCCACCTGCACGCAGTGAACACAGAGGCTCCGAGCGTCGAGCACCCCCAAGCGATCGAGATAGGCCACCGGGCTTGCCGCCGGGGGCCGGAAACTGCCGTCCCATACCTGCCGCGCCCGCAAGAAGGCCGGAAACCCGCCCGAGCCGTCGGCAAGCAACTGCACCTCATCCCTGGATTCGGCGAGATGGACGGAATAGATCTGGCCGAGCCGGCGGCACCGCTCTTTTAAAGCCGTGAGCAGCCGCGGGGTCACCGAGTAGGGGGCGTGCGGCGCGGCCACCATGGTGGGCGCGAGCGCCGCCAGCCGCTCCAGGGCCTGAGCCTCGCTTGCGGCGGTCAGCGCCAGCAGTTCGAGAAAGAACTGGATCTCGGCGCCGGTGGCGGCAGCGGCCAAAGCGGCGCCAGCCGGATCATTGCCAATATCGCCGATGAGGCCGCAGCCCGAATCGACAAGGCTTGCCAGGGCCTGCCGGCGTGCGGTTTCGATGGCGGCTCCTGCCGCAGCAAACGCGGCCCGACGGGCAAGCAAGGCCGCAATCCATGAAGGCATGTCGCCCGTCGCCGCCTCGCCCTGCCCCAGCTCGGCCAGGGCCGAGAGTTCGAGATGGGTGTGGGCGTTGACCAGCGCCGGGGTCAGCACCGCGCCCGCGTGGTCCGTCACCGTGGCGGCAAGCTCCCGGCAGCGGGCAAAGGGGCCCAGGGCAACGATACGCCCTTCGGCCACCACCACCGCGCCGTCGGCCGTGGGCGCGCTCTCGCCGGGCGCGCCGGTGATCAGCCAGGGGGCGCGATGACAGACGGCCTCACCAGACATCACGGCTACCGCCTTACGCCGCCTCGACCAGCCGGTAGTCCATCCGCCGCTGTCGGGGGGCGAACCCGGCCCCTTCAACCAGCCGCCGGATTTCCGCCTCGGAGAGCCGGAAGCTCACCCCGGCCGCCGCCACCACGTTCTCCTCGATCATGGTGCTGCCGAAGTCGTTGGCCCCGAAGAAGAGGGAAAGCTGGGCGATCTTGGGCCCCTGGGTGACCCAGGATGCCTGAACGTTGGCGACGTTGTCGAGGAAGATCCGGGAAATGGCGAGCATGCGCAGGTAATTCATGCCGCTGGTTTCGGGGATGTGGGACAAGGCGGTGTTCTTCGACTGGAAGGGCCAGGGGATGAAGGCGGTGAAGCCGCCGGTGCGGTCCTGGAGGTCGCGGACCCGGGTGAGATGTTCGAGCCGCTCGGCCATGGTTTCGACGTGGCCGAACATCATGGTGGCGGTGGTGCGCATCCCCAAGCCGTGGGCCTGCTCCATCACCTCGATCCACTGGTCGGCGGTGCACTTGCGGGGTGCCGTGGCCTCGCGGACCCGGTCGGAGAGGATCTCGGCTCCGCCACCGGGAATGGAATCGAGGCCGGCCTTCTGAAGACGGGCGATCACCTCGGGCACGGTGAGCCCCGAGAGGGTTGAGAAATGCCAGATCTCGGGCGGCGAAAAGCCATGCACGTGGATGTCGTAGCCCTTGATGAAGCGGAGCATCTCCTCGTAAAAATCAAGGGGCTTGTCTGGGTGGAGGCCGCCCTGGAGCAAGATCTGGGTACCGCGCAGCGCCTTGGTTTCCTCGATCTTCTGGCCCAGTTCCGCAAAGGAGAGCACCGAGCCGTCACCGTCCTCCGGGGCCTTGAAGAAAGCACAGAACTTGCACGCCGAGATGCAGATGTCGGTGTAGTTGATATTGCGGTCGATGACGTAGGTGACGATGGGCTCGGGATGGAGCCGTTTGCGCACCGCGTTGGCCAGGAAGCCGAGGCGGTAGAAGTCGGCCTCGCTGGCCAGCGCCATGGCCTCGTCGACACTGAGCCGCTCGCCGTTCAATACTTTTTCATCGATTGCATCCATAGCGCTTAATACTCCCGAATCACGTTGTACAGGGTGTCCCGCTCCACCGGCTTCCGGCCCGCCTCCCTGATCAGCCTGATCAACTCGGTGTCGGCCATGGCGCCGGAGGTTTCGCCGCCCGCCATGTGGGTGATCAGCTCCTCCTTGACCGTGCCGTCCATGTCGTCGGCGCCAAAGGAGAGCGCCACCTGGGCGAGCTTGGGACCGATCATCACCCAGTAGCCCTTGATGTGGGGAAAGTTGTCGAGAAAACAGCGGGACACGGCGATGTTGCGAAGATCATCGATGCCCGAAGTGCGGGAGAGATCCGCCATCTCGGTATTCTTGGGGTGGAAGGCAAGCGGAATGAAGGTGAGGAAGCCGCCGGTTTCGTCCTGGGCGCGGCGAAGCGCCTCCAGATGTTCGAGCCGCTCGTCGATGGTTTCGATATGGCCGTAAAGCATGGTGGCGTTGCTGCGCAGCCCCAGCCGGTGGGCGGTCTTGGCCACCTCGAGCCAGCCCTCGCCGGAGAGCTTCTTCTCGCAGGTGATGGCCCGGATGCGGGGGCTGAAGACCTCGGCGCCGCCGCCGGGCATGGAGCCGAGCCCCGCCTCGCGCAGTTCGATCAGGGTGTCGGCCAACGACTTGCCGGCAAGCTCCGCCAGGTGTGCGATCTCCACACAGGTGAATGCCTGGATGTGGACCTCGGGCCGCACGCTCTTGATGCCGCGCAGGATGTCCAGATAGTAGGAGTAAGGCAGGTCGGGATGGATGCCGCCCACCATGTGGATCTCGGTGATCGGCTCATCGAGCCGGTCGCGCACCTTCCGGACGACATCCTCGACCTTCATCTCGTATGCCTGGGGAGACTTCTTGTCCTTGCCAAAGGCGCAGAACTTGCACAGATTGGTGCAGATGTTGGAGTAGTTGATGTGCTGATTATAGATGAAGTAGGCCTTGTCGCCGTTCTGCCGCTCCCGAACGATGTTGGCGAGATACCCGACCGCCAGAATCTCTGGAGTCTCGTAGAGCCTGCGGCCGTCGTCCAGCGAGAGCCGCTCGCCCGCCCGGATCTTGTCGAGGATATCGCCCAGACCGGCGTTTCTCACCATCGCATCCATAGCATTCTCCTAAATAATTCCCGCTCGAAAACTGTTCTTGCCACCAGAAAGCCGACGGCCAACAGCCCCCTCCGGAGCAGGGGCGCTCCGGAGGTCCACTGAAAACTTCTCACCGCGGGGACAACCCGTCCCGCAGCACCTTGATCACGGTCGTCACCGCCATGCGCAGTTGTTGCGCGTCGCTTGCCGCCAACCCCAGCCCACTGTCGAGATAGGGCCGGGCATAGGCTTGCAGAAAACGTTCCAGCGTGGCATCAACGATGAAAACCGCCGTCGCCGGGGCCACATCGGTCCGGATATCGCCCCGCCGCTGGCCCGCCGCATAGAGAGGGCCGAGGTACTCCAGGGGAAAGAGACGAAGCCGGGCCACCAGGGCTTCGCGTTGCGGCACCTCCTGCTCGAAGAGCACCCGCAGATAGATCTGGAAGTAATCGGGATGCTCGTCGATGAACCTGATGCCGGCGAACAGGATGGCCTCGAGCTGGGCAAAAAAATCCGCCGCCGCCACCGAGGCCACCGCCTCTCGGGTCACCGCCTTGACCACCTCGGTGAACCGCTCGAAGATGTGGAGGAAGAGCGCCTCCTTGTTGGCAAAGTACTGGTAGAGCGAGCCTTTGGCGATTTCGGAACGCTTGACCACGTTGTTGAGGCTGGCGCTCCGATAGCCGCTGGCGGCGAACTCGGCCAGGGCCACGGCGATGATCCGCTCCTGTTTTTCAGGGGGCAGATTCCGGAAGGTGTTTTTCGGCTGCGGCAGGGAAGCATTCATAATATGACCAGCTGGTCACATTACGCCGATAGCAAGAGATTTGCAAGATTTTTTCTACCCGCGACAAACGCTAAAATGAAGGGGGGAAAAGAGAGGGACAACCCCGTCGGCCCCGGGGACGACGCGTCAGCCGCCGGCGCCTCCGCCAGCCGCCTCGCGCTTGAGAGGCACGATCCGCCCCCGGCTCCCCTGGACGGCCAGCACCTCGGGCCGGTAGGAGCGGACGAGTTCCTGCAGTGCCCCCCGCAAGGCGACGTGATCGGGGGTGTTCACCAGGGACTCCAGCTTGCCCAGCCGGCTCAGAACCGGATCGTGGCGGTTGGAATCCTTGGCCTTGCAGATCTTGGGATGGCTGGTGCGGCCGACATCCTCGTGGGCGGTGAGCAACTCCTCGTACATCTTCTCGCCGGGCCGGATCCCGGAGATGACGATGGGGATGTCCACGTCGGGCTCCAGGCCGTGGAGGCGGATCATCTCCCGGGCCATGTCAATAATCTTCACCGGATCGCCCATCTCCAGCACATAGACCTCGCCACCGTCGGCCATGGCACCGGCCTGGAGGATGAGCAGCACCGCCTCGGGAATGGACATGAAGTAACGGGTCATCTCGGCATGGGTGACGGTCACCGGCCCCCCCTTGCGGATCTGCTCCTGGAAGATGGGAATGACGCTGCCCCGGCTGCCCACCACGTTGCCGAAGCGAACCGAGACAAAACGGGTGACGCCCTTGCCATCCAACTCCTTGACGATCTTCTCGGCCACCCGCTTGGTGGCGCCCATGACGTTGGTGGGCCGTACCGCCTTGTCGGTGGAAACCATGACAAAACGCTCGGTGACGAACTGCACGGCCAACTCGGCCACCACCCGGGTACCGAAGATGTTGGCCTTGACCGCCTCTTCCGGGTACTCCTCCATGATCGGCACGTGCTTGTAGGCAGCGGCATGGAAAACCACATGGGGACGGTGGTTGTCGTAGACCCAGTGCATCTTCACCCGATCGCGGACATCGGCCACCACCGGGCAGACCCGCACCCCCTCGGCCTGCCCTTTGAGTTCCTGCTCCACGTGGAAGAGTTCGGTTTCGTCGATGTCAAGCGCCACCACCCGTTCGGGCTGGAAATGGATCACCTGACGGAGCAGTTCGGAGCCGATGGAGCCGCCGGCCCCGGTCACCAGTATCCGCTTGCCGCGAAGGCTGGCGGTGATCAGCGCCGTATCCACCACCGCCTGCTCGCGGCCCAGGATGTCCTCGATACGAATCTCCTTGAGGTCGTTGAGTGAAACCTTCTTGCCACCGAGGAGTTCGTTCAGGCCGGGAATGGTTTTGATCTCGGTGATGCCGGCCTGGTGGACATAGTCGAGGATGCCACGGATCTCCCCGACCGGGGCGGAGGGAATGGCCAGGACAACCGCATGCACGTCAAGGCGCGCAACCAACCCGGGCAGCATCTCCCGACCGCCATGGACCCTCACGCCATGAATGTTGAGATTCTTCTTCTGGGGATTATCGTCGACAAAGCCAACTGGCCAGTACACTGAATACGAATTGCGTTTCATATCACGCACCAGCTGCTCGCCGGCGTTGCCGGCGCCAACCACCAGGGTCGCCTTACCCTGACTCGAACCGCTCTGCCCCTTTAAGATGTGCAGATAGAACCGCTTTGAGATCCGCAGGCCACTGGTAAAGAAAAGGGCACAAAAAAAGTTGATGAAGAGGATGGATCGAGGCAGCCGCTGGAAAAATGAAAAATCCCGCAACAGCAAGGACCCCCCCGCCAGGAGCAACAACGAAAGCGTCATTGCCTTGACGATATTCCACATTTCGTACATGCCGAAATAGGACCAGCTGGCCTGGTAAACGCGGCAGGCGCCAAACGCCAATATCTCTACGGAGACGAACAGCAGGGCGGCAGGCGCCAGCATGCTGCTGTAGTACGCTGGCATCTCCCCACCGAAGCGGAGCGCGAACGCCGCATACAGCGCCAAGGAGAAAAGAAACATGTCCAGAAAGGCAAAGAAAAGAAACCTGCTGAACGGTGTTTTTTTGAATTTATACATGGCTTCCCTGGAAACGGAGCACGAGTTCGTCGTTCATCAAGCCTCCCTGGCTCCCGCCTTAAAAAACAGCGCTCCGCCAACGAGGGGAAGATAGGCCCCCGCCACCCCGACGACACCGTCCAGCACCCCGCCGCCGACAAGCAGCGCCAGCGGCAACAGCCAGAAGAGATTGACCCCTCCCACGGCCAGGGAAACAGCCTTGTGGCCGCGGGCCATCCGGGCCGCCCGTTGGTAGGCATGGCTGCGATGGGCCATGAAAAATTTTTCCCGTCGCAGCACGCGGCGGATGAGGGTAACCGTGGCGTCGACGACGAAGACCCCCAGCAGGATCACCCAGCCCCAGAAAAGTTTCGGTTGGCGTGACGCCGCCTGCAAGGACATGAGCCCCAGCGTCATCCCGAGAAAACCGCTGCCGCTGTCGCCCAGAAATATCTTGGCACGGGGAAAATTCCAAAAAAGGAACCCGAGAACCGCGGCAAGGAGCAGGAGCGGCACCGCCCACTGTTGACCACCTCCGGGGACAAACATCGCGTAGAGCAGAACGCCTCCCAGACAGACAGTGATCGCCTCAATACTCGCAATGCCATCAATGCCGTCCATGAAGTTATAGAGATTGAGCAGCCAGACGAGATAGAGCACCGCCCCCGCATGCCCCGGCCAGCCGAGATACACCAGTTTGCCGGAAAGCGGCAACGGCGGCATGCCGCCCAGACAGGCAACCCCCCACCCTGCCGCAACGAAATGGACCAGCAACCGCCAATGAGAGGGGACGCCGGCAAGATCGTCCCAAAAACCGATCATGGCCACCAGCGAACCCGCCACCAACAGGGCCGCCAGCTGGGAAGTCGCCAAGACGCCCATTCGCCAGAGAAATGGCGAGCAGAGAAAAAAGGAACCCACGATCGCCATGCCGCCCCCCCTCGGGGTCGGGATGACATGGGAGCTGCGGTTGTTGGGGACGTCAACAAGACAGTGGCGGGCGATGGAGAAACGACGCAGGCAGCCCGTCAGAAACAAGGCAATACCAGCGGCAAACGGAAACACCCACCAAAATTTCATCTCTGCGTCGCCCTTCTAAACCTCACGGTGTCGGCCCCCTCGCTCTCCCCTATAACGCTGTCCGCGAACCCTAAAGCCACAACGGGACCGTCAAACCCTTCCATCCTGTCCGCCACGCCGACGACACGACGCTCAACCGAACAACGCAGGCGCGAGCTGGGTCACGCCGGTGAGGGTGGGATCGTCGACAATGGTTCGCATGGCGGTAAGCTCGGTCCGGCCGGCAACGAAAGAGGCGCCGTGGGGGTTACTGAGCACCAGATAAAAAATTTCATCGCCTTCAAGCAGGTCGTCGGCCAGGGTCTGCACCCATATCTTCGCCCACTGCTGCCCCTCGGCAAAGGTGAGCGTGCCACTGGTGGGGATGTAGTCCTGGCCGGCAATGGCAGTGCCATCGCGGGTACAGAAATCGACAGTGGCCTGCTCCGTGGCCGACCGCGACAGCTGCACCTGGAACCAGGTTCCCTGTCCCTCGGCTACCTCAAGCGGCACGTCCGCCGTGGGAGGCGGGGTATCGCTTTGCGGCAAGGGCGTCTGTGCCTGTCCGGTGGACGTCTCGATCCAGTCACGGTAACTGCTCACCCGGGAGGCAAGCCCGATATCGCCCACCGAGCCGTCCGCCCCACTGCTGATATCGGTTTCAGCAAGCCGGGTAACGGAACTGTTTACCCCGGCCAGCAGCCATTTGCCATCCTGGTTAATGAACAGCCCGCCCCCGGAATCTCCGGGGGTGATCATCGCCTCGGCGCCACCGACCCCTCGCTGCACGTCGCCCAGGAGCGTCCCCAGGGCGTCGTGCGCAGAGGTGCCGTCGTCATAGTCGAAGATGAGCTGATCGGCAAGACTCCCCTGCCAGCCAAAAGAGGCGAGGCCCGAGCCAAGGGCATCGACGATGTTCTCGCCCGCCCTGCGACTTGTCGGCACCCCGGACAACTGCTGGCCATAGATATTCTGCGCCTGGCCGTAACCAACCAGCTCGACGTTCTGGCCGACCTCGTCGCGGTCGGTGTACAGATCATAGCGCTCCGCGGTCACGGGCGCCGCCTGATCAAGGGTAACCAGGGCCAGGTCGTTCCAGATCCCATCGCTCGAGAGCAGGCTCCCCGGATACGATACCATGGACTGCACATGCCTGGTAACAGCCCCTTCGGCCGTATCGAAGATCACTTCGCTTTCGGCAGGGTCCAGCGCATCGACCACGTGCGCAACGGTCAGGAGTTGGAGGCCGGAGGCAAGTAACACCGCGGAACCGGCGACATGGCCGTCGTGGATGTACGCCACCCCGGTCCAAGTTGTATCGTCGCTTTGCAACGAACCGTCATAGCGGCTGATAAGTGGGGTATAGATCATCGTCAGTATTCCTGGACTCAAGATACGACCGTCCGGGCAACGCTACCGAAGAGCGGCGCCGGCAAGCGAAGAGGAGTGGCTGGCAACAACGGCGAGGACGCCGGAGACCAAACCGCCCCTGCCTTTCTTAGCCCATCCGCAGGTGATGTCCTGCAGCTTACCTAGCAGGCGGAAGAATGTCAAAACGAATCCCGTTCCGACCGGACCGCTCCAGCCCCGGCCCGGCGCGACTCCACGCGCCGGCAAGGTGGTGGCGGCAGAGGCGCAGCCATTCACTGGAGCAGGACATCCGGACGGGGGGCCACCGATCCACTCTCCCTCATCCAGTCCGGCCACACGTCCAACGGCCATTCGGCCCGGCGGTAAGCACCGTAGACGATCCCCAACCACTGCCGCAGGGGCTGAACCGACAAGGACATGGTGGCGATCAGGCTCCCGCCACCTCGGAAAGTCAGACAAACCGTCTCCTCCGAATGAGCAATGTCCACCGCCTCTGTCAGCCAGACCGCACAAGCGGCATCAGCCTGCACCGGATCCTGCTGGGGCAGCTCGGCCTGCGCGGCCTGTTGGGCGAAGGTTTGCCACACCTCATCGCCGGGCCTCTCGGAGCCTCGCTCCTCCAGCCATTGCAGCAACATCGGCAGCAAGCGTTGGAGCAACCGCTGGGTCAGCCAGATCACCACCGGGGAGGCGTCTTTCACCTCCCCGGCAAGTCGGATACGATCCTCGGCGACGATGTATTCGGTGGTGAAACGTTGCAGGTTTTGCGTCATCCAATCACCGTGGCAATACGCTCTCCGCCAGTTCGCGCAGCTTCTCTTCCGCCATCGGGGCCTTGGTCGCCACCACCCACAGGTCAAAGGCCGCCGGCCGCCGCTTTCCAGCCGCCGCAACAAAGCCATTCGCCTTCAACGTACCAAGCAATACCGTGAGCGTAAAGCCGCAGTGATGCGCCATAAAAGGTTTATCGCGGCCGGTGAAGTTCCGATGGGAATAAACAATGTCAAAGGGAGTCACCGGCCCGCCGGGGGAGGAATAGGCCACCTCCATCAATCTGTCTTCGGCGATCATCCGCGCCGCCTCTTGAAGGTCCGGGCAGGTAACGACGGCAAACCCTTCTGGCCTCAATACCCGCAGGAACTCCCGCAGGGCGAGGGGAACTTCATCCGGATAGAGGTGCTCGATGTTGTGGCTGGAGTATACGGCGTCCACGCTCCCATCGGCCAGGCCCGACATGTCGGTCATTGAGCCAAGGATATCGGGCTCGTTTGCCGGGTCGATATCAAGGCGCACCTCCCGCCACTCCGGGGCCTGAAAGGCTTGCGGAACCTTGGCACCGCTCGCCGGGTGACCGGCGCCGACATTGAGAAGGATTTTGGGCCGGTCCATGGCGCAACGGTTCTCCCGGGTGTTGACTTCCTGGTAGAGGCCAATGAGGCATTGTTCAAGCTGGCGGGTAAAGCCGCCCACATCCATCAGCGACGAGGCCGCCATTCTTTTCCGCATCCCGCTTCGCAGGGCCGCCAGACGCGCCCGGTCTCGAGCCAACTCCACGGCGATCCGGGCATAGCCGTCCGCATCCTCGGCCGCCAACTCCGGCAGTCCGATGGCGGAGAGAAAGGCAAAGGTCTGGCGGCTCACCACCCGACGCTGCGGCCAGGTCACCACCGGCACCCCCATCCACAGGGCTTCGCAACTCGTCAGCCCACCCGCAAAGGGGAAGGTGTCGAGGGCGACGTCGATGTCGGCATATTCCTTGAGCAGGTCGACATGAAAAGAAGGCCCGCGCAGTTCGATGCGTTCCGGCATGATACCACGCCGGGCGAAATTTTCGCGCACCGACTGACGCAGGGCCTCGTCGTTGAAATTGCGCCACTTGAGAACAAGCCGGGCATCAGGGACGGCGGCGAGAATACGCGCCCACAGATCGAAAACGCCCTGATTCAATTTGGCGGTGTTGTTGAAGCAGCCGAAAGTGACATATCCCCTGGCCGCAACCGGTGCCGGGGCAACGGCCGCCGCCCAGGGCACCGGGGTGTAACAAAATCGGCCACCGGGCAGATCGACGACGGATTCGACAAACTGCGCTTCCGTCCCGGGCGAGTCGTGCCACTCGTCGAGCAGCACGGCGTCCATGCAGGCCAGTCCGGTGGTGGCGAAATAGCCAAGCCAGCTCACCTGGACCGGCGCGGGGCGGTATGCAAATACCGTCAATCGAGACCCCGCCGTGTGGCCGGAGAGATCGACCAGGACATCGATCTCGTCCTGGCGAATGCGTCCGGCCAGGTCGACATCGGTGAGCGACGCCACGGCCCGGAACTGACAAGCGGCCCGGATTTCGTCGGTCACCCAGTCTGCCACCTGCCCCGCGCTGTAGGCAAAAGCGTTCACCCGCGACGGATCGTGGCTCTTGAGCACGTCCTTGACGAACAGGCCGACGGTGTGCTGACAGAAATCGGCAGAGACATACCCCACCCGCAACGGCCGCCCATCGGTCAGCGGCCGGAGGAACGGCCGCGCCCGCCGCCCGCCGGCCCGGCCGATCGCCCACTCCCCCCACGCCTTGGCCCCTGCCAGCCGCTCCGCGTCAGACACATCCGGATCGTACTCGAGACTCACCAGGGCGTTGCGGCGAATCACCGGCTGATCGGGCCGCCGCGCCAACAACTCGGCATACAGGCATCGGGCGTCGGCATGCGCGCCCCGCTCGCGGGCGAGATTGGCAAGATTCACCACCGGTCGCAAATCGTCGCCGGCAAGCGAACGGACCCGACTGAAGCATTCACTGGCAAGGGAGAGAAAACCGAAATTCTGCAGCAGGGTGCCGATATCGAGGAGGGCGTTGACGTCGTCGGCCTGGCGCTCCATGAGCTGGGAACAGACAACGAGCATTTCCGGGAAACGGCCGGCTTGGGCATGGAGGTGAGCCGCTCGCAGTGAGGACAAGATGCTATCTCCTCCTGGCTAACAGCGGCTCATTCTTGCATGCAAGGTACATTCTCCACAAACGGCGTCGGGCAAACACCCTGCCCCCACGGCACGACGCCATCGCGAATCAGGCAAAGTTAGCCGCCACGAACGGCACCAGCCCGACATTGTTCACACCGCTCAAAACGCCAACCTGGGTCAATTCGCTTGAGGCAACACTGGTGACGTCGGTCTGGTTGACAAGGTACCAGATCCCCGCGTCACCCACGATATCCGCCGCGATCACCACTGCCTTGCCCCTGGCCGTCGGAGCGGCAAAGGGCTTGCCGGCACCGAAGAGAGCGGCAATCCCCGCCGCCGTGGTCAAGCCGTCACCAACGACGACGAGCACGTCACCGTTCACCCACGTCACCTCCCCCGTGCTGAGCGCATCAACAGCGGTGATGTGGGCAGTACTGGTGACGTTGAGGAACTTTGAAAAATCGAGCACGTCGCTGCCGCCTGCCACAAAACCGTTAATCACATCCAGGCCGTTCGTCGCCGCCGTTGCCTCAAAGACAAAGGTATCACTGCCCGCGCCACCGGTTAAGGTATCCGCACCGCCCGCGCCGCGAATGGTGTCGCCGCCAGGAGAAGCAATGTACACATCGCTGCCGTCGCTACCGGTGAAACTTACCCCGCCGCTCCCGGTAAGCCCGGAGGCGTCCACAGAGGTTACGTCCGCGAGGCTCCCGGAGGCAAGGGCGTAGCTTGTTCCACCGATCAACAGACTCGGCACCCCCAGGTCAAGGACAAGGTCGGAAGACAGCTCTCCCGAAAGAATAAGTTGGCCATTGCTTTCTGCCAATGTCGAGGGGAAGGTCATCGACGACAGAAGGGCATCCACACTGGCTTGCGTCGTCGCGGTGGAGGTTATCCCGTAAAGCCAGGTACGCACGCTCTCAACCGTACTGCTGTTATACGCCAATATTTCCGTAGAGGTATCGATACTGGAGGTAAACATCCTGGCCGCGGCAAGCTTGTTGGCAAGCAAGGGGACGTCCGAGCCGATGGTGCCGTTCACGATATCCATCGCGATGGAGGAGAGCGTGGAGGTACCGTTGTCCAACGCCGCGGTGTAGTACTCAAGGCCCGCGGTATCGGCATCCCGGCTGAACAGGTTTTGATACAACTTGTTGATTTTTTGTTCATACGACAGGTTCCCCAGCAGACTTGTGACTTCACTGGAGTTACCGAACGAATCGATTATGGCACTCAGGTCACCGTTCACCGAATCGAGTTGACCGGTCCAATAAGCCAAGCCGACCGGGTCGGCCGGACGCCCGCAGTAGGCGATGTACGTTTTCTGGACGGTGTCTATGTACTTTTCAACTAACGCCATTGTCGTTTCTCCAACAAGTGTCCGCTGGCAAAGCTGGAGGCTTCCAGCCAAAGTAACCCCACGGCAGCCAACACGTCAGGGTGTGTTTCCTTCCGCTGTCTTCAGCCACATCGGCCCGCTGACGGCTGAAGACCACAACTTTTTTCTTGGGGCCGCGAATAATGCCGGGATGTCCCGCAGACGAGACAGAGCCACGTTTTAACTTACATTTTTTTTTTGATTTGTCAACGGAAGATGATTTTCGGCTGAACCAAGGAGTCAACGCAGCCACTGCTCTCCCACTACAGACATCAGCACTTTTCGTTAATAGTCATTACAAATATCAAAAGACATACCGCAACAACACAAAAAACAACTGACATGACATATCATCTCACTACAAACAGATCAGGAATATCAATCCCCACCAACACAAAAATGACAAACGAATAAAAAAAAGAGAGCAATCAAGCGACGGGCCGACCTTAACCGCAACCCAACACCCCTCCGAACCCGGCCCGGTTCAGATACGCCCACCATTGGCGCCCGGAGAGGCAACCCGAAACACGCCAACCACGGCAGGCCGCCTGCCCGCCCCTCAAGCCCGCCCCCCCCCCCCTGGCCGGCGAGCCATTTCCGCATCAGCATCTCCAGGATATGGCCGACCACCCGCAGGATGCCGAAGCCACCGCCCAGGCGACCGGCGGCCAGGGCCGGTACCAGAATCGGCCCGAGAAGGAGAACGCCTTCAGAGTACCCCGAGTGCTAGCGGGGCTGTCAACCGATTTGGGACGGGTCCTGCCCCCGGCCTCAGCCCCCTCCTCCCCCTAGAAAAGCCTGCGGAGTTCTTCGCCGATGATCCGAATGCCCCGCTGCACCGCCTCGGGCTCCTGGGAATAGGTGATACGGATGCACTCGTGGCGGTGGGGCCACTCCTCGGCAAGGCCAGGGAAGAAGTACTCGCCGGCGATGACCAGGACGTTGCGCCTTTTCAGCCGGACATAGAGTTCACGGCTCGAAATGGGAAGCTCCTTGACCCACAGCCACAGGAAAAGCGCCCCCTCGGGCTTGTGCACCCGGTAGGGGAGCCCCGCAAGTTCCTCCCGCAGCCAGCCCAAGGCCTGCTCCATGCGTGCCCGATAGTAGGGCTCGATGATCTCGCGGCTCACCCGGATGATCTCGCCGCTCCGCACCAGTTCGAGCGCCAGGGTGGCGCCGAATCCCGAGGGAGCCAGGTTGAGGATGCCGTTCAAGTTGGCGAGCGCCCGGATGATCTCCGGCCGGGCAATGACGATGCCGGTGCGGCAACCGGGCAGCCCGAACTTGGAGAGGCTCAGGCAGACCACGGTGTTGTCGTTCCAGAACGGCCGGGCGCGCGTAAAGATGACGTTGGGAAACGGCGTGCCGTAGGCGTTGTCGATGATCAGGGGAACGCCGCACGCTCGCGCCATCTCGTCGAGCCGGGCCATCTCCTGGTCGGTGAGTACGTTGCCGGTTGGGTTGGTGGGACGCGACACGCAGACCGCGCCGATCCGATGGCTCAGCTCAAGGCCCGAGAAATCCACGTGGTACTTGAAGAGATCGCTGCCGATGGTTTCGATCTCCGGCCGCCGGGCGGTGAACATCCCCGGCGCGAGCCCCGAGTCGGCGTAGCCGATGTACTCCGGGGCCAGGGGGAAAAGGATTTTTTTGAAGCTGCCGTCGGCAAATGCCCCGGCAAAGAGGTTAAAGAGGCAGAAGAATGCGTTCTGGCTGCCGGTGGTGAGCGCGATGTTCTCTTCCCCCACCGGCCATCCGAACTCTTGGGCCAGAAGTTCAGCCAAGGCGCTGATAAAGGCGGCGTTGCCGGTGGCGGCGTCGTAGTTCCCGACCATCCGCTCGAACTGCTGCGGGATGCGGAGGATCTCTTCCATGCGGTGGCGGAACAGGGCCTGAAGCGTCGGGATATGGGCGGGGTTGCCGCCGCCGAGCATGCACAGCGACGGGTCGGCCGCGGCCAGGGCCGCTCCGAGATCGTCCATCAGTTCAGCGATCCCCGAGGGGGCGGTGAATTTTTCTCCAAACGCCGAAAACTCCATGCCATTCTCCTCCTTCCGGGGCCGGCAGGCCGGCGCGTCGGGCCAGCCCAGTTCGTCGACCGAGCAGTCGCTGATCTTGAGTATATCGCGAATAAGGCAACGACGGTAGGGCAAGACCGGAAATTTCGCCGCCACCCTTGGCATCCGCGCTGCCATGCCGCCGGCGTGAACGACTGCATCTCCGGCCCGGCGCGGCCCGGGGTACGCCTTGGGGGCGACCCGACTCCTGCCGCGACGCGACGGCAGGCCGAGCCAGGAGACGGCACCCCCGGCACGGCGAACACGGCGCCCGCCCTTTTTCCTGCCCCTTGCCCTCACCAACGGCAGCGGGTATTCTGGAACCATCCCGGATCGCAGGAGCGACGTCTCACCCCAACCGAAACCACCCCCGTCCGCACGCCATGTCAAGACCCCTCTCGCCCCCGCCCGCCGCCCTCCTCTTCGACATGGACGGCGTGCTGGTGGACACCTTCGCCGCCTGGTACGCGTCGTTCGCGGATCTCTTTGCCCACCGTTACGGCCACTGCCTCGGTCGGGAGGAATTCCGCAGCCGCTTCTGGGGCCGCGACCTGCGGGACATCTTTGCCGAACTCGGCCTCGACCTCGGCGTGCCCGCCTTCTGCGCCGACTATCTCGGCCGCCATACCGACCAGATGGCGATCTACCCCGATACCCGCCCGACCCTGGCGGCCCTCGCCCCCTTTCCCAAGGCGGTGATCACCAACACCCCGGCAGCCTGCACCGAACTCATCCTCCAGGATCTCGGCATCGCCCAGTACTTCGCGGCGATTCTCACCGGCGACGACGTGACCAGCGGCAAGCCCGACCCGGCCATTGTCCGCAAAGGCTGCGAGCTGCTCGGCTGCCCGCCGGCCCGGGCCGCGGTGATCGGCGACCATCTGGTGGACGTGGAGGCGGGCCGGCGGGCCGGCTGCACGGTGATCGGGGTGCGAATCAACGGTGATCACCGGATCGAGCGTCTCGCGGAACTGCTCCCCCTGCTCTCGAACCGTTAAAACAAAACGCCCCGCCGGTTTCCCTGGCGAGCAACCGAAACGGGGCGAAAAATTTTATCAGGAGAGCTGCGATATAGCCTCGGCCAAGCGAACTCCGGGGTAAACGCCCCGAGAATGGTCCACTGACCCGTGTCGGGGTGCTGTTCGAGACAGGCCACCCCGGCGGCGGCAAAGGTGACGAGGGGCAGTTGGGCATCACCGGTCGGCAGCAGGGCGGCGAGCCGTCACCTCCCGCCTTCCCTTGCCGCTCAACCCCTTTCCCGGATCGATTTCCCTGCGACTGTTCTTGCCGTGCCGGACCAGATAGATGCGCATGGGCTTTCCTCCCCAGGCCGCGGTCGCCGAGTTGGCCGGCGCCAACGGGCGCATTTCCCCTTCGCCTCCCCCCTCACTCCCGTTCGCGCCGGATCACGGCACCAAGCCGGGAGAGCTTTCCCACCAGATCCTCGTAACCGCGGTCCAGGTGATAGACCCGGGAGATGTCGGTGGCCCCCTCGGCGGCCAGGGCCGCCACCACCAGGGAGGCACTGGCGCGCAGGTCGGTGGCCATCACCGGCGCGCCGGTGAGCCGGCCGGTACCGGTGACGATGGCGCTGTGGCCGTCGATGCGGATGTCCGCCCCCATGCGCCGGAGTTCGGCCACGTGCATGAAGCGGTTCTCGAAGATGGTTTCGGTGATGACGCTCAACCCCCGGGTCAAGGTCATCAGGGCCATGATCTGGGCCTGGAGATCGGTGGCAAAGCCGGGATAGGGCATGGTCTTGATGTCCACGCTGCGCAACGGACCGCTCCGCCGCACCCGAATGGCGGTGCGCTCTTCGGTGATGGTGAGCCCCGCGGCCCGCAGCTTCTCGAGCAGGGCCGGCAGGTGGCCAGGGTTGCAGTTGGTAATCGTCACCTCTCCGCCCGCTGCGCCCACGGCGATGAGGTAGGTGCCAGCCTCGATGCGGTCGGCGATCACCTCGATCTCGGCCGGCTCGAGCTGTTCTACGCCGTGGATCACCAGCCGGTCGCTGCCCTTCCCCTCGATACGGGCGCCCATGGCGACGAGCATGTCAATCAGGTTGCCGATCTCGGGCTCGCGGGCGGCGTTTTTGATTACCGTGGTGCCCTCGGCCAGCGTGGCGGCCATGAGGATGTTCTCGGTGGCGGTCACCGATGGGATGTCGAAGTAAACCGTGCCCCCCTTGAGACGGCCGGCGATCTCGGCGCCCACGTAGCCGTGTTCGAGGATAATGGTAACGCCCAAGTTCTTGAGGGCCTGGAGGTGGAAGTCGATGGGCCGGGCGCCGATGGCGCATCCCCCGGGCAACGACACCCGGGCCTGGCCCGTGCGGGCCACCAGGGGTCCCAGCACCAGCACCGAGGCGCGCATGGTCTTGACGAGGTCGTAGGATGCCTCGCAGTTGTTGAGATTGGCCGAGTTGATCCGTAAACGGGAACCGTCGCGCTGCCACTCCACCCCGAAGGTTTCCAGCAGCGCCATGATGGTACGGGTGTCCCGCAGGTCCGGGACGTTGTGCAGGGTGTGCCAGCCCGGGGCCAGAAGGGTCGCGGCGATGAGCGGCAGGGCGGCGTTCTTGGCACCGCTGATGGCGATTTCGCCGTGGAGTGGACGCCCGCCTTCGATAACTATTTTATCCATTTTTTCGTATCACTGTTGAGATGAGAAAGGAAGAAACCGCCTCAGCGTCCGTCAGCCGTATCACGGCAACCGGTTCATGAGGGGGGATAAGACAACAACATTGCCGCATCACCGACGCCCGTAAGCGTTCACAGGGTGCCGGAGATACGAGGCGTCCTCCTATTCGCTATACTTTGGTATGCGGACAGGAGGACAACGAAGTAGATTCGGTGCAATGCGAACGCTTATTGACCACACGGCGGGCTCGGACGATGCGGGGCAGGCCGGCGTAGTCGGTAAGGACCGCAAGCTCGTGGTAGCCACCGAGCCGTTGCAACAGCCCGAGGGCGTAGTCGCCCTGATCGGCGCCGATTTCCATGAAAAACCAGCCGCCCGGCCGCAAGAATTCCTTGAGACCGGCGCAGATCCGGGCAATGGCGGTGGTGCCGTCGTCGCCGCCGTAGAGGGCAAGCGCCGGCTCGTGGAGCCGGACCTCTGGCTGCAGGGTCGGTTCAACCGCCCGGGCCACATAAGGCGGGTTGGTCACCACCAGATCAAAGGACGCCGCCGGCCTGAGTCCGCCGTACCAGTCCGAGTTGATGAACCGCACCCGGCCCGCCACCCCGTGGCGGGCGGCATTTTGGGCCGCTACCCCGATGGCGGCAAGGGATCGATCCAGACTATAGACCATTGCCGCCGGCAACTCAAGGGCGAGCACCACCGGGATGACACCGCTGCCGCAGCCCAGCTCCAGGATGGTGGAGGCACCACCGTCGCGCCGCACCGTGGCGAGCACCGCTTCGATGAGCTGCTCGGTTTCAGGGCGCGGAATGAGAACCTCGGAGGAGACGAAAAAGGGCAGGGACCAGAACTCCTGCTCGCCGATGAGATAGGCGAGCGGCACCCGGTCGTGGAGGCGACGGTCGAGAAGCGCGGTAACGGCGGCAATCCGGGCGGGGTCAAGGCAGCGATCGCGGTCGAGAAAGAGCTGGGCGCGGCTTGCCCCCAGGAGATGGCAGAGGAGGAAGGAAACCTCCAGTTCGGCTTCGGCAAGTCCCGCCGCGCGGCAGCGGGCCACTGCCGTCTGATAGAGTTCGGCGAGTTTCATGGGCATCATCACGCCGCGGCGGGGACGGCGGCAACCGAGACCCGGCCGCGGCCCACCCCAGCCCTAGCGGGCGTTCTTGAGCGCCTCGGTCTGGTAATGGGCGATGAGGGGGTCGATAACGTCATCGAGCTTGCCGAGGAGGATCTCGTCGAGCCTGTAGAGGGTAAGGTTGATACGGTGGTCGGTCATCCGGCCCTGGGGGAAGTTGTAGGTCCGGATCCGTTCGCTGCGCTCGCCGGTTCCCACCTGGCTCTTGCGGTCGGCGGAGATCTTGTCCTGCTGCTCCCGCTGCTTGATGTCGAGGAGCCGGGCCATCAGCACCTTGAGGGCCTTGGCCTTGTTCTTGTGCTGGGATTTCTCGTCCTGGCAGGTAGCAACGATGCCGGTGGGCAGATGGGTGACCCGCACCGCCGAGTCGGTGGTGTTCACACTCTGGCCGCCAGGGCCCGAAGAGCGGAAGACGTCGAACTTGAGTTCGCTGGGGGGGATGTTGAGTTCCACCTCCTCGGCCTCGGGGATCACCGCCACGGTAACCGTGGAGGTGTGGATACGACCCTGGGTTTCGGTTTCCGGCACCCGCTGCACCCGGTGCACGCCGCTCTCCCTTTTCAGCTTGCTGTAGACCCGGTCGCCACTGATCAGGCCGATGATCTCCTTGAAGCCACCGGCCTCACTGGGGCTGCTGCTCATCACCTCGACCTTCCAGCCCTGGGCTTCGGCATACTTGCCGTACATGCGGAAGAGGTCGGCGACAAAGAGCGCCGCCTCGTCGCCTCCGGTCCCGGCCCGGACCTCAAGCAGGATGTTCTTGTCGTCGTTGGGATCCTTGGGGAGCAGCATCACCCGCAGATCCTGTTCGAGCTGCGCGGCCCGCGCGCCAAGGTCGGCGACCTCGCTCTTGGCGAGTTCGAGGAGTTCCTCGTCGTCTTCTTCCCGCAGCAGCTGCCGGCTCTCCTCCAGTTCCCGCATCACCTGCTGGTAACGCGAGTATGCCTCGTGGAGCCTGGTGACCTGGGCATGATTCTTGGCCACCTCGCGAAAGCGCGCGTTGTCGGCAATAACCTTCGGGTCGGAAAGCTGGGCCTCGAGTTCCAGGCGCCGTTCCTCAAGATTTGCGAATTGCTCGAACATGATCGTTTGGGCTGTTGCCGATTACCAAAGGCCGCCGCCACCCGTCGCTTCCGGCAAGGAGAACGCCCGCGGAAAAACGTCGCAGGGCCACAGGCACGCCCAGCAGTGGACGGCAAGTGGCCCCGAACCTCGAACAGACGGCGAAGAAAAGTACAGACTATTTGTTGAGATGCGCGTACTTCTTCATGAACTTTTCGACCCGGCCGGCGGTGTCGATCAACTTCTGCTTGCCGGTGAAGAAGGGATGGCAGGCAGAACAGATCTCCACCCTGATCTCGTCCATCACCGAACCGGTTTCCACTTCGTTGCCGCAGGCACACTGGGCCTTGATCTTGTTATATTGCGGATGAATACCTTCTTTCATTTCATGACCTCCGGGTTGAATACGCTGCCGCACATGGCCGGACCACGTGGAACATTCGAAAAAGAGCAGCCCAATATACTTGATGCCGATTTCTTTTGCAAGGGCCTGGACAGGGAATTTCGCCGAACGCACGGAAACGGCGAGACTCCTCGCTAGCCGTTCATGGAATCGAAGAACTCGGCGTTGGAACGGGTGCCCTTCATCTTGGACTGAAGGAACTCCATGGCATCGGCCGGGTTCATGGTGGAAAGGAGCTTGCGCAGAATCCAAACCCGGTTGAGATCCGCCTGCTTGAGGAGCAGCTCTTCCTTGCGGGTGCCGGAACGGTTGATGTCCATGGCCGGGAAGATNNCGCGCCGAAGAAGCGCTTGGGCCGGTGGAGGGCGTTGGAGTCCACACCGCCGGAGAGGATCTTGCCGCTGGGCGGCACCACCGTGTTGTAGGCGCGGGCGAGCCGGGTGATGCTGTCGAGAAGCACCACCACATCGCGCTTATGCTCCACCAGCCGCTTGGCCTTCTCGAT
>DHYV01000014.1:11893-53690 GCA_002414225.1 Desulfobulbaceae bacterium UBA5121 | reverse complement strand
TCGATGAGCAGCACGATGAGCACCACCTCCTTGTGGTTCTTGATAATACTATTGGCAAGATCCTTGATCAGCACCGTCTTGCCGGTGCGGGGCGGAGCGACGATGAGGCCGCGCTGACCCTTGCCGATGGGCGACATCATATCCATGATGCGCATGGAGTAGTTGTCGGCGCCGCGTTCCAGCTTGAGTCGTTCGTTGGGGTGCAGCGGGGTGAGGTTGTCGAAGAGGGTTTTGTCGCGGGCGACTTCCGGTGGCTCGAAATTGACCATGTCCACCTTGAGGAGGGCGAAGTAGCGCTCACCTTCCTTAGGGGAGCGCACCGGCCCTTCGACGGTATCGCCGGTGCGGAGATTGAAGCGCCGGATCTGGGAAGGCGATACATAGATATCGTCAGGGCCGGGGAGGTAGTTATAATCCGGCGCCCGCAGGAACCCGAAACCGTCCGGCAGCACTTCAAGAACACCGTTGCCGCGGACGTTGCCGTTTTTTTCGGTTTCCTTGGCGGAGTGGGCCTTGAGGATGGCGAAGATCAGCTCCTGCTTGCGCATGCCGCTGACGCCTTCGATTTCGTAGTTGTTGGCCAGTCTGGTGAGTTCGTTGATTTTCTTTAATTTCAGTTCAGCCAGGTTCATGCAGACAAGATCTCCTTACCCGAGAGGCATTACACGCTGTGCCGGCAGTGGCAGTAAGCAATTGACAGAGGCCGGGATTGCCACAACCGGATACGAATCGGTATGCCGATGCCGAACGCCACGGATGCGGGGGTTGATTTTTGTGTGATCTCGTGACGCTCGGAGCACGGGGACCACGGGGACAAAGCCAAAATGGTTATCGTTGTTACAACGCTCTTGGTAACAGCAGGTCACCTCGCGCCCCCCCTTTGGCTTGACGGGAGGAATTGCAGATCAAATGGAGTCAGCAGGAGAGGGAATGGGGCAGAAGCTTCCTCGTTTACATGGCAATGCCGGCCAGCTGAGCCGGCGGACAGTACAATCGATACAAGTGGAGAGATATATCCCTTAACGGTAAAGGAAGAAAATTCTAAAAAATTTTCCGGGGGTAAAAACGTGACTGATGAAGAGGCAGGAAACGTGAAAATGCAGATCACGTTCGAATTTTTGGAATAGTATTGAGTTCATTTTATGAAGTCAAGACTTTTTTACTCCGCTCCTTTCGTTACAACCACCCGAATCTTGTCATCACAAAATACCCCACCAGCAACAACGGCCGGCGACACCTCCGTCCGCCCGGCCCACCTCGTGCCGCCACCGGCCCGGCAACGCCGTGCCAGGATCCGCGGCGGCGCCCCCCGGACAGAGCGTCACCGCACGGCATCAGACACCCGTCGACACATCGCCCGGCCAGGCCCCTCGCGCCTCCCCCCACAACACCTCCCCGAGATGGAGCAACTGCAGGCAGGTCTCATGCCAGGGGCCGGAGTTGTCGATGACGTGACCGGCACGCAGGGCCTTCTCCGCCAGCGGGATCTGCGCCGCCATGGCCAGTTCCGCGGCCTCGCCGCTGATCCGGTCACGCCGGCACAACCGGGCGCGACACTGCTCGAAAGGCGCATAGACCACCACCACCCCATCGAATTCCGCCTCCCAGCCCGCCTCGTAGAGCAGGGGGACTTCGACCAGGCAACGCCCCACCATGGCCAGCGCGGCAAGCCGCCGGTGCAGTTCGCGCCGTGCGAGCGGGTGCAGCAGCCGATCGAGCTGTTGCCGAAGCGCAGGATCGGCAAAGATGGCGTCGCGCAGGCGCGGCCGGTCAACGCTTCGGTCAGGGGCCAGGAAACGGCCGCCAAAGCAATCAACCAGGGCATGCCAGCCGGATGCTTCGGGTTCGAGAAGCTGCCGGCAGATGACGTCGGCATCGATATAGGCAAGCCCGAATCGCTGACGCAGGAACCGGGCGGCAGAACTCTTGCCGGCGCCCATGCCGCCGGTGAGGCCCACCGGACGTCGCCGGCCGCGGCTCCCGCCGGCGGTCATGGCGCCACCCCGGCACGAAGACGGGCAATGGCTTCCTCCATGTCCGGCCAGAGCGGGGCGGTGCACGCAATCCGCTCGCCACTGCGCGGGTGCTGGAAGGCCAACGAATAGGAGTGGAGACACTGGCGGCCAATGCCGAATTCGGCATTGGCGGCGTTGCTCCGGCCGTAGAGCGGATCCCCCGCCACCGGACAGCCAAGCGAGGCCATATGCACCCGGATCTGATGGCTGCGGCCGGTTTCAAGCCGCAGGGCGACATAGGTGTAAGGCGCAGCGAACTCCTCCAGCACCTGCCAGTTGGTGGCCGCCTCGCGGCCCCCTGACGCCCGAATCGCCATCTTTTTGCGATGCACCGGATGGCGGCCGACGGGAGCATCAACACGCCCGGCCGGGGGAGAAAGGCGGCCGTCGAGAAGCGCCCGGTACCACTTCTCCACCGTGCGACACTTGAACTGCTCGATGAGGCGATGATGGGCGAAGTCGTTCTTGGCCACCACCATTGCCCCGGAGGTGTCCTTATCCAGGCGGTGGACGATGCCGGGCCGCTCCTCGCCCGAGATCCCGGAGAGATTGTCACAGTGGTAAAGGAGGCCGTGCACCAGGGTGCCGGTCTGGTGGCCACAGGCGGGGTGGACCACCACTCCGGGGGGCTTGGACAGCACCACCAGGTCCGTGTCTTCGAAGAGCACCGCAAAGGGCACCGGCTCGGGCGCAAGCGCGCTGGCCGCCACCGGCGGAATGGTGACCTCGATCCGCTCGCCGCTCTGCACCCGGTGGCCGCTCTTGGGGCGGAGGCCGTTGACGAGCACCAACCCTTCACGGATAAGGGCCTGCAAGCCGGAACGGCTGTAACCGGCCAGTTCCGGCCGGACCATCAGATGGAGATCCAGCCGCTGGCCCTGGCTAGCCGCCGGGACCACAAAATGGAATTCAGAAGGCACGGAAGGGGCCATTGAAATCGCGGACTTGGCTCACGCTATGGAGGGGATGGGGGGAATCGTCCCACCGGAGAGGCAGGTAACGGCGCCGGCCGGTGGCCATCAGGGCCGCCAGGCCACCGATGTCGTTCCATCCACACAGAGGCAGGGGAGACAGACACCCGCAAGCCACGCGGCAAGCGAAGCGTCCGACCCGGCGATTTACGAGGAAAACCGTTTCAGCCGCACCCTGCGGACCGGAAACGGTGAGGGAACAAAGATCAGGAAGCGGCGGAAACCTCGGCAAATATCTGTTCGATCTTCTTTTCCACCTGCCCTTCCTTGGTTTCGTTGGCAAGGGCGATCTCCTTGATCAACAACCCCTTGGCCGTATCGAGCATCTTACGCTCCCCGAAGGAGAGGGCCTTGTCCTCGCGCAGCAGATAGAGGTCACGGAGCACCGAGGCGATCTCGTACACCGAGCCGGTCTTGATCTTCTCCATGTAGTCCCGGTAGCGTTGATTCCATGGCTGCGTGGAGGTTTCGTTGCTGCGGTCCTTCAAAATCGTAAAGACCTTGTCAACGTCCTCTGCGGAGATGATGGTCCGCAGGCCAACAGTCTTGCTGTTGTTGGTCGGGATCATGATGACCATGTTGGAATCGACGATGCGCATCACATAGAACGACTGTGCGTTCGCGCCCACCTTGCGCTCTTCGATTGCCTCGATTAGCCCTACGCCGTGAGCAGGATAAACCGCCATATCGCCAACATTAAACACTGTCATTCCCCCTGTCTTTGAAAGGGTCACTCGCAGGTGGCCCCGGCGTGGATTGACGCCTGGTCAAGTAATACCCCCGAAATGATTGTCCACTATACCATATCCCGCGGCATTTATCAAAGGCAGGGGGGGCGATGCCGACCGGAACGGAAAAGGGCAAGGATATCAGGGCAAACCACCACCATTGACCCGGTTCATGGCGATCACCACCCCTTTTTCAACGATCAACCGCAGCCCCTCCTCGATGCGGGGGAAAACAGCGTCGACCGCCTGCCGTTCCTCGACCGAAAAGTTGGCCAGCACATACTTCTCCACCGGCATGCTGTTCTGGGGCCGGCCGATACCGACCTTGAAACGCGGAAAATCCTTGCTGCCGAGTTCGGCGGCCAGGGAACGGATGCCGTTGTGGCCGCCGGCCCCGCGGCCGGTGAGGAGTTTCAGCCGCCCGACCTCAAGATCGAGGTCGTCGTGGATGACCACGAGCTGCTCGGGGCTGACCTTGTAGTAGGCGGCAATCCGCGCCACCGCGATACCGCTGCGGTTCATGAAGGTCTCGGGCTTGACCAGTACCAGGGATTCGCCCCATAGCCTCGCCGTCGCCACCTGGGCCTGCCACTTGGAGCCGACAAAGGAGAGGCCGTGCCGCTCAGCGAAGGCATCAAGGAAGAGGAAACCGGCGTTGTGGCGGCTGGCCGCGTATTCGGGTCCGGGATTGCCAAGCCCGACGACGAGAAACATGGTCTGTTCTCCCTTGCTTGCCGGCCGCCAGACCCTTCTGGTCGGCTGGTGCGAAAAAAAGAGCCGAAAAGGATCACTCTCCTTTCCGGCTCAATGCTGTCAAAACTAAAGAAGCAAACGCGGCTGGGGTACTTATTCCGCTCCCGCGGCCTCCGCTGCGGCGACAACGCCGGAGATGGAGACGCAGACCCGGTCGCCGGCAGACTGCAGCGCGACTCCGGCGGGGATGGCGAGATCCTTGAGACAGAGGTTTTCACCCAGGCCGAGGGGAGCGACGTCCACCTCGATGAAGTCGGGAATGTCGAGGGGTTTGCCACGCAGCAGAACTGCGCTGGTCTGCACGCTCATGTCGCCGCCCAAGTCAACGCCCTTGGCCTTGCCGACGTAGCGCAGGGGCACGGTCAAGGTCATCTCGGCATCGAGGGAAATCTCCATGAAGTCGGCATGCACCAGGGTGTCGTGGAGGGGGTCGGCCTGAATCTCCTTGATCACCACGTGACGGGTGGCGGTGGAGGAACCGTCGTCGATGCCGAGATTCACCACTGCGTTGCGACGGTTGATGAACAGCAACCGCTTAGTGAAGTCCTTGGTGTCCAGCTCCAGGGCCATGGGTTCGGTTTTCGGACCGTACATGACGGCCGGGGTCTGCCCGGCGCGGCGGATTGTACGAGAGGCGCCCTTGCCAAAGTTCTTGCGCACACGTGCGACGATATCAACCTGTAACATCTTATCTTTCCTCCAGTTTGCGACTGTATCGAAGTGGGGCCGGGCAGCGCATACCGTTGCCGGCGCCCTGTCGAACATCCTTATACGAAAAGCGAACTAACCGAATCCTCGCTGTGAATGCGGCCAATGGCCGACCCCAGCAACTCGGAAACGGACAACACCTTGATCTTGGCGCACTCCCGGGCCGCCCCGCTCAGGGGGATGCTGTTGGTGATCACCAGGCTCTTGATCTGCGACTTCTCCAGCCGCTCGATGGCTGGCCCGGACAGCACGCCGTGGGAACAGCAGGCATGCACCTCGACGGCACCGGCCTCCATGAGCATGTCGGCACCGGAGCAGAGGGTGCCGGCAGTGTCCACCATGTCGTCGAGCAGGATGGCGGTCTTGCCCTTGACATCACCGATGATGTTCATGGCCTCACATTCGTTGGCCCGGGCCCGCCGTTTATCGACGATGGCCAAGTGGGCATTAAGCCGCTTGGCAAAGGCACGGGTGCGCTCAACACCGCCGGCGTCCGGAGAAACCATCACCACGTTGCGCGGGAACTTGCTGCCGATGTACTTCAGCAGCACCGGAGCGGCGTAGAGGTTGTCCACCGGAATATTGAAAAATCCCTGGATCTGGCCGGCATGGAGGTCCATGGTGAGCACCCGGCGCACCCCCACCACCATCAGCATCTCGGCAACCACCTTGGCGGTAATCGGCACCCGGGGAGCTACCTTGCGGTCCTGACGGGCGTAGCCGTAGTAAGGGAGTACCGCGGTAATCCGACGCGCCGATGCCCGACGCAGGGCGTCCACCATGATCACCAGTTCCATGAGGTGATCGTTGACCGGCGGGCAGGTGGGCTGAATGACGAAGACATCGCTGCCGCGAACGTTTTCGCCGATCTCGACAAAGATCTCGCCGTCACTGAAGGTCCGGACCTCTGCCTTTGACAGCGGAATGTCGAGATGTTTACATATATCGCGGGCCAGTTCGGGATTGGCGTTTCCCGAAAACACTTGAATCCTGTTCGGCATTTTCCCTGTCCGGTTGAGGTGTGAAGTTTGAATCGAGCGGCG
The DNA here is from genome assembly GCA_002414225.1 of Desulfobulbaceae bacterium UBA5121. Lineage (GTDB taxonomy): Bacteria > Desulfobacterota > Desulfobulbia > Desulfobulbales > UBA5123 > UBA5123. Next base: position 47,472 of record DHYV01000014.1, on the reverse strand, counting down.
GCATACCGACCGTTGCCGCATCACACGGGGTGTTGGCACCGGCCAGCTGGCAATGCGAATAAAATGGCTGGGCCGGGAGGATTCGAACCTCCGAATGCAAGAGTCAAAGTCTTGTGTCTTACCGCTTGACGACGGCCCAACTCGATCGATTATGTGGCCTGTAGAGGTTTGGTGAGAAAGACGTTGTCTCCGTACTTCCGGACGAAGGATCGATGGCTCGCTATTGCCCGCCGCTCATCGCCAAAGAGGCCGAAAACCGTAGGCCCGCTGCCGGACATGAGAGCCCCCCGCGCCCCGTCGGCGAGGAGTTGGGCCTTGATGTCGCCGAGTTCGGGGTAACGACGGACAGTGACGCGCTCAAGAGCGTTCCACAACGGGGCACGGTCAGCGACCAGGCAAGGTTCCGTCTTGATAGTACGATCTTTTTCGCGGCCTAAGATATATGGATTGCCCCCCGTTGTCAACGCTAAATTCGCTGGTTCCCCCAAAGGCCGGGCCATGGCGCCCGATGCCGAGGCAGTCGCGCCCGTCCCCGCGGCGGCATCGAAACGGCCGAGTTCGGCAAAGGTTTCGAACACCCACTTGGTGGAAACAGCGAAACCGGGATTCACCAGCACCACGTGGCAGTCGTGGAGGGGCGCCGCCGCGGTGAGGCACTCGCCGACGCCGGTGGCCCAGACCGCCGGGTGGCCGCTCAACAGGAAAGGCACATCGGCTCCGAGTCCGAGGGCCAGGTCAAAGAGCCGCTCGCGGTCAAGGGCCCCTGGGAAGAGTACCGCCAAGCCGTTGAGCACCGCGGCGGCATCGCTGCTGCCGCCGCCAAGGCCGGCGGCCACCGGAATCCGCTTCTCCAGGGTGATTTCGATTGCCGCCGCAAGGCCGGCGGCACGGACAAAGGCCAGGGCCGCCCGCACCGCGAGGTTCCGCTCGTCAAGCGGCAGTCCGGGTGCCGCAGACCGCAACCGCACCCCTTCGCCGGCGCCCACTCGCAGCCGGAGGGTATCGCCCAGCTCGAGCTTTTGCATGAAGGTGGCCAAATCGTGGTAGCCGTCGGGCCGCCGGCCGGTAACCTCCAAGTAGAGGTTGACCTTGGCTGGGGCCTGAACGAGCAACTCTTGCGAAGCGAGCAACGGCACAGTCTCTCCTCAGCTAAAGAAACAAACAGCCCGGCGCCGCAGCCAACTGCGGCACCGGGCTGAAGCACTCGCTCCGAAGCCGGGGTTACCCCTTGGCCTTGACGTAGCGCAGCCTGAGATCGTAGAGAATATTTTCAAGCAACCCCTTTTCTTCCTCTTCGAGATTGCCCACCGTCTTTTCCTGCAGCATCTTCAAGGTATCGATGGTGTGCCGGGCCAGGGTGAGATCCTTGGTGCTCTCACCGGTGGCAGGGTCGGCTATCTCGCCCAAGTGGTAGAGGGCCGCGGTGCTGAGCGAGGCCACGAAGGTTGAGAAGGTAACCTCGGGCATGACGCACTTGCCGTCCCGCAGCACCTTGCCATCGGGGCATTTTCCGCACTCTTTCTCTTCTCCCATCTCCGCCTCCCGTCGGGGGCCGTTTGGCAATGCCTGCCGTCGCTTTACAGGGGCAGGTCGAGCACCATGGCGTCGTCGATATGCGGCAGATTCTTCACCGCCTGCAACAGATCCTTGCCGATGAGGGTGTCGGTGTTGAGGAGGATGACGTTACGCCCCTGCTCGGCCTCGTTGCCCACCGTCATCCGGGAAATATTGACCCCGCCGACACCGATGGCGGTACCAAGTGCGCCGATCACCCCGGGCACGTCCTTGTTGTAGACAAAGAGCATGGGGCCGACGGGCAGGGCCTCGAGCCGGAAGGTGTTGAGCCGCACCAGGCGCGGCTCCTGCCGGCCGAAAACCGTACCGGCGAGGACATTCTCGCCGTCGGTGGTCTTGACCCGTACCGACAGGAGATTGGTGAAGTCGTCGGAATGGTTGGTCTTGGACTCCACCACCCGGATGCCCCGCTCCTTGGCGATCATCGGCGCGTTGACAAAGTTGACCGCGTCCTTGAGGATGGGGGTGAAGAGCCCCTTGAGGAAGGCAACGGTGACCGGGCTGGAATTGACGTCGGCCAGGTCGCCGATGTACTCGATGTTCACCTCTTCCACCCCGCCCTTGGCGATCTGCATGTGGAAGGCACCGAGCATCTCGGCGAGCGCGATATAGGGCTTCACCTTGGAGAGCACCTCGGCACTCACCGACGGCACGTTCACGGCGTTGGTGACCGTGCCGGTATTGAGGTAGCTGGCCATCTGCTCGGCGATGGCCACGGCCACGTTCTCCTGGGCCTCGGCGGTGGAGGCGCCCAGATGCGGCGTGCAGATGAAGTTGTCGAGCCCCAGCAGGGGGCAATTTTCCTGGTTGGTGGGCTCCACCTCAAAGACGTCCAGGGCGGCGCCGGCGATCTCCCCACTGGTGAGCGCTTCGTAGAGGGCCTGCTCGTCCACCACGCCGCCGCGGGCGCAGTCGATGAAGCGGGCGTCCTTTTTCATCGACTTGAACTCCTTGGTGGAAAGCAGGTGCTTGGTCTCGGAGGTGAGCGGCACGTGTACCGAGATGTAATCGGAACGCAGGCAGAGTTCATCAAGGGAGACGAGTTCGATGCCCATCTTCTCCACCAGTTCCTTGGGCATGTGCGGGTCAAAGGCGATGACCTTCATGTGCAGGCCGTGAGCCCGGTCGGCAACGATGCTGCCGATCCGGCCGATGCCGACGATGCCCAGGGTCTTGCCGGTGACCTCGCGGCCCTGGAACTTCTTCTTCTCCCACTTGCCGGCCTTCATGGAGGTGGTAGCCTGAGGGACATTGCGGGTAAGCGCCATCATCATGGCGATGGCATGCTCGGCAGCGGTGGTGGCGTTGCCGTCCGGCGCGTTCATCACCACGATGCCGCGCTTGCTGGCCGCCCCGATGTCAACGTTGTCAAGGCCGATACCGGCCCGGCCGACCACCTTGAGGTTGTCAGCGGCCTCGATGATCTCGGCGGTTACCTTGGTGGCGCTGCGGATCACCAGGCCATCGTAGGCGGGAATGATCTTCTTGAGTTCTTCCGGGGCCAGGCCGGTGTTGATATCCACCTCAAGGCCAGCGTCTTGCAGGATCTTCGCCCCAACCGGAGCAAGATTGTCACTGATTAGAACCTTCATCATCTCTCCTTTAACCACAGAAAAATCGCCGCAAGACGACGTCTCATAATTGGGATTTGGTTTGACAAAGACTGCGCCCGGAACCGGGACGCAGGTATAAAAGTGAGGAATATGCTGCTATCGGTGGTATTTGTCAAGATGAAATCCTGGCCGCCTCGGCACCGAGCCTGGTTGGCCTGCCGCGGCCGACACCTCTTCTTCATATGTTATGTAATGATAGCTCAGTCCCGGAAACAGTGGGAAAAGTCGGCCGGCCCGTCATCATCCTCCTCGTCGTTTACCGGCGCGGCCCGGCGGGCAAGGAGGCACTGCTCGCGCAACTCCTCGTACCGTCGGACAAAAAGCCGCCGGGGAAAGGACGGATCGACGAGGTAGCGACCGAGGTTCTCCTCAAGCTGTCCCATCAGGTCGGCGACGATCGCCTCCCGCCCGGCGCCATCGACAAAGTTCCGCTCCCGAACCAGATGCAGTTCGGCCGCCCGCCCCATCCGCTCCCGCACCGCCCCCAGCAGCGCCTGGTCCTCCTCGGCCACCCCCTGCCAGAGTTCCTCGGCCAGGGGGGCGACCAGTTCGGCGCGGATCTCGACATGCCAGCGATCCGCCGCCACCGGCCGCGAACAGTCGTAGAAGGTCAACGCCATGCCGTTGGCGAAATGCTGTTCTTTCAAAACATGCGAAGGTTGCTGGGTCATGATCTTTCCCAAAAGAGAGATACCCCGGACCGCGAGTCCCGGGAAATGAAGAAAAAAGCAGCCGGATGGCGGCGCCTTGCCAGGGGGGGGGAACGCCCCACCCTACTCATCAGAGGTTGCCGACACCGGCCGAAACGAGTATATAGGAACAACTTCTGTCGTGCATTCTTCACAAGAAGCATCAGGCCCCCTGATGCTTCTTGTTTTTGCGACCACGTTGCCGCCTGCTCCGTATACCATACTTACCGTCAGCGGCCAAGTGGTTGCCTCGGCCACGACAAAATGCAGCCGCTGACCGCAAAAACCATCACTCACCGAAATCAGCCAGTCGTCCCCGTTGGACCGGAGAATGTATGAAAGTTGTGATCTACGACACCAAGACCGGCAGCAAGACCCCCCTCGAACCCATGGAGGAAGGGCGCATCAAGCTCTACGTCTGCGGCATCACGGCCTACGACTACTGCCATATCGGCCACGCCCGCTCCGCCCTGGTGTTCGACATGATCGTCCGCTATCTGCGGTATCGGGGCTATCAGGTCACCTATGTCCGCAACTTCACCGATATCGACGACAAGATCATCAAACGCGCCCAGGAGCAGGAGACCACCACCGAAGAACTGGCGGAACGGTTCATCCACGCCTTCCATGAAGACATGGCCCGGCTCAAGGTAGCCCCGGCCGACCATGAGCCCCGCGCCACCGAACACATCCCGTCCATCATCCGCATCATCGAGGAGCTGATGGCCAAGGGCCTTGCCTATCAGGCGGACAACGACGTCTACTTTGCGGTGGACAAGTTTCCCAGCTATGGCGCTCTCTCCGGTCGCAGCCTCGACGACATGATGGCCGGCGCCCGCATCTCGGTCAACGAAAACAAACACAATCCCATGGACTTTGCCCTCTGGAAGGGCAGCAAACCTGGCGAACCGACCTGGGAGAGCCCCTGGGGACCGGGACGACCCGGCTGGCACATCGAGTGCTCGGCCATGAGCCGGGAACTCCTGGGCAACACCTTTGACATCCACGGCGGCGGCAAGGACCTCATCTTCCCCCACCACGAAAACGAAATCGCCCAGAGCGAGGGCGCCAGCGGCGAACCCTTCGCCAGATACTGGATCCACCACGGCTTTGTCACCATCAAGGACGAGAAGATGTCCAAGTCGCTGGGCAACTTCCTCACCATCCGCGAGGTTCTGGAACACTACCCGGCCGAGGTGCTGCGCCTCTTCGTCTTCTCGACCCATTACCGCACCCCCCTCGACTACTCCGAGGCCACCCTGCAGGAGGCCGTTGCCGGCCTCGACCGGCTCTATGCCTGTCTTGCGGCCATCGCCGCCCTGCCGGCCACGGCGAGCGACAGCGCCGCGCCGGTGGCCTCGGCCAAGGAAGCCAAGAAGATCGCGAGCCTTGCCGACCGTTTCCACACGGCCATGGACAACGACTTCAACACCGCCCAGGGGCTCGGACATATCTTTGACGCCGTCAAAACCCTGAACCGGATCAGCCAGAACCTTCCCGCCGCGCCGGCGGGCGCCGACATCGCCTTGCTGCGGAGCAGCGCCGCCACCATCACCACCCTGGCCGGCACAATGGGCTTGCTGGGCGAAGACCCTGCCTGCTATATTGAGGCCAAGCAGCAAAAAATCCTGGCCGAGCTGGACATCGATGCCACTGCCATCGCCGGCCTCATCGAGGAAAGAAGCCGGGCGCGCGACGCCCGCGACTGGGCACGGGCAGACGAAATCCGTAACCAGCTTTTGGCCCGGCGCATCGAACTCAAGGACGGCCCCACCGGCACCACTTGGCAGGTAAAACTCACCTGACCGGCCGACGCCACCACTGGTGACCGACGCCGACGCCGGCGGCGGCCACCAGCCGCATTGCCACACAGTCCTGGTTGAGCCAGTTCCACTGCAGGCCCGAGACGGACAACCGGAAGGCTGATGCCCCGGGCCGCACGCCGCGGCCCGGCCTGACCGTAATCGCCCGCAGAAAGGGGATGCCAATGCGAAGACCACCCGCCGTTGCCGACCGCTTCTACCCCGGCACTGCCGCTGCCCTGGGCCGCATGGTTGCCGACCTGACCCCCACCGTTGCACCTGACCGAAAACAACAGGCCCTGGCGGTGATGGTTCCCCATGCCGGTTACATTTACTCCGGAGGGGTGGCCGGCGAAACCCTGGCCGGGGTCAAGGTGCCGGAAAACGTCATTGTCATGGGCCCCAACCATCACGGCTACGGCGCCTCGGTGGCCGTGATGACCGAGGGGATTTGGGAGATGCCCATGGGGGAAGTGCCCATCAACGGTGAACTCGCCCGCCTTCTGCTCCACGCCTCCCCCCGGATCCAGGACGACGAACTCGCCCACCGCTTCGAACACTCCCTGGAAGTGGAGGTTCCCTTTCTCCAACACTTGCAGCCGGCCCTCGCCCTCACCCCCCTGGTCATCTCGCATCTCTCCTTCGCAGCCTGCGAGGAGGTGGGGATGGCCATCGCCAGTGCGGTCCGGGATTTCGCCAAACCGGTACTCATCGTAGCCAGCAGCGACATGAGCCACTACCTGCCCCGGGCCGAGGCAAGCCGCAACGACCACCTGGCCCTGGCCGAGCTGGAGCGACTCGACCCGCAGGGACTCTACGACACGGTCCTCGTCAAGGGGATCTCCATGTGCGGCGTCATGCCGACCACCATCGCCCTGGTGGCGGCCCGTGCCCTTGGGGCCAGCCGGACGGAACTGGTCCGCTACACCGATTCGGGCGAAGCCAGCGGCGACACGGATCAGGTGGTGGGGTACGCCGGGGTGATCATCTCCTGAACCCGTGCGGTGACCTTTTATCCCGCCTGCACAAATGCGACGGAGGCGAAACGCCACGGGTTCGGCTGTCCCCCGAAACAGCCGGCCCGAAAGCACATTTTCCCTTGACAGAAGGCACGCTTTTCTCTATTTTGGCAATCTCTTGACGCGATACCACTGGGGGATCGTCTAACGGCAGGACAGCAGACTCTGACTCTGCTTATCGGGGTTCGAATCCCTGTCCCCCAGCCATGCTTTTACCTGAAAAGGGCAGTGACAAAATTTGTCACTGCCCTTTTCAGGTTCCAGGTGACAAAATTTGTCAGTCGAAATGCCACAACGCCACCACCACCGGTTTTGCCGTAGGAGGCGGCCCAGACCACGGCTTCATGGGTCTCGATTTTTTTGTTTGAGTATGAACTGTTCCCTGTGCTAGGATCTTTTTGTCACAAAACTGGCCTCTCCCCTGGCATGGAAAATGCTCATCCAGACTGATAACAACCCAAGACATGACGGGGGCGGCACCGCTCCTGTCCCGCAAACAACCAATCGTATTCAAGGAGGAACGAGAATGTTCAAACTGCTGCGCAAACAGAACGCGGAAAAGGGCTTTACCCTCATCGAGCTGATGATCGTCGTCGCCATCATCGGCATCCTGGCCGCCGTGGCCATCCCGGCCTACATGACCTATATCCAGAAGGCCCGTCTCACCGCCTCGGTCTTCCCGGGCATGCACTCCATTGAGACCAACATCGGCCTCTACTACGCAACCCAGAACACCATGCCCACCACCGGCATCAACACCTTCATGAGCGACTCCGACACCGCGTACTTCTCGCCCACCCTCGGCGCGGGCGGCCAGCTGACCATCACCGTCCACTCCGGTCCGGACAAGAAACTGCAGAACCTGGCCGGCAAGACGATCATCGCGACCCCGTCCTATGCCAGCGGCAAGATCGCCAAGTGGAACCTCAGCGGCTCCCTGGCCACGGAACTCGGCCTGCAATAATCCGCACGTTCTCCGTCGGTTACAAAAAATGCATCCGACCTGCACAGTCGGATGCATTTTTTGTTGCATATCCAAGGTCATACCGACATTGATTGGCCAACGGGGCATTTACGCCATGGCCGACACCTTTCGGGTCGGCCACGGCAGCGCCTTCCCACCCGAATCTCCTTACTACCGACCGCCGCCACTTAATCAACGATGTCCCACTCCCCTGCCGAGACTGGCAAACAACGGTTCCCCGACCTCTCACCACGCATTCTCCTCTTCCTGCTCCTCGTCGTCGTAGCCGCCGCGTACAGCAACTCCATCTACTCTCCCTTTGTCCTGGACGACGACCACTCTTTTGCCCAGAACCCCCTGCTTGGCACTGCCGACCACGCACTCCCCCCGCTCGAGCAGATCGGCCAGAGTCAGTTCGGCGTCGGTCGCTTCATGCCGATGCTCACCTTTGCCATCGACCGCGCTCTTTCCCAACCCGACGGCTCCGTGAGCCAGTACCATTACACCAATATCGCCATCCATCTCGCCGCCACCCTGGCGCTCTTCTTCTTTCTGAGGGGAATCCTGCGTACCCCCAAGGGCACGACAGCGCTAGGCAGCCTGGCCCCCGACCATTTTTGCCTCCTCGTCACTGGGTTGTGGGCACTCTCCCCCCTGCAGACCAACGCGGTGACCTACATCGTCCAGCGGATGGCCTCGCTCACCGCCTTCTTTTATCTCGCCTCCCTGGCCTGTTACCTCTTTGCCCGCACCACCGCCATCAGACCCCGCAGGTATCTGCTCTACGCCGCCTCCCTGGGGTTGGCGGTCAGCGCTTTTTTCAGCAAGGAGAACTCCGCAACCCTGCCGCTGGCGCTTCTCCTCCTTGAGGCGACCTTCATTTCCCCCGACCTTCCCCGGCGGATAGGACGGCGGCTCACGCCACGGACCATCGGCATCCTGCTGGCCACGGCCTTTCTGCTCTCACCCGTCATGGCAAAGGTCTGGTATACCATCGTCACCTCGGGTTATGCCATCCGCTCCTTCACCCTTGGCGAACGGCTGCTCACCGAAGCCAGGGTGGTGGTCTACTACCTGAGCCTCTTGGCGCTGCCCCTGCCGGCACGGATGACCCTTGACTACGACTTCCCGCTGTCAACCTCTCTCTTGACACCACCCACCACCCTGGCGGCCATTCTCTTTCTGACCCTTCTCTTTTACCTGGCCTGCAAAACGCTCCGCCGACTACCCCTCTTCGGCTTCGGAGTTCTCTGGTTCTTCCTCACCTTGGTCATCGAATCCAGCGTCATCCCCCTGGAACTGGTTTTCGAACACCGCCTCTACCTGCCGTCGGTGGGCTTTTTCATCGCCGTCCTCGCGCTGGTCGACCTCGCGACCACGCGCTGGCTGACCGCACCGCAACGGCGGCAGGCCATGCCCTGGCTGCTGTTCTCCTTCACCCTGCTGCTGGTGGCCTCATCGCTGCTCACCACCATGCGCAATTACGACTGGCGAGACCAGCTCTCCATCTACGCCGACTGCGTCCGCAAGGCGCCGCACAAGATACGCCCCCACGTCAACTACGGACGCGCCCTGGCCCTCACCGGAAGACCCGACGAGGCGCTGCGGGAATTCAACAAGGCACTCCAGCTCGCCCCCCACGACCACGACGCCTACCTGGATGCGGCCAACAACATCGTCGCCACCCTGTGGCTCCAAAAAAGACGCGACGAGGCCATTGCCCGGGGAAAGGCATTCCTCAAGGAAATGCCGGTCAACTGCAATTTCCGTTCGTTCCCGAGGTTTCTCTCCAACCTCGGCTTTGCCTACCAGACAAAGGGGGAACTCAAGATCGCCTTTGACCTCTATCAGGAGGCACTCCTCACCGAACGGGACTACCTGGCCCAGTACCTGGAGCAATACGTCCTCGACGTTCTCTATCTGGCCTACGACACCCCCAAGGCCCGGCCGGACTTCGGGTTCATCTCCGGCATCGATAGGGACGCCGCCGTCTGGGCGCGGATGGCGCGAGTCTACTTCGACATCCGGGAGTTTGACGCGAGCGGTGCTTTTCTCGCCAAGGCGCTCGCCAAGGCACCGGACAACCCGGAGCTGCTGGCCCGGCAGCAACGGCTCCACGAACTGGATGACCGGATAAAAGCCATCAGCAACCAGATAGACATCACCAACCATCTGCGGTATAAACAGAACTTCTCCTACCGCTTCCTGATCAAAACCGTCGATTTTATTAACGCCTATTACACCCCGCTACGCGGACTGGCCGACATCATGTTGCAAAAGGCGATGGCGACGTATCCCGACGACCTGTTCATTCGGACCCGGCTCGCCACTCGATTGATCGTCAAGGGACAGCTGGACGCGGCCATGGCGCTGGTCCGTACCGGGCTCGACGGTCACCCGGACTCCCCCCCACTCCTCGACCTCGAGGCGGTGGTTTACCAGCGGCAACATCATCCGCGAGAGGAACTTCGCACCCTTCAGAAAATTTTGCAGATCTACCCCGGCCACCCGCAGGCCCTGCTCTACACGGTCCGCATCCGACAACTCGAAAACCACCGATCCGACTGACTGAGGCACGCCGCCCATCCCAACCGCCATGACGATGACGACACCTAAAAACCGCTGCGCCCTCACCGTTCTGCTTCCTGCCCATAACGAAGAGCTGGGCATTGGCGCAACCATCCGCAAGATCAAGGAACTGCACCCAGAGGCAGAAGTTCTGGTGGTGGACGACGGCTCCACCGACAACACCCTCCAGGTCGCCATGGAGGCCGGTGCCAACGTCTGGCCCCATCCCTACAATATCGGCAACGGGGCGGCCATCAAAACCGGCCTGCGGCTTGCTACCGGCGACTGGGTTCTGATGATGGACGCCGACGGCCAGCACGACCCGGCCGACATCGCCCGCCTCCTGGAACACAAGGACCGTTACGACATGGTGGTGGGGGCGCGGACCAGCGGTTCCCAGGCATCGGTGCCGAGGCTGATCGCCAACAACGTCTACAACTGGCTTGCCTCCTATGTGACCAAGTTCAAGGTAGAGGATCTTACCTCCGGCTTCCGCCTGGTGCGCCGCGAGACGGCCCGGAAGTTCATCTACCTCCTCCCCAACACCTTCTCCTACCCCTCGACCCTCACCCTTGCCTACCTGCGCAGCGGCCGCAGCCTTCGCTACGTTTCCATCCTGGCCGGCAAACGGCAGGGCAAGAGCAAGATCAAGCTGCTCCAGGACGGCATCCGGTTCTTCCTGATCATCACCAAGATCGCCACCCTCTTCGCGCCGCTGCGGATCTTCCTGCCGGTGAGTTCCTCGCTCTTCGTCACCGGACTGCTCTACTACCTCTATACCTTTGTCACCTGGCACCGGTTTTCCAACATGTCAGCCCTGCTCTTCTCCTCGGCGATCATCGTCTTCATGATGGGGCTCGTTTCCGAACAAATCTCGCAGATGCGGTACGACCGGGTCGAAGACTAGCCCCGTGACCATGAAAATCCTCGTCGACATCGGTCATCCCGCCCATGTGCACTTCTTCTCATCCCCCATGGCCGCCTGGCGCCAGGCGGGCTGCGAGGTCATCGTCACTTCGCGTCACAAGGAGATCGCCGTGGACCTTCTCGACGCCCTCGGCATCGCCCATCGACCGCTGTCGGCCCTGGGCAAGGGCGGCGTCGGCGGTCTGGCCCGGGAGCTGCTGAACCGTGACCGCCGGCTCTATCAGTTGGTACGGCAGGAACGGCCCGACATCATGGTCGGCATCGGCGGGGTATTCATCGCCCATGTGGGCTTTGCAACCCGCACCCCGTCGCTGGTCTTCTACGATACGGAAAACGCCACCCTCTCCAACCTGATCACCTATCCCCTCGCCTCGCTGGTGGTGGTGCCCGCCTGCTACCGGGCGTGGCTACCGCCCTGGCACCTGCGCTACCCCGGTTACCACGAGCTGAGCTACCTCCACCCCAACCGTTTCACCCCGGACCGCGGTGTGGCCCTGGCCTGCGGCCTCGCCCCGGACCGGCCGACCTATCTCATCCGCACCGTTTCCTGGCAGGCAAGCCACGACCTGCGGGAACGGGGCTGGAGCGAAGAACTCCTCCGGCAGACGGTGAACCATCTCAAGCAGAGCGGCAAGGTGCTGATCTCCGCCGAAGCCGGCCTCCCCGACGACCTGGCCCCCTATCGATACCTGGGACCACCGGAGCAGATCCACCACCTCATGGCCCACCTCGCCCTCTTTGTCGGAGAAAGCGCCACCATGGCCTCAGAGTGCGCGGTCCTCGGCGTGCCGGCCGTCTACGCCGCGGAAACCGGCCGGGGCTATACCGATGAACAGGAGGCGCGTTACGGTCTGGTCAGAAACGTACGGGCCATCAGATGGCCCGAACTCAAGGCCGCCATCACCGACCTGCTGGCCCGCCCCGCCCAGGCATACGCCCACGAGCGAAAACGGTTGCTCAGCGATACCATCGACGTGGGACGTTTCGTCGCCGAACTCGCCCAGGACTATCCAGCCTCCCGCGCCCGCTTCGCCGCCCGCTTTGCCGGACCCAGGTGCTAGGCCATGTGCGGTATCGCCGGATTCTTCGGAACACCAAGGAGCGGGACGGCCGAAAAGACCCTCGCCCGAATGCTCGCGGCAATCGCCCATCGCGGCCCGGACGGCGACGGCGCTACCTTTTTCCCCGAGGCGGCCCTGGGCCACCTGCGGCTGGCGATCATCGACCTGGCCGGCGGCGGCCAACCCATGGCCACCACCGACCGGAATCTCCACATCATCTACAACGGCGAGCTGTACAACTACCGCGAACTCCGCCGGGAACTCGCGGGCCTGAGCTCGACCTTCCGAACCGATTCGGACACCGAGGTGGTACTCGCCGCCTGCCACCACTGGGGCGTAACCGCGGCCTGCAACCGCTTCCGGGGCATGTTCGCCTTTGCCCTCTGGGACAGCGAAAAACGGCAGGGGACGCTGGTGCGGGACCGCTTCGGCATCAAGCCGCTCTTCTATGCCGAAACGCCGGAGGCCCTTCTCTTCGGCTCCGAAGCCAAGGCGATCCGGGCCGGGCTTGCCGCTCGCCCGGCGCTCGATCTGAACGCCCTCCACCTGCTGCTCAACTTCCGCTATATTCCGGGGCCAGCCACCCTCTTTGCCGGCATCCGCCAGCTCCCGCCCGGCCATTGCCTCACCTGGCGCGAAAACCGGCTCGCTCTCAGCCAATGGGCCACCGCCCTCCCCACCGCCGCGGCCGTGCCAGCCGGTGAACAGGAGGAACACCTCCGCCAGCGCCTCCGCCAGGCGGTGGCCCGCCAACTGGTGAGCGACGTGCCTCTGGGCGGCTATCTCTCGGCCGGCCTCGACTCGTCGACTCTCCTGGCCCTGGCCGTCAAGGAACAGGGGCGGGCCGACCACTTCCCCACCTTCACCATCCAGACCGGCGACTCGCCGCAGGAGGCAAAGGAGGCGGCGGCCACGGCCCGGCTCTTCGGGGCGGTCAACCACCAGCAGGCCGTGCCGCTCGCCATGGCGGAACTCCTGCCCCGACTCGTCTATCACCTTGAGGTTCCCAAGGTGAACGGCCTGCAGTCGGCCCTGGTGGCCAGACTGGCGAGCCGCCACGTAAAGGTGGCGCTTTCGGGCCTGGGCGGCGACGAAATCTTTCTGGGCTACCATCTCCACCGGCTGCTCGCCACGCTCAAACCTTACGGCGCCGCCCCCCTGCGGCCGGGAACCCGGGCGGTCGGCGCCCTTGCCCGCCTCGCCTGCGCCCGCCTGGGACTGGCCTACGAGGAAGGTTACCGGGCCGGCCAGCTCCTGGGACGCCTCCCCGACTTTGCCGGTGCCTACGGCATCCTCCGCAACGTCTGGGACGCCCCGGCCATGCGGCGCCGCCTTTATGGACCGCGGCTCCTGGCCGCGCCGCTCGACAACGCCTTTGAACTCCTCGCCAGCACCTGGCCCGTTCATCCGGACCCGGTCACCGCGGCGGCCGACTTCGAACTCACCAACAAGATGGTCAACGACCTGCTCTGGAACGAGGACCGGTTGAGTATGGCCTTTGGCCTGGAATCACGGGTGCCCTTTCTCGACGAGGATCTGGTGGCGGCGGTCACCGCCGTGGACCGGCGAGCGCGGATGCCGGCCGGCCGGCTCAAGCATCTGATGCGGCGAGTGGTGGCGCCCTGGCTGCCGGCCGAGATTCTGGCCCGCCCCAAGAGCGGCTTTCAGGTGCCCATCCACCGTTTCTTCAACTCCCACTTGCGCCCGCTCTGCGCCCGCTACCTCAGTCCCGAACGTCTCAGGGCGGACGGACTTTTCAATCCGGTCTTTGTCGCCGAGGTTCTCGCGGCCCGCCCCCACCCGCGGCTGCGCTGGCATTACTTCCTGCTCTACCTCATGCTGGGCACCGCCATCTGGATCGACATCTTTGAAAAGGACCAGGAGGTGCCGCCATGGAATTAGACCGCGGCCGGCTTGAGGAAATCCTTGATGCCGTCTTCGCCTGGAGCGCCGGCCAGGAGTTCAAGGGCCACAACAAGCACGACGGCCTCAACAGCCCGCTGCTGCGCCTGCTGCTCGGCTGGGGCAAATGGCCGCGGCTCGTCGCCATCCAGACGGTGATGCGGGCGCCGGTCAACCTCCGCCCCCTGCTCGGAGTGCCCAAAACCGTCAACCCCAAGGGCCTCGCCCTCTTCCTCCTGGGACTCATTGACCGCTACCGGGCCGACGGCTCGTCCCGCCACCTCGATGAGGCCAAGAAGCTCCTTGCCCTGCTCGACGCGGCCAAGAGCCCCGGGCCCCGGGCCGGCGCCTGCTGGGGCTACCCCTACCCCTGGCAGGATCTCGGCTTCTTTGCCCCCCCCCACACCCCCAACGCCGTGGTGACCGCCTTTGTCTGCGAGGCGCTTCTTGCCTATCACCGGATCACCGGCGACCCGACCGCCCTTGCCACGGTGGGGAGCGCCTGCCGCTTCTTCCTGCACGACCTCACCGTGCTCAAGGACACCCCCGATGCCCTCTGCCTCGGCTACATGCCGCTGCCCATGCGGATGCGGGTGATGGACGTCTCGATTCTGATCGGTGCCGTACTGGCCCAGTACGGTGCCCTCGCCGGTGACCACGGCATCAGGGAGACGGCCCGTAGGCTGACGGGCTACGTGGTGAGCCGGCAGACCGACTACGGGGCCTGGTTCTATACCGATCCGCCGGGCGACTCGTTGATCCGCCACGACAACTACCACACCGGCTTCATTCTCGACGCCCTGTGGCGCTACATGGCGGCCTCCGGCGACTGGCAGTGGCGGAGCAACTACGAACAGGGGCTTGCGTTTTATGCCGAGAAACTCTTCAATGAAGACGGCTCGCCCCGCTGGATGAGCGACCGTGACTTCCCCCACGACGTGCACGGCGCCGCCCAGGGGCTGGTGAGCTTTTCCCTGGCCCGCAGCAACGGTTACGAGTACGATGGACTTCCGGAGCGGATCGGACAATGGGCCATCGCCACGCTCTACCACCCCGATGGGCGCTTTTACTACCAGGAGGGGGCGCGGCGGACCAAAAAATTCACCCTGCTGCGCTGGTGCAACGGCTGGATGTTCCGGGGCCTGGCGGCCTGGCGGGCCGCCGACCGGTCCGGCGCAGGAGAGGACAGCAGCAGAGCCGGGAGCAACAGTTAAGAGAACAAAAGGTGGTCGGGAGAGGCCGGCGATGGGTCAAACGACACGTCAGCAAGGGGAGGCGATGACAGCAACACTTGAAGATGTCAGACAGTTCTGGACCAACAATCTCAACGGCATGAAGTTTCTCGAAAACTTCCCGGAGTCGGCCGATCAGTTCTGGGCCGCTTCAGCCTTCCGTTACAAGTACCACGTCCACCTGCCCCGTCTTTTCGACCGCATCGCCGCCGCCCACCCCGGTGCCAGGCTTCTCGAAATCGGCTGTGGGATGGGCGACGACACGGCGCAATGGGCCAAGCGGGGGATACAGGTAACCGCCATCGATCTCACCGAACCTGCGGTGGCCTGCACCAAGGAACGTTTACGGCTCTGCGGCCTTGAGGCCACGGTGCAGCAGGGCAATGCCGAGGCCCTCGCCTTTGCCGACGGCAGTTTCGATCTGGTCTATTCCTTCGGCGTCCTCCACCACAGCCCAGACACCCCCAGAACCATCGACGAGGTCTGGCGGGTGCTCAAGCCAGGCGGCAGGGCGCTGATCATGCTCTACAACCGCAAGTCGTTGAACTACGTGGTGCATCGCCTCCTCCATTACCCCTTTGACGGCAGCCGCGAGGATCCCTGCCCGGTGGAGCACACTTACACCCAAGAGCAGATCCGGCGGATGTTCAGGAAATTCAAATCCTGTGCCATCGAGGTGGACTACCTGTTCGGCACCGGCTACGGGGCGGTCAACGACCTGATCCCCAAGGGGCTCCATCAATACCTGGGCAGAAGGATAGGCTGGCACCTCATGATCGAGGCGGTTCGGTGAGGTTCGCAGGGGGCAGGGCCTTGGCGGCAAGCCAGTAGAGATAAATGGTCAGGATCCAAAGCAGGTGGATGGCACGCCCCCAGAGCATGGCGGCCAGGAGCCTTCCCGGGGCAATGCCGATGAGCCCGAAGAGATAGACATGGATCCCCTCCTGGACGCCGATGCCCATGACGGTCACCGGCAGGAGGGCCACCAGCTGGCTCATGGCCTGAACCAGGATCACCTTGCCGTAGGGTGCAGCGACCTCGAACCAGGAGAGGATCAACAAGAGCGACAGCCCGGCCAGCAGATACCGGAAAACGGTGAGGCCGAGGTTGACCGCCAGGGCCGGCAGGTCGACACAGGTGGCACGCAGTTCCGACCGCAGCCCCTCAAGCTTGTCGATGAGGTTTGCCAGCAGCCCCCAGCGGAAAACGGCCTGGGGGCAATGGAAGAGCAACCAGTAGAGAAGGACGAAACCCGGCACCGAAAGGAAGAGCAGGAGAAGGAAGGCCTGGTGCCAGGAAAAGAAGACCCCCACCCCCCACAGAGCCAGCACCACGTTGACCAGCAGGGTGATGAGCTTGTCCACCACCAGCACGGCGGTGAGCTGACCAGGGGAGAAACGACCCTTGAGAAAATAGAGCAGCCCCAGATCCCCCAGCCGTCCCGGGGTAACGGTCGCCAGCACCTGAAGCTTGAAGGAAGCGGCGATGAGCGGTCCGAGCCCGCCCCGCCGCAGCCGCACCAGCAGGACGTGGACCCCGAGGCTCCAGGAGACCACGGTGAGCAGGAAATAGACCAGCAGCCAGGGAATGAGATAGCCCAGGGGTGCATCCTGCAGGGCCAGCAACAACTGCTGCGGGTTGGATTTCCAGATCACCAGAGCCAGCAACAGGCCGCCGAAACCGGCCTGCAACCACTTCCTATGCCTCAGGATGACGTTTGCCACTGTCCCCTCTGCAACTATAACGACATATCGATGACGCCGCGCACGATCCGTCCCTGCTCGAGATCGTCCAGGAGTTCGTTGATCCGTTCCAGGCCGTAGTCACCGCTGATCAGTTGCGACAGGGGAAGCTTGCCGGCCAGGAACCCCTCCACATACTGCGGCACATCGCGATCCATATCGGTTTCCCCACCCCAGGTGCCCACCAGACGCTTGCCCCGGATCAGGTCATAGGGATCGACCCGCATCTGCCGGCCCGGCTCGACATTGCCGGCGATGACGCAGAGACCGCCGCCGTTTCTCACCGACCGGAAAGCCCCCTCCATGGCCTCTACCCGGCCGGCAGCCTCGATGGCGCAGTCCACGCCGCGGTTGCCAGTGACGGCCAGGATCGCGGCGACAACGTCCTTTTCGGCCGCGGCGTTAATGGTGTGGGTGGCGCCGCACCGTTTCGCCTCGGCGAGCTTTTCCTCCACCACGTCCACGGCAATGATGGGTTCGGCGCCAACCGCGGCCGCGGCCAGGGCGGCGCTGGCGCCAATGCCGCCCATGCCGAAGATGGCGATACTCTGGCCGGCCGCAAGCCTTACGGTATTGGCGACGATGCCGCCACCAGTGGGCACCGCGCAGCCGAGGAGCGCCGCTTCGCGCAGGGGCATGGCGGAAGGAATCGGCGTCACACAGGCCTCACAGGTCACGGTCCGGCGCATGAAGGTGCTGAGGGCGCCGGAGTTGATGGCCCCCTGCTCGCTCCCATAGGCAACAGAGGGCACGATCCGGCCGCTGCCCTTGATCCAGGACAGCACCACCCGGTCTCCGGGCCGCACCTTGGCTACCCCGGGACCGACCTCGACCACGGTGCCGGCCCCTTCATGGCCCAGGGTATGGGGCAAGAAACGATCCGGACCGCGCTTGCCCCGCACCTCGCCGAGTTGGGTATGGCAGACACCGCTGTATGCCACCTCCACCAGCACCTGCCCCTCGGCCAGGGGGGGCAGCTCAATGTCGATAAGGTGCAAAGGACGGTTGGTCTCAAAAAGAACCGCTGCTTGGGTCTTCATGCTTTTTCCCCCTGCGGGTTATCGAGGAAGGCCAGGAGCTGGTCACTGATCTGATCGATTTCAAGTTGCCGGCGCACCGTTTCCACATTGGCGCGCATGGCGGCCACATCACTGGCCTCGATGAGCTTCCGCAATCCACGGGGCGCCAAACGGTCCGTACAGATCCCTGCCGCGCTTTCCTCGACAATTCGCCGCCCCCGGTCGAGCAGGTCGTTGATGACGATGGGCAGTCCCGCCTCCAGGAAGGAATAGAACTTCATGGAAAGTTCGTACTTCTTGCTGATCTCCGAAAAAAAAATCGCCTTGGTGAAGTCATGGGCCTGCCAGCCGAAATCGTACTGACTGATCTCCTGGTGGACCTTGTCGAAGTCCACCGGCGGATGGATATGAAAATAGGGGTTCCTGGCCGCCTCGGCCTCGTATTCGGGATACTGATAGTTGTGGTGGGGGCTGGGATAGAGGTGGAAGTGGATCCGCTCCTCGGCAAATACCCGCCCCAGGGGGACGAACTGCACGTCGCCTGCGAAACGGCTGTCAAAGCTCATGGGATAGAAGATGCCCGGATAGACCACCGACCACTCGCCCTGCCTGGGGCCGCTGCCGCCGCCAATGGGCTGAAAGAACTTCTCGTTGCACTTGTCTTCAAAGAGCCGCACCGGCGTGGTCACCCCGGTTTCCGCAAAGAGGCGGAGCAGGGAGCCGGACCGGGCCAAGACGCCGTCGGCGTTTGAGAAGCAGAACTTCTCGGCCTCGATCTCAACCATGGAGAACTTGCCGAACTTTTCCATCTCCTCGGTGGAGAACTTGCTGAAATGCCAGAGGCTCCACATGGAATCGTAGTGGTCGATAAAGACCGGCCAGGAACGCGGCATCCGCAGCAGCACCTCGGCCTGGGCGGCGGGCTGGAGGGAACCGATCACCGCCTTGATCTCGTAGCGTTCGCCGAGTTCGGCAATGATGCGCTCCAGGTGGGGATAGGAAAAGAAGACCTTGATCTCGTCAAAGGCCTGGCGCTGGAACTTGTACTCGAAGACCTGGGTCACCAGGATGGTGCGGATCCCCTGTTTGCGCCGCAGGGTCCAGCCGTAGTTGAACATCCTGGTCCTGGCGTTCATCCGCACGCAGACGATGACCGGCTCCTTGCGGCGCCCCCGGCGGCGGAACGGTTCCAGGGCAAGGTAGTGGCCGATGTTCTTCACCACCCTGCCGACCACCTTCCGCCGACTGGCGTAGTATTGAATTTTTTTGATCATATCGGGATACAAAAATCGGGGCAATGGGTCTCAGACGGATTTGTAGCCGCACCACTTGTAACAGTCCGGGATGTAGCGGCCGGCAAGGATGTTGCTCCGGAACCCCTTCATGGCCGCACCGTTCCACGCCTCCCTGAACCCGACCTCAAAAACGTTGGCCATCTCGTTACTGCGCAGAATACAGCAGGGGGTGAGCCAGCCCTTGACGTTGATCATCACCGTGCCTGTCCAGGGCGCCGTGCAGATGCCGGTACGGGGAAAGACAAGGGGATGCTCCGGCAGGAGGCCCACATCGGTGGTGATGTCGCGGTCGGCGCACATCCGTTTGATCCGGGCCTTGAACGCTGCCATCTCCGCGGCGGGAATCGAGGAGGAGTAGTTGTGCTTGTCGAGAAGATCGGAGCCGCTTGCCATCTGAAAGTGAAGAAAATCAAAGGTGGGAATACGCTCTTTCAACGACACCAGGGTGGGCAACTGCTCGACATTCTCCCGACAGACCACGGCCCAGATCCTGACCGGCAGGCCGGTGGAGCGGCTGAAGGTCTCCACGTTATTGAGGACATGGTCCAGGTCGCCGCCACCGGTCACCTTCTTGAAAAAACCGGCGTCCAGGCTGTCCAGGGAGAGATGGATGCGTGACAAACCGGCCCGGGCCAGCGACCGGGCCCGCTGTTCGGTCATCAAGGTGCCGTTGGTGGTGAAACAGACGCAGGGAACGTACTTGCGCGCCTCACGGACGATCTCCTCCAGCCCGTCGTGAAGGAGCGGCTCCCCCAGGCCGTAGAGCATGAGAACCTTGACCCCGGCAAACTGGGGCAGGATCTTGAGGATCGCCTCCAGGGGCATCTTGGCCTCGTGGGCTTCACGGTACTCCTTTTCACTCAGCCGGCACCACTGGCAACGAAAGTTGCACTTGGTGATGATCTCAAGCAGGACATGGCTGGGCGGGAAGGGTGCGGAGGTGGAGGAACGGGCGCCGAGCAGCCGCATCTCCGCCATCTTCACCATGGCCCGCCACGTTCTGTCTTCGGCACGGACACGGAAGTCGGCGATCCGATCGCAGAGATTGCTCAGCATCGAAGATACTCCCTTACCCCCTCCTCAAGGGGGGTGAATTGCATTTCCGGGAAGGTTTGCCGCAGCAGGCTGACATCGTACTCCATATGCTTGATGCGCTGCGCCGTCACCGGCGGAGGCGGCCGGAACTCCAGGACGCAGTCTGGGCCAAGGCTCTCGCATACCAGCCTGGCGATCTCGCCCACCGGCAGACTCCTGCCGGTGGCGACATTGACCGTGGCATCGGTCCGGTGATCGATGGCAAGGACAATGAGCCCGCAGAGGTCGTCGACATGGACAAAGTCACGCAGATCGTCGCCGGCCCCGAAGACGGCCACCGCTCCCCTTTCCCGCCCCGCTTTTGCCAGGGCACTGATGGTACTCTTGCCCTGGTCGCCGGGTCCGTAGATTCCGGTGAGACGAAGGACCGTCAGGGGGATGGCCTGTTCGGCAAGGGTGTTGCGCAGGATGTACTCCGAGGTGAGCTTGGCAATGGCGTACCAGTCGTTGGGAGCCGGCACCAACCCCTCATGGATGCGCCCCCCCGCCGGCAGCAGGCCGTAGACGTCCACGGTGCTCAAAAAGATGACCTGGGCCACGGGCCGGGAGCGGACCAGCTGACAAAAATTTTCTATCATCTCGATATTTTTCAACATCGATTGATAGGAATTCTCCTGTAGTCGGGTGATGGCCGCGGCAACGACCACCACGTCACCGGGCCCTAGATCGGCCAGGGCTTGGGCCATGGCCTCCGGTGCCAGCAGGTCGCACTGCCGGGAGGTATACCCCACCACCGCCTCGACCTTGGGGCAGGCCAGTCTCTCGACGATCCGCCTGCCGATGAACCCTCCGGCGCCCAGCACCACCACCCGCCCCTTCATGCCGGGCCCCTCGTTGCTGCCGGCGCCAGGGGGCGCAGCCAGCCGCAGCGGGCGCAACCCTGCACCGTACCCTGTTCCCTGATAACCTCACGGAACCGGCGCATGGGCTCGCCGTTGACAATTTCGGCCAGCGGGGTGACGGTCACGTCACCCATGGCCACGGCAAGACAGGGGAAGAGGGTGCCGTCGTAGTTGATGTGAACGCTGGACCAGGGGAACTTGCACGGCTGGTAGAGCGCTCCATCGTAGTGGCCGGCGTTGATAAAGGCAAGGTCGGGCAGGGGGGAGTCGGCGGTAAAGTCCGCGATCTTGGGATGGAGAAACGATCTCTTGCCGTATTGCACATTGTACGCCCGCGACCGTTCAAGCTCCTGCTGGATCAGCTCAAACCGAGAATAGACATGGGGTGTGGCCGGTTGCAGGATCTCGCCGAAATCGGCCATCACATCGGCATGCTGGAGGGGCGAGCCCTTGAGAAACTGGAAGACATGGGTATCGCTTCGGAGTTCCTCAAGGCAGTGGCGGTGGATGGCAAAGAGATCCGCGGCGTTGGCGTCCAGGACCGTGGTCTTGATGTCGAGCACGCAGGCCGAGCCCCGCGCCTCCTTGGCCTGCACGAAGTAGGTGAGCATCCGTTCCAGGTGGTGCCACTGCTCGGGGCTTACGCCCCGCGCCCGGTTGCCGATGTCGTCGATGGAGACGGAAAGAACCCGGAACCGCTCGAAGGAGAGCAGGAAATCGATGATCTCCTCGTTCAGCAGGATGCCGTTGGTGATGATGTTGCAGTCCAGGCGGCCGGCGAGCTCGGCAAAGAGTTCGCGAAACCCCTTGAAAAGCAAGGGCTCGCCGCCGGTGAGGGTGACCCGGCCATAGTCGGGTATCTGGTCGAGCACCCGGCGCCAGGCCGCCAGATCCATGCGCTTGCCGCGGCTGCCCTTCTGCTGAAAACAGAAAGGGCAGCGGAGGTTGCAGGCATTGGTGAGGACAAAGACGTACCGGTCGGGCAGAAGGCCCGGGGTGGCATAGGCCCTGTCGGTGAAATCTTCGTGGCGCTGATGAAAGGGCAGGGAGGATTGCATTGAAAAAAACCGCCTGAGTGGAAATCTGCGCGTCCCAACCGTTACTGGCCGAAGTAGCCCCGCCCCTGGCCGCCGTCGATGGGCACGATGCTGCCGGTGTTGAAAGAGGCCAGCTCCGAGGCGAGAAAGGCGACATAGTTGCCGATCTCGTCGATGGTGCCAAAACGGCCAATCCTCTGCCGCTCACGCAAAAACTTCTCCACATGAGCGGGATTCTGCTGCGAGGTATAGTCCCAATACCCTTGCTCGGTAAAGACCGCCCCGGGCAGGATGGCGGAAACCACCACCCCATCGGGAGCGACCACCCCTCCGAGGCTCCGTGAATAGGCGGTGAGAGCAGCCTTGAAGGAACAGTAGGTCACCGGTCCCTGGTTCTCCATGGAGGCGATGGAAGAGACATGGATCACCCGCCCCCACTTTCTCTTCTGCATTTCCGGAACCAGGAGACGGTTCAACTCCACGGCAATCTCGAAATTGAACCGGTACAACCGTCGCCAGTCGGCAAGGCTGCAGAAGGGATCCTTCACATCCATGGTGCCACCCAGGTTGTGGACCACGATATCGAGGGGGAAGAAGTCGCGCTGGCGCAGGGTGTCATAGAGCTCTTGCGGGGCGCCTTCTGGCATGAGGTCCATGACCAGACCGAGATGCCCTGCCTCTTCGCCACCCAACTCCGCCAGAACCCTGGTGATATCCGCCGCTGTTCTGGCCACCACGCATACCTGGGCGCCTTCCCGAGCGAGACTGCGGGCGATACCCTCGCCGAGACCACGGCCGCCACCGGTCACCAGGGCCCGCTTGCCTTTGAGTCCGAGATCCATATACCTCTCCCTATTGCAGAACTATTTGCGTCCCACGCCCATGCCGAGCAGATAGTGGGCCATGGGGCCGTAGCCGGTGTGCACAACCTCGTCGTTCATGGAGAACATGAAGACGTTGGCAAAATGTTGCCCCAGCAGATCCCGCATTTGCCCATGGGACTTGAGATTGATATGCCCCTCGGCACTTGCCGCCGAGGCGTACTGGCTGGCGGTGACATTGGGGGTGCCGAGGATGAAGATGCCGTCGGGGCCGAGCGACTTGGCAATGTTGTCCATGAAGGCATTCTCCAATTCGGCCGGGATATGCTCTATGACATCCAGGGAATAGGCGGCGTCGAATAACTCTCCTTCAGGCCTTTCCTTGGTGATGTCGAGACACCCGAAGGTACAGTTGACCCCTTCGAGCCGTGCCCTGTTGTCTTCGAGCAACAACGGCTCCCAGTCAAGGGCATGGATATACTCCACCGTCTGGGCAACGACCTTGATCCCGAAAGCATCGCCGCTTCCCACCTCGAGAACCCGTTTCTTGCCCTCCAGCATCTTGGCGACAAACTTGTACCGGGCCAGCAGAAAGCCGAGATGCCGCGGGTCGGTGTTCCAGATATGGGTGGTATAGGGCCCCAAAATGGCCGGTTGTTTGGCGTAGTTGTCGAATTGCACCTGATTTTGAGCTTCTTTCGCCTTTGTCGTCATGGCATTCCCTGCTGCGCAGCTCTGGTTCATCTCCTTGCCACGGGCCTTTGCCGATGCCCGTTGCCCTCCCCCCCCCCGACTAGGAGGCACTCTTACAAAGCGCCAGGGCCTTGGCGACAATGTTGTCAACCGTCAGGCCGAAGTGCTGGCAATGCTCCTCGTAGGAGCCGTAGCCGTGGCAGAACTTGTCGGGAATGTTGATCGCCGCCCCGGCCACGCCGTCCAGCTCACAGACAGCCCGCATGACCTCGTCATGCACACCGCCAAACTGAGAATGTTCTTCCACCACCAGGAACCGTTTCGTTCTGGCCACACTCTCCCGTACCGCCTGGTAATCGAAGGGCTTGACGGTATGGGGATAGATGATCTCCGCATCCAGTTTCCGCCCGGCGAGGGCCGGCACACTGTCCAGGGCGGTACGGAGGTGGGGACCGGCAGCGACGATGGTGAGATCCTTGCCACCCTTGACGGTGACGGCCTTGCCAAGCCGGATCTCGCCAGCGGGGATCTCATGGCCATGCTTGCGACCCGGCAGCCGGATATAGGTGAGCTTGCCGTTCCGGTAGGTCTGCTTGAACAGTTCCCGGAACTCGTCGGGCATGGCCGGGTAGAGCACCTCGGTTTCGGGCAGCGCCTTCATCAACGCAAAATCGTCGTAGCAGTAATGGCTGCAGCCCAGACCCGAATAGTCAAAGGCGCTGCCCACGGTGATCAGGGTGCCGCCCAATTCCTGATAACAGAAGTCGAGCTTGATCTGCTCGAAACTGCGCTCGACGATGAAGGGGGCGATGGTATGGGCCACCGGGTAGAACCCTGCGGCGGCAAGGCCTGCGGACATGCCGATGATGGTCGGCTCACAGATCCCGACGTTGTAGAATCTCCCCGGGCAGGCATCGGCAAAGGGCTGAAGGGCAAAGTGGCTGATGTCGCCCACCAGCACCACCAGCTTCGGGTCCACCAACCCCACTTCCAACATGGTATCGACGAATGTATTTCTCATTCACTCAGCTCCTTCATGATGGCCTCGTACTCTTGCGGGTTGGGAATCTTGTGGTGCCATGGGCCGTGGGTCTCAAGGAAACTGACCCCCTTCCCTTTCACGGTATGGGCCAGGATGACGGTTGGTTTGCCGTTCCGCATGTTCTCGAAACGGGTCAGGGCGGCACTGATCTCGGCCTCGTCGTGCCCGTCGGTCTCCAGCACGTTCCAGCCGAAGGCCTGCCACTGGCCGGGAAAGTTGGGATGGGGGAGAATCTGGGCGGCGGAACCGTTGACGTCGACGATGCAGCAAAGGTTGTCGAGTTTCAAGTTCTGGGCCACCAGGGCCGCCTCCCACACGGTCCCCTCGTGACACTCGCCATCGCCCACCAGCACGATGACCTTGTTGGCCGCCTTTCTGATCTTGTGCCCCAGGGCAATCCCAACCGAAAAGGACAGGCCGTGGCCGAGGGAGCCGGTGGATGCCTCGGCCCCCGGCACCTTGGTCCGATCGGGGTGCCCCCCCAGGATGCCGGTGAAGGTGCCGTAGGAATCGAGGTCCTGCTGAGTGATGAAACCGAACTTCTCAAGGACCACGAACAATGCCGCGCCGCCGTGCCCCTTGCTGAGCACGAAAAAATCACGCTCTTCCCACTCCGGGTTCTTGGAGTCGAATTTGAGATGCCCGGAGAAGACGGTATTGATGATATCGACAATGGAAAAAGAGCTTGGGATGTGCCCTTCCCCTGCCTTGGTAATCATGGCGACGATTTTCTTTCTGAGATTCTTGTCCAAAACACACCCTCACAAGATGTTTAACGGATCGACGATGTACTTGGCACCAAGCTGGATGGCCCTTTGCAGAATGGGACGTCTGTTGCACAACGAGGTGAGACAGATGGTTGCCTCGGAGAAATCCCCCTCGGGAAGACGAATGGTGACCGGCAGATTGACATATCCCACCCCGTTCTTCCCCGGGTCGTCATCGAGGATCGCCTGAAATTCTGAAAAATCCGTCTGCAGATGATAGCCGAGCACCGGCAACATCAGGGCAGCGCCATAGCCGTAGAGGGGGGCTGTCGCCTTGCCCAGAACAGCGGCGGCAGCAGCCATCTGCCTGGCAAATATACCATACCTTTCCATCAGATCCGCCAGGTGGATTTTCGCTGCCGGATGGGCGAGATGATTTTTCACCTTGCCGCTCCCCTGAACTTTTCGGAAAGCGATCAGCATCGCCCCCCAATGGGTGGGATTAAAACTGATGTCAACAACCTCGCCGCCCAGGCGATCAAGAAGCGAGAGGAAGGAATGTACACTGAAGTAGTGCAGATGTTGATGAAAAACTTGATCAAAACGGAACCGTTGCAGGAGGATATCGAGACAGGGGAACTCAAAAAGGAAGAGGGTTGATGCCGCTGTGGCAGCGAAGAGCTTTTCGATGAGCCCGGCGGGATCGGCGATATGCTCCAAAGTGTGCTGGGAAATGACCAGATCCGGGGGACCGCCCAGGGTATCGGTGAAGTCTACCTCCTCGATTCTCCCGCCATGGACCATGATCTGCTCGTCGTGGTAAGTGCCCACCTTGCCGTCCCAGATGGGATCCACCCCGAGCAATTTTTCGGCCTTACTTTTGAGGAGTTCCAGGAGATAGCAGTCGTTGCAGCCGAACTCGACCACCCGGGCAAAGGTATGGCCGGGGAAGAGGCGCTCCAGATGCTGGGCAAAAAAACGTCCCTCCTTGCTGGCCGTGGCACTGCCTGAAGTTCGAAAACCATAGTCATCGCCGTAGAGATAGTGGCCGGCGATGAGGTTGCGGAGCTGCCCATGGCCACAGGCCTCGCAAAAGAGCAGTTCCTGGTCAAAGGCAGGAAACCCGGGCTCCTGGCTGCGACTGAAGATGCCGGTCAAGGGCAGCGAGGGCAGGGTCAGGGCGGAAGTCAACGAGCCGTCGCAGACAAGACACCGGTTGGACAATTGGCGGACGATACCCATGGTTTCAGAAGGGTCCCCTAAACCACTCGCCGGGAACATCGAGGGGCCAGGTTCGCTGCTGCTCGAGTTCGGCAACGGAAAGCTCCCGGCCCAGCATACCGCCCACCGCCTGGACGATGTCCTCGGAGCGCTGGTAAAAGACCTTTTTCAAGGAGGGGCTTGAGGGGGTGGGAACGTCGGGCAGGGCCAGGCGTTGCGGGGCCTGGCGAAGCGCGTCGAAACACTCCATGCCCACCCGGGCCACCACCTCGGCGGCAACCGAGCAGAACTCCGGGCCGGTGTCGAGGGCCAGCAGCCGCCCGGTCTTGCGCACCGAGGCAAACACCGTGGGCCAGTCAAGGGGCTTGATGGAGCGCAGATCGATCAACTCACAGGAGATCCCCTGCTTTTCCAGGACGTCCAGGGCATGGAGGGCCTCGATGGTCATGTAGGAGAAGGAGACCATGGTGAGATCACGCCCCTCCCTGACCGTTGCCGCCTTGCCGAGCGGCGTGCGGCAGGCCTCTTCCGGCACATGGCCCTCCAGGTTGTGCAGCCAGCGATGCTCGATGAAGACCACCGGGTTGTCGTCGAAGATACTGGCCAGCAAGAGGCCCTTGGCGTCCTCGGCGGTGGTGGGCATCACCACCTTGAGCCCGGGAATATGGGCAAAGAGGGCCTGCAGGTTCTGGGAATGGGTGGGCCCCTGGCCCCAGCCGCGGCCGATGATAAGCCGAATGGTGATGGGCACCGAGTCCTGACCGCCGAACATATAGTGCCACTTGGCGGCGTTGTTGACCAACTGGTCCAGAGCCAGGAGGAAGAAATCGAGCCGCTGATGGCACATGACCGGCCGGATGCCGTTGAGCGAGGCGCCGATGGCCACCCCGGTCATGCCGTTTTCGGCGGTGGGCATGTCAAAGACGCGGGCGCTGCCGAAACGGTCCTGAAGGCCGAGGGTGGTACCGAACACCCCCTTGGGGTCGTCGATGCCGAGGCCGAAACAGATAACCGCCGGGTCCTGTTCCATGGCCTGAAAGTAGGCTTCGTTGATGGCCTTTGCGTAGGTGATGATTCGCGACAAGGTAGGGCGCTCCCTATTGTTTGAAGACCTGGGCGTGGAGCTCTTCCGGGGCCGGGAAGGGCGACTGCTCGGCAAAGAGGAACGCCGCCGCGATCTCCTCGTTGATGGTGTCGGTCATCGCCGCCACCTGCTCGCCGGTAACCGCTCCCCTGGCCAGCAACTCCGCCTCGAGGCGCAGCACCGGATCGCGCTCCTTCCAGGCCAGAAACTCCGCCTCGGTCCGATAGCCGATATGGTTGTCATAGTTGGGGCCGCAGTGCTCCCGCCAGCGGTAGGTTTCAAACTCCAGGAACCGCGGCCCGCCGCCGCTGCGGATCTCGGCCACCGCCGCCTCCACCTGATCCAGAACCGCCAGGGGATCGTTGCCGTCGCCGTGGCGGGCGTTAACCCCCATGGCCGCGGCCAGGGCGTGGATGGCGCGGCCTGCGGGCTGCCGCTTGGCAACCGGGGTGTACACCGAGTAGAAATTGTTTTCGCAGACAAAGAGCACCGGCAGCTGCTTCAAGGCGGCAAAGCTCACCGACTCGTAAAAAACCCCCTCTTCAACGGCGCCGTCGCCGAAAAAGACACAGCTTATCTGGTCACTCCCCTTGAGCGCGATGGAAAGCCCGAGCCCCACGGCCAGGGGGATGGTGCCGCCGACAATGGCGGTACTGCCCTTGAAGCCCGCCTCCCGGTCGATCAGGTGCATGGAGCCCCCCTTGCCACCGGAACAGCCCGTGCCCTTGAGATAGATCTCGGCCAGCATCCGCTTGAGATCCCCCCCCTTGCCCAGATAGTGGCCGTGGGAACGGTGGGTGCTGAGTGCGAAATCGTCCGGCCGCAGCACCTGGCCCACGGCGGCCCCCACGGTCTCCTGACCGGTGCAGAGGTGGGTGGGACAGCGCATCTTCCACTCGGCATAGCGCTCGGCAATGGTCTCCTCAACCAGGCGGATCCGTTTCATGCTCCGCAGCAGGTTTACGGCACGATGATCAGTCATTTCGGTCTGCACCCTCACATTGGCAAGGTTAGTCGGCCCGCTCCGGTTACGGCATGAACCAGTAGTAATCGCCGGTATAGCCCACCTCCCGGAAGAAGGCCTGCCACTCGTCCACATGCATGATGGTCTTGGCGGTGAGGTTCCAGGCCAGCATCAGTTCCCGCTCCTCGTCGTTACGGTAGGCGTCCACGGTGATGAAACTGCCCCGCCGCTGCACCCGTTCGATCTCGCGCAGCGCCTGGGCACACTGATCGCGCTCCAGATTGTGGACGGTGTTGATGGCAATCACCACGTCGAAGGAATGGTCGGCAAAGGGGAGCGCCCGGGCATCGGCAACCTGGAGGTGACTTCGCATGTCCTCGATGGCATTGGCGATGGCGTAGGACGAAATATCGATCCCCTTGACGGTGATGCCCGGGATGAGGGCGGCCAGGTCGTGGAGCATGAAACCCTTGGCACAACCGACATCGAGCAGAGAACTGTCGCCGGTGAGGCCGAAATGCTTCTGGAGATCCGGCACCACCGGCTGCCAGAAGCGGGGCTGGTAGGAAAAACCGCCGTAGCCGTGGCGCCGGTCCCCGTCAAAGAACTCCTTGCCGAAGCGACGGGCGATGGCCCGGTCCGCCTCGCTCTTGGACGCCCCTCGCGCCTTGACGTCCCGCTTGGTCTTGGGATAGTTGGCCAACAGATCGATTTCGCGTCCCATGCCTCTCTCCTCCTGTCATCCTGAGCCACACCGGCACACGAAATGCGGCAACCATCCAGGACGAGGTTTGCCTCAGATAAAGTTCACATGTTCCACCGGGTTACGCAGCTCCCAGAGGTACTGATTGACCTTTGCCATCCGACAGTTGAGGCGACAGGCGCTGATGTCGAACTCCCGCTCGCAGGCCGCAAGCAGGCGGCGGCGCGTCTCGCCCTGCCAGATCTCCTGAAAGGAGTGGTCGTTGATGTTGCCGTAACGGAACCGCTCATCCTCGAGATGGGCGCCGCACCCCCAGACAGTGCCACCCGCATCGATATGGGCCCAGAACGGCAGGGCCAGGCATTTCTCATACCCCCGGTCGCCGGAATCCCACACCGCCATGGTCCGGGTCCGGAAGATAACGTTGAAGGAGGGGGTCGCCAGGGCCGCAAGCTGGTCGGCAAGGCTGTTGTAGCGGTCGTAGTGGATCTCGAAATCGTGCTCGTTGCGGTAATGCCGGGTATAGGGCTTCACCACCAGATAGTCGAGGCCGATGTCGCGGGCCAGCTCGGCCAGCCGGACCACCCCGGCCTCGTTCTCGGGCAGGAGGATGAGCTGGATACCCAGGGTACAGTCGTAGCCGTGCTCCTCCCGCACCCGAACGGCATGGCGGAGGTTGGCGATGACCCGCTCGAAATCCTCGCCCTTGGTGCGATGCACCGCGGCATAGGACTCCGGGGTGCCGCCGTTACAGCTGACCTTGATCCAGCGGGTATGGCCGAGGATCTTCTCCGGGATGCCGGGCCGCATGAGAATACCGTTGGTGGTAAGGGCGACATCGATACCGCACCGGTCGGCATGGACGATGAGTTCTGGGAGATCGCGGTGGAGAAAGGGCTCGCCTTCGCCTGCGAACATGACGCTCTTCACCCCCAGGCGGGCCATTTCGGCAAGCCGCTCGGTGAGCATGGCCGTGGCGAGAAACCGCTTCTTATAGCCGATGTAATCGACGCTGCAGAAGGTGCAGCGGCAGTTGCATATCCCGGCCGGCCCCACCTCCACGTAGATGGGGAAGACCTCCTTGCCGGCCAGCCAATCCGCCACCCGCTGCGGGTGGTAGATGAGCTTATGGCTGTCGATTCTGAAACGATCCTGCTGTCCCATCCCCTCTCCTTGCCCCGCCTGACGCCCATTCAAGGCTTGTGAATGTAATCCTGGGGCTGGGCAAGGAGAAAATCGAGATTCGCCCTGACCCAGTCGATGGTCTCGTCGATGCCCTGGTCCAGACCAACCCGCTCCTGCCAGCCCAGCTCTTCCCGGGCCTTGGTGCAGTCGAGCAGGTAGGCGCTGTCCTTGCCGAGCCGCTCCCCCACCACCTCCACGTGGTCGGCAAAGCGTAACCCCAGCCGCAGGGCGATCCGCTCCACCAGCGCCCGGATGGAAATGGTTTCAGCCGTGGCAAGGTGAAAGATCTCCCCTGCCCCGCCGCTGCGGGCCACCCGCAGCGTCGCGTCGGCAACGTCCCGGATGTGGATAAAGGAACGGACCGAGTGGCCGCCGCCGTGGAGTTGGAGCTTGCGGCCGGAGAGGAAGTAGAGCACCGTCCTGGGGATGATCCGGTAGAGCTGCTGCCCCGGGCCATAGACGTTGGCGGCCCGGGTAAAGGCCACCGGAAAACCATAGGCCCGGTGGAAGGCCATCAGGCTCATGTCGGCCGCTGCCCGTGACACCGCATACGGCGTACTGGGCGAGTACACCGTGTTCTCCCGCACCGTCCCCTGGCAGTTGCCGTACACCTCGGGAGTGGACACATGAACGTACTTCTTCAAAAACCTCCGGTGCCGCAACCGGTCGTGGAGACGCACCGTGGCCACGGTGTTGGTCTGCAACCAGTGTTCCGGGTGCAGCCAGCTCTCGGCAACCATGCCCTGGGCGGCGAAATTTACCACATAGTCCGGGGCAAAGTCATCGACCACGGCCATGATCGCCTCCAGATCATGGTTGAGATCCAGGCGGTGAAACCGAAACGGGGTTTCACCGTGCCACTTATAGGGCAGGAAGACCGGGGCCGGCTCCGACGAACGGCTGATGCCCACCACCTCGCAGCCCTCGCCGAGGCAATGGTCAACGAAATGGGCGCCGGAAAAGGAGTTGCTGCCTATGACGAGAACACGTTCGCTCATCTGGACGCCATGGTTGAAGTGACGGCAGCGGGAGCGAAACCCGCCGCCGGTTGCTGGTCCAGGACATCGACCCCGACGGTCCGCACCCCATAGCGACGGAAAAGGGCGGCGGAGCTGAAACCGGCCGGCACGGCGGGGAAGCAGACGTATACCGTATCGAGCCGGCCGGCGAAATAGCGGGCAATGGCAGCCGCCGTCTCTTCCGGCCGCAAGCCGTTGCCAATCCGAAGCACCAGGAGCCCTGCGCCAGCGGCGCGGCTGGCCGCGGCGGCAAGAGCCCCTTCGCCGTCGATATCGATCAAGCCGGCGCCGAGGGCCGCCGCCAGGGCCGCGACAAAACCGGCCGGCCACGGCCGGGATGCCGCACTCCCCCCCCGGTGTCGGCCGGGCGCCAACCCCTCGTAGCGGTACTGGACTCCCAGCAACGCCTGCGGGGTGCCGATGTCGCAGTGGAAAACGTCGTTGTGAAAGGTGGCGATCCGGCCGAGGTAATGGGGCAGGACCTCGGTACTGAAATCGATCACCCGCTTGCCCCTGGCGGCCAGAAAATCGAGCACGGTGGGTTCGATTATGTAGACCGCGCCGTTGGCCAGATTGCCGGGCGGCTGCGCCACTTTCTCATGGAACCCCACCACCACGCCCCGGGCATCGAGTTCGACGATCCCGCAGGAGGCGGGATCGTCGGTGACAAAGGTCATCATGGTGATTTCGGTGCCGGCGGGCCGGGCCGCATGGGCTCGGGCAAAGTCGGCCAAGTCCGCACCGCAGAGGTTGTCGGCATGCACGACCAGCACCGGCCCCGCCCCACAGAACTCCCGATTGGCGAGCAGGGTGCCGCCGGTGCCCAGCAGTTCCGGCTCAAAAACCGTTTGCACCGCGTTGGGGAGGGCTGCTTCGGCCAGCCAGCGTTGAACCAGATCGGCATGGTGGTGAAGGTTGACCAGCACCGGATCGATCCCAGCCGCGGCAAGGGCATGCAGCCAATAGGCAAGCAACGGCCGGCCGTTCACCGGCATCAGGCACTTGGGCACCAGCTCGGTGAGGGGCCGGAGCCTGGTCCCAAGGCCGGCGGCAAGCAGCACCGCCCGCATGCCGAGCCCGTCCTTCACCGGCAACGCGCCCTTTCGGCGGCCAACCGATCCATCCAGTGGTGGAGCACGGCGGCATGGCAGGTTTCGGCCTCGCCGTAAGTCCGGGCCGGCAGATAGAAATTAAGCCGGCCGCTGCCCCGCAGTCGGTTGCCGGTCCCCATTGCCGACAGGGTGACCACCGCCGCGCCCAAAGGATCTGCAACCGCCACGGCCTTGAGGATGTTGGGAGACTCGCCAGAACTGCTGATCGCCACCAGCATATCCCGTTCTGTTGCCTTGAGGCGGAGGGGTTCGGAGAAAACATCCTCAAAACCGATGTCGTTGCCCAGGGCGGTGAGGAGCGACATATCGAAGAAAACCTCGGTGCGAATACCGGCGTTCTTGGCCACATCCGCCGCCATGTGGCTCGCCATGGAGGCACTGGCCCCGTTGCCGATCAAAAAAATGGTTCCGCCGGTGTTGCGAACGCGTGAAGCAAGTTCCGTCCACTCGCGAAATCCTTCGTCCGGCTCGCTCTCTCGCCCCGCCCGGTCACGGCAGGAAAGCTGGCCCATCAGCGCAAAAAGCGTTGCGGCGTTATCGGCCCAGTTCACGGCATTCTCCCTTTTTGCTTACTGTAGCAAGGATCTGATGTTGTCCTGGAGGCTGGCCCTGCTCACCGCCCGCTGATTGCCGATTATCTCCACGGCGAGCGATCCCACGGCGTTGCCGATAAAACCGAGCACTTCGTTGGATACCCCGAGAAAAGCGGCGAGGGCGGCGAGGGAAAAGAAGGCGTCGCCGGCGCCGACCCGATCGACCACTTTGTAGGCAAAAGCGGGGGCCTCGTAGAAAATCCCCCGGTCATCGCGCATCAGACAGCCCTTCTTGCCGCGGGTGACCACGAGGCGTCGGCACTGCATGCGACGCCCCACTTTTTCCAGCATGGGATGAAGGTCACCGGTCTCATCCTTCATTTCAAGCCGCATCTCAGGTTCGGCCAGGCAGACGAAATCGGCCCGGGGATACCGGGAAATGGTATGAAAACCTCGATTGCCGGCATTGGCCTGGGTGTTGACGGCAAGAAAGGGCGCCTTGGCCACCAGAAGATCGACCATCTTGGCCGAGATGGCGCCGTGGCCGTAGTCGGCGACGATCACCAGATCGAAGCGGGCCAGGTTCTCGTCGAGCCAGTCACAGAGCCGGGCCTCTGTTTCCGGCGCCAGGACGCTCTTGCCCATGATATAAACCTCAAGGAGCTTGTTGAGGCTGTAACCGTCGATAAACCGTCGTTTGATCAGGGTCGGCTCCCCAGGCTGAACAACGAAAAAAGGCTTCACCCCCGGATGCAGTCTTTCCCGGATAAACTCTTCGTGGCTGTCGATCTCACCGAGAACGGTTGCCATCTCCACCGCACCGGCAAAGTTGGCCACGTGGTTGGCGACGGCCACGGTCCCGCCGGCGAACTTATCGCTGCTTTGATACTTCAGGGCCAGGGTCGGTTCCTTGGAGGATTTGCCAATGGCATCACAGTAATGATAGTCGTCGATGATGTTGTCACCGAGCACCAGTACCCTCAACTCCTGCATCCGTTCCAGAATGGAGAGCATGGACTCGACGCTGTACCGTTTGCGCATCAGGCCGAGATATTCGCGGATTTCTTCGGGGAAATCAGCAAAGTACTGGCTAATCCGGCTGGTGGAATCGAGACCGATCTCTTCGGTTCGATCCACCGTGGCACCGACCTCCCTGAGAGCCGCCTGGATTTCGGCGCTGGCCGCAGCATCCTCGTCGCCGTTCTCGAACGCCATCCCCCGCACGAGACAATGGGGCCGAAGAAGGCGCAGAGCGGAGGCCAGCGTTCCGCCCTCGTTGACAGTGACAAAATCAACGCAACTCAGCGAGGCCACCGACTCAACCCGGAGATCCTCGGTGAATGTCAGCCGGGCGCAACCATTGCCGCAGGCGCTGTCTGGCGTAACCGCCACCACCAGGACATCGCCCTTCTTGCTGGCCTGTTCGAGATGCCGGATATGCCCGATGTGGAGAAGATCGAAGCCCCCGTAACAGAGAACGATCCTCTTGTTCTCCGCCTTGAGCCGCGCCAGGCGGTCAGCCAGGGCATGGATGGACTGAATTTTCATCTGGAAAGATATACTTTAAATCAAAGGGGATGGAGTTCCTGGGGAAGCGTTCCCCAAGAGAGCCGCGGACGGCGAAGCGCGTCGCTAATAAGGGGAGAAACAAATCCGGGCGGGAAAATCCCTGCAGCTTATCCGGCCAGAGCACGCTTCCTGTCATCGCGTCATAGTACGCAGAAACGAGCGGCCTGTCCACTGTTGGGACAACAAATCATATCTTGCCTGGCCGACAAAAGGCAACGGATCCCTAACGAGCGCCCCTCTATGAGAAAATCCTGCCAGGCGAAACCGGGCCGTGGTTCCTTCTTGCCAGACAACGGAGCACCTCGGCCCAAACCGCTCCCCCTGCCGTCGTCCGATCCACCCCGGCAAACACTTCGTCGCCGATGCGTACAACCCGAAGCGAATTCCTCGCCCCACGGACGCGATACCCGGTCCAAGCAGAGACACCCCCTGCCAGGCGTGAGCGCATGCCTGAGGGGCCGGTCGGCAACAGCTTGCACCGTGTGTCATGGGGGATCGGCGGGGAGGAACCTTGGCCGAAAAGACGATCCCCCGCCGCCTGAGG
>DHYV01000014.1:0-11845 GCA_002414225.1 Desulfobulbaceae bacterium UBA5121 | reverse complement strand
CACCCTCTTTCTGTTCCGGCTGCCCGCCCTGCCCCTTCTGTTCCCCCGCCGCCGCAGCGCCCTTGCCCTTGCCACCGGCGTCGCCCTTGAGCTGCAGACCGCCGCGCAGGTCGGGATCCTTGACCAGAATCGGCGGCGGCTCCGGCAGGTGCACGGTCACCCGGGCCGGCGAGGTAAAGCCGAACTGACCCGCCCCGAAGGTCTGGCTCCCCACCACCGTCCGCCCGACGTTGGTGGCGGTATAGAGGCCGTCCGGAGGCGCGCTCACCCCGATGTTGGTCAGATCCAGACAGTCACCGGCGCAGAATCGTCCCTCATGATCGGTGCCGCGAATACCGATGGTGGCCACCGGCGTCGCCACCTTGACACTGTCCTTGTTGGCATGACCAATGGCGCCGGTCACGGCACGGAAACCGCCCTTGACCAGGGAGAACTTGCTCTCGTCCTCCTGCACGTTCCCGGTGTGCTTGTAGGAATCGATCACAAATCGGGTGGCGGGCCGAAGGAAGATAACCCCGTTGTCGTTGAAAACGATGCGGACCCGCGAATTGGGGCCGGTGCTGATGATGTCTCCGCTGAAAACGGGCGCGTCCTTGGTAAGGGTCCGGATGGCACCGTCGGCCCCGGCCACGGTCACCTGGCCGGCCACGGCGGCGACCGTGCCGGCGGCGTCAGCAGCCAGGACCGGACGCGGCAACAAGGCCGGCACCAGGGCCAAGGCCACCAGGACGATCAGACGGAGGCCCAGGAATGCCGGCAGGACAGGGGAAGAAGTCCGCGTTTTCATCATTTGCACACCATGTTTTGGCCGGCAACGCCACCGCCGCTGAGGTCGAAAATCGGCTGCTTGGCAAGGGGGCGTTCCTCGGCGGTTGTGGTAGAGGCAACCGCCTCCTCCTGGCGCTTCTTTTCATCATCACCGTTGCCCCCGCCGGAATCGCCCGACGAGGCCGGGGTTGACGACGACTGAACATCGCCGTTGGGCTGTTCACCCTGCGACACCTTGGTAAGGTCGACGTCCACGGTCACGACGTCCTGGACGGTTTTCACCACCTCGGCAGGTTTCGTATCCCCCGCCGGCAGGACCGCCGAACAGCCTGCCGCCGCCGGGTTGGCGACACAGGCGTCAAGAGTCGGCAGCACCGCGCTGCAGCCCGCCGCACTCGGATTGGCCGTGCAGGCGCTGATACTCGGCAGTACCGCGCTGCAGCCCGCCGCGCTCGGATTGGCGACACAGGCGTCGATACTGGGCAGCACCGTGCCGCAGCCCGCCGCGCTCGGATCGGCGATACAGGCGTCGACACTCGGCAGCACCGTCGTGCAGCCCGCCGCGCTCGGGTCGGCGATACAGTCGTCGACACTCGGCAGCACCGTCGTGCAGCCGTCAAGGGTCGGATCGGCGGTGCAGTCGTCGACGCTGGGCAGCACCGTCGTGCAGCCCGCCGCGCTCGGGTCGGCGGTGCAGTCGTCCACACTCGGCAACACCGTCGTGCAGCCGTCAAGGGTCGGATCGGCGATGCAGGCGTCAAGGGTCGGCGGCGGCGGCTCGGTGGTCGTAGATGTGGCTGGGGCGACGTACTGGGTAATCGTGGGAGTCGCGCCGGAGAAATTTGAAGCCGTGTAGGTAACCGTTCCGGCGGGAGCGTTGTAACTGATAGAGGCCCCGCTGGTCGTGGTCACCGCTCCGGGGTCCATAACGATGTTGCCCGACGAGGCGTAAACGTAAACGCCCGGATCAACGCTTGCGGTCGTCGTTATATTGACATTCTGAAGAATGGACCCGGCATACAGGTCTATCCCGCCGGGGCCCTCGATGTTGCCATTGATGGTCATCTGATAGGTATCGGCGTAAATCTCTATTCCTGTTGACCCTCCCTGGATGGCAGTCACCCCGTTGTCGGGGGTGCTTGGGCCCAAAATGACGTCCGAAAAATTCCGCAGGTAAATCTTTCCATTCGGCGCCGACAGGGTTGCGATTCGCGGCGTCTGGGTATGAAAACCGCTGTCGCCGTCAATCCCATAGGGCGCGGTGATATTGACCAGTCCGGCGATGACGTCCGGGGAGGTCGACGTACCCCACACGCTGCCGCTGGAAATCAGATTTACCGTGCCGGTGCCGGCATCGATCTGGGTGGGAACGCTGAGGACATCGCCCACCCCGCCGTTGATCGATATCGTTACATCGCTGTTTTGCGTGGTGATACTGCTGAGGTAGCCGGTATAGTAGGGAATCGAATCGATGGTGAGCGATTTGTTATTAGTGAAGGCAAACGCCCCGGTAGTCTTCGCAACCAGCATATCGACGGAATTCGCCTCGGTAAGCGTGACCGAGGAACCGATGATGCCCAGGGAGCCAGTCGTGATTGTCGCACCTGCCACCTGGCTGACGGTCCCGCCCGTGGCGAACATCAAGCCTTCGGTGCGGGTAACGGCCGCGGCGACGGCGAGATCCCCGGAAACAGGATAGGGGTAGTCGGGGTCGCTTGCCAGACCGACGTCATCGTTGCCGATCCGCAGGAAGGGGCCGACAAAGGTGGTCTCCGAAACATTGTCCAGGGCGAGGCAGGGACCGGCCTGGCAGGTAGCCGACCCCACGGTGACGTTGCGGCCATTGGTAAGGGGCAGGATGGCGAGCCCGCCCATTGTCGTGTCGGCAGTCCTCATTGCCGTGTTGGTCACGGTCAGGGCGTCGGTCATAAAGACGCTCTTCCCGCCCGCGCCATCGGTCAAGATTGAATTCACGGCGGGTGCGGTGGTGCCGCCAACGTCCCCCTTTAAAGATATGCTGGGAGCATCGAGGAAGAGATAGGTGCCGCTGATGTAGGGATTGTTTGTTCCGGTCCGGTCGACGGTGATGGAGGTCGCCGAATCGAGGCGGACATTGCTCAGGGAAGTGACGCCGGTAACCGTGGTGCCGCCCACTGGCGTTTTGGAAACGACTGTCAGGGCAGAATTGGTGGCCAGCACGATGCCGCCGGGATCGTTGGTCGAAGACGAAAGCGCCGACAGTTCCTTTATATAGTTGTTCGGCGAATAGAAAAGGATATCGCCATCGGATCGGGCCACCAGTGCCACGGGATTGCCGACGGTGCCAATCGGGGCATCGACCACATCGTAGGCCACCGTCGCCTGCACGATACCCGCCGAAGCGCCGGCGCCGGAGTTATCCAGGAACACAACGGGATCGGTCGCGTTGTTCGGAACCGAGATGCCGCTCTTGCCGTCCACCTGGGAAACGTAGATGCCGTTGACGCTCTTGTAGATAAACGAGGAAGTTGCGCCGCCGGTGGCGCTCCCGGCAATAACGCCGGTGGGATTGGACTCGTAAAGGTTGACACTGGAACCCTCGGCATACACCGCCTTGCCGGCAAGCAGGGCGCCCGCCGACTGGCTGAGAACGCCAGCGCTGGTAAGCGCGATAACCCCGTCCGGAGCCAAGGGATCGTACGTGCCGTCTAGACTGATGTTGACGCCCGAGATGCCGTCGATGCCGGTGGCGATGTTCAAGTCACCGGAATTCTTGAACTTGAAATTCTTGTTCGGATTGCTCGCGTCGCCAATGCTTGCCGCCAGATTGGTCACCGAATTAGCGGCGGTATCAAGTGAGACATCGCCCAAGGCATTGACCGCCAGATTGGTTACCCCTATGGTGCCGGCCGCGGCCTGGGTGATGGTCCCCCCCGACTCAAGGCTCAGGAACGAGGCGTTCAGGGGTGAGATGGCGGCACTGACGGCAAGGTTCCCAGAGGTCAGCGAACCGATGCGCAGGGTACCGACCCCGCCGCCTGTTAAAATTCTATCGAGTTCGCTGTCAGACAGTTCCAGGGTGTTGGCGGCAACGTCGGTAATGCTGCCCAAATCCATGCCCCAGCCAGCCGTATAGGGGGAGATCCAGGTCATCCCGGTCCCGGCGTTGACGGTAGCGGGCGAGCCACTGGTATCAATGCTTAACCTGTTGACGTGCAGGTCGATATTCGCTCCGGCCAGCGTTACCGCCGCAGAAACCGTGAGCAGTCCTCCGGCACCAAGGGAGAGGGAGGAGGTTCCGGTGCCAATGGGGCATGCCGCCGTCAAATTATTTGATGCCGAGATAGCAACCGGTGCATCCGTGTTTATGAAGACTGATTGCAGGGTGGCATCGCCGGTGTGGTCGAGGTAGACGGCATTGGGGCCAACGGTATTGAATCCGATGTTTATATTGGCGTTACCGCTGCCGCCGATCGAACTGGTCAGAAACGGATTGCCGGATTCACCGACAGTACCGTTTTGGCCGTCTGATTGAAGGTTGATGGTGTTCGAGGTGACGGTCCCACCGCCAACCGTCGTGATGGGATAGACGCCGGCGGTCTTCAGGGTGACGCTGCCGGCGGCGGCGGAGGAAATCGCCCCTCCAATGGTAAGATATCCTCCACCGGTGGTGAAAATACTCACATTATTACCGGAAATTGAGCTGCCGACAGCAGAACTAAAGGTGCCTGCGGAGGTAATCTGTACGTCCCCCGCGGTACTGACGGTGCTGCTACTGTCAACGGTGATGCCTGCCCCCGTGGAGTTCAGTACGATATTGCCACTGCCGGCATTCGTGAGGTCAGCCTGCACGGCAATCGCACCATCCGTTACCAGCGATAAGCTGTTAACGGAGTTCCAGCTTACAGGGTCGGAGACGGTGATGATGCCACCGCCGCCGTTGACTGTCTGAATCGTGACGTTGTTGTCCTGTAGCCCCCCGACACCGGTGATGGTTGCGGGTGCAATATCAGTTG
The DNA here is from genome assembly GCA_002414225.1 of Desulfobulbaceae bacterium UBA5121. Taxonomy (GTDB): domain Bacteria; phylum Desulfobacterota; class Desulfobulbia; order Desulfobulbales; family UBA5123; genus UBA5123. The sequence goes on along the minus strand of DHYV01000014.1, from coordinate 7,082 downwards.
AAACGAACGGGTCAAAAATCCCGCCGGTAAGCGTGCCCGAGCCTCCGTTGACAATATTAATGGCGATGGGGTCAAGCAGCCACAGGCCATTCTGACCGTAGGGCGACGCGGTGTTGACACGGATTCCGTCAATCGACAGATAATGTCCCGACGTCTCCACCAGACCACCAGATCCGCCTTGTGCGCCGCCTCTGGCGCTGATGGTGCCGTAGGCGCGGGTGGTGTCGTCGGCCCAGGCAATGACCTTGCCGCCGTCGCCGTTCTCGGTGGCATCGGCCCGGATCACCGTGTCCGGCCCCAGGTAGGTGGCCGTGGCGTTTTGAATCCCGGGGTCGCCGCCCTGGTAGGCGCCACCGATCAGCGCCGTGCCGCNNCGAGGCATCCAGGGTGCCGCGGTTAGCAACGACCCCGAAGTCACCGCCCTGCAGGATGATCTCGCCGTTCCGTTCCTCGATGGAACGGGCCTGGACCAGTCCTTCGTTGTTGACCACCGTGGCCGCCAACTCCTCGGCCACCTTGGCGGTCATCACCACCCGGCCGCCGTCGGCGACGATGGTCCCGAAGTTCTCCACCCCGGCCCGCCGGGCGAGGCTCGCCCCGTCCACCTCCAGACCGATCAGCTGGTCGCCGTCAAAGTCCAGGGTAAAGCGGTTGCCAGAGGCCAGGGCCACCTGGCCCAAGCGGGCCTCGATCACCCCGGAGTTGGCGGCGTAGTCGCCGGCCAACACCACATAGCCGCCCTCGCCGGCGGCAAGGTTCCCCTGGTTGATCACCGCCGCGTCGGAAAGCGGATACGATTGGCCGGCAAAGGTGTAGCGGCCGGCCATAAAATCGGCATTGCCGATGTCGTGGGTGGTGGCCAGCAGGCCCTGCACGCTCACCTGGGAGCCCGGGCCGAAGAGAACGCCGCTGGGGTTGACCAGAAAAACCTGGCCGTTGGCAATGAGCCGGCCGTAGATCGCGCTGGGGTCGGTGCCGATCACCCGGTTCAGCGCCACGCTGTCGGCCCCCGGCTGCTGGAAACGGACCTGCTCCCGGGCCGCGATGGAGAAGCGCTGCCAGTCGATCACCGCCTTCTGGCTCTGCTGGTTGATGAGCGTGGTGGCCGCGTCGGGCCGGCTGACCGTGGCGGTGCCGGCGGCGACCTGTTCGCCCATGGGTCCGGCCAGCACCGTGGCGGGCAGGAGCAGGGGGAAAAGGACCGGCAGGCCGCGCCGCCACAAAAAACGGGCGGCCCGACGAGCAAGAGCGTGCCCGCTCCCCCCTCGGCGGCGCGCCACGCCCTCCAGGCAGGGCCACTGCCAACAGGGACGGCACCAAACCAAGGATTCGAGGCAGAGCCGCCGATTCATTCGTTTTCTAAGCATACGTCCGCCTCCTCTCTCAGCGCTGAGTGAAAACGCCAAAATCCACGGCAGCCACGGTTCCCCCAAATCAAACGATTCGCAGCGGATTTCCGTGACCACGGGAAAAAACTCTCATACAAATTTTCCACTATTTCCCCCCCACACCTCAAGACATTTCGGGCATTATTTGCACACCATGTTTTGGCCGGCAACACCGCCGTCGCTGAGGTCGAAAATCGGCTGCTTGGCAAGGGAACGTTCCTCGGAGGTTGTGGTGGAGGCCACCGCCCCTTCCTTGCGCTTCTCTTCATCATCACCGTTGCCACCACCGGAATCGGCGTTTGCGCCATCCGACGAAGACGAGGAAGAAAGAGAGGCGGACCGTTCGACGGCCAAGGTCGACGAATGGACGTCGCCGGCCGACGGGTCCGCCGGCGAAACCTTGCTGAGGTCAACGTCCACGGTCACGATGTCCTGGATGGTTTTCACCACCTCGGCAGGTTCCGATTCCGTCTCCTCGGTTGGCAGAACGGCTCCGCAACCCGCGGCACTCGGGTCGGCCACACAGGCGTCAAGACTCGGCAGCACCACGCCGCACCCCGCGGCACTCGGGTCGGCCACACAGGCGTCGACACTCGGCAGCACCTCGCCGCAACCCGCGGCACTCGGGTCGGCGATACAGGCGTCAAGACTCGGAAGTGGAACCTCCTCTTCGACTGGGTCGGACACGACATCCGGATCGGACACGACATCCGGGTCGGATACGACATCCGGGTCGGATACGACATCCGGGTCGGATACGACGTCCCCCCCACCGCCGGAAGAAACAGGAACACCGATGTACTCCCCGGTCACGGTAACCGTGCCGCTGGTCGATAGCTGCCCGCTGTCCACCGTGGTTGTGCCGGTGGCCAGATAGCTGATCGCGCCGCTGTCGGTGCTGGCCAGGGTGCCGGTATCACCGCTGATATCGCTGCCGCTCACGTTGATACTGCCGCCGCCGCTGGTGGAAAGCATCACCCCCGCCGCCTGGCTCAGGGCGCCGCCGGCAGTGACACTGATATCCCCGCCTCCCGTTGAGCTGATGTTTCCATCGATGGCAACGGCGTTGGCACCGGTGATGGTGATACACCCGACCGCGGTGACGGGGGAAAAGATGTCCAGGCTTGTCGCCACGGTGTTGAACAGGATGTCACCGGACGTGGCTGCCGCCGAGAAGGCGGCCACGGTATTGGCCTCGGGCAACGATATGCTGCCGCCATACGCGGAGAGGGAGTTATGGATGATCGAGCCCGGAGTCTGGCTGATGGTGCTGCCCCGGAGGTTGATGAACATGCCGCCCGGCTCAAAGAGCTCACCGGTCACGGTGAGGGGCGAGGAGATCTGGCCCAAAATCACGCCACCTCCGTACGGCACGCCGTCTTCGTTGCCGTCCAGCCAGCCCGCGGGGTTGATCCTGTCAAGGGCCGTGGTGGGCAGATTCAGGGCACCAGCGGCGGTGGGAGTGCCACCGACGTTCACCGGCACGAACGAGATAAAGGGGCTGAGGGACACAGAGCCCACGTCGGAATAAACATAACTTGTCGGCGTCCCGGCCACCACGGCGGCGGTCGAATCAATGTTCATGGCGTCGGCCAGAAGCATGATGTCCTGGCCGCGAACCAGGGCATTGCCCCCCAGGGTCAACGTACCGCCGGAAGAGAGGGTGACCCCGCCGTTCTCCGGCGAGGCGGCATCGTTCGCCAGGGCACCAATGGCGGAGTCGATGACCGTTACATCGCCGCCCAGCCCCACCACCACATCCCCCACGCCGTCGATGATATCCGTGCTTGAGGTGGCGACGCTGCCGATGACCGCGCGATCGGCGAAAAGGGATCCATCGCCATAGATGGTGACATCGGCAACACTGTTCTTGCCGCCGATGGCCGCGAGCCCCTTGCCCGGGGTGGCATCGCCGATAAGGGAGATATCTCCCTGGCTGGCCAGATAGACGGTGACCGGGGCGCCATCGGCGCCGATGACCGCCACCGACTCGGTGCCGGCACCGCCCCAGAGAGTCGTGGTCCCGCTGACATGGACATCGATGAAGGTCCCGTTGATGGTGGCGGCGGCATAGTCGGCCGGGCCGCCCTGCAACAGGAGGTTGCCGGATTCGACGGTGACCGTGCCACCGGCATCCGAGCCGATACTGGCGCTGTTGCCCTCCTCGGCAACTGTCGCGCCGCCGTCGGCGCCACCGGTGATGGTGATTTCCGGGTTCCCGGAAATATACGTATCACCGCCATAATAACTGCCAACCTCGGCTTCGTTACGCACCCCGCCAGAGCCGCCGGAGATATGCAAAAAGCCACCGGAAGTGAAATCAAGGGTCTGGTCGCCGGTGGAGTAGCTCCGGATCTTGGCATAGGCGCCCGTTGTCGCGCTGCCGCCCAGGAGGGCAACGGTACCGCCGCCGGTGACGGTGACCGTCTGGGGGAGCGTGCCGTAACCCTGGCTGATGGCCCCATAGGCATTGTCGCCAACGCCGCCGGTAATGTTGAGGTCACCGCCCACGGTGACGTCCTGCACCCCGTCATTGGCCATTATCACGGCATGGGCGAAATCAGCGTTGCCGCCCAGGATGGCGAGCCAGTCGATGCTGATGGTCTGGCTGCCGCCGTCGCCCCCCACGATGGCGGCTGACGCCCCGCTGCCGCCGCTGCCACCGACGACCTCCATGCCGCCGGCGTCAACGGTGATGCTCTGGCTGCCGCCGCCGTAACTCTCGACAGAGGCAAAAGCATCGGCGCCGTTGCCCCCGACGACCTCCATGCCGCCGGCGTCAACGTTGATGCTCTGGCCGCCGCCGCCATTAATCTTGACAGAGGCAGAGGCATCGGCGCCGTTGCCCCCAACGACGTTCAAGCCGCCATCGGCAACGGTGATGCTCTGGTTGGCTCCGCCCTGGGCCAAAATTTCGGCGGAAGCGCTGGCACCGATCCCGCCGAGGAGAGACAGGCCATAGCCTCCGGTGCCGATGAAGATGTTCTGGTCGCCATACGACTCGATAAAGGCCCGGCTTGAGATACCGCTGCCACCGTAGACGGCGAGGCTGCCGGCGTTGATGGTCTGACTGCCGGTTTCGGTGGCAATCGTCGCGGTGGCGTTGTCGGCGCTCCCGCCCTGCACCATGAAAAGGTTTGTGGCGGTGATCGTCTGGCTGCCGTCGTCAGATGAATGGATGGAAGCCGGCGAGGTGGCGCCTGTCCAGCCCAGGTAGATGTTGGAGCCGGAAACGGTCATGCTGCCCGAGTTGGCGCCACCATTGCCCTGTTCGACCGCACCGTATACATAGAGATCACCATTGCCGCTGGCGTCGTGATCCGCGGCCACGGTCATGACGGCGTCGTTGGCACCGCACACCGTGCCGGTGGCGCCGACGATGAGGTCGCCGTCAGCGGTCAACTGGAAGGTGCCGATGCCGTTGACCGTGCCGTCGACAATCAGATCCGTGCCGGCGGCGATGCTGGACGAGTCCCCCATCTTGACCACGCCGGAACCGGCGATGGTGATATAGCCCGGCGCGGCCAGACTCACCGAGCCGGTGGCGACGACACTGTCATTGATGTTGAGATCACCACTGGCCTGGTTGACTGACAGCGTGGAGATGGGCGTAACGGCGCCGATGGCGCTGCCGACGGCCTGGCTGAAACTGTTGGTGACGTCGAGTGATCCCGGCCCGTCAAACGTGCCGCCGGCAAGGGAGAAATCCGCCACGGAAAGCGACGCCCCCGTCGTAATCTCCACCGAACCGCCAGTGACGGCGAGTGAACTCACGGTCGAGACGCCCGCCAGGCTCAGGGTTCCGGCCGAAACATCGACTTGCCCGGAAACGGCGCCACTTACGCCACCGCCCAGAACAGCGCTGCCGGAGCCAGACACCGCCAGGACGCCGCCCAGATCCGTCAGTCCCGACACGGTCAGGGATCCCCCGGAAATATCCAGGGAGTTGCCGCTGTCGACGGTCAAGCCGGCAATGGTATCGTCGCCGGAGGAATGGATTACCGCGAAGCCTGCACTGATCAGCGCCGATTCCGTCGTCCCGGGCAGCAGACCGGTGCTCCAGTTCTCGGGCGTGGACCATTGCAGATCGCCGGCGGTATTGACGAAGGTAACGCTCCCCCCGCCATAGATAAGCCTCGCCGCCTCACCGGCGGCGAGGTTGTAACCCACGTCGAACCCGCCCGCCGGACTGATGGAGGTAAAGGTGCCGCCGGCCGTGCCGCCCATGGTCAGGAATGGCAGCGCATCGCCGAAAACCGGCGTGTATCCGGCCACCAAATCGATCTGCAGCACCCCGGACATGGTGATGTTCCCGGTCACGTCGATCCGGTCGAAATCGCCGGCCGCCGTGCCGCCCAGGTCGAGATTCAGGGTGGATGCGGCATCCAGCTGCAGGTCGCCGTCAATGGTCAGTGCCCCAACCGCCCCGGAGCCGCCGGGGTTGATGTCGCCCTGGTTGACGAGTCCCGCCGCCCCGGTACCGACCTTCACCGTGCCGCTGCCATTCAGGGTGCCGGAGTTGATGAAACCGGCGGTACGGTTAAAGACGGCACCGGCTGCGACGTTGATCGCGCCGGCCTGCGTGAAGTTGGTCGAGCTGACGGACACCGTCCCCGCCGAGGCGGTCATTGTGCCGTTGTTGGTCAAGTAGGTGGGATTGACGGTAAGGGTCTGGCCGCTGCCGTCACCGGTGATCGTGCCGTTGTTCACCCACGACCCGTCCGTATAGTAATTATACAGACCGCCGTAGCCGCTCACCCCTACCCCGTTGGCGATGGTGACCACCCCGGAGTTGTTGCCATAATTCGCGTAGAGAATCCCCCCCCCCATATTCAGGGTGGCTGAACTCGCTCCCGAGGCCAGGCTGATATTGGCCGCCGCGGCCTTGAAGTAGAGGCTGCTGTTCCCCAGGCTGTATGTCACACCATCGGCCAGGGTCAGATCGTCACTAAGATAAAGCCCGCCGCTCTGGGTCAGGCTGCTGCCGATGATCACGTTATCCAGGGTGCCGTTGTTGGCGGTGAGCGTCGTGCCGGTGATGGTGCCGTTGGCAATCGTTCCGTAGAGGGTGCCCAACCCGCCGGCGCCCAGTTGCCCNNGAGGATGGTATTGCCGGCCGCGTTGCTCCACGCGTTGGTGGGATTGATCTTGAGCGTGCCGCCCGTTACCGCAAGCGTGTTGCCGGCGGGCAAGGCCAGGTTGGTCGGATAGAGGTTCACCGTCCCCGCCGAGGCGGTCATCGTGCCGTTGTTGGTGAAGTAGGTCGGATTGATGCCAAGGCTCTGGCCGCTGACGTCGGCGGTGATCGTGCTGTTGTTCACAAACGACCCGCCCGCGAAATAATTGCCCAGGGTGCCGTAGCCGCTCACCCCTACCCCGTCGGCGATGGTGACCACCCCGGAGTTGTTGCCATAATTCGCGTAGAGAATCCCCCCCCCCATATTCAGGGTGGCTGAACTCGCCCCGGAGGCCAGGGTCATGTTGGCCGCCGCGGCCTTGAAGTAGAGGCTGCTGTTCCCCAGGGAGTACGTCACGCCGTCGGCCAGGGTCAGATCGCCACTAAGATAAAGCCCGCCGCTCTGGCTCAGGCTGCTGCCGATGATCACGTTGTCCAGGGTGCCGTTGCTGCTGGTGAGCGTCGTGCCGGTGATGATGCCGTTGGCAATCGTTCCGTAGAGGGTGCTCAACCCGCCG
>DHYV01000009.1:462-17095 GCA_002414225.1 Desulfobulbaceae bacterium UBA5121 | reverse complement strand
GGCCCAGAAGTTGTCCTTCTCGCCAAGCCGGATGATCCGTCCCTTGGGAAGCTCCTCGATCTTCTCCCAAAGTGTATAAGCCTCATCGTCCTCCTTGAAGACCGACACCCAGAGCTTGTCCTTGGGCAAACCCAACACGCCGGTCAAGAACTCCCAGGCATAGCGGATCGCCTCCTCCTTGAAATAATCGCCAAAGGAGAAGTTGCCCAGCATCTCGAAGAAGGTATGGTGGCGAGCGGTCTGGCCGACGTTTTCAAGATCGTTGTGCTTGCCGCCGGCCCGCACGCAGCGCTGGGCGGTGGTGGCCCGGGTGTAGTCCCGCTTGTCCTCGCCCATGAAGACCCGCTTGAACTGCACCATGCCGGCGTTGGTAAAGAGCAGGGTGGGATCGTCGTGGGGGACCAGGGAAGAGCTGTCCACCACGGCATGGCCTTTGGCGGCAAAAAAATCCAAGAATTGCTTGCGAATATCGTTTCCGGTCATCTCGTGTCTGTCATCCGGCTCCGCTGCCGCGACAGGGGCGGCGGGCCTGTTCCTCATCGTCTCTCTGCTCCCGCGTCACGCGGGGCAAACCTTGATTAAAAAAAGCCGACGGCTCCGCTTGCAAGCGAAGCCGCCGACTGACAATTTCCTGCCGGGCTGACCGATCAGCCCTCGGCCTCGGCCTTGGCCGCGGCCCCCTTGTCGGCGGGGACCACCAGGCCGAAGCCCAGCCGCACCTTCTGGTCGATCTCGGCCACCAGCTCGGGCCGTTCCTTTAAAAACGCCTTGGCGTTTTCCCGTCCCTGGCCGATGCGCTCGCCACCGTAGGAGTACCAGGCGCCGCTCTTCTCGACGATGTCCTGGCCCACGGCCAGATCGAGCAGATCGCCCACCTTGGAGATCCCTTCGCCGTAAACGACATCGAACTCCGCCTCCTTGAAGGGCGGCGCCACCTTGTTCTTGACCACCTTGACCTTGGTGCGGTTGCCGATCACCTCCTGGCCTTCCTTGATGGCGCCGATGCGGCGAATGTCCAGCCGAAGCGAGCTATAGAACTTCAAGGCGTTGCCGCCGGTGGTGGTTTCNNTTCATCCGGATCTGGTTGATGAAAATCAGCGCCGTATGGGTACGGTTCAGGATACCGGTGAGCTTGCGCATGGTCTGGGACATCAACCGCGCCTGGAGACCGACATGGGAGTCGCCGATGTTGCCGTCGATCTCGGCCTTGGGCACCAGGGCGGCCACCGAGTCGATGACGATGATGTCGACAGCGCCGCTGCGGATGAGGATCTCGGCGATCTCCAGGGCCTGCTCGCCGTAATCGGGCTGGGAAACGAGAAGATCGTCGGTGTTGACCCCGAGCCGGCCGGCGTAACTGATGTCGAGAGCGTGTTCAGCGTCGATGAAGGCGGCGGTGCCGCCCAACTTCTGGGCCTCGGCGATGGCGTGCAGGGCCAGAGTGGTCTTGCCCGACGACTCGGGGCCGTAGATCTCGGTGACCCGCCCGCGGGGAAACCCGCCGACCCCGGTGGCGATATCGAGGCTCAAGGCCCCGCAGGGAATTACCGGCACCGCCTCGACCCGGCCGCTCCCCAGCCGCATGATGGAGCCCTTGCCGAACTGTTTTTGGATCTGGTCGATGGCCGTGTTCAACGTCTTGCTCTTGTCGCTGGCGCTGCTCATGGGGCGGCTTCTCCCTATCTGGCGTGGGTTGGGGGCCGATGGGCCACTCAATTTGGCACGGAAGAACAACTGCGCGGCGACGGAACGCCGACACCACGCAGGTCAAACGGATTTGCTACCACTCTGTCATCTTTTTTGCAAGCGATTTGCCACCTGCCGCCGATCACGGCACCAGGGGAAGGCCCAGCAGCTGGCGGCGGATCATATCGAGACCGGCGTAACATGCCTTGGACTGCACCTGCCAGCGGACGCCTGAAAAGCGAAAGCAGAAGGCACGGGTCACCTCGTCACCGGCCAGGGCAAACCAGACGGTGCCCACCGGTTTTTCCGGGCTGCCCCCCGAGGGGCCGGCAATACCGGTGACCGCCAGGGCGAGATCGGCGCCGGTGAGCCGCCGTGCCCCATCGGCCATGGCCAGAGCCGTGGCCTCACTCACCGCCCCGTGGGCCGCGAGCACCCCGGGCTCGACCCCCAGCAACCGCTCCTTCAAATCGTTACTGTATACCACCGCGCCGCCCAGGAAGTAATCGGAGCTGCCGGCCACCGAGGTGACCTTGGCGGCAATGCCGCCGCCGGTGCAGGACTCGGCGAGCGCCAGGGAGCAGCCCCGCTCGCGAAGCAGCGAGCCCACCACCTCTTCGAGCAGGTCGCCGTCCTCGCCGTAACAGTGGTCCCCGAGACTGGCGGAGATCTCGCGATCATAATCGGCAAAAAGCGCCGCCGCCTCGGCCACCGAGGTGCCGGTGACGTTGAGCGAGACATGCACCTCGGGCAGCACCGGATAGTAGCCGATGGTGACCCGGGAATCGCGCCCTTCGAGATGACGCAGCCGGCCGTTGATGGCGGTTTCCGGCACGCCCACCACCCGAAAGACCTTCTGGTGGACGGTGCGCGGTTCCTGCCCGGCCCAGACGGCCAGCCGCGTGATCACCGTTTCGAGAAGCAGCTCCTCCATCTCGTGGGGCACGCCGGGCAGAAAGAAGATGGGCTTGCCGTCGTGGACCAGGAAGTAGCCGGCCATGTTGGCGTCACTCTTCAGTTCGTGGGCGCCCTCCGGCAGCCAGGCAAGCTTCTCCACCGAAACCCCGGCCTGGGCGGCCCAGTCGCTCGCCTGCTCCTCGATGCGACGCAGGATATCGGGATGAAAGGTAGTGGGCCGGTCGAGAGCGTCGGCCACCGCCTCGTTGGTGAGATCGTCGCTGGTGGCGCCGAGCCCCCCGGTAACGATGGCAAAATCGGCCCGCACCAGTGCCCGGTGGAGGCTCTCGGCAATGACCGCGGCGTTGTCGCCGATGGTGGTCATGGCGACGATCTCGTGCCCGGCGGCAAAGAGATGGCCGGCGGCAAAGTAGCTGGTGGTATTCAAGATCCGGCCCGAGGTCAACTCGTCGCCGATGGCGATTATTTCACCCAACATGTTGGTATCTTGTCTACAGTTTTTATAAAGGAGGGCGGCTTGAGATTCGCGGTTGGCCGTTGGCCAATGGCTACCCGCCAACCGCTCATGGCTAATCGCTCCCCTCCTCCAGCATGGTGCCGAAGACCTCCTCCCCGGTAACCCGGTCGACCCGAACCGTGACGATCCGGTTGCCCAGCGCGGCCGGGGAGGGGAAAAGAATCGGCACGTAGTTTTCGCTGAAGCCGCGCATGCGGCGGTGGCGGTTGCGGGCGTTTTCGGCCAACACCCGATGCACCGTGCCCACCTGCTGTGCGTAAAACTCCGTCCGTTTTTTATGATCCAATTGCTTGAGGAGCGCAACCCTTTCTTCCTTGATCTGGTCGGGAAGCTGGTTGGACATCCCGGCCGCCACCGTGCCAGGCCGCGGCGAGTAGGGGAAGACGTGGAGATAGGTGACCGGCAGCGAGGCGAGCAGGTCGAAGGTGTTCCGGAAGGCCGCTTCCGACTCGCCGGGAAACCCCACCAGCACGTCGATGCCAAAGGCGGCGTTGGGGAGTGCCGCTGCGCAGCGGTGGACCACCTCGGCGAAATCGGCGCCGGTGTAACGCCGGTTCATCCGTTTGAGCACCCCGTCGTCACCGCTCTGGAGCGGGATGTGGAAATGGGGCATCATCGCGGGGGTGGCGGCCATGAAGGCGAGCAACTCGTCGGAGATCTCGGTGGGCTCCAGCGAACTCAGCCGGTAGCGAAGCTCCGGGAACCGGCGGGCCATGCTCACGAGCAGGTCTAGGAGCGTGAGGCACGGCTGGAGGTCATGGCCGTAGGCGCCGGTATGAATGCCGGTGACCACCAGCTCCTTGTACCCCTCCTCGGCAAAGACCGCCACCTGATCGAGCACCCTGTCCGGGGCGAGGCTCCGGCAGCGGCCCCGGGAATAGGGGACGATGCAGTAGGAACAGAAGCGGTTGCAGCCGTCCTGAACCCGAAGATAGGCGCGGGTACGGTCGGCGAAACGGCGCACCGGCAGGTCGCAGATCTCCTTGCGGCTGCCAATGTCGCCCACGTACATTTCGAGGTCGCAATGCTGCTCGGCCAAGGCGATGTCCACCAGCAGGTGCTTGTAGCCGTTGCCGACGATGCACACCGGCCGGTCGGCTGCTTCGATGATCTCCTGGGAGGCGATCTGGGCGTAGCAGCCGGTGACCACCACCCGCGCCTTGGGATGCTCCCGCAGCACCTTGCGCACCAGCCGTCGCGACTGGGCGCCGGCCTTGGCGGTCACCGCGCAGGTGTTGACCACGCAGACGTCGGCGTTCTCCTTCACCGGCACCAACTCCAGGCCCAGTTCCTCGAAGCGGCTCTGAAACGAGGCGGACTCGTACTGGTTCACCTTGCAGCCCAGGGTGGCGATGGCCACGGTTTTCTTTGGTTTTTTCAGACTCATGCCCTTCCCGTTCCATTGGGCTTGACGCCATATTCAGAACGCCGCCCAAGCAGGCACGGCCACATATCCCCTCTTGGTACTTCGTGAAGCGCACAACGTCAACAACGATTGCCGACATCCGCAGCACCAGACCGCCATCCCCCCCGCGGTGATTCCACGGTTCCCACGGCGACCATCGCCTCCCTCTTTCCCCGCCAGACGCCGTTACCATCGGGTAACAGCGCAACATCGAAGATGTTACCAAACGGCCACAACGACACGGCAAGACCCCACTAACCAACTGTAAAAACAGCAAATTTAACGTGGCACACCCTTTGCTAAGTTAAATACCGACAGGCGACAAAAAACACCCCTCCGAAATACCTCGGAGAGCAATTCAATACATTTAATACGTAACAGGTCAGGAGGAGGAGAGAGAATGGGAGACAGCAAAAAAGGGAGGATCGGTCTCTATGTGGTGTCCGTCTTGGCGGCGGGAATCCTCGTTTCGCTCTTCCTGGCACTGGGGCCGCCCCAGCTGTTGGCGAAATCAGAGACGCCGCTGTTCTGCACCGGCTGCCATGTAATGGAGTCGGAATACGACGCCTGGAGCCACACCGGCGCCCACCGGCGGGAGATGTGCGTGGACTGCCATCTGCCCAACAACAACACCATACTGCATTACACCTGGAAAACCATCGACGGAATGAAGGACACCTTGGCTTTTTACTCCGGCAAGGTTCCCGACCGGATCACCATCAGCGAACACGGCAAGGAAGTGGTGCAACGCAACTGCATCCGTTGCCATGAAGCCACGGTAAGCCATATCAACCAAGATCGTCTCTGCTGGGATTGCCATCGCCGCCATTCCCACCGGCGCAGCGGCGCGATCATGACCCTGTGATCAACGAAACGCAGCATCACTGCAACGAAACAAAGACCTCAATAAAAAGGGAGGAGGAGACCATGAAAAAATTACTGGCTTGGCCACTGGCCATGATCGCCGTCGCCGCTCTGGCAGGCGGCTGTCAACCACCGGAGAAGACCGAGGCCGTCCGCCCGGTAGAGATCGCCAAGGGTGAAATAGATCCGGCGGAATGGGGCAAGGCATTTCCCATCCATTACGACATGTGGAAGAGTACCGCCGAGCCCACCGAGCCCGGCAAAAGCAAGTACAAGAAGGGATTTGACACCGACCACATCACCTACGACAAACTCTCCGAGTATCCCTTCATGGCCCTGCTCTTTAACGGCTGGGGCTTCGGCGTCGAGTACAACGAACCCCGCGGCCACGCCTACATGCTGAAAGATCAGGTGGACATCGATCCGTCCCGGGTCGGCGCGGGCGGCGTCTGTCTGACCTGCAAGACCCCCTATGTCCCCAAACTTGAGGCGGAGATGGGCCGGGATTACTACGCCAAGCCCTGGGACGAAGTACGCCACAGGATCCCTGAAAAACATCAGGAACTGGGCGTGTCTTGTATCGACTGCCACGACAGCAAGGACATGTCGCTCAAGATCTCCCGCGAGTTCACCCTGGGCAAGGCCCTTGACGTCCTGGGCGTCGACCGCTCCAAGCTCACCCATCAGGAGATGCGGACCCTGGTCTGCGCGCAGTGCCACGTTACCTACAGCATCAATAAAGATGAGAACAAGAAATCCGTTGGCGTCTACTTCCCGTGGCAGGGCAGTTCATGGGGCGACATCTCGGTTGAGAACATCATCAAGCAGATCCGCGAAGACAAGACCAACAAGGAATGGGTCCAGAAGGTCACCGGCTACAAGATGCCCTTCATGCGCCATGCCGAGTTCGAGCTCTATTCCCGCAACTCGGTCCACTGGATGGCCGGTGCCGCCTGCGCCGACTGCCACATGCCGTACACCAAGGTGGGCTCGGCCAAGGTTTCCGACCACCGGGTGATGAGCCCGCTGAAGAACGACATGAAGGCGTGCCAGCAGTGCCATACCGAAACGCCTGAGTGGCTGCGCAACCAGGTCATCGCCATCCAGGATCGCACCGTCTCCATGATGAACCGGGCCGGTTACGCCACCGCCACGGTGGCCAAGATCATCGAGAAGGTCCACAAGCTGCAGGAAGCCGGCATCACCATCGACAAGGACCTTTACGAGAAGGCCAAGGATCTGTACATGGAAGCGTTCTTCCGCACCCTGTACATCGGCGGCGAGAACTCCACCGGTTTCCACAACCCCACCGAGGCGATGCGGATCCTGGGCGACGCGGTGGCCTTCGCCACCAAGTCGGAGAGCTTCCTCCGTCAGGCATTGACCAAGGCGGGCCAGGAGGTGCCGACCACCATCGACCTCGAGCTGAGCAAGTACCTGGACGGCCGGGGCAAGAAGAAACTGAACCGCCAGCCGGGTGTTGAGATCAAGGACCCCTTCGGCGTTCAGGACAAGTTCTAACCTTCCCGGTTACCATTCGGTAACAAACCTCAAAGGGGGGCAGCCGATTCTCCGGCTGCCCCCCTTTTTTCATTTCTTCCCCGGACTCTCCCGCTCAGACGATCCCGCCCCCCCCCCCTCTGGCGGTAACGGCGAGCCATCCGCTCGGAGCAGCTGGGCGGAGATTTCGGTGGGATTAAGCGGCAGCGCAGGTCGGGAAAGCGGCCGGCGACACGCAACATGCCATAACCCCCTAGCCTGACATAATTTTTTGACACCTTAATGGCTTATGGTATGTTTAAAAATAAGTCTCTCTGGGAAAAATGGCGCGTGTCTTTTCGAAGTCAAAAGGGACAAGCTCCCGTTCTCGCCGCAACAGGACCACATCCGTGAACATCAAGAGACTCAAGCTGACGACGAAAATCATGCTCGGCATGGGGCTGATCCTGTTCAGCGCCGACTGCATCGCCTCGATCTTCTTCTACCACTACGTCCAAAACATCTATCTCGACGAGATCTACAAAAAAACCGACATCGCCCTGGGCTACATCGACGCCACCATGGAGTACGTCCGCGACGAACTCAGGCCCAAGATGCTCCATGTCCTGGAGGACACCTTCATCCGCGAGGCGATGTCCACCTCGGTGGTCAACAAGGGGATCATGGCCCGCTTCAGCAAAAAGTTCCCCGGCTACATCTACCGCCGGGTGGCGGTGAATCCCATGAACCCCGCCAACACGGCGGACGCCTTCGAGCGGGGATATATCGAGAAATTCGCCCGGACCCCCGCGGCGGCAAACACCTGGAAGGGGTTGATCACCAAGGACGGAGAGCGGTATTTCATCAACCTCAAGGCGGTGCGGATGGCCGCCTCGTGCGCCCTGTGCCACGGCGACCCTTCCACGGCGCCCAAATCGCTGCGGGAACGCTACGACGTCGGTCGCGGCTTCAACTGGCAGGTCGGCGCCGTCGTCGGACTGGAGTCCATCGCCATCCCGGTGGACGACACCTTCTACCAGTTCCGGCGGACGGCCTTTTTCATCTTCCTGCTCGGCCTCACCGGCATGGTCGTGGTCTTCCTGGTCCTCAACTCCTTTCATTACGTCGTGGTGGTGCGCCCCCTCAAGCAGGCCAGCACCTTCTTCAAATCGGTGGCCAACGGCGAGCGCGGCCTGGAGGTGGACTTCGACATCCAGGGCTACGACGAAATCGCCGAACTGGGCGGCTCCTTCAACACGATGATCAGCCACCTCAAGAAGCTCCAGGGCGACCTGCGGTACTCCGAACGGCAATACCGCCAGATCTTCGAGGGCTCCAAGGACTCCATCATCGTCACCGACTGCGACGGGGTGGTCATCGACGTCAACAACGCCGGCGTCGAACTCTTCGGCTGCAACAACAAGGACGACTTCATGCGCAACGTCACGGTCCGCGACTTTTTCGTCCACCGGGAGTGTTGCCAATCCTTCCTCGAAACCATGGAGACCCAGGGTTTTGCCAAGGACTTCGAGGCGCGGTTCAAGAAGAAGGACGCCGGGGTCATCGACGTCCTGATCACCGCCACCCGCCAGGCCGATGCGCAGCTCCGCTCATGCCGGTACGAATGCATCGTCAAGGACATCAGCGCCCGCAAGAGCATGGAACAACAGATCCGCCAGGCGGAAAAGCTCGCCTCCATCGGCCAGCTCGCCGCCGGCGTCGCCCACGAGATCAACAACCCCCTGGGCATCATCATCGGCTACACCGGCCTGCTGCTCAAGGCGACCACCGATGACCGGGCCGCGCAGGATCTCAACGTGATCCGCAACAACGCGGTTCTCTGCAAGAAAATCGTCGAGGATCTGCTCAACTTCTCCCGCCGGACCGACACCAAGTTCACCAAGGCGGACATCGCCGCCACCCTGGCCTCGGTGATCGCGGTGGTGGAAACGGAGTTCGCCGCCAAGGGGGTCACCATCCGCACCGACTTCGACTCCGACGCCCCTCTGGTGCCCATCTCGGTGGACAAGATCAAGCAGGTCGGCATGAACCTGCTGATGAACGGTCTCCAGGCCATGGACGGCCCGGGCGAGATCGTGGTTTCGACCCGCTACGACCGCGAAGGGCAAAGGGTGCATATCGCCTTTGCCGACACCGGCCGCGGCATCCCCCGCTCCATCCAGCACCGGATCTTCGAGCCGTTCTTCACCACCAAGGAGCCCGGCCAGGGCACGGGGCTCGGCACCTCGGTGAGCTACGGCATCATCCAGGAACACCATGGCGAAATTTCCTTTGCAAGCGAAGAAAGGCACGGCACCACCTTCATGATATGGCTTCCCATCGAGGCGACCGCACCATGACCCAACGGACGATCCTGATCGTTGACGACCAGCCCGACATGCTGGGCTTCCTGGAACGCTTCCTCAACGCCGAACTGGGCGTTTCCGTCCGCTGCGCCGCCAACGCCGACCAGGCCCTGGCGCTCCTCGCCCAAGCCCCGGTGGATGTGGTGCTCACCGACATCCGCATGCCGGGCATGGACGGCCTTGAGCTGCTCAAGCGGCTCAAGGGTGCCAACCCCGAGGCCATGGTGATCATCATGACCGCCTACGGCAGCATCGAAAAGGCGGTGGAGGCCCTCAAGCTGGGGGCCTACGACTTCATCACCAAGCCCTTCGACGAAAGCCATCTGCTCCACGTCATCGGCAAGGCGCTGGAGCACGCCTCCCTCCGCCGCCGCACCCAGGACCTGGAAAAGCAAATCCGCGATCATGAAACCGTGGCCCATTTCATCGGCCGGTCGGCCCCGGTCACCAAGCTGGTGGAAACCCTCCGCCTGGTGGCCCGGACCGACGTCACGGTGCTGATCACCGGCGAAACCGGCACCGGCAAGGAACTGGCCGCCCGGATGATCCACGCCCTGAGCCCCAGGGCGGCCGGCCCCCTGATCATGGTGAACTGTCCGGCCATCCCCGAGGATATCCTGGAAAGCGAGCTGTTCGGTTACCGCAAGGGGGCCTTCACCGGCGCGCTGAGCGACCGGGCCGGGCTCTTCGCCTCGGCCGAGGGCGGCAGCATCGTGCTGGACGAGATCAGCGACATGTCACCCCTGCTGCAGACCAAACTACTGCGGGTGCTGCAGGAAAAGGAACTGCGCCCCCTGGGTGACGACCGGACCCGCAAGATCGACGTCCGGGTCATCGCCTCCACCAACCAGGACCCCAGGGGCAAGATCTCCTGCGGGCAGTTCCGGGAGGATCTCTATCATCGCCTGAACTGCGTCACCATCCACACCCCGGCCCTGCGCGAGATGGCCGAAGACATCCCGCTGCTCGCCAACCATTTCCTGGCCCGCTACTGCGCCGAGTTCGGCGCCGACAAGAAGCTTGCCGCCGACGCCATGCGGGAGCTGGCGGCCAGGGAGTGGAGCGGCAACGTGCGGGAACTCCAGAACACCATCAAGCGCGCCATCATCTTCTCCCGCCAGGCGACCATCACCGCCGCGGATCTCGCCTCCGAAGCGTGCCGCCCCCCGGAGGCCGGCGGGGCGAATGCGGCCTTTGCCCACTGCAAGTACCGGGAGGCCAAGAACAGCGTTCTCAAGGAGTTCAACACCCGCTACATCGAGTCGCTCCTGCGAGAGACCGAGGGCAACGTCTCCCAGGCCGCCAAACAGGCCGGGCTCGAACGGCAATCCCTGCAACACCTCATGAAGAAATACGCCATCTCGCCGGAAACCTTCCGCAAAGGTGCCAAATAAAGTTGGCACCGTCAGCCGATTTCGGCACCTCACGCCCTCTTAGAACCCACCTCACCACACAAGAAAACTCCATTATTTCGAATAGATAGAAAAAACAACCTGCCCCGGCACAACTCTTGCCTTGGGATGATGGCAAACGCTTTTGCTTCATCAAACTCACCCCAACGCGGAGGAGAAATCATGGCGGAAAAAATGCTACAGCCGGACGCGCGTCAACACGAAACCAACCGGGATACTCAACAGGAACCGAAGACGGCCCCGCGGATGGGATGGAAGGAGCTGTACCTCAAGGAGGACTGGTGGGCCATCTACCTGGGCCTGGGCATCGTGCTGGTCGCCTACCTGTTCTTCGCCAACGGCTCCACCATCAAGTGGATCGCCGTCACGCCGGGCAAATGGAGCAGCCTTGATCAGATGTGGGCCGAATTCACCGCCCATCTGCCGCAGTACTGCGTCCAGTTCGCCATGTGGCTGGCGATCTTCAGCATCAGCCTGAAGGCCCTGGGGTTCAAACTCAAGGAGTTCATCCCCTCCTTCACCTTCATCTATCTCTGCTCGGTGGCGATCATCATCATCGGCGCCTGGGAGAAGGCCCATCACTACAACCTGGAGCCCCCCCTGGTCGCCCTGGCCTTAGGGATGCTGATCTCCAACACCACCGGCCTGCCGCGGTGGATGGACACCGGCTTCCGGGTGGAATACTACGTCAAGACCGGCATCGTGCTGCTGGGCGCCACCCTGCCCTTCACCCTGGTCATCTGGGCCGGCCCGGTGGCCATTCTCCAGGCCTCCATCGTTTCCATCACCACCTTCATGGTCATCTTCCTGGTCGGCCGCCGGCTGGGCCTTGACCGCAAACTCTGCGCCGTGCTGGGCGCCGGCGGCTCGGTCTGCGGCGTTTCCGGCTCCATCGCCATCGCCGGCGCCGTGGGCGCCAAGAAGGAACACGCCCCCATCGCCATCACCATGGTCATTCTCTGGGCCATCGCCATGATCTTCTTCCTGCCCCTGGTCTCGCGGGCCCTGCACCTGTCCACCGGGGTGGCCGGCGCCTGGATCGGCACCTCGGAGTTCGCCGACGCGGCCGGTTTCGCCGCCGCCCAGGCCTACGGCAACATGGCCGGCACCGTGCCGGGCATTCCTGGCAGTCCCGAATCGGCGGTATGGGGCTTTACCCTGATGAAGGTGGTGGGCCGCGATATCTGGGTGGGCATCTGGGCCTTTGTCCTGGCCATCATCGCCACCACCCGCTGGGAGGTAAAGGACGGCAAGAAGCCCGAGATCGCCGAAATCTGGTGGCGCTTTCCGAAATTCGTCATCGGCTTTGCCCTCGCTTCCATCCTGGTGACCATCATCTCCAGCAACTACGACTTCGCCGAATTCAACAAGGTGGTCAAACCGCTCTTGATCGCGCCGATCAAGAATCTGCGGACCTGGTCCTTCATCTTCTGCTTCTTCTGCATCGGTCTCACCACCCGCTTCCGCGAACTGGCGAGCACGGGCTCCAAGCCGTTCTGGGCCTTCACCGCAGGTGTGGCGGTCAACGTCACCATCGGCTTCATTCTCTCGGTGGTGGTGTTCGCCAACTACTGGACCAACCTGATCCGCTGACCCGTCAACCGGGCCGCACGGCGGCCACCCGATTCCACCGCGGATCGGGTGGCCGCGAAGGAAAGGGGAAAAAATTCATCACCCGAATCGGGGCAGGCGCGCCCCGGCACCACCAATGTGCGCGAACAGGTCGGTGACCCGCAGTCCCCCTCCCAGGCGAATCCGGCCTGGTCGCGTACATTCGTGGTGCTGATGAACGCTTAAGCTCCGCCAACTCCACCGGAGGACACGCCATGCCTACCGACGCTGGCACAAGACGCTGTAGCAACTGCCGCCATTTCCACAACTCACCCGCCTACCTGGAAAACCTGTTCAAGGGCTTCGTCACCCTCAGCTCGGCCCATGCCTCGATCCGCAAGGAGGACGGAGTCTGCGAGTATCACGATATCTATCTCTCCGCCGATCAATGGTGCGAAGACTTCGCCAGGCCGACCGGGACCGATCAGGGGTAAAGCAGACCCGCCTTTCGCGACTCCTTTGCCCGCAAACGGCCTCAGGACGCGGTGTCGCGAAAGGCGCGGATCGGCCACCAAGCACACACGTAGCGGTCGCGGAACCGCGCGACAACGTCCCGTCACGTGCTGCGCCCCGGTTCCCAAGCATCGACGGCATTCGCCGTGGCACCGTCTCCCTCTTCGCAAGCCAGTTTCGTTTTGATCCCCGGCCTCGAGATCCGCTCCAGGCTCTCCTGACTCATATATCGACTCCCGACCAGCCCATGGTCGCCTGGGAAGACCATGCCTCCGGCAAGCTGCCCTCGACGCTTTCCGCCCACCCGGCAGCGGAGATAAAGCTTGGCCCCGTGGCGCCGCCGGGCCTGATTTTTTTCTCTCCCCCCACGAACTTCAGCAAGTTCCCGAGGCCGTTGTGCTATGCTTGATAAGCGATAAAACAGTTTCCGTCCGGAAACCTTTTCTTTCTTCCCTGAAAGCAGTTGGCCATTAGCGTTTAGCGATTGGCAAAAATCATCCCAGATCAGGTGGCTCAGCGAACCGCTCCATCCGCGATGTTGGCTTTCCGGATGGCCCCCGGGCAACTCAATTACGACAAGTCACGCAAGGAGAAAAGCCATGCCTTTCGATATGCAGATGAAGATCCTGCTGGTCGAGGACGCGACGACCATGCGCAAGATGGAGGCCAAGATCCTCACGCAGGTCGGATTGGCAAACATCGTCGAGGCGGCGGATGGCCGGGAGGCCATCGACCTGCTGGAATCAGACGAGGATATCGGCCTGATCATCAGTGACTGGGCCATGCCCAATATGGATGGCTACGAGCTGCTGACCCGGGTGCGCGGTGACGGGCGATTTCGGGCGATTCCGTTTCTGATGGCCACCGGTCACGGCGACAAGGAGTATGTCGCCAAGGCCAAGGAGGGCGGAGCCAATGGCGTGGTCGCCAAGCCTTTCACTCCCGATGAACTGAAGAGCGTGATCGAGGAGATATTCGGGGTCAGGAAGCAAGAGGTCAAAAAAGACGAGGGGCCCAAGGTCAGCAGCCAGGGCAGGGTCCGCCTGAAGATGGCCCACATTCAGATCACCGACCACCTGCCCCTGGGCGTGCTGCGCCATCAGATCGACAACGGCGTTCAAAACCCCGCCCATTTTGACATCGAGACCCTCTGCATGGGCGGCTGGAACCCGGTACAGAAGGCCCTGGAAACCGGCCAGGTGGACGGCGCTTTTGTTCTCGCCCCCACGGCCATGGATCTGTTCAGCTACGAGGTGCCGATCAGGCTGGTGCTCTTCGCCCACCGCAACGGCAGCATCGCGGTGCGCAACGCCGCCGTCAATTACACCAAGCCGTATCAGCAGTTCTTCAAGCACAAGAGCTTCCTGATCCCCCACAAGATGTCCATCCACAACATGCTGGCGCACATGTATTTCACCCGGATGGGGCTGCGGCCCGGGGTGGCGGGAAAGGAGGCGGTCAACGTCCTGTTCGACGTGGTGCCGCCCGTGGGAATGCCGGCCTTTCTGAAGGAAAACCCCGAGGTCAGCGGGTTCATGGTGGCCGAGCCCATCGGTTCCCGGGCCATCGCGGCGGGTATCGCCGAGCGGCAGTTCCTCTCCAGCGAGATCTGGGACGGCCATCCCTGCTGCGTTGTCGTGTTCCGCGACGAATTCATCAACACCTATCCCGAGGCGGTACAGGAGTTCACCACCATGCTGGTGGAGGCGGGACTTTTCATCCGCGACCATGTGGAACAGGCGGCCGAGATCGCCGTCAAATTTCTCGATCCGCAGGGGCAGCTGGGGCTGCAAACCGACCTTCTGCAAAACGTTCTTTCCGACCCGCAGGGCATCACCACCGATGATCTCTACCCGGAGAAGGCGGACCTCGACACCATCCAGCGCTACATGACCACCAAGATGGAGATCGGCCGCGCCATCGACCTCGACCTTTTCGTCGATACCCGTTTCGCCGACGAGACGTACCGGCAACTTTCCCTCGCCAGGCATGCACAAAAGGAATCTACGGCGGAAGCAGGCCAGGAAGCGCGGGTAAGGGTTTTCGAACAGGCCCAAGGCAAAGCCTCCCGCGAGGGCAAGTATCTGATCTTCCACCTGGCCGACGAACGATACGGCATCGGGGTACTGGACGTGCGCGAGATCATCGGGCTCATGGCGATCACCGAGTTGCCGAATATGCCCCCCTTTTTCAAGGGGGTGATCAACCTGCGCGACAAGGTCATCCCGGTTCTCGACATCCGGACCAAGTTCGGCATGGAGCGGGTCGAGGCCACCGACCGGACCTGCATCATCGTGGTGGAGATTTCAGGGCTGCGCGGTTCGACCCTGATGGGGATCATTGTCGACGGGGTGAACGAAGTCACCAATATCCGAGAAGAAGAGATCGAGGATGCGCCGGTTTTCGGCGGCACGGTCGACACGGCATTTATCCTGGGGATGGCCAAGCTCCAGGCCGGGGTGACCATCCTGCTGGATATCGACCGGATTCTTCATTCCAGCGAGATGATCCAGTTGAGCGGCATAAACTGATGCGACAGCCCGGAGTGTCGTGGCACGACTGTCGACCATGCGCGAACACTTTCGATGTTAATTCAGGCAGGAGGCGAAACAGGCGGCGAGGCGGGAAAAGAACGGCGCCCGGGGCAGAGAGCACCGGGCGCCGCCAAAGGGAGACGGAAGCGGAGGCGGGCGGGACGCGTCCGCCCATGGCGGAGCCATCGGCGGAGTGTCCCCTGGGGACGGTGTCATTTACGCCTGAACGCCGACTTCATCTGCGTATAAATCCCCGAAGTGGCCGAGCGCAGGGTGCTCAACTGATTCTGGCCCACCACGGTTCCCCCGCTCCGATGGGTTACGACGGCTTGGCCGGCCCCCTGGTGGGCATCGAAGCTGGCTTCATAGTGATGGTAGCCTTCGGTGGGGGTATGCCTTCCCCCGTGGGCCGTTCTTAAACGCCTGAAATCCGAGCGGGTCATCCCCTCACTAAAACTTGCCGCGAACTCACGTTGCTGCCGCTCAGTCGGGAAAAAGGCATGGGAGGTATGCATTCTGATGTCCTGGATCTTGGGACCATCAGGATGCTCCTGCCTGAGCCGCCCCGACCCGTGGCCGGTCCTGAAGTAGAGGGTCGGCGCTCGGCCCTGCTCATGGGTCGCGAAACGCAGATTTTCCTGCTTATACACTTCATCCTCTGTATACGGCATTTGGTGACCTCCTTTCGTTGAACCGCTGCCATCTTCGCCTAACAAGTTATGGCGACCACGCCAATCCTGTCAAACAAAATCGGCCCACCGGCTCGGCGTGCCACCAAACCGATGCCATCAAACTCACCCGCCTATGGCTGGAAACCAGGACCGTGACCGTGACCCATCCCTCGGTAAAACCATTTCCTACCCCGGTGCCCACTTTTTTCACGGAGGGGGCTACCGAAACCTAACGAAAAGAGGTAGAACTCAAAACAGGAACCCGCGTCCGCACGAAATTTGGTCAGGCACCGGGAAGCTGCCCCCCCCCAGCAGCGGCGTCAAAACGAATATCTCCGTGCAGGTTGCCTCCATCCTGACGAAGTCAGAAATTACTCGCCAGTGCCCCAGGACCGCCCCGCAAAACCAACGAATTCCGGCATAACGGATCGATGAATTCGCAATTTCCAAAGTCACTCTTCCTTCGCTCGCCTGCGAGCCATCGCTCCCTGGCCTCGCGGGACGAGCCTTTTCAGTCAACCGACAGCCCAGAGGCACAAATCAGCCACGATAAGGAGGAACCCTTATGACCGAGAACAGCAGGTGCCCCGTAACGGGCAGACAGACCGCCGGAGGCGGCACGAGGAACCGGGACTGGTGGCCGAACCAGTTGAACCTCCACATCCTTCACCAGCATTCCGCCAAGTCCGATCCCATGGGCGAGGATTTCAACTACGC
>DHYV01000009.1:0-165 GCA_002414225.1 Desulfobulbaceae bacterium UBA5121 | reverse complement strand
CCGCTCGCCGCCGTGCAGATGGGCTTGATCTACGTAAACCCCGAGGGGCCCAACGGCGAACCCAACGCCCTCGCCTCCGGCCGCGACGTCCGCCAGACCTTCGGCCGCATGGGCATGAACGACGAAGAGACCGTGGCGCTGGTCGCCGGCGGCCACACCTTCGGC
>DHYV01000010.1 GCA_002414225.1 Desulfobulbaceae bacterium UBA5121 | reverse complement strand
GTAGAGGCACCAGGCGAAGATGGTTTTTTTGTCGGTGGCCATGGGATGTTTGATCCTAAAAAGGAGTGGTCTGGCGGTAAGGGTTGAAGGCCGGTTCGTTCTGTTTGTCAAAAAGTCCCCATGCCGGTGGCCTCCTGGAGGCGGGCCAGGAGGCGGCGGCCGACCGACGGGTCGGCAAAGGCCGCGAAATCGACGCTGCAGAGCCGGCCGTGGCGGTTGTGCCACATGGTTTCGAAGATGCCGGCGGCATCGATAAAAACCGGGGCGTCGCTCGGACCGCGCAGCTCCAGGTCGGTTTCGAGGTTCAGGTCGTCGAGGTTGCGGCGGGTGAAGTTGGCCGATCCGGTGAGCAGCCGGCTCTCGCCGTCGCCGCGGCTCACCAGCAGGAGTTTGGCGTGGCACTGCTCGCCGTGGGTGGCGGCCCAGCGCACCGCGATTCCCTGCCGGTGGAGTTCGGCAGCCGTCTGCCGGTTGGGCAGCCCGTCTTTGGGAAGGCCAAAGGCGTCCCTGTTGGGGTCGAGGAGGAGGCGCAGCTCCGCCCCGCGTCGGTGGGCCTCCTTGAGGGCTCGGAGGAGGCGCCGGTGAGAGAGGTAGAACATCAGCAGATCGATGCGGTCGCCCGGGCCGGCGGCGGCGATGGCCGCCAGGGCCGCGGCGCGGATGCCGCTTTCGGTGACCAGCCGGACCTGGCACGCCGCTTGCGACGGACCGGCGGGGCCGGCCGGCGGCGGCAGCTCCGGCAGGGTTACCCCGGAAAGGGCGAGTACCGCCGCTTCACTGGCCAGCAGGTCGTGGGCCACCGGGCCGGCCACGGAGAGGGCCACGTTGGTGTGATCGGCGCTGGCGTCGTGGGGATTGGCCGAGCCAACCAGCCCGACGAGGTCGCCGTCCCGGTCGGCGATCAGCACCTTGCGGTGGTTGGCCTTGAAGTTCAGGAGCCGCAGGAAGCTGGCGAGCGAGATGCGGCCGGCCCCAAAGGGATTGGCGAGCAGCCGGCCCGGCCCGCTGGCGAGCGGCCGGGCCAGCAGGCGCCACCAGCACGAATAGAGCGGGTTGCTGTCCCGCAACCGGTCGAGACGGGTGAGAACCACGGGGATGCCCGCCGCCTTGAGCCGCGCGAAAAAGGGGGAGTCCAGGCTGCCGTAAACGGTGTTCATCGGGTCGCTGATCACCACCACGGTCATCTCGGGATGCTGCAGCTTGCACTCCACGAGACAGCGGGTCAGCTCGTCGGCCAGGGGGGGAAGGGGCGCGGTGGCGAGCTGGCCGGCAAAGTCGTTGTAAAGGAAGACGTCGAGGACCACCAGACGGCGGGCGGCGCGGATGGCGGCGAGCAGGGCGGGGAAGATTTCCTGGCTGTGGAAGGTGGTGCCGGCGCTGTCGGTGGCGGTGAGATCAACGAGCAGCCGCGGCGCGCGGGCCTCGCGCCAGGGACCGGTGCGGGCGAGCCCCGGCGGCAGGGGTTTGTAGCGGTGGTAGAGGCCCACCGCGGTTGCCAGCAGAGGCAGGGCCAGCAAAGGGGTCATGGCGGTTCTCTCGACAGGAATTCTTTATCCGGGGGGAAATCCCGCTGTTATTCTTTGCGGGGCGTCTTGTCCGGCACTCGCCGGACGCCGGAGATACACCGACGCCTCGTCCCGTTCGCGGATGGGCGACCGACGGGAGACTTCGATGCCTTGGCATGCGAACGGGGCGACGGCGAGGCAGGTAAGGAGGTAACGCAAGACTTGGGGGTCGGTGCCATGTGAGTGTTTATCCGCGAAAGCGTCAGGCGGTGAGCCGATAGTAAAAGCCGCTGCCCACGGCCCATGCCAGGGCGAGCAGGGTGGCGGCCACGCAGAGCCCGGCCAGGAGCCGGTGGCCGGTGGCTTCGGGGCGGCGTTCCTGGTAGCCGAGAAGGGCGCCCAGAAGCCCTCCGCCGATCAGGCCGCCACCGTGGCCCCAGTTGTTGATCCCCGGAACCAGCAGGCCAAAGATGAAGAGGCCCACCACCCAGCCAAACAGCTGACTGTAGACGTTGTGGCCGTATTGGCCGCCACGGTGCTTGCCGAAGTAGATGCCGGCACCGATCAGGCCGCAGACCGCCGCCGAGGCGCCGATGGTGAGGGTAACCCCGGCCAGGTAGGAGAGCAGGAAGCCGAGGACGCCGCTTACCGTATAGATCACCAGCATCCGGTAGCCGCCGTATTCCCGGATCACCAGCGGGCCCACCTGATAGAGGGCGACCATGTTGAAGAGGAGGTGGAGGATGCTGCCGTGCAGGTAGTTGGCGGTGAGCAGTGACCACCAGCGGCCGAACCGGTCGATGGGCAGGGTGCCGGTGGCGCCCAACAGCACCAGGCTGCGGTTGTCCGGCGAGAGGAACGAAAAGGGGTTGAAGGACAGGCCGGTGCCGCTGGGGCTCAACATCAGCGACAGGACGAACATCACCGCGTTGACCGTGATCAGGGCGCGGATGAAGGAGTCCGGGTCACCAAAACCTCGGAGCAGGGCGTTGTTCTTCCACCAAGCCCCGGGGAAGGCGGTGTGGCAGTAAGGACAACGGGCCGAGGTGGCGTTGATCAGGCGGCGGCAGATGGGGCAGAGGATGGCCCGCTGCTGGTGATCGGTCATGGGAACGAGCCCCCGGCGGCAGGGTTAGCGGCCGGCCAGGCCCTGGAGGATTTCCTTGACCAGGTTGCCGTCGGCCTGCTTGCCGAAATGTTTCATGATTGGTCCCATGGCCTGCATGGGGGTCTTGAACTGGCCGAGATCGACGTTGGCCGCGACCCAGGCGCTGATCTCCTCCCGGCTCGCCAGCTGCGGCAGGTAGGCCTCGATGGCTTCGAGATAGGGCGAGGATGCCTCCTTCTTGATCTCCAGAACCGTCTTCTCCGATTTGACCAGCCCCTGGATGATGCCGAGGATGTCGTCGTTGGTGATCTCCTCGGGCCGTTTGAGCCGGGTGGTCTTCTTGCCCGACTCCAGGGTGATGGGCAAGGTGAGCTTGGGGAACTCGCTCATGATCTGGCGGATGGCGTCGCGCACTGCGGTGTCCTTGTTGCGCATCGCCTCCTTCATGTCGTCCTTGAGCTTCTGCAGCAGGGTGGCCCCGCTTGCCGGATCCCAACCGTACGCTGGTGCGCTGTCGGTCATCTTTTGACTCCTGAAAGTTGTCCCGCCGTCGCGCATGCCTCCTCCCTGCGGGGGGCGGGGAGGAGGTCAGCGGTGAGCATGGCGGCGGTGAGGATTTTTTTGGGAGGGACGGTATCCTTGGTTAAGGCCTTGTTATAGTCGGCCCGGGGGGGCGAGGCAATGGAAAATTCCTGGGCCGGGTCGGGCCGGTCACGATCCCCTTGCCCTCGCAGCTCCTTCGGTTTACTATTTGATTGCTGCTTGCCGTTGTTTTCTTTTTTTGATTCAACTCGTTGTTTTGGGAAGATATTTTTCTCTGGGCCGCATGGCGCGATACTGTCACCGGCTGCCAGGCCGGTGCCGAAACCGTTCTATTCAAAGAAACATAGTCACGAGGCGAAAGAATGTCCACCTCCGCCATGGTCCCGTCGCCGTCCGGCTCGTTGTCGCATGTCTTCTGCGATATCGGCCGGGTGCTGACCTCGTCGCTCAACCCCAAGGAAGTGTTTCAGCGGATCATGACCGTGATCGGCGACTTCTTCGCCCCCCGTAACTGGTCACTCCTCCTGCGCGAGAAGGGCAGCGGCCGGCTGCGTTTCGAAATCGTCATGGGGGTGGATGCCAAACGGCTCAAGAAGGTCTGGGTGGAGGAGGGGGAGGGGATCGCCGGCTGGGTGAGCCAGCACGGCCGGCCGGTGGTGGTGGAGGATGTCCGCGCCGACCCCCGCTTCAGTCCCCGCATCGACGAGATCCTCGGTTTCGTCACCCGTTCGGTGGTCTGCGTGCCGCTGCTGGACGGGGCAAAACAGGTGATCGGGGTCATCGAGCTGATCAACCGTATCGGTCCCCGGGCCGCCGACGGCGACCGGGAGAACTTCACCGCCGACGACATGGCGATTCTTGCCGCCATCGGCACCTTTGCCGGCATCGCCGCCGAGAACGCCTTCCTCCACCAGAAGGTGCAGTCCATGGCCATGGTGGATCCCCTTACCGGCATCAGCAACCGTCTTTACTTCAACGACGCCTTCTGCCGCGAGGTGCAACGGGTGCGTCGTTACGGCCACTCGCTCTGCCTGATGATGCTGGACGTCGACGGGCTGAAGTGCGTCAACGACGGTCGGGGCCATCTGGTGGGCGACAAGCTGCTGGTGGCCGCCGCGCACCTCCTCCGCGATTCGATACGGCAGTCCGACGTGGTCGCTCGCCTGGGCGGCGACGAGTTTGTCATCCTCATGCCTCAGTCCGGGGAGCAGCAGGGGCAGGAGCTTGCCCGGCGCATCGAGGCGGCGGTGGGGCGCTGGAACGAAACCGACCCGTTGGACGGGGTGCGGCTGGGGATCAGTGTCGGGATCAAGGCCGGCGGCGCCGACGAGGTGGACACCTTGCTCGCCGATGCCGATCGTAACCTCTATCAGGCCAAGAATCTGCGCAAGGGCTGGCCCGAACCGCCTCACGAGGAGCAGGTGCGGCGCTACCTCTGGGATCACCTGGCAGAGAACAGCGGCGAAGAGTGAGCCGATTGACGCCTTGACAGACCGGGAGCGGTGCGGAGCGGCGGAGGTGAGCAGCCATGCATCATGATGTGACCTTGTTCCTGGCTGCCCTGCTGGGCGTGGGCTTTCTGTTCGCCAAGCTGGTGCAGCTGGTGCGGTTGCCGTCGGTGACCGGCTATATCCTCGCCGGCCTCCTGCTGGGACCATCGGGGCTGCATCTGGTGACCATGGAGGCCATCGGCAGTCGTCTCGGCCATTTCACCCAGATCGCCCTGATGCTGATCTCGTTTGGCATCGGCGAGCATCTTGAGGTGGGCAAGCTCCGTCATCATGCCCGCAGTGTCGGCTGGATCGGTCTGGCGGAGAGTTTCGGCGCCTTCTGCGCCGTGGCCCTGGGCGTGGCCCTGGTGGCGCGGGTCGCCCTGCCCGGCGACGGTTGGGGGGCGCGGGATTTTCTCGCCCTGGCCCTGCTGCTGGGCGCCATCGCCGTGGCCACCGCCCCGGCCTCCACCCTGCATGTTACCCGCGAAATCAAGGCCGCCGGCCCCCTCACCGCGACTCTGCTGTCGGTGGTGGCGGTGGACAACGGCCTCGCCATCATGCTTTTCGGGGTGGCGGTGGCGGCGGTGCATCACCTGTTGGGGGACGGCGGTGGCAACCTGCTGATAGCGGTGATGGCGAGTTTCCTGGAGATCGTGCTGTCGTTGCTCATGGGGGTGGCCACCGGCCTGCTCATCGACGGCATCGTCCGGCGGCTCCGACACCACGGCGAGATGCTTACCGTGGGGCTTGCCCTGCTGCTGCTCTGTGGCGAGGTCGCCCGGCTCTTTGAACTCTCGCCGCTGCTCGCCGGCATGGGGGCGGGGTTCACCATTGTCAACCGCGATTACCGGGACGTGCGGCTTTTCCGGGTTCTGAACGCCTTTGAAACCCCCATCTACGTTCTTTTTTTCACCCTGGCCGGCGCTCATCTCGAACTGTCGGCGCTGGCCGTGGCCGGCTGGCTGGGGGCGGTCTACTTTGTCCTGCGCGTCCTCGGCAAGATGGCCGGGGTGGCGGTGGGCGCCCGCCTGGCCGGCTCGCCGCCGGCGGTGCGTCGCTACCTGGGGCTCTCGCTGGTGCCCCAGGCCGGGGTGGCCATCGGCCTGATCATCCTGGTGGGCAGTGACGTGGCTCTCGGGCCTTACAGCTCGCTGCTCACCCAGGTGGTGCTGGCCGGGGTGGTGCTCGCCGAACTGCTGGGGCCGTTCTGTACCAAGCAGGCCCTGGAACGGGCCGGCGAGTCGCCGCTCTTCGCCCCGGACGGCGCGGCGCCGTCCGGGCCCGGCGGCAACGGCGAGCCCCACCTCTTTGATGCCGATGGCATTCGCCTCGTTCCCTGGACCTGGGAACAGCTCCGGCCCTCACCTGACCCGCGCGGGGTGGTCCTTTTCGGTGCCTCGCACCACGCCACCATCGGCAGCCTGGCGCGCATGTCCACCCTCTTCGCCCATCACTATCACAGCCGGCCGCTTGCGGTGCGGATCGTTGCCCCCGAACGGGATGAGGAGTCGGCCCACCGCGACGAACGCAAGCTCTTTGCCCGGGCCAGGCACGAGGCGCGGAGTCTGGGCTACGAACTCGCCACCTCGGTGGTCCGGGCCGATACGGTGGCCGAGGGGTTGCTGGCCGTGGCCCGCCAGAGCGAGGCGGCCACCATCGTGCTCGGCCATCCGGTCAAGATGACGCCCCAGGCGTTTCAGCGGGTGGTGGACGTGGTGGCGGCCCAGGCACCCTGCCCGGTGGTGGTGGTTCGTTTCGCTGGGGTGCTCCACACCGAGCGGATCCTGGTGCCGCTGGTGGAGATGGCAAGCCTTGCCGTGCTCAGGCCCGTCCTGCTCGCCCTGGCCGCGGTGGGCCGCCACCGCCTGACCCTGCTCCGCATCCTGCCTGCCGAAACCCCGGTCGCCCAACGGAACGAGGCGCGTCAGGCCCTGCTCGACTGGGTGGCCGCGGCCCGGCTCACCTGCACCGTCCAGTGCCAGGTGGTGACCACCGAGGCGCGGGTGCCGGCCATCGTCAAGATGGCCTCCTTTCACGACCTGCTGGTGATGGCCGCACCCCGCGCCATCGGCCTGCCCCGTCTCTTCCTGGGCTCGCTGGCCGAGGACGTTGCCCTCCGCTGCGCCAAGCCCCTGCTCATCGTCCATAATCCGAACGGGGAGCAGGATGCCTGACCGCCGTATTGGCCCCCTGCGCCCAAACGCCGGAGGAAAAGCCCGCGCTGGTGCACCGCGTAAGCGATAGGAAGATCGCGGTTGAGAGGGACGCTTCGCGCAAGGCCAGTGACGGCAACTAAATGAGTTAAGGAATTAAGGAATTACGGAATTACGGTGCTTTCCGGGGGGAAGGCGAATTCCATTGGGCGCCGTGGGGATTGGTGGTATATGGGGATTTGTGGTGTATATTGACGAATTGTAATATTTTCTCCGGGGAGGGCACTGGCGGGGGACTGCCTGGTGCGGGATGCGGAGAGAGGGCGTTTCGGGTGATCGCCGATGCTCCTCGGCGAGGGCTCGGCTGCTCCAAACACGGAGATTCGCTGGTGCCGGTGAAAACATGGCAAAACCCGAACAGTTTTTCGGGTGTAAGGAGAAAAGATGTCACCTATGCGGTCTATTCTGTCGGCCAGCGAGGCCGTTGTCTGTTTGGTTCTGGGCATGCTGTGCCTGACGCCGGTTTCTCCGGCCTGTGCCCAGCCGCCCACTCCCGGTACGGTGGGTGAATCCCTGCGGGCGCCCTCCCCCCAGCCCGGGAAGGACATCTGCCCCCTGCCCGAAGTGAAGCCCCCGCCGCCGCCGCAGCCTCCCCCCGCCGCCGAACAACGCCGGATCCGGGTCAACCGTTTTTCCATCACCGGCAACACCGTTTTCTCCGAGGACGAACTCCGCGCCCTCATCGCCGACCGGCAGGGCACGGAGATGACCCTCACCGAGATCTACGGGCTGGCCGACCGGCTCACCGAGTACTATCAGGAGCGCGGCTACAACCTCACCGTGGTGACCGTTCCGGCCCAGAAGCTGCGGGACGGGATTCTGCGTCTGGAGGTCGTGGAGGGCCGGGTCGGCAAGCTGGTCTTTACCGGCAACCAGCGTTACTCCGACGCCTTCCTGCACCGCAACTTGAACCGCCTGGAGTCCGGCACCATCCTGCGTTTTGCGGATCTGGAAAGCGAGATCCTGCTCCTCAACGACCTGCCGGGTCTGACCGCCCGGTCGGTGCTGTCCCCCGGCGAGGGGTACGGCACCACCGACATCAAGCTGCGGATGGAGGAAAAGCGGGTTTCCGGCAGCGCCGTGCTGGACAACTACGGCCGCAAGGTTATCGGCAAGTGGCGGCTCGGGGCGGATGTCACCCTCAACAATCCCTTCAGGGTCGGCGATGCCCTGACCGTTGGCTATACCCATTCGCAGCACAACCTCCTCCGTCAGGGCCGGCTCGCTTACGGCCTGCCGGTGGACTCCGACGGCACCCGGCTGAACGTAAGCTACGCCCGGGCCGATTACGACGTGGGGGAAGAGTTTTCCGCCCTCAATATCTCGGGAGTCAGTGAAACCGGCCGCGTGCAGTTAAGTCACCCGTTCATCCGCAGCCGGCGG
>DHYV01000046.1:9742-106110 GCA_002414225.1 Desulfobulbaceae bacterium UBA5121 | reverse complement strand
AACTACCATAATTCGCCTGTCCCTATATCTTAATATTCAGCGAAATTGACTAGCGTCATGGCCGAATCCGGGGCCAGGTCCAACGCCTTGTGATAGGCCGCATTGGCTTCAGTGAATTTTTTCTGATTTTTCAGAGCAGGTGCCAAGGTTTCCCAGCCAAAGGAGTCTGCGGGATATCTCTGGGTCAGATCCCGGGCACTGACTTCCATTTCAGCAAAACGCTTCTGCCTGTAAAGCTCGACGATTTGCAGCTGATCATCACGGCTGACGGTTGGAACAAGTGGCCCCTCAATGGCCCTCAGTTTCTCTTCCATCACACCGTATGCTTTGGCCATGACAATGGACTGCCGGGCAGCATCCAGCTGTCCAGTACGAATTTGAGCATCGATAAAGCTCACCCAAAATTGTGGCTCTTCGGGATGCGCTGCAAGTGCAACATTAAACAGAGGAAGGGCAGCCTCTGGTTTTCCTACCTTCACCGCCAATAGACCAAGGTTGTGGTTGGCATCAGGGTGATTCGGCTGTAGTTGAAGAATCGCACGGTAGATTTTTTCGGCCTCCGGCATACGTCCCGCACGGTGGTGCTCGATGGCTCGTAGCAAGGCTTGATCAACAGTAAGGCTTGTATCTGACATTTTGATTGCTTGAGCCTCTTACAGAATGACTGAGGTGGTCCAGTGGGTAATGTTCTGGTCCAGTTCGCTCTCGTTGAAAAGCCAGGCGGGTTGTTCAATCACGAACTCCGAATGCCTTGCCGCAAAATCCCGCGCTGCCCAGGTCGGATTGTCCGTTGCCCAGCTCTGACTGCCGCGGGGCACGTCAGCCAGATCGTACATGATGCCGTCCGTGGCCACGATGTAGGATCCCACCGGCACCAGTCCGGCATATGCCTCCAGTTCGGCATGGGCATTGCTTATATTTCGCCTGTCCCCTTTTGTGCTATTTATCAGTGGTCCCCTTTTGTGCTTATGATTGATGATTGCTTATGATTCAGCACAATAGAGAAACCCCGCTACCTTGTGAGTAAGCGGGGTTTTGAGTTAATGCACCCTCGATGAGTTGAGGGGTTTACGCTGTTGAGGGCGGTAATTAGGCCATCGCAGTAATCTGGTTACCTGCAACAGTCAGAGCACCAGCTGTTACACCGGTAAGCTTAATCAGCGTGTCGGCGCTATCCAGTCCAGCAACACCATTAGAGATGAAGACATATGCGTCGGCACCCTCTTGCCAAACAGCCGTCGCACCAGCGGCTACCTGCAAGGCAGCATCAACTGCTGTGAGGTGCTGAGCAAACGTTGTATCTGCAGCGTTAAAAGTAGCAACACCTGACGTGAGTGTAGCAACGCCGGGGCCGGCAGCAGCAGTTTGAGTACCAAGGACCAGCGTGGCAGCACCAATCTTGTCAAACGTTGTTGTACCAGCAGTTTTGTTGTAGTCAGTGATGGTAATGAAGCTCGACGCAGACGGAGTCGCACCCGTTGAAGACACGGTGATTGTGTCACCACCTGCCCCTGTCGTGATAGTGTCAGCACCACCAGACGTAACAAACGTATCGGCTGCCGAACCACCGATCAGCGTGTCTGCCTGTGCAGAACCTGTAATAGTATTCGCCTTGGTAGATGAACCCTCCAACTTCAAACCATTCGTGGTAGCGGCGGCCGCACTCAAAGTCACCGTACCCGTCACAGCGGACGCATCAATGACTGTGTTCGGATTTGCTGCCAAGGCAGCAGTAGTAATCGACACATTCCCCGCACCAGTAACGGTCATACCAGTCAGTGCTGTTGCATTCGCCAAAGAAGTCAACGTGGCATTATCGTTGGCGACTACGTTAATGGTTTCCACACCTGCAGCTGCAAAGGCACCAAGTGACAGCGTGTTCTTGGCAGCCAAGCCATCGTCAAACGTAAAATTGATCGTATCCAAGTTTCCGTTGACGGTCGCGTCCTTAACCCCGATAGTCGGGGTTGATTCATTAGCGTAAATATTGATATTGGCCGCTTGCGTAGCCGACAGGTTTGTCGCACCCGCAGTAGTACCACCAAGCATGATGCTAGTGATAGTCGACTTCGAAAACAGACTCATATCTGCAGTTTGTCCAGCTGCGAGGTTAAGAGTTTCGAAATTAGCGTACAGGTCTGCTTTCGCGGCAGTTGAAACATCAGCAGTTGCGGCAACGGTCAGGGTGTCTGTACCAGCGCCAGCATCAATGATCGATGCAGTAGTCGAAGTCAGTCCGACAGAAGAAGTAGTAACATTATCCGCACCTTGACCACCCTTGAAGGAAGAAATGCCTGCAATCAGGGTGACACCAAGGCCGCCAGCAGTCATACCAGAAGCATCAATCGTAGTTGTTGCCACAGAAGCAGCACCAATATTGACTGCAGCGGTTGAGGCACCTGCAACGGTCGGAGTGATATTGCTTGAAGCAGCGCCAGTCACCGTCAAGGCCGTAACGCC
Source organism: Desulfobulbaceae bacterium UBA5121 (assembly GCA_002414225.1). Lineage (GTDB taxonomy): Bacteria > Desulfobacterota > Desulfobulbia > Desulfobulbales > UBA5123 > UBA5123. The sequence continues at coordinate 103,650 of DHYV01000046.1, read as the reverse complement.
AACAGCAGTAATACCGGACGTTGTCAAACCAGCAGCAGCATCGATCGTCATAGACGTCGCAGTAGCGGGTGCAGTGATAGCGCCCACGCTGTTTGCATTCGAACCCGTGGAGTTAATAGTCATAGATGATGCGCCAGCGGCAGTAATGCTAATTGCACCAGTACCTACAGTGCCACCTTCAATATTCAACACAGGGGCAGTTGCGGAAGTAACGTAGGTTGCGGTCGTGGCACCATTCGTAACCAATCCGTTACCAAACACACCCACGGAGGCACCAGAAGCCACCCCAGTAAATGTAACTGCATCAGTTGAACGATCTGCGTTCATTGCTGTATGGCCGCTGAAGTTAGCGCCGGCCACAGTAATGATCTGGCCTGAACCGGTAACCGCACGCACATTCACATTCTCAATACCGGTGACAGTAGCAGCCGGCAAAGTTACAGCACCACTCGGGCCGGTAGCCGCACCAGTAACAGTAAGAACCAGCGTGTCAGTGCCCGCACCACCATTAACTGTATCGGAGACATTGAATGTCGTGTTGGCGGACGTTGCCGTGCCGCCAGCAGTGTAATCAACGAGGCCGTTGAAGGTGTCGTTATTACTCGTACCAGTAACAGTATCAACACTAGTAGTGAGCGTATAAGTCGTTCCAGAAGAACTTGTACCCGTGGTAACGATTGATGAAACAGTAGTAGCCAAGGCAGCCTGCGCAGTAGTCAGTGAAGCATCGGTGGTCACCGAGGCAATGGCGGTGCGAGCGGCAGCGGCAGCACTGTCACCAGAGTAGCCGACGATCTCGGCGGCGGTGTCGAGAGCGGTAGTAAAGGCGGTGGCATAGGTAACGCGGTTATTGATGGTGGTGATATCGTCACCCAGGGCATTGGTCATCATGGAGTCAACCAAGGTGGCGACAGTCTCGCGACCGGCGGCCAGCTCGCCTGCCCAATAGACAAGACCGGCGGCATCGGCACTCCGGCCCAAGAGATTGGTGTACACCTGGGACACGCGCTGGGTGGCCGACATACCGGAATAAAGCGCCGCGTATTCGTCACTGGCGGCGAAGCCAGCCTTCATGGTCGCAGCGTCGCTGGTCTGCCAGTAGGCAAGCCCAACAGGATCGGCAGGACGGCCAAAATATGCCAGATATGCCTTTTGTACATCAGTAGCAGAAACAGCCATAACTCTTCCTCCTCATCAATCTTTTATTTAGTAAAACCTCAAAAAAACTTTTCATCCGACAACACAACCGGCTTCGCAGCCGCTACCAGAGATACTCCAGTAAACAGAACTTCGAGAAAAAATCCACAAAAAAAACAGCCCGCTACCCAAAATATTCAAATTTTTGTCATGCCCCCCCTCCTGACGACACTCTTTTTCTCGACGATTCCGATTCCATTGCCAGCATGAAAACACATCTCTTATACACCGCGGCCACATGGAATTGCAAGGGAATTACGACAATTTTATGCCCGCCACCCCGGCGCCGCAACGACTGCCGTCAAAACCATTGCAGCCGCAGGGATATCGGACCCAAAATCCACGCCAAAACCTTTACCGCGGCCGCCCGCCTCCGGCGGCCCGGAAGGGCAATCCCCCCCCAAAAAAATCTGACTTTTTCAAGGAGAAAATCGCCCCGCGAAACGGAACAGAAGGACACGCCCTCCGCCCGACGTCCGGCACCTCGAAAAAAAATAACAACAAGCAAGCCAAGGAAGCCCACAACAGCCCACCAGCGCCAACGAGCGCGACCGCTACGGACAAGAAAGAAAAAACCACGGGAGGCGCGGGCCGTCGACCTTGAGCGGCCCGACCCCTTTCAATCACTGATTTCGTTGAGAAGAAAACCGTTCGAAACACAAGACCGCGGAATGAGGTTATTTTTACTCTTCAACTTGCAGACGACCAAGCATAAATCAGGAGTGATTTTGATACCCTACAGGTGGCTTGGGCGGAAGTCAAGCCGAAAAAACAATTTTGCCTCCTCCCCCCGTGCCTCCTCCCCCGCACGCCCGGCCGGCATGCGCAAAAAAACGTGACATCACCAGTTGTTCCGGATATACTCACCCGCCATTGGTTCAGCCTCTGCCGGTTTTTCCGGCCCTCTCCATATCGAGGCGCTCCTGTTTGGATAAGAGTTTGCCGCCGTTGCTGCAACCACATGTTTACCTTTTATAGCTTCCATCCGTAAAACCTCTTCTCCGGATGGGGCGGTTAGCCATTAGCGTTTGGCTTATCCACCCGATTTGGCATGGTTTTGCCAATCGCTCAATGCCTGCGGCCAATAACCTTCCAACGGAACACCTATTTAATGATGCCTGGGGTTGGCTGCCGCGCCGTCCCCTTGCCCGCGCATTCTTCGGCCCCCCCCCGGTGCCCGGGGGGCGCTCTTTCTCTGCAGGAGATGAACCCGTCTTATGAACAGTCTTCTCTCCGCTCTCTGGGCCTATCGGGGCTTTGTTCTCGGCAGCGTCGGGCGCGAGTTCCAATCGAGATACCGCAACTCCCTGTTGGGCGCGGCGTGGATGGTCCTGAACCCCCTCTCCATGGTGGTCGTCTACACGGTTATCTTCTCGAAACTCATGCGGGCCCGACTTCCCGGGGCCAACGGTTCCTTTGCCTACAGCATCTACCTCTGCGCCGGGGTTTTCGCCTGGGGGCTCTTTTCCGAGATCGTCAGCAACGGCCAGAACGTCTTTCTCGCCAACGCCAACCTGCTCAAGAAACTCTCCTTTCCGCGCCTCTGCCTGCCGGTCATCGTGGTGTGCAACGCCCTGCTCAACTTCGGGATCATCTTCAGCCTGCTGCTGCTGCTGATCCTGCTGCTCACCGGCCATCTGCCCGGCCTGCCGCTGCTGGCCCTCATCCCGGTGCTGATCCTCCAGGTCACCTTTTCCGTGGGACTGGGGGTCATCCTCGGCGTCCTCAACGTGTTCTTCCGGGATGTCGGGCAGTCCTTCGGCATTATCATTCAGTTCTGGTTCTGGTTCACCCCCATCGTCTACCCCATCACCATCGTTCCGGAGAAGATCCGCTGGCTGTTGACCCTGAACCCCATGACCCATCTCATCGGCGCCTACCAGTCGGTGCTGGTGAGCGGCAAGTACCCGGACTGGCCCTCGTGCCTGTGGGTTGCGGCGGTGAGCCTGCTGCTCTGCGTCCTGGCCCTGCGCCTGTTTCGGCGCCATGCCGGTGAAATGGTGGACGAACTCTGATGGGCACCATCCAGGTCAGCAATCTCGGCAAGGCATACAAGCAGTACGCCAGTCGCTGGTCACGGCTGGCGGAATGGCTGTCGCCCTTTGACACCGTTCGCCACCGCCCCCACTGGATTCTGCGCGAGATCAACTTTTCGGTTGAGCCCGGCGAGGCGGTTGGGATCGTCGGGATCAACGGGGCCGGCAAGTCCACCCTGCTCAAACTCATCACCGGCACCACCCAGCCCACCACCGGTCGGATTGCGACCTCTGGCCGGGTCGCGGCCCTGCTTGAGCTGGGAATGGGATTTCACGCCGATTTCACCGGCCGCCAGAACGTCTTCATGACCGGCCAGCTCCTTGGCATGCGCATGGAGGAGATCGCCGAACTGCTGCCCGGGATCGAGGCATTTGCCGAGATCGGCGACTACATCGACCAGCCGCTGCGGGTGTACTCGAGCGGCATGCAGATCCGTCTTGCCTTCAGCGTGGCCACGGCCCGGCGCCCCGACATCCTGATCGTTGACGAGGCCCTGTCGGTGGGTGACGCCTACTTCCAGCACAAAAGCTTCGGCCGCATCCGCGAGTTCCGCAACGCCGGCACCACGCTCCTCATCGTCTCCCACGACCGGCAGGCCATCCAGAGCCTCTGCAGCCGGGTCATCCTGCTCGACGGTGGCAGAGTACTCCAGGAAGGCGAGCCGGAAGCGGTCCTCGACCACTACAACGCCCTGCTCGCCGTCCGCCAGAACCAGGCGATCCGGCAGCAGCTCGGCGAAGAGGGCCGGGTGCAGACCATCTCGGGCACCTCCGAGGCGCAGATCATCGCCATCGGTCTGTACTCCGCCGAGGGCGAGAGGGTAAAATCGGTCCGGGTGGGAGAGCAGGTCGAGCTGCGGGTGGAGGTGGCGGTCAACGCGGATCTTCCCGAACTCGTCTTCGGCTATCAGATCCGGGACCGGCTGGGACACGTGGTCTACGGCACCAACACCTACTATCTCGACGCCACCCTGACCGAGCCGCGGCGCGGCGAGAAGATCACCTTTTCCTTCTTCTTCGCCGCCAATCTCGGCCCGGAATCGTATTCGATCAGCGCCGCCCTGCACGCCTCCAACTCCCACGTCATCGCCAACTACGAGTGGCGGGATCTGTCCGTGGTGTTCAACGTCGTCAACACCGATCGCGCCGCTTTCGTCGGTACCGCCTGGCTGCCGCCGCGCCTGGAGTGCTCTCGTGACTGACCAGACCTTCTACTCCGTCTTTTCCGACCGCCACCGCGGCTCCCGCGAGCTGATCAGGTCACGCCTGGAAGCTGATTACCTTTCCTTCATCGAGCCGCTCCACCAGCTCTACCCGGGGGGAAACGCCCTGGATCTCGGCTGCGGACGCGGGGAATGGCTTGAGCTGCTGCGGGAAAAGGGTTTCGCCCCCCACGGCATCGATCTCGATGAAGGCATGCTGTCCGCCTGCCGTGACCGCGGCTTCTCCGTCGCCCAACAGGACGCCGCCACCGCGCTCACCTCCCTTGCCGCGGAAAGCCAGGCAATCGTTTCGGCGTTTCATCTGGTGGAACACCTCCCCCAGGAGGTGCTGCAGACCCTGGTGCAGGAAGCCCTGCGGGTGCTCAAGCCCGGCGGGCTGCTCATCCTCGAAACACCCAATCCGGAAAATATCCTGGTCAGCACCTCGTCCTTCTTCTTCGACCCCACCCACCAGCGCCCCATTCCCCTGCACCTGCTCGCCTTCATCGCCGAATACCATGGCTTTGCCCGGGTCAAGGTGCTCAGGCTCCACGAACCGTCGGAGCTTGCCGGCAAGGAAACGATTTCCCTGCTGGACGTGCTGGGCGGGGTAAGTCCCGATTACGCCATCGTGGCCCAAAAAAAAGGCACCGACGAACAGCTGGCGCTCACCGGCCCGCCCTTTGCCGTGGACCGGGGCCTGCACCTGGAGGGCCTGACCGCCCAATACGAGCGACAGACCGAGTCCCGCCTCGCGACGGCCCAGTCTCGATTGACCGCGGTCGAATCCCGGCTCGAGCTGGCCGAGTCCCGTATCGCGACGGCCGAATCCCGCGCCCGCGACGCCGAACTGGCCCTGGAGGCGCTGTACCACAGCCGCTCCTGGCGGCTCACCAGGCCCCTGCGTTTCCTCACCGACCTCCTGCGGCGGCTGCGCGGCGGCCCGGCCGGCGGCGGGCCCGATCAAGCCGACGCCGACCTCCCCCTCTCTCCCAGCGCCCGCGGCATCAAGGAAGAACTCCGGGCCGCCATGGACCACGGCGACCGGAAAGAGGAGGGGTGATGCGCATCGTTATCGACCTGCAGGGAGCGCAGGGGCAAGGGCGTTGGCAGCGCACCGGCCACGACTCTCTCGCCCTTGCCCTGGCCATTGCCCGCCACCGCGGCGCCCATGAAGTGCTGCTCGCCCTGAACGGCCTTTTCCCGGAGAGCATCGAGCCCATTCGCGCCCTCTTCGACGGGGTGCTGCCACAGGAAAACATCCGGGTCTGGTACGCCCCCGGCCCGGTCCGCGCCGACGATAACGGCAACGAGTGGCGCCGGGCGGTCGCGGAACGGGTCCGCGAGGCGTTCCTGCTCAACCTCGCCCCGGACGTCGTTCACGTCGCAAGCCTCTTCGAAGGGTTCCACGACGATGCGGTCACCAGTATCGGCGCCTTCGCGCCCCGGATTCCGACCTCGGCGATGCTCCCCGACCTGATCCCGTTGCGCCATCCGGAAACATACCTTCTTCCCCACCCCGACTTCGCCCGGCACTACGCCGAGAAGCTCAAACAGTTGCAAAGGGCCGCGGTCTGGCTGACGACCTCCGCCGCCACGGCGGAAATCGCCCTTTCCTGGCCAGGAGCCGACCGCGGTCAGCGGGTGGAAATCCTCGACGATGACCCTGCCGATGGCGGCCCCGGCCACGGGGAGGTGGTGCCCATGGCGAGCCCGCTCTGGGAAGCCCGCGCCCGGCGCGCCCTTGCCGTCTTCGCGAGCCTGGCGGCCGCGTCCCGTGACGCCGGCCAGGCCCGGGAGGCGACCCGCGCCCTGCGTTGCCGGCTGCAGGACGCCATCGCCCCCCTCATCCCCGCGCCGCCGCGGGAACGCGATCTGGACGACATCGCCCGGGCAATCGCCGCGGCCCTGCCGGATGCGCCGCAACGGCAGCTCCTGCTCGATGTCTCGGGCGTCGTCGCCGAAGACGCCAAGACCGGCATCCAGCGGGTCACCCGCAGCATGCTCAAGGAGTTCCTCGACCGCCCCCCGGCCGGCTACCGCGTCGAGCCGGTATACGCCACCCCCTTTGGCCAGCGGTACCGCTACGCCCGCCGGTACACCGCCGCCTTCCGTGGCCAGGAGACGGAGGGGCAGGAGGACGAAGTGATCGAGCACGGCCCCGGCGACATCTTTCTGGGGCTTGACCTCCAGCATCGGACCCTGATCAACCAGCATGACTTCTTGCGGCAACTCCGGCGCGACGGGGTCAAGCTCTTCTTCATCGTCTACGATCTGCTCCCCATCACCATGCCCCACGCCTTTGTCCTGGAACCCGACATCCATTCGCTGTGGCTGAAGACCATCACCGAGTTCGACGGCGCGCTGTGCATCTCCCGGGCCGTGGCCGACGAACTGCTGGGGTGGCTCGACGCCCACGGCCGCCCGCGTCTCCGTCCCTACCAGGTCAACTGGTTCCACCTGGGCGCCGACATCGAACAGTCGGTGCCCACCGTCGGCCTGCCCGACGACGCCGAGGCGGTTCTCGGCCGGATCGCCAAGGTGCCGAGCTTCCTTTCGGTGGGCACGGTCGAGGCGCGCAAGGGCCACCAGCAGACCCTCGCCGCCTTTGAACAGCTCTGGGAACGGGGGGTTGACGTCAACCTGGTGATCGTCGGCAAGGAGGGCTGGAAGGTGGAGACCGTGGTCGCCCGGCTCAACCAGCACCCCGAGCGCGGCAAGCGGCTCTTCTGGCTCAAGGGAATCAGCGACGAATACCTGGAGAAGATCTACGCCGCGGCGGCCTGCCTCGTCAATGCCAGCGAAGGGGAAGGCTTCGGGCTGCCGCTCATCGAAGCGGCAAGGCACCGGCTGCCCATTATCGCCCGTGGGTTGCCGGTGTTCCGGGAGGTTGCCGGCGACCACGCCCTCTACTTCGACGGTCCGGAGCCGGAACGGCTGGCAACGGCGGTGGAAGAGTGGCTCGGGCTTGCCGCCGCCGGGACGGCGCCGCCGTCCACCGGCATCAGGTGGCTTACCTGGGCGGAGAGCGCCGCACAACTGAGAGAAAGGGTCTTCGGTAACAACGCGTACCGACTGTGGCCACCGGCAAGGAGGTAGAGGGTATGACCTGCCCCCCGCACAACAAACCGGTCCCGCCGGCGGAGACGCCGGCAACGCCGAACAATCCGGCGGCTGAGGTAGTGGCCCTGCGCCAGGAGCTGGCCATGTGCCGCGCGGAACTGGCGGCCCTCAGGGCCTCCACGTCATGGCGGATCACCGCCCCCCTGCGCCGGGCGACCGAGTGGGCCAGGGGGCTCACCCGGTCCCGGCGGCCGGCGGCCGGAGCCGCCCAGCCCGCCCCCCCGATCCTCAAGGCCCGCTATCCGTTGCGCGACAGCTGGTACGACGCGGAGCGCCCCGAGGTGTCGCTGATCGTCCTCAACTACAACAAGCCCGCCCTGACCCTTGCCTGCCTGGATTCCCTGTGGGAACACACCGAAGGCCATCGCTATGAAATCGTGCTGGTGGACAACGGCAGCGAGGCGACGAACTACGCCCAGCTCGCCCCGGGCGGGGCCGGCGCCCGCCTGGTCCGCCTGGAGGTCAACCGCTTTTTCGGCGAGGGCAACAACCTCGGCTTCGAGGCATCCCGCGGCCGCTATGTCGTCTTCCTGAACAACGACACCACGGCGACGCCGGGGTGGCTGGCGCCGCTGATCCGCCGCCTGGCGGACGACCCGGGGATAGGCGCCACCGGCCCGAAGATGGTCTCCCCTGACTACCGCCTGCAAGAGGCAGGAGCGGAAATCCGCGTCGATGGCAGCGACAACCGTTTCGGCCGGGGCGCCGATCCCGACGACCCGGCCTACGGAACCGAACGGGACGTCATGTACGTTTCCGCCGCCGCCCTGGCCATGCGGAGGGAAACCTTCGAGGAGGTGCTCGGCTTTGACCTCTACTACGAGCCGGCCTACTACGAGGATTGCGACCTCTGCCTGAAGATCCAACAACTGGGCCTGCGGGTGACCTACTGCCCCGACTCCTGTATCGTGCATCACGAAAACGCAACCACCGGCGACGTCGCTGCCCAGCTCAACCTCAACTCCCTGGTGCACCTCAACCGCCAGCGCTTTCTGGCCCGCTGGCAGCCCGTCCTGCGTGGCCAGGCGGACGCCGTGGCGGGCCTGATCCCGCCACCGGCCATGCCGTTACGGTACCGGGCGGGGCTGCCCGACGTGCTGCTCTATACCCCTTACCCCCTCATTCCGGGCGGCGGGGAACGGTATCTGCTCACCATCGCCGCCGGCCTCGCCTCGGTCGCCAACGTTGTGCTGGCGACCCCGCACCCCTTCTCGCGCTTGCGGCTGCGGACCCTGGGCCGGGAACTCTCCCTCGACCTGGACGCCGTCCACCTCATGACCCTTGCCGAGGCCACCGAGGGAAAGCGTTACGACACCACGCTGGTGATGGGCAACGAGGCGCTGCCGGGCATACCCGGACAGGGCGAGAGAAACATCTTCCTCTGCCAGTTCCCCTTCCCGGCCCCGCGCCCGGTGTTGAAGGCGTGGAGCAGCCATGCCGGCGACTACGAGCAGGTGGTGGTCTACAGCCCCTTCGTACAGCGCCACTACCGCAGCGCCCTCCAGGCCCTGGGCAGGCCGCTGCCGCAGATCACCGTCATCAGTCCGCCGGCGGTGCTGGCCCCGGCAACGGCCAGAAACACCGCCAAAAGACCCATGGTCCTGGGGGTCGGACGCTTCTTCACCGGTGGCCACGACAAACGGCATGACCTGATGATCGAGGCCTTTCGCGACCTGGCCGCCCGGCTCCCGGAGTGTGAACTGCACCTGGCCGGAACCCTGCCCACCGAGGGCGAGTTCCGCGCCTATTACGCCAATCTCCAGCAGCAGGCCGATGGGCTCAGGGTTTTCTTCCACCCCAACGCCTCGCCGCAGCGGCTGGCCGCGCTCTATGCCGAGGCGTCCCTTTACTGGCACCTGGCCGGCTACGGGGTGGACGAGGACCGCGAACCCCACCGCTGCGAACACTTCGGGATCACCGTGGTCGAGGCCATGTCGGCGGGCTGCATCCCGCTGGTGGTCAACCGCGGCGGGCCGCCGGCAACCGTGCAGAACGGCGTCACCGGCTACGTGTTCGAATCCCTGGACGAACTGGTGGCGATCAGCGAGCGGCTCCTCACCCTGCCCGCCGACGATGCCGACCTCCTGGCCATGCGGAGCGCGGCCGCGACGGCCAGCAGCCGGTTCAGCGAAGAACGGTTCGTCAGCGAGGCGAGAACGCTCATGGGCCTGCCGCCCGCCCTCACCTCCGGGCAAATACGCTGTAATACTTGACGAACTCCTCCGGCTCGCTGCGCACCAACTCGAAGGCCCGATCCAGAAAGCCGTGCTGGCCCGGCATGATCCGCCGGTAGTGGGCGACGATGCTCTCGGCCAGGTTGGAGTAGAGTTCGTGCATCGCGAGCGGCATCTGGCAGCCTTCACAGATCGTCCCCTGCTTGAGAAAATCGTGCACCGTGGCAATGGAGGCCAGGGCACCGGAGCGCTCCAGCCTGGCGAGCAGGCGGCGGCCGGCGACGTCCCGGCGCGAGGCCCGCATCAACGGGCCGTTCCAGATGTCGCCAAAGCTCGTTCCCGCCGCTTCGATCCCCCCGAAATCCCAGTCCGACTCCCACGGCGCGCAGCAGGGGGAGAGACTGCCGTCGGCGTTGACGGCCGAATAGAAGTAGTGCCAGCCGCAACTCGCCTCCGGCCGGACGGCAATGGCCCGGGGATCGAAAGGTTTTTCGCGCTGGACGAAAAAATCGTTGAAGACCTCGCCCTGCCGGTAGTCGGGCAGGAACTCGTCCCGCAGCGCCTCGGACAACGCCGCTTCCCGCCGCACGAACTCGATGCCGCGCTCTTCGCAGAAACGCCGGGCCGGCTCGATCTCGGCTTCATTGAAGCGGAAGACCAGAAAATTCCAGACAAGCTGGGTGCGGGCGCCCAGTCGGTCGCGGGCCGCGGCCAGTCGCAGGAGGTTGTCGCGGGCAAGTTCGAAACGGCCGTTCACCCGGTAACGGCCGTAGGTCTCCTGGCTGAATCCGTCGATGGATGCCTCGAGCCTGTCCAGCCCGGAAGCGATCAGCTCTTCGATGGTCCGGTCGTTGAGGGGCAGGGAGAGGTTGGTGTGGATATCAACGGCGATGTCCCGCTGCACCAGTTCCCGGATAAATGCGACGAGGTTGCGGTTGAGGAGCGGCTCTCCCCAGTTGTAGAGGTGGACGAAGAACAGGCAGTCGCCAAGCTCACTGAGAACGGCGTCGAAAATTTCCCGGCTCAACAGGGTCCGGGGCGCCCGGTAAAAAGAGCGGCCGTGGCCGACCCGGCCGGCGTTTTCAAGGCCGGTGGGACACACCGGGCACTGCAACTGACAGAGGGACGAGGGATCGAGCAACAGCACAAAGGGGCGGGAGGCGACCTTCTCCACCCGCAGGACGCGCTCGTAGTGGGCCAGGAGAAAGTTTTCAAAGGCCCGGCGCGACTTTTTCCGCGGCAGCAGCGTCATCGCCTCTCCCGGCCGGCGGCATGGGGCCGCCGGGCACTGATGATGTACGCGTAAAGGGTGGGGGCGGCAGGATCGGGCGAGGTCAGCTCCGGCCAGTAGAAGCCGCAGGAGAGCTGCGGTTGATCGTGGACCCGGATCTCCTCAAAACCCGCCCGGGCCAGGCGCTCAAGGACATCGGCCTCGCAGAAGAGACGCATTTCCAGGGTTGCCCCTTCCCCGCCATGGAAGATCAGGTTGTCGTACACCTCCAGGGCGCCGGCCGCGTTGCGGTTGACCAGAACCTGCTGGCCCTGAAAGGCAAGGATCTCGAACTGGTGCAGCGCCGGGAAATGCTCGACGGTTTGGGGGTCGCGGGTGTACGGCACACTGAAGACGAGCCCGCCCCCGGGCTTGAGAAGGGCAAACAGATTGTCAAAGCCCTGCTGGAGCGGTGGCAGGACATGCTCGAAGACATCGGAGCTGATGACGAAATCGTATTTGCCCTGTTGGGCGGCCGTCAGGTTCTGGATGTCCAGCTGGGGCGGCCGGTCGTAGAAAGAGTTTTCATAACTGAATTTTTCCGCCAGCAGGGCGGCGTAGCCGGGCCAGTCACTCATGCCGATGCCGCTCACCTCGGGCCGTTGCGGCCAGTCCCGCAGGCAGGCCCGGCCGCCGGTGCCGAGCAGTTCCCCCAACACGTGGATAATGCCACGGAAACGGGCATTGGCGCCGCATTTCTCGCACAGCGCCGTTTCCCGATGGAAGCCGCCGCTCGCCAGACGGTTCTTGCTGCCGCAGATGTTGCAGCGGTAGACGATATCCTGCCCGTCGGAAACCAGCCTCATGGTCACTCCTCCCTCGAAACGGCGCAGTATTCCGCCGCACCCGGCCTGCCAGGCCGCCATCCGGGGCAGCACGCGTCCGGCGACAAACCGCCGCAGGCGGGGAAGAATCCCCCCGATCTCCGTCAACGCCCGTCGCATACTCGTTGAAAGACCGCCAGGGTCTGCCTGGCCGTCTTCTCCCAGGTAAACAGTGCCGCCCGCGCCAGCCCCTGCTCGCGCAGGGACTGCCTGACGGTTTCGCTCTCCACCAGCCGGTCCAGGATCCCGGCGAGTTCCTCGGGGTCGTGGGGATCCACCAGCAGGGCCGCCTCACCGGCGGTTTCCGGCAGACACGAAGTGCGGCTGCAGACCACCGGGCAGCCACAGGCCATGGCCTCGAGAACGGGCAGCCCGAACCCTTCGTAGAGACTGGGATACACCAGGGCCGTGGCACCGGAATAGAGGCAGGTCAGCTCCTCGTCATCCACATAACCGGACAGGATCACCCGCCGGGCAAGCCCTGCCTCGTCCAGCCTCTCCAGCCATGCCTTGTCCCCCCACCCCGACCATCCGGCCAGCACCAGCGGAATATCGTGCCGCATCAGCGGCAGGGCGTCAATGAGCAGTTTGAGGTTCTTGCGGGGCTCAAGGGTTCCGGCAAAGAGGATATAAGGCGAGGGGACGCCGAGACGGTCGAGAACGGCCGCCACCTGGGCCTCGGGCCGGGGGGAAAAACGGGGATCGGGCGCCAGCGGCACCGTGGTCACCATCTCGAGGGGCAGCTTGAACTCGTCAAGGATCTCCTGCCGGACATACTCCGAGATGGCCAGCAGATGGGTGGCATGGCGCAGGCGACGCTTGATGAAAAACTCATAGTAACAGACGCGGTCCCGGGGATGCGTATGGGCATATCGCCGCAGGGAAAGATCGTACACCGTCTGCACCACCGGCAGGCTCCCCCCGATGTCCGGCGGGAAAAAACCTGTTTCATGGTAGAGACGGTAGCCGCCGCCATTGGCAATATCCCGGCGCAGACAGCGTTCACACCAGAGCCAGTGCGCGATCCGGTAGGCGCAGAGCGCCGAGCTTGGCGGCTGCCACCCCTGGGGCCGCTTGCGCAGTAGGCTCGATCCGGCGCTGTTCCGGGCCGGCATTACCGGCACGGTGCGGCGGCCAAGGGAATAGTCCACCCGCACCGTCGGCTCTGCTTCCAGGCAGGAGTAAAGACTGCGGACGTATCTGCCAATACCGGTGAGCAACCCGGTCAGCGGCATGCCGTTGACGAGGATATGCATCACCGCCGCTCCGCCTCCCCACAGGTTGTCACGGTTGTCACGGCCGGGGCGCCCCCGGAGCGGAGTTCGGCCTCGACCATCAACGCCGCGACCTCGGGCATGACGACCTTGGCCTTCCACCCCAGACGCCGCTCGGCCTTGGCGGCATCGGCCCTTGAGACGGGCAGGTCGGTGGGCCGCAGCAGGGCGGGATCCGAAACGGTGTACTGCCGCCAATCCAGTCCCAGCGCGGCAAAGGCGTGCTCCACAAACTCTCGCAGGGCCACGGACTTGCCGGTGGCAAGGATATAGTCGTCCGGCGCATCCTGCTGCAGCATCAGCCACATCCCCTCGACAAACTCCGGCGCCCAGCCCCAATCGCGCCGGATGTCGATGTTGCCGAGGCTGAGCCGGGAGGCCCGCCCGGCGGCAATCTCCACCACCGTCTTGACGATCTTTCTGGTGACGAAGCGGTCGGACCGCAGGGGAGACTCGTGGTTGAAGAGAATGCCGGAACAGGCAAACAGCCCGTATGCCGCGCGGTAGTTGGCGGTCTGCCAGAACGCCGCCGCCTTGGCCGAGGCATAGGGGCTGCGGGGCTGAAACGGGGTGGCCTCGCTGGCCGGCTGGTCGCCGATATCGCCGAAACACTCACTGGACGAGGCATTGAAGAGCTTGACCGGCAGGCGCAGAAAGCGGATCGCCTCAAGGAGGTTCGAGCTGCCGAGGGCGATGCCGGCAAAGGTTTCGAGCGGCAGTTCGAAGGAGAGACCAACGGAACTCTGGCCGGCCAGGTTGTAGATTTCATCCGGCCTGACCTTGCGTAAAACATCAACAACGCAAGGGAAGTCGGTCAGGGCCATGCTCTCTACCCGGACCTTCCGCCCGACCCCCACGGCGTCGAGGTTTGCCAGGGAGACGGTGCGGGCGTCACGGGAGGTGCCCACCACCTCATAACCCTTGTCGAGCAAGAACCTGGCGAGGTAGGCACCGTCCTGACCGGAGATCCCGATGATCAGGGCCTTCCCGCCTCTATTCATGGCGGCGGCACACGTCAAAGCCACCGGCCAGGCAGTGGGCGTCACGGGCCGCCTCCTGCACGTCATAACGCACCATCTCGCTGACCATGTCGGCAAAGGAAATCCGCGGCGCCCAGCCCAGCTCGCGATGGGCCAGGGAAGCGTCGCCAAGAAGGGTTTCGACTTCCGACGGCCGGTAGTAACGAGGGTCGACCGTCACCAGGCAATCCCCGGGGTGCACCGCCAAGCCGTTCTCGACCTGCTGGCCGGAAAGAATGGCGGCCAGGGCCGCCGGATCAACAGCGGCGACGATGGCCTTTTCGGCCAGGCCCTCGCCCTGCCACGCCAAGGTGATCCCCAGCTCCCGGGCGGAAATGTCGACAAACTCCCGCACCGAATGCTGTTTGCCGGTGGCAATGACGAAGTCCTTGGGTTGCTCCTGCTGCAGCATCAGCCACTGCATCTCCACATAGTCCTGGGCGTGGCCCCAATCACGCTTGGCGTTGAGATTGCCGAGGTAGATCCTGTCTTCCAGCCCGAGGGCGATACGGGCCAGTCCGCGGGTAATCTTGCGGGTGACAAAGGTTTCACCCCGCCGAGGCGACTCGTGGTTAAAGAGGATGCCGTTGCAGGCGTACATCCCGTATGCCTCCCGATAGTTCACCGTGATCCAGTAGGCGTACAGCTTGGCGCAGGCATAGGGGCTCCGCGGATAGAAGGGGGTCGACTCGGTCTGGGGGGTTTCGCGGACCAATCCGTAGAGTTCCGAAGTCGACGCCTGATAGAAGCGGACCTTTTTCTCGAGACCGAGAATCCGCACCGCTTCGAGAACCCGCAGGGCGCCCAGGGCGTCGGCGTTGGCCGTATACACCGGCTCCTCGAAGGAAACCGCCACATGGCTCTGGGCCGCCAGGTTATAGATCTCGTCCGGCCCGACCCGCTGAATGATGCGCAGCAGGCAACTGGAATCGGTCATGTCGCCGTAGTGGAGGAAAAAACGCTGCCCGGCCACGTGGGGATCCCTGTAGAGATGGTCGACCCGCTCGGTGTTGAACAGTGAGGCGCGTCGCTTGATACCATGCACCTCATAGCCTTTATTGAGCAAAAATTCGGCAAGATACGCGCCATCCTGCCCGGTAACTCCAGTGATAAGAGCCTTTTTCATATCCGTCCTTTCCCCTGAACAAGTTCTTCATACAAAGCTGTATAGCTTTTCCCATACCTCTCGGCGGTAAAAAGCTCCAGGTACCGCGCCCGGGCGTTACCGCCGTAGCGAGCGCAAAGTTCCCGATCTCCAGCCAGCCTCTCCACCGCATCACACAGGGCTTGTGGATCGTTGGCAGGCACCACGATCCCCGTGGAGCCGTCCCTGTTGATGAAGGTCGTACCGGTGCCGATTTCCGCGGAAATGAGCGGTTTGCCGAACATGGCTCCTTCCAGCAGCGCAATGCCGAATGCCTCGGAGCGCAGATGTGAGGGAAAGACCACCCCCCGGCACAGCTTGAACAACGCCACCTTGTCTTCTTCGCTGACCTGGCCGACGAAATGGACGTTATCAAGCCGCAGCGTCCTCGCCTTCTCCCGCAGCGTTTTTTCCTGAAACCCCGCCCCGGCAATGACAAACTTCCTGGTGGTCATCGCGGCGGCATCGAGCAGGATATCCAGCCCTTTATAATAGCGCAGGGCGCCCACGAACAGGAAAAAATCATCCCCCACCCTGTCGAGCCACCGCCGGTTGGTTTCCGGCAATGGCTCGCTGTACGCCGTTTCATCCAATCCGTAGGGGATGACCACCACTTTCTCTTTAAAACGCTGCAGCACGGGGCTTGAGGCGAGATAATTTTCAGAAGACGCGACCACGGCGTCAACCCGGCTCAGGAAGGCATTCAACACCGGAGCGTAGAAAACGGAGAGCAAGCGCTGCCGAACGATATCGCTGTGGTAGCTCACCACCGACGGGCAGGGGGGCTGGAGCAGTAAATGCATCATCTCCTGCTGGGGAAAAGGGAAATGATAGTGAATCACATCATGTTCCCTGGCCAGACGGGCGAACTCGTAAGCCATCCGGGCGCTGAGGAGAATCGAGTCAAAACGCAGCGTCGGCGCGCAACGGCGGATGTTCTCGCCCAGGTCGCCGAGACAGGAGGAGGCGGCAAAGGGGCGCCTCCCCGACCGTTCGCCACAGCCGTCGCCGGCAATACAGAGGACCGTGCTTTCTATCTTCGCCGTCCGGCAGGACGCCACCAACTGCTGGATGGCCTTCTCTGTTCCTCCTTTGGAATCACTGTAATACCACTTAAAGACATGCAGAACGCGCATACCAGCCCCTTCTCTTCCGTCACCCCTGCGACCATGCTTTCTCCCCTTCGGCGCCAAAGGGAAGCTTGAAAAATCGTCTTTTCTCCCGCCCCCCGCGTTATGCTCAAGATTTTATCCTCAGGAGGTGCGCGAAACGTCGCGGAGAATCCGATATTCTGATTGCCAAGACAGCCTGAAGCGGGGGCGGCAATTTAGCCTATCGACCGGATAAAGTCAACATGCACGCCAGCCCCCCCGCGCCCGGAGGAGACGTCGCCGGGGGAGAGCACGGTTTCACAGGGGATGGCACGGTTCCCGGCAGTCGGCCACGATCCGCCACCCGAGCTTCCCCCTTTCCCTACTTGGTCACCGCGAACAGGCCCATCTGCCCGGCGCTGGCCAGCAGCCGCAGGCGGGCGGAATGCCATTCGGCCAGACAGCGCACCCGTTCCTGCCGGGCGTTGGACAAGGCCGCCTGGGTACTGAGGATTTCGGTAATGTCGGCGGCCCCCTTGTCATACTTGCGCTGCGAAACCGCCAAGGCGCTCTGGGCGGCGGTCAACAGAGTCGCGGAAGCCTCCAGATTCCGCAGCGCCGAGGTGGCGTCGGCGTATGCCTTGACGACCTGCATGGCAACCTGCTGCTCGATATCGGCCAGGGCCGCCTTTTTTTGTTCGACCTGGGCCTCGGCGCCACGGACCTTGTACGTTGTGGTGAATCCGTCAAAGAAGGGAATGGAGACCACCAACGACAGGGTGGTTTCCTGGGCCTCAACCGAGGTCACGGCCGCTCCGGGACTGGTGTTCTGATAGTAATTGCCCGTCAGGCTCAAGGTGGGCAGGCCGGCCGAACGGGCAACCGTCACCTGTTCTTCCGCGGCCTTGACCTGATTTTCTGCCGCGACAATGGCCGGGTGACTCTCCTGGGCCACCTTCAACCAGCGGCGCAACTCCTTCCAGGACTCGTCAACGCCATCGTCCCCATCAAGTTCCTGGGGCAGGGTGATTCCCGTCTCCCCCGACAGGCCGATGAGCTGTCCCAGCACGGCCAACCCCTTTTCATAGTCGCCCTGGGCGCGGTTCTTCTCCAGGGTCGCCTTGGCCAGGGAGGTCGTCGCCCGCAGGGTGTCGGTCTGGGAGGCCACCCCCTTGGCCTCACGGTCCTTGGCGGACTTCAGGATGTCCGCGGTGAGCCGCTCGTTTTCCGTTTTGGCCTTGAGATCGGCTCTGGCGGTGATCGCGTCGAAATATGCCTGGATCACCTCCTCCAGGGCGCGCTGCAGGGTGGCATTGTGGTTGGCGAGCGCCGCGGCCAGCAAACTCTGGGCGGCCTCACGGCGGGCGGTGCGCCCGCCAAAGTCGAAAACTCGCCATGAGGCGGAAGCCTGGGCCGTTTTCCGGTGGACGTTGCTCACCGGATAGCGGGTGTCCGAATAGGAAATCCGGTCACCGGTAAAACTGTAAGAACCGCTCAAGGTCGGCAGGTAGGCGGCCCGTGCCTCCCCCACCGCTCCGGCCTGTACCTTGATGTCCGCCCAGGCGGATTTGACCCGGGGATTGTTGCACAGCGCCAGGTCAACCGCCTCGGCCAGGGTAAGGGGTTTCCCGAAATCCTTCTGGGCGGTGCACGGAATCGGGGCGGTATCCCCCGGCAGGACGACCCCCTTGTCAACCACCTCGGGCATGGTCCGCAAGGGATCGGCGACAAGCTTGTGGAGGTCGAACCCCTGCGCCAACGCCGGCCAGACCAGCAGCCCCACCCCGATGGCCGCGCTGGCGCGGAAGAATTTACCGCTCATGGAGACTCTCCCTGGTGTGCTGGATGAGGGGGCTTAAGACGTACTCGATCACCCGGCGGGAGCCGGTCTTGATCTCCACATCCACAACCATGCCGGCGCTCAGTGGCATGTCCTTGCCGTTGACCAGGATATACGACCTGTCCAGGGCAATAATCACCGAATAGAGCAACCCCCGCTTCTCGTCCTGGATGGCATCCCGTGACACATGCACCACATGGGCGGGAATGGTCCCGTACTTGGTGTAGTCGTAGGCGGCGACCTTGACCGCCGCGGTCTGGCCTTCCTCCAAGAAACCGATGTCCTTGTTCTCCAGCTTGGCCTCGACGATGAGATGCTCCTCCCGGGGCACGATCCGCATCAGCTCCTGGGCGGCGGGCACCACGCCGCCGATGGTGTGCACCCGCAACTGCTGCACCGTGCCGTCCACCGGCGCGGTGAGCTTGAGCAGCCGGCTGTGCGCCTGCGCCCGGATGGCGTCCTCCCGGGCCGCGCCGAGCACCCTCTCGCCCTCGTCCCAGGCGTCGTAGGCGGCGCGACGGATCTGGGCAACCAGGGCGGCCCGCTGGTTCCTTGCCTCGTTGAGCTGGCCCTCGAGATCGACCCGCGCCTGTTCCTTCTCAAGATAGGCGTGCATCGAGACATCATGGGTCTGGGAAAGCGCCTTGTAGTCACGGGCCTGCTGGGTCGCCAGGGGCAGGGCCTCCTGATACCGGGCAATCTGGCCGTCAAAACGCTCCAGGTTGGCGATGAACTCGCGGTACTGACCATCGAGATAGCCTTGCGCCTCGGCAAGCTTTGCCGCCTCAACCCCCGCGACGGGGGCAAGCCTTGGCGGCCGATGGCCGTCAATGGCCGCGATCATCGCCCGGGAGCGGGCGATCTTGAGGGTGGCATCGACGACGCTGCTCATCGCCTTGTCATGCTCGGCGTTGGAGGCGCTGGCATCGAGTTCGATCAGCAGATCCCCCTTGTGGACGAACTGCCCTTCCTGGACGTGCAGCGCCGTAACACTGGCCACCTCCACCGAGGCGATGGACTTGGTGCGCGCGCTGGGAATGATCTCGCCGCCGGCGTTGACCACGATGTCCATGCGGCCGAACACGGCCCACCCTAGCATGACAAAGATCAGGGCGATGAGCAGCTTGGCGGTTATCCGCATGCTGGGGGAAACCGGTTTTTCCTGAAGGGAAAGGGCCGCCGGCAGGAATTCCGCCTCCTCTTCCTTGAAGAAGTTGCCGCCCAACTGATCGCGGACTTCCCAGTTGCGTTTGAAGAGATCCTTGTAATGCCGCAGGAGAAGCGCATATGCCTGCAGCTTATGCTTCATACTCATTCTGCCACCGCCTGAGCTGGGGTTGTGGTGAGCTGCAGCCGGTTCAGGTGCGCATAGAGCCCGTCCTGCCTGGCCGCCAGTTCCGCGTGCGAGCCGTCCTCGATGATCTGGCCCCGCTCCATCACCAGGATGCGGTCGGCGTCCCGGACCGCGGAGAGGCGATGGGCGATGATCAGCACCGTCCGGCCGACGCAGATCTGGCGCATGTTCTCCTGGATGATCTTTTCCGATTCATAGTCCAGGGCGCTGGTGGCCTCGTCAAAGATCAGGATGCGGGGGTTGGCGATCAGCGCCCGGGCAATGGCGATGCGCTGCCGCTGGCCGCCGGAAAGCCCGGTGCCGTGCTCGCCCACCTTGGTGTCGTAGCCTTCGGGCAACTCACAGATAAACTCGTGCGCCCCGGCCAGCCTGGCGGCCTCGATGACCACCTCGATGGGCAGGGCCGGGTTGGAGAGCGCGATGTTGTCGCGGATGGTGCCGGTAAAGAGGACGTTTTCCTGGAGCACCACCCCCAGCTGGTGGCGCAGCGAGGTGGTGTCGATGATGGAGATGTCCTGGCCGTCGATGAGCACCCGGCCCCGGTCCGGGGTGTAGAGGCGCTGAACCAGCCGGGTCAGGGTGCTCTTCCCGGAACCGGAACGGCCGACAATGCCGATCACCTGGCCGGGGGCGATCTTCAGGCTCACCGACCGGATGACGTCCGGGGTGTCGGGCCGGTAGCGGAAGGAGACCTGATCGAACTCGATGGAGCCGTTCAGGCGGGGAATGCGGCTCTTCTGCCCCACCACCTCGGCCGGGGCGTTGAGGATATCCCCCAGCCGTTCCATGGAAACCCCCACCTGCTGGAAGTTGTTCCACAGCTGGGCGATGCGCAGGATGGGTTCGGTGAGCCGGCCGGAGAGCATGTTGAAGGCGATCAGCTGGCCCACGGTCAGCTTGCCCTCCACCACCAGGGTGGCGCCGACCCAGATGAGGGCCACGGTCACCAGCTTGCTCACCAGGGTCACCCCGCCGCTGGCGATGGTGCCGATGTTGGTGGCGTCCAACGACGAGGAGACGTAGGTGGCGAGCTGTTTTTCCCAGTTGTCGATCCAGCGCGGCTCCACGGCCATGGACTTCACCGTGTCGATGCCGCTGACCGACTCCACCAGAAAGGCCTGGTTCATGGCGCCGTGGTTGAACTTTTCCTTCAACCGGCTGCGCAGCATCGGAGTCAGCACCAGCGACAGGACGAAGTACACCGGAATGGACGCCAGCACGATCACGGTGAGCTTCGGACTGTAGAAGTACATCACGAAGAGAAAGACAAAGGAGAAGAACAGGTCCATCACCAGGGTGATGGCGTTGCCGGTGAGAAAGGACCGGATGTTCTCCAGCTCCCGGACCCGGGCCACGGTGTCGCCCACCCGCCGGGACTGGAAATAGGCAATGGGCAGGGCGAGGAGGTGACGGAAGATCCGTGCCCCCAGCTCGACGTCGATCTTGCTGCTGGTGCGGGAGAAGACCCAGGTCCGGATACCGGTGAGGACACTGTCAAAGAGGGTGGCGCAGAGCAGGGCAACGCCGATGACGTTGAGTGTTTCCATGGCGTGATTGACGAGAACCTTGTCCATCACCACCTGGAAGGCCAGGGGGGTGGCCAGGGCAATGAGCTGCAGCACAAAGGAGATCACCAGCACCTCGCCGATCAGCTGCCGGTACTTGACGATCGCCGGGATGAACCAGGAAAAGTCGAACTTGGTCAGATCCCGCATGTAGTTCATCTTGGAGATGCAGAAGATGAACTGGCCGGACCACTGCTCGGTGAACTCCGGGATGGTCAGCACCTGGACCTCGGGGTTCCCCGGCTGCTGGATGAGAACCCGGGGCTGGTTCTTGTCCCCCGCCGCATAACCGAATCGTACCGCGATAAAGAAGTTCCCCTGTTTATCAACGGCAATGGCCGGCATGGGCGCCCGCTCCAGACGCTCCACGTCCTGCTCGACGACCTTGGCCGTCATGCCGAGTGACTTGGCGGCCAGCAGAATCGTTTCGGTGGAAAACGGCTTAAGGCCGAACTCGTGCCGCAACTTGGCTTCGTCAACCGCGATTCCATGGTGCCTGGCCATCATCAGCACCGACAAAAGTCCTGAATCCATCATTTCCTCGCTTCCGTGCCCGGTTTGTCCGGGTTTTCTTCAAAAAAAAGCCTCAACTCCCCGCCGGGCGCAGAGCCCGGCCCCCCACGCCGGGGGGAGAATCGCTGGCAAGCACCGCTATCGGAACGGCCCGGTAAAACTTCGCTTCTTCGAACTTGCCGGCATACATTAATCACGTTCTTTTTTTCTGCCACCGGAAAATGGCTTTTTTCCAAAAAGATCTTCAAGTTGGTGAGCAACGGGAACGGCCAAGGCAGCGGCGGCGGACACCTGAATCCGGAGGGGGGGGGAGAATCCGCAAACGGTCTGAATGGGTCAGGGCAACGGCCTTGCCGCCCCCCATTTCGCTTAAGCCATCACCACCTTCGCCTCGGCACCGGCAATGCCCGCGAAGACATTGCGGGTGTCGACGATGAGCCGGGCATGGCTCCAGATAAAGCCGTAGTCGTATGCGGAATGATCCGTCACCACCAAGACACAGTCCATGGCCGAAAGGTTCCCGACGGTGAGGGGAAAACTCTCAAGGGCAAAGGAATACCGGCGCACCGGCCGCAGCCTGGGGATATGGGGGTCGTTGTAGCGGACCTCGGCCCCCTTTTCCTCCAGCAGTTCCATCAACTTGAAGGACGGCGATTCCCGCGAGTCGTCCACGTCGCGTTTGTAGGCAACCCCGAGAATCAGCACCCTGGCCCCCTTGAGGGCCTTGCCCCTGCTGTTCAACGCCTCCATCACCCGCTGCACGACATAGTAGGGCATGGCCGTGTTCACCTCGCCCGCCAGCTCGATGAACTTGGTGGGAATATCGTACTCCCGCGCCTTGGAGGTCAGATAGAACGGATCGATGGGGATGCAGTGGCCACCGAGGCCGGGCCCGGGATAGAAGGGCATGAAGCCGAAGGGCTTGGTGCTGGCCGCCGCGATGACCTCCCAGATGTTGATTCCCATCCGCTGGCAAAGAATCTTCAGTTCGTTGACCAGCGCGATGTTGACGCTCCGGAAGATGTTTTCGAGCAGCTTGGTCATCTCCGCCGCCTGGGTGCAGGAAACCGTCACCACCCGCTCCAGGGCCAGCGCGTAAAAACTTTCCGCCAGGGCCGTGGAGACTGACCCCACCCCGCCGACTACCTTGGGGATGTTGGCGGTGGCAAACTTCGAATTGCCGGGATCCTCCCGTTCGGGGGAGAAGGCGAGGCCAAAATCGACTTCGGCTTTCAGCCCGCCGGCCTCGAGCACCGGCTGCACCACCTCCACCGTGGTGCCCGGATAGGTGGTGCTCTCGAGCACCACCAGCTGACCGGGTCTGAGCGTTGCCGCGATGGCCCGCGCCGTGGCCTCGACGTACTGCAGATCCGGCTCGCGGTTGCGGGTAAGGGGGGTTGGTACGCAGATCAGCAGGACATCGACCTCGGCGAGGCGGGCAAAATCAGCGGTGGCCGCGAATCGCCCCCGCGCCACCTGCTCCGCCACCTCCGCCGCCGGCAGGTGTCCGATATAGCTCTGCCCCTGGGAGATCTTGCGAATCTTTTCAGGATCGAGATCAAAACCCAGAACCTTGATCCCCTTGCGCAGGAAGGTGAGGCTCAAGGGGAGCCCAACGTAGCCGAGACCGATGACGCCGACGGTTACCGTTTGACTGGAAATCTTTTGGCGCAGCTCGTTAAGGGCCATCCGGGCATTCCCTTTTCTCGAATATCGTTGACCGGCCTGTCTCCGGCCAACTCCGTGACCACGCTACTCCGGCCACAACAAAAAAACCGGCAGTGGCCGGCTCATGCTCACCAACGGCCCCACCGGCCGGCGACAGAACGCTGAAATATAGCAAATTCTGCCCCTCCCTACAATGTAAACCGGGGCAAAACCCGGCATATCGTCCCGGACTCACCCCTCAAGCCGATGCAGCTTCATCTTTTCCCAGAGATTCTTGCGGCTGATGCCCAGCAGTTCGGCGGCCTGGGTCTTGTTGCCGCCGGATTGCCTGAGGGCACGGCAGATGCACCTCTTCTCGGCCCGGGCGAGCACCACGGCAAGCTCAAACGAGTCGGGCTCTGCCTCCGGCGCCTCGCCGCGGCCGGCAAGCTCGGCCGGCAGGTTCCATGGCTCGATCACCGGCGAATGGGCAAGCACCGTGGCCCGTTCCATGATGTTGCGGAGTTCCCGGACATTGCCCGGGAAGTCGTACCCCTGCAACACCTGGCGGGCCGCGTCGGAGAGACGGAAGGCAATGCCGCGCTCGCGGCTGAACTCTTCGAGAAAGGCGCGGCACAGTTCCGGGATATCCTCCTTGCGATCGCGCAGCGCAGGCGCCTCGATGGGAATCACCTGCAGGCGATAGAAGAGATCCTCCCGGAATCTGCCCGCCGCCACCTCATCGGAAAGCCTCTTGGCGGTGGCGCAGATCACCCGCACGTCGATGGAGATCGCCCGGGTGCCGCCCACCCGCTCGATCTGCCGCTCCTGGAGCACCCGCAGGAGCTTGGCCTGGAGCGGCAGGGGCAGATCGCCGATCTCGTCGAGGAGGATGGTGCCGGAATGGGCCAGTTCGAACCGCCCCGGCTTGCGGGTGGTGGCCCCGGTGAAGGCGCCCTTCTCATGGCCGAAGAGTTCGCTCTCCATGAGCCCTTCGGGGATGGCGGCGCAGTTGAGGCAGACATAGGGGCCGGCCGCGCGGCGGCTGCCATGGTGGATGGCGGCGGCGATGAGTTCCTTGCCCGTGCCGGATTCGCCGGTGATCAGCACCGAGGAGTCGCTCATCGCCACCTGGCCGATGAGGTTGAGAACGTTACGGATGGCGGGGCTCGAGCCAACGATGGGCTGCGGCCGCTGCCCCCCCGCGTCTTCCAGGGACTGACAGCGGGCCTTGATGGCCCGCATCTCCAGCAGCCGGCGGATGCGGATGATCAGGTCGTCGGGGTCGAAGGGCTTGAGGATATAGTCGGCCGCCCCCTTTTTAAGGCAGGTCACCGCGTCGTCGGTGCTGCCGTAAGCGGTCATCAGGATAACGTCGGTGCCCGGGGAGAGCCGCACCACCTCGTCGAGCAGCTGATTGCCGTCGAGCCCGGGCAGACGGATGTCGGAGAGGACCAGTTGATACTCCTTGGCCTCGATCATGGCCAGGGCCGTCTTGCCGTTCTCGGCTTCATCAACCTGCCAGTGCTGCTTGCGAAGCCGGTCGAAGAGCGTGACCCGCATGATCTCGTCGTCTTCCACCAGCAGAATACGCGCCGTGAGCATCCCCCCTCCCCGCTGTAGCCGGCCGAGCCCGAAACGGCCGGTCCTGGCCGTCTCCCGGTCGTGCATCCCTGCCTAGTTGTACGCGACAAGCTCCCCTTTGACAAGGGGCAGAGCGCGGCAACCGCAAAGAAAGCGGCAGTGGCCCGCGGGGTGCGACCCGCGGCCGAGGCGCGCGGGCGTCATTCAACCGATGGCTTCGCCGCCGTCGCGTCCCTCGGCGGTCGGAGCGGCCGGCAGCTCGATGCGGAAGGTCGCCCCCCGCCCCTCTTCGCTCTCCACCGAGATGACGCCCTGCATGCGCTGCACCAGGGAATAGGTGATGGAAAGGCCGAGACCGGTGCCCTGGCCCACATCCTTGGTGGTAAAGAAGGGGTCGAAGATCTTGGCCAGGTGCTCGGGGCTGATGCCGCAGCCGGTATCGGCGAAGGTGAGGACAAAGGATGCCTCCGCGGCCCGCGAGGTGACGGTGAGCCGCCCCCCGCGCCACATGGCCTGAACGGCGTTGAGGCCGATGTTGACCACCACCTGCTTGAGCGCCTCCACGTCCACCAGATAGGGACGGTCGAGACGGAGATCGAGAACGAGTTCGACATCCTTGAGATTGAGCGAAAGCAGTTCGAAACACTCGCGAATCACCTCGTCCACCATCACCCGGCGCGGATGCAGGGGCTCGCGGCGGCCGAAGTTCAACAGCTGGCGCACGGTCTGGCCGATGCGGACGAGCCCCTTGTCGAGCAGCCCCAGGTAGCGGCGGGCCATGTCCCGGTCGTCGGGATCCTCGCGCATGCTCTTGACACAGTTGCGCATGCCGCCCAGGGGATTGTTGATCTCGTGGGCGATACCGGCGGTGAGCCTGCCCAAGGCGGCGAGCTTTTCGTTTTGGAAAACCTGTTCCCGGGCCTGGTCGAGCGCCTGCTGCGACGCCTCGAGCCGGGTGCAGAGATCGCGGAACTTGCCGGCCAGTTGCCCCACCTCGTCCGCGCCGCCGGGCAACTCGGCAAGCCCCCCCGCTGGGCCGGGATACTGCTCCATGGCCCGGGCGAGCATTCCCAACCGCCGCGCCACCAGGGTTTCAAAGAGCAGGAAGAGCACCGCGCCCACCCCGAGGCAGGTGGCGACACCGATGAACAGCAGGGTCCGATTATTGCCCTCGATACTGGCGAAGGCCCAGTCCATGGGTATGGTGATGCTCAAGCCCCCCCGGATATCACCCACCGAGTAGCCCTGGTCGGCGTGGCATTCCAGGCAGGAGGGCTCCACCACCAACGGCGCCATGTAGCGCAGAAACCGCCCCTGGTCGGTTTTGACGATCCGTATCAGCTCGCCGCTGCCTCGGTCGAACTGGCGCAGGCAGTCGCGCTCGAAGTCGTCAGGGGCGTTGGCGGGGTTGGTGGGCTTCAGGCTCGTCACCCGGTAACGACAGAACCCCTCCCGGTCGGCAAGCTCGGAGAGTTCCCTGGTGACCATGGCCGGATTGCGCTTCACATACCCGCGGCCCTTTACGTCCCAGACCTCGGGCTCCACCAGAAAGGGGTTGGCGTCCACCCCGGGCTGTTTGAGAAGAAAGATGCCGTTGTGGTCCGCCACCCACTTGCGGGTGAGGATGATCTGCTTGTGGAGCATCCGTGCCTGCCTGCCGGCCTGGGCGATCACCAGTTGCCGCTGGAAGCTGGAGGTCCGGTAGAAGGTGATGCCGTATGAGGCAACCACCACCAGACCGACGAGGAGGATGAATTTGGTTCGCAACTGCATGGCATTTTCCCCTTTGTGCAGGAATGGCCGCCCCCGGCCAGTGCCGTGGCGCGGAACGACGGGGCTGACGAGTGCCCCGTGCGGTTATATAATCCCTGCTAGTACTTGTCGGCCCTCGCGGCCCCTCGCGGTGTTGCGGAAAATTCGCCATAGCGCTGCTATGCCTTCATTCTCTGCGCCTGGCGAGGAACCACGATTGCTCAACAGTTGACTGCCTTAATCAACCGCACGGGGCACTAGCCCCCCGCTTCCCATGGTACCTTCCTCTCCGCTGGCCTTGCAATCCCCATACCCTGACCCGGCGACGATATGCCGGCCGCCCCGCCAAGGCCACTCCGCCCAGGAGAAGAGTGGCGCCGCATCCCGCCACCTCGCCCCTGACGCTACCGTCCGGTAACGGCCTGGCCGCCGGTGGTTACCATACGGTAACAAGCAGACCGCCACCAACAACAAAAAAAGCAATTTCGGGATGATACACCGTGCCACACCACTTGCTTTTCCACTGCCTGAACGGAGGAAACACACCACGTACCATTGGAAGAGAAAAAGGAGGTGATTGGATGTCAGCATCGGATACGGCGCACCATTGCAGAACCAGAAAGGCATGGTGGGTGGGGCTCGCCAGGGGTATAGCGGCAACGGCGGTGACCGTTCTCGCCTCGGGCTTCATGGTGGAACCCCCCAACACCGACACCTTCTGCGTGACCTGCCACGCCATGCCCCCGTTCCGCATCGCCTGGCAGGAGTCGGTCCACGGCGGCAACAACCGGCAGGGCGTTGCCGCCCAGTGCGTCGACTGCCATCTGCCTCACGGCAACTTCCTTAGAGTACCTCACCACCAAGGCGATCACCGGCACCGGCGATGTGATTCAAAACCCGACCTTTGACCCAACGACCTTCGCCCGGGCGGCCAACGCCGAGGCGAACCGGCTCCATTTCACCTTTGACAGCGCCTGCCGCAAAGGCCACCACCAGTTGACCCCGCCGGGCCTGCCGGTCGGCGCGGCCAACTCGCCGCCCCAGTACCCCAACCTGGGTGGCAAGAAGGAAATCGTCATCAAACGCGGCATGCCCGCGGAGGCGGCCAAGTACATCGAGTGTCACGCAAAAAAAACGCCAGGGGTGGTGGAGGCGTGGAAAGAAGGCAAAATGGGCCATGCCGGCATCGGCTGCTACGACTGCCACGTGGTGGAGAAGAGTTCGCCCATGGCGAGCCAGTGCACGGGAGTGAAGGGCACCAACACCTACATCTCGCCCATGGTTTCGTCAAAGACCTGCGCGCGCTGCCATCCGGCCGAGGTGGAGCCGTTCCTGAAGAGCGGCCATGCCCTGCTCGCCGGTGCGCCGGTGATCGAAAAGGAAAAGTTCCAGAAGCTGATGTACTACCATGAGGGCGCCGAGTTCATGGGCAACAAGAAGGGCTCGCCGAGCAACCGCGCCACCCGTGCCTCGGGCTGCCAGACGTGTCACGGCACCAAGATTGAGCTAGGCCCGGACCACAAGCCGATCAACGAAACCTGGCCAGGCACGTCGGCACCCGCTATCCCGACGGCAGCATCGGCAACTGCACGGTCTGCCATACCCGCCACAGTTTCTCGGTGGCCGAAGCCCGCAAGCCCGAGGCATGCGGCGCCTGTCACCTGGGTCCCGACCATCCGGACATGGAAATCTATCTCGAAAGCAAGCACGGCCAGCAGTACCTGACCCATGGCGAAGAGTGGAAGTGGGACAGCGCCCCCGACGCATGGGAGCCGGGGGACCACACCGCCCCCACCTGCGCCAACCGCCACAGGAGCGGCATCGGCGAACTCGCCACCACCCACAACGTCAACGAGCGGCTGAAGTGGGATCTGGTTCACCCCCGCAGCGAGATCCGCGGCGGTGAACGCGGCGACGGCGAGAAGGGCGACAGGCTGATGCGGCAAGGTCTGCGCCAACTGCCACGGTCCCACCCATACCGACGTCCAGCGCAAGACCCCGGACAACGTGGTGGCGCGCTCCAACAACTACTTCGACAACGCCAAGAAGATGCTCGACGACCTCACGGCCAGGGAACTGGTCAAGAACGACGCCTGGCGGGACGGCTTCCAGGAACTCTTCTACTTCCTGTGGCATCACACCGGCCGCCGGGCTCGCCAGGGCGCGGTGATGAACGCGCCGGACTACGCCCACTGGCACGGTTTCTTCCAGGTGATGCAGGTCTACAAGGACAGGGAAGACATCTCCAACTGGCGCATCCAACACAACAAGGTAGAGGCGCTGCGCACCGTGATGAGCACCGGCCCTCTATGATAGATCAGCCGGCGGCCGGCCGCCCTCTCCCCTTCCCCCGGGAGGCGGCCGCCAGAAGTTGCCCCTCTCCGTTCCCTGCCCCTCCGGGCGGGGATTTTTTTTTCAGCGCCAGACAGGATGCCAGCCCGTCTTCATCGCCACGGCGCCACCGACGGCGCGGCCGGAGGAGACACTCCGGTCAAGGCCAGGGAACGCCCGCCGGCGCGGGAAACTTTTCTTGAGTTGAACGGCAATCCATGCTAAACATCACTAAGGTACCGATTCAACAAATGATTATGATAAATAGCGGGGTGACGCGAGGGAACCGGAGCACCCTTTGATCCGAAACCACGGCCAAACGCCGCATGGCAACGGGTGCGCCGCGCAGGAATTTATCGCCGCCAGGGCTGGCAAGGAGAAGAAAGACTATGGAAGGGAACTACGCGGCCGGTTGGTACATCCACCCATCTCTCGGCTTGATCAGGGTCTATCCCAACGGCCCGGACTGGGTCTACCGGTGTTACAACAAAAACGGCGACAAACCGCTTTCCAAGGAGCGCCTGCTGGACCAGTGGACCTGGGCGCTCAGTGAAAAACAGTCAGGCAACGACCTCTTCTGATCCGTCCGAAACCGGCGCCTGCGCGGGCCGCCCGCCGGCCTGATCAGGACAGGCCGGCCAGGGCCTCCCGCAGCCGCCGCATCCCCGCCTCGATGATCTCCATGGAGGTGGCGAAGGAGAAGCGGACAAAGGCATCGGCGCCAAAGGCCGCGCCCGGCACGGTGGCGAGCTGCGCCTCTTCCAGCAGATAGTCGGCCATGGCCACCGAGCCGTCGATGACCTTGCCTTTGAAACTCTTGCCGTAGTACGCGGCAAAATTGGGGAAAACGTAAAAGGCCCCCTTGGGTACCACACAGCTCACCCCGGCGATGGCGGTGAGTGCCTCGACAATCCTGTCCCGCCGGGGCAGGAACGCCTCCTTCATCATCACCGGAAAATCCTGCGGCCCGCGCACCGCCGCAAGAGCGGCCTTCTGCGCTATGGACGAGGGATTGGAGGTGCTCTGGCTCTGGATCTTGTTCATCGCCCCAATGATGTGCTTGGGGCCCACCGAGTAGCCGATACGCCAGCCGGTCATGGCAAAGGACTTGGAAACCCCGTTCAGGATCACGGTCTGGTCCTTGAGCCGCGGGTCCACGTCCAGGATGTGGGGCAGCGGCTCGTCGCCGTAGACGATGGTATCGTAAATGTCGTCGGAGATCACCACCCAGCCGCGCTCAAGAGCCAGCTTGCCGATGGCCGCGAGCGTTGCCCCGGAGAACACCGAACCGGTGGGATTGGAGGGGCTGTTGATGATGATGCCGCGGGTGCGGTCGGAAACGTAGCGGTCAAGAATCGCGGGATCGAGGTCGAAGTTGCTCTCCTCGGCAAGGGGGACCGCCACCGGCGTGGCGCCGGCCAGCTGAATCATGGGGGGATAGGAAACCCAATAGGGCGCCGGCACCAGCACCTCGTCGCCGGGGCCGAAGAGGGCCTGGCACATATTGTAGAGGCCATGCTTGCCGCCGCAGCTGACCTGGACCTGCTCCGGCTCGTACTGCCAGCCGTGATCGGCGGCGAAACGGTCGACAATGGCCTTCCTGAGTTCCAGGATGCCCGGCACCGGGGTGTAACGGGTGAACCGGGAATCGATGGCTTCCTTGGCCGCATCACAGACATGGGAAGGGGTATCGAAATCCGGCTCGCCGACACTGAAGTTCAGGATGTCGGCCCCGGCCGCCTTCATGGCCTTGGCCTTGGCGTCCACCGCCAGGGTAGGAGAGGGTTTGATCTGCCGTACGCGCTCTGCCAGAGAGATTACCTGCGAATCCATTGGAAGTTCCTGTTGGGTGTTTCCTGCAATTAAATAAGGGGAAAAGGGTCTGCGGCCGGCCCGCCCCCGTCCCGAGGGGAATAGGCCCCGTAGTACACCTGTCGCAAAAAAAGCCCCCGGGCCGGGGCCGTGGGGCCGGCTCGGCGGCGATCCCGGGCGGCGAGCAAGGCGGCGAAATCAGCCACCGTTCGCTTTCCCCGGCCCACCTCAAGGATGGTGCCGACGATGTTGCGTACCATGTGGCGCAAAAATCCGTCGCCAGTGATCTCCAGCCGTACCAGACCCGAACGCTGCTGATCTTCTTCAAGTGTTGCGGAGAGAATCCGTCGCACCGCACCGCGGCCGCCCGGCCAGGAAAGATCCCGGGAGCCGGTGGCCTCGAAGCAGGCGAAATCGTGCTCGCCCATGATACATTCCAGACAAGCCCGCATGGTGTCAAGTGCAAAGTGCCCCGGGAAACGGGAATTGTACAGTCGTTCGGTGGGAAGCAGCTCGCGGCCCAGGATCATGTTGTAGCGGTAGCTCTTGGCAACGGCGCTGTGGCAGGCATGGAAGTCGGCGGCCACGTCCTCGGCGGCAAGGATGCGAATGTCCTCGGGCAGGAGGCTGTTCAAGCCGTTGACAAAGCCCTGGCCGGGGATGGCGGCATCGGTGGCGAAATTTGCCACCATCCCCAGGGCATGAACCCCGGCGTCGGTACGGCCGGCGCCGTGCAGGGTGACGGCCGCTCCGGTCATCACCCCGAGCTTCTCTTCGAGAACCCCCTGGATGGTGGGGCAGTCCGGCTGCCGCTGCCAGCCGGCATAGGCGGTGCCGTCAAAGGCCAGGACCAGCTTGACGTTGCGCATCCCCAGCACCTCGGACTCTTGAAAATTTCGCAAAATTGCGAAGGAATTTTGCGTGCCGACAAGGCGCGGCGGAAGGCGCATAGCAGCGCTATGAAAGTGAAGCCGCAACGCCGCAGGCGCGCAAAAGAACAAGCAAGATGCGACATTTTAAGGGGTACGAGGTACTAAGGGAACAGCGGCACCTGCGCGAGCCCCTGCCCTTCCGGAAAGCCGCACGCCAGGTTCATGTTCTGCACCGCCTGACCCGCCGCACCCTTGACCAGATTGTCGATGGCGGAGAGCACCACGATGCGGCCGGTCCGGCGGTCGAGCTTGAAGCCGATGTCGCAGCAGTTGCTGCCCCGCACGTACTGGGTGGCGGGGTAGGTACCGCCGGGGCAGAGCCGGACAAAGGGCTCGTCGGCGTAAGCCTCCTCGTAGAGCGCGGTCACCGCCGCGTCGGTGAGTTCGGCGGTGGTCTTGGCGTAGATGGTGCTCAAAATTCCCCGGGACATGGGCACCAGATGCGGGGTAAAGGAGAGCACCACCGGCTGGCCGGCAAGCGCACTCACCTCCTGTTCGATCTCCGGAGTATGGCGATGCGCCCCCACCTTGTATGCCTTGAAGCCTTCGCCCATCTCGCAGTAGAGGCTGCCCAGGTTGGCGCCCCGCCCGGCGCCGGAAACCCCGGACTTGGAATCACAGATGAGGCTCGCCGGATCGATCACTCCCGCCTTGAGCAGCGGCGCCAGTCCCAGGATGATGCTGGTCGGGTAACAGCCGGGATTGGCAACCAGCCGCGCCGCCCGTACCTGCTGCCGGTAGAGTTCCGGCAGGCCGTAGACCGCCTCGGCGAGGTACTGGGTCGCGCTGTGCGGCTGATACCACTTTTCGTAAACCGCGGCGTCATGAATACGGAAATCGGCACTCAGGTCCACCACCTTCTTGCCGGCTTCGAGGAAGGCCGGCACCAGGGACATGGCGGTCTGATGGGGGACGGCGAGGAAGAAAAGATCCGCACGGCCGGGCAGCTGGTCCATATCGACGTTCTCGCAGACCACGTCCACCTTCCCCCGCAGATGGGGGTATACCTCCGCCAGCGGGATGCCGGCATGCTGCCGCGAGGTGGCCACTGCTATCTCCACCCCGGGATGGCCGCAGAGAATCCGGGCCAGTTCGGCGCCCGTGTATCCCGACGCCCCCACCAAACCTACTCGTACCATTTGTTCCCTCGTCCTTCGCTGATATTTCGGCGCCGTTCGCTGGCCGAGCCGCGGTCAGGAAAGCGGCGGCCAGGCCGAACGGCATACAAAAAAGGGAAGCACGATGATACCATCGGCTTCCCTTGACAAATCGCTGATGTACGGCAGAGACTGCCGTTGGCCTTCGCAAGAAGGCGGGCTCGTTACCGTTTGGAGAACTGGAAGCTCGCCCGGGCAGCCTTACGGCCGTACTTCTTCCGCTCTTTGGCGCGGGAGTCGCGGGTCAGCATGCCGGCCTTTTTCAGGGCCAGGCGCATCTCGGGATCGACCTCCAGCAAGGCCTTGGAAATGCCATGCCGCAGGGCCTCGGCCTGGGCGCACTTGCCGCCGCCGTGCAGGGTCGCCACCACATCGTATTTACCAACCGTGTCGGTCAACGAAAAGGGCCGGTCGGCGCGATTACGGGCCTGCAGTCCGCCGAAGTACTCGTCAACCCCCATGTTGTTCACCTGGATCGAACCGGTGCCGGGCTTGAGCCACACCCTGGCCACGGCGGTCTTCCTCTTTCCGGTGGCATAGTAACGATTGTCAGCCATTCCTTACTCCATTAAGTATACGTTTGCGGGATTTCGTTCTCCCGCCTGTTTTTTTACAGTTCCAGGGTTTCGGGCTGCTGCGCGGCATGGGGATGCTCGCCGCCGACGTAGACCTTCAGCTTCTTCAGCTGGGTGCGGCCCAGGCGATTCTTGGGCAACATGCCCCGCACCGCCTTGACGAGGATATCCTCGGGCTTCTTGGCGAGCAGCTCCTTGGCGGTCATCTCTTTGAGACCACCCAGATAGCCGGTATGACGGTAGTACTTCTTGTCGTCCCACTTGCTGCCGGTGAGCTGGATCTTGTCAGCGTTGACCACCACCACGAAGTCGCCGTTGTCCATGAAGGTGGAGTAGGTGGGCTTGTGCTTGCCACGCAGCCTGGTCGCGATTTCGGTTGCCAACCGGCCCAGCACCTTGCCCTGGGCGTCAACGACAAACCATTTCCGTTCGATTTCCTTGACCGGGGCCAAATATGTTTCCATCGTCCTGTCCTCGAATTATTGCTTGACGAATTTCGCGCTACCGAATTGCCGGGGCGAAAGGCGTTGCCGGCAAGAGATCTTCTTAAAAAAGTAAAAAGGTTCGGAGCAGGCTCGAACCTTTCGGATAGGCAAGAAAGTTGGAGCGGGAAACGAGATTTGAACTCGCGACTTCAACCTTGGCAAGGTTGCACTCTACCACTGAGTTATTCCCGCTCACTCAGGCGTGTTTGGCTTGAAACGCTGGCTATATAACCAGGACCGGGGGGGCTTGTCAACAAAAAAACTTGCCGCCCTGCTTGGAAAAAAGCCGCCCCGGCCGCAGGCGTTTCCCCCCTGCCACCGCCGCCTCTTATCCCCAGAACTTTCCATCCGGGAACCGCCCTCCGCCACGATGGCCGCCTGTCGTTCCGATCACGCCCGCTGGCCGGACCCGCTCAAAACCGTGCCGGCCACGCCGTGCATTCCCCCCCCGGGCATATCAATTATTATTGAGCAAAACGCGACAAGCTATTGCCACGCCAACCCCCCTATTGGTAATGTTAAAGGGATATTGGCCTGGCGCCCGTCGCCGCCCCTGGCCCTGTAAGGCAGGCGCGGTTTCGCCTCCCCGCGTACATCGAGACCTTTCCACACCGGGATCATCGTCCGCGGCGCCACACGGTTGCGCGCCCCCCAAGCTTTCCACACAGGAGTTTCTATCCATGGCCCAGCCCCGCACCGGCGCGACCGGCGAAATCAGCCGCCGCACCAAGGAAACCGACATCCGTCTCACCCTGAACCTCAATGGCAGCGGCCAGGCGAACATCGCCACCGGCGTGCCCTTCATGGACCACATGCTGACCCTCTTCGCCGTGCATGGTTTCTTTGACCTCACCGTCAACGCCACCGGCGACACCGAGGTGGACGACCACCACACCGTGGAAGACCTCGGCATCTGCCTCGGGCAGGCCCTGAAAGCGGCCCTGGGGGATGGCGGCGGCATCCGCCGCTACGGTCACGTCGCCCTGCCCATGGACGAGGCACTGGTCCGGGTGGCGCTCGACCTCTCAAACCGCCCCTTTCTCCACTACGGGGTAACGATCCCCGACCAGAAGGTCGGTACCTTTGACACCGCCTTAGCCCAGGAGTTCCTGCGGGCCTTCAGCCTGCACGGCGGCATCACCCTGCACGTGGAGCTGGCCCATGGCAGCAACAGCCACCACATCCTGGAGGCTGTTTTCAAGGCCCTGGCCAAGGCCCTGGACCAGGCATGCACGCACGAACCGCGTACCACCGGGGTGCTCTCCTCCAAGGGCGCCCTCTAAAAAATCTGAGCCAATTTGCAAGGAAAACGCCGTGAAACGCCCCGTCTCCCTCTCCCTGTTGGTGCTGGCCGGCCTGTTGCTGCTGGCCGGCTGCGCCGCCTCCAAACCTGCCGCCCCGGCCGCCCCGGCCGCCCCGGCCACAGGCCCGGAAACGGCTTTGAACTCCATCATCGTCCTGCCGGTTGACACCCTGATCAACTCCGACGACCAGGCAAACCTTGCCAAGGCCCGTCAGCTCACCACCGGTGCCGAGGTGTTGACCCGGCTGATCCAGGACTACTTCAGCGGTGTTGACACCGTCAAGGTGATCTCCCCGGAGCAGAGGAAGGTGCTCACCGAAGGCTACATCGCCGACCGGACCGCCCAGGCCAGAGCCATCGGCCGTCGTCTCAACACCGACGCCGTGCTCCTGGTAACCATCAACCGCTATATCGAACGGCATGGCGGCGACTACTCGGCGGACCAGCCAGCCTCGGTGGCCTTTGACTTCAAGCTCATGGCGGTCAAGAGCGGCCGTACCCTCTGCTCCGGCTTCTTTGACGAAACCCAGAAATCCCTCTTCGAAAACCTCCTCTCCTTCCGCGGCGCCATGAAGCGCAAGTTCCAGTGGATCACCGCCGCCGACCTGGCGCGGGAGGGAATCGAAAGCCGTTTCGGACAATGCCCGCAGCTGCGCCGGCCGTGACCGACAGCGAAGGACCACAGGCCGTCCCGCCAAAGGCGGTCAATCGCCTGGTAGGCCGCGCCATGCATGACTATGCGATGCTGGCCGACGGCGACCGGGTGTTGGTGGCGGTTTCCGGCGGTATTGACAGCCTGGTGCTCACCTGGCTTCTTGCCCACTGGCAACGCAAGGCGCCCATCCGCTACCACCTGCTGGCCGCCCATCTCGATATGGGCTTCGGCGGCACCGAGGCAGAACAGGTGGCGGCCCAGCTCCGCCGCCTCGCCGTCCCCTTCCTCGTCGAACACACCGGCTTCGGACCAGAAGCCATGGCCGCCGAAGAAGGCCGCAACGGCTGTTTCCACTGCGCCCGCCGACGGCGCAACCGCCTCTTCGAACTGGCCCGGGAACAGGGCTGCAGCAAGGTGGCACTGGGTCACCACCGGGAAGACATCATTGAAACCTTCTTCCTGAACATGTTCTACAGCGGCAACCTGAGCACCATGGTGCCGCGCCAGGAACTCTTCGAGGGGCGGCTCGCCCTGATCCGCCCCATGGCCTACCTCGATAAGGAACAGATCCGCGCCATGGGCGCCGCCGTGGGCGTCACGCCGGTGGCAAACCCCTGCCCGCTGAGCGAGGCGAGCCGACGGAGTACGGTGCGCACCCTGCTCGCCGACCTCTACGCGGCAGACCCCCGGATCAAGGGCAATATCTTCGCCGCCCTGGGCAACATCCGCTTCGACTACCTTCTCAACCAGCACCCCACGCCTCCCCATGCAGACCTGCCTTGACTGCCTGCCCTGCTTCCTCCGCCAGGCCCTCTACGCGGCCCGCATAGCCAGCGAAGACGCCGACCGGCACCGGGAGATCCTCGCCCAGGCCGCCCGGCTGCTGCCCTCCTTCGACCTGGCGGCGAGCCCCCCGGAAAACGCCGTCCGCCTCTACCGGATGATCGCGGCGGTAGCGGGAACCCCCGACCCTTTCGCCGCCCTCAAGGAGGAGAGCAACCGCCTCGCCCTCGCCCTCCGGCCGGAAGTGAGAGAGCGGGTCCGGCAGGCCGCCGATCCGCTCTTCACCGCCAGCAAGTACGCCATTGCCGGCAACGTCATCGACTACGGCGCCCACCACGATTTTGACGTCCACCGCACCCTCGCCCACTGTCTCGACCGCCCCTTTGCCATCGACGACTCCCGCCGTTTCCGCCACGACCTGGCCGCGGCGGGGAAGATCCTCTATCTCGCCGACAACTGCGGCGAGATCGTTTTCGACGGCTTGCTCATCGAGACGCTGGGGAAAAAGAAGGTAACCGTGGCGGTCAAGGAGCGCCCCATCTTAAACGATGCCCTCCTCGCCGACGCCGTCACCTGCGGGCTCGCCGACCACGCCACGGTGGTCAGCAACGGCACCGACTGCCCGGGCACGCCGCTTGACGGTTGCAGCCCGGAGTTCCGGGCCCTGTTTGCCAACGCCGACCTGATCATCGCCAAGGGCCAGGGCAACTTCGAGACGCTTTCCCAGACGGTGACCACGGCCCCCATCTACTTCCTGCTCACCGCCAAATGCCCCGTGGTGGTGGCGCACGTCAACGAACTGGCCGGCACGCCGGGAAGGGTGGCCATGGGCGACATGGTGCTGCTGCGCGGCGGCGGCCGGCGCTGACGGCTGGCCACGCTTTTTCTCAGGACAGCGACGGGGGTATTCTGCTACTGTTGAAGTACTCGCCCGAACAAATCCTCGGCCAGCGCCAGTGACGGTTTCCGCGCCAGGCCGCGGTACCGCGTCCGCGCTCCATCACCGACGGAAAGGATTTATGGATCAGAAAAAGACTTCCCCCATCCTCGCCGACCTGCAGGGAATCGCCAGGGCGAAAAAACCCATCGATCCCGTCCTGCTGATCGACCTGCCGCACTTCACCACCATCTTCCCTGACCCGCGGATCCGCGCCCTCCTGGTCTGCCTGTCCGGTGACGACGGCATCGCCTACTTCGAACGCAAACAGTTCCGGCCCGGCGCCCGGCTCATCGCCAGGGGACAGATGGATCAGATGATCTACTGGGTGCTCGAAGGCCATGTCCACGTGGTCACCGCCATCAAGGACAAGGAGAAGGTCATCCATGAATCCCAGCGGGGAGAATGTTTCGGTGCCCTCGGAGTCCTGCGGGGCACGGCGCGCACCGCCGACGTGGTGGCCGGCGAGAATGGGGTCACCGTCCTGGAACTCGACTGGTCCATCACCGAGCGCAACCAGGAACTCGGTAAACAGCTCTACCACCTCATCGCCCTCACCCTGGCTGACAACCTGGACCGTTCCTACCTCAAGCAGATCAAGATCATCGCCAACTCGCTGAAAGTCCTCCACGAAAAAACCTCGTACCTCATCGACAAGAACCGCAAGCTCGAAAAACTGCTCGCCACGCACCAGATCGACTTCGGCGCGGAGGACGAGGGCGAGCATACCCAGCTCTTGGGCCAGGCCATCGCCAACATCAGGGAAAGCCTGGTGCTGCTTGAAAACCAGGAGGAAAAACGCCACCTGGACAGCCTCGGCACCGATTAGCCCGCCGGCCGCAGCAGCCCACGCACGACAAAAAAGGCTGTTTCCGTTTTGACCACGGAAACAGCCTTTTCTTTGCACGACGCCTGACGCCGACGCGCCAGGCCAGCCCAGGACGGGGCTACTTCCGGAGATAGCGCGCCATGTCCTTGGCGAAGTAGGTGAGGATGATATCGGCGCCGGCGCGGCGGATGGAAAGCAGGGTCTCGGCCATCACCCGCTCCTCGTCGATCCAGCCCCTGAGGCCGGCCGCCTTGATCATGGCGTACTCGCCGCTGACGTGGTAGGCGGCAACGGGCAGGTCGAACTCCTCCCGCAGCCGGCTGATGATGTCGAGATAGGCCACCGCGGGCTTGACCATCAGGATGTCGGCCCCCTCATCCACGTCCAGGGTGGCCTCACGCATGGCCTCTCGGGCATTGGCCGGGTCCATCTGGTAGCTGCGCCGGTCGCCGAAGCTGGGGGCGGATTCGGCCGCCTCGCGGAACGGCCCGTAAAAGGCGGAGCAGTACTTCACCGCATAGGACATGATGGGGATGTCATGAAAGTTGTTCTCGTCGAGCGCGGCGCGGATCTCGGCCACCCGGCCGTCCATCATGTCCGACGGCGCCACCATGTCGGCACCGGCCTCGGCATGGGAGAGCGCGGTCTTGGCCAGCACCTCCAGGGTCGAGTCGTTGTCCACCTCCTGGCCATGGAGGATGCCGCAGTGGCCGTGGCTGGTGTACTCACAGAGGCAGACATCGGTGGTGACCAGCATCTCCGGGGCCTTGTTCTTGAGTTCCTTGATGGCCCGCTGGACAATGCCGCCCTTGGCATGGGCACCCGAGCCCACCGCGTCCTTCTGTTCGGGGATGCCGAAGAGGATGACGTTGTTCACCCCCAGCGCCAGGCACTCCTTGGCCTCGCGGCCCAGTTGGTCCACCGAGATCCGGAAAACGCCGGGCATGGAGGAGACCTCTTCACGCACCCCCTTGCCGGGCACGATGAAGAGGGGGTAGATGAGGTTGGCCGGGGAAATTTGAGTCTCCCGGATCATGGAGCGGAAGGCTTCGTTCTTGCGCAGCCGCCGGGGCCGGTACTCGGGAAAAACCATGGCATACTCCTTATTACAAAATGCCCAAAATGCCGGCTGACGGCCGCGGCCGTCAGTCCAGTTTGAACTTTTCGCTTACCAGTCCGTTGATGAAGCGGGCCGGGGCATCGATGCCCTCGGCGGTGATCACCACCTCATGGACGCCCTTCTTTTCGGCGAGCAGCCGCAGGCCGTACTCGAACTCGCCGCTCAGCTCCTCGCAGAAAGTCCGGATGGCCTCCCGGGTCAGCGGCTGGCGGGCGAGGATGTGATCGATGGCGTCCTCGCTGAAGGAAACGTCGATGCCGCACCGCTTGGCAAGGCCCTCCGCACATTGCCTGATATCCGCCACCCGGTCAACGAAAATGTCGCAGATCTCGTTGAAGTCGAGGCTGTCGGCCTGGCAGCGGCTGGCCATCAGGGCGAGACGGGCCGGCGAGGGCAGCATGCCGCTGGCTTCGAGGGAATCGCCCCGCAGTTTCAGGAGGCGGACGGCGAGGGCCTCGCGCTCCGCGGCGGCGAGCGTCTCGTAGCGGGCGGCGTGCCATTGCCGGCAGCCGGGCTCGTCGAGCAAACGCTTCAGTTCCGCCGCCGGGTCGGTGACCATGGCTGCGGTGACCACCAGAAAGCGGATATCGGTGGAAGGCAGTCTCTTTTCAAAGTGGAGCAGGGTCTTCTCCATGACACTCACCAGGCCCCGGGCGCCGGTCTGTTCCTGGAGCGCCAGAGCCGCCATCAGCCGCAGGGCCTCGTCCTCGAAAAGGATGCGGATTCCGTAGGCGAGGAAATCCTGGCGTTTGCCAACCACCACCGTGCTGTTGGGGCTGGCGAGAATGGCGTAGAGGTCGGCCTCGGTGAGCTGGTCGAGGACGGCGACCACCGGCAGCCGCCCGACGAACTCGCTCTCGAAGCCGAACTCGATGAGGTCTTCGGCCCGCACCTGCTTGAGGAACCGGCCGGTTTCCTTCTTGGAGGTGACGGTGCTCTCAAAGCCCATGGAGTACTGCTGCAGCCGTTTCTTGACGATCTCCTCGAGACCACCGA
Organism: Desulfobulbaceae bacterium UBA5121; assembly: GCA_002414225.1. Classification (GTDB taxonomy): domain Bacteria; phylum Desulfobacterota; class Desulfobulbia; order Desulfobulbales; family UBA5123; genus UBA5123. The sequence goes on along the minus strand of DHYV01000046.1, from coordinate 63,126 downwards.
AGGCGCCGCTGACGATGAAGAGGATGTTACGGGTGTTCACCCGCCGCTGCTGACGCTTGCCGGTGGCCCGGTAGTGTTCGATGGCCTCGATCTGCGAGACGGGGTCATGGGGCACCTTGAGTTCCACCTCGGTCTCCTCCATGGGCTTCAGCAGGGCGCGCTGCACGCCGGTGCGGGAGACGTCCGGCCCCAGACGGTTCTGGCTGGCGGCGATCTTGTCGATCTCGTCCAAATAGATGATGCCGTACTGGGCGCGATCGATGTCGCCGTCCGCCTCACGCACCAGATCGCGGACCAGGTCCTCGACGTCGCCGCCCACGTAGCCGGTTTCGCTGAACTTGGTGGCATCCCCCTTGATGAACGGCACCCCCAGCCGCTGGGCGATCAACTTGACGAGAAAGGTCTTGCCCACCCCGGTTGGCCCCATGAGCAGCACGTTGTTCTTGATCATCCCCACGTCGCGGCGGCCGCGGCCGGGATGCTCTTCGAAGAAACGGATGCGGTTGAAGTGGGTGCAGATCTTGGTGGCCAGCACCGCCTTGGCCTCCTCCTGGCGCACCACGTACTCGTCGAGATAGGCGACCAGTTCCTCAGGGGTCACCGCGAAGTCGAAGGGCTTCTTCTCATCCCTGCCCGGCGCCGGTTCGCCTCCCTCCCCATCACTTGCCAGGTGCGGCATGAGGCCGGAGGAAACGATCTTGATCCGCTCGCCGTACTTGCGGGAGAGATAGTCGGAAAGCTCTTTTTCGAGTTCCTTCTGGCTGGGGAGATTGGTCTGCTGGTTGTCGCTGGGCATGGACGTCTCGCTGCAATCCGGGCCGGCGGCGGCAAAGGGCCCCGGGTTATTCCTCGTCGGCCAGGGATTTAATCTTCTTGTGGAGGTGGCTGCGCTCAAGCCCCACCTGTTCGGCGGTCTGGGAGATGTTGCCGTCGTTTTCCCGCAACCGCCGCAGCAGGAACTCGCGCTCGAAGAGCCGCTTCGCCTCCTTGAAGGAGACGCTGCGAAAGGGATCGGTTTCGTCGTCGACCGGCCCCGCCGGGCCGGCGGCCGACGACGGCGGGTGGCCCGGCGGCAGCAGCGAGAGCACCATCTCCTCGCTGATCTCGGCCTCGGTGGTCATGATCACCGCCCGCTCGATGAAGTTGCGCAGCTCGCGCACGTTGCCGGGCCAGGAATGGCGGGCCAGGGCGGCCAGGGCGCCGTCGGTGAGCTGCCGCCGGCCAAGCCCCTTGCGGGAGATCTCTCCCAAAAAATCGGCGGCCAGGGCCGGGATATCGGAAAGCCGGCCGCGAAGCGGCGGCACGAAGATGGGCACAACGTTGAGCCGGTAGAAGAGGTCGGCGCGGAAGTTGCCCGCCTCGATTTCCTTTTCCAGATCCTTGTTGGTGGCGGCAAGCACGCGGACGTTGACCGAATAGGTCTTGGCGCCGCCCACCCGCTCGAACTTCTGCTCCTGGAGGATGCGGAGGATCTTGGCCTGGGTCTTGAGGCTCATGTCGCCGATTTCGTCGAGAAAGAGCATGCCGCCGTCGGCGAGATCGAACTTGCCCCGCTTGGCATTGGTAGCGCCGGTGAAGGCGCCCTTCTCGTGGCCGAAGAGTTCCGACTCGATGAGTTCCTCGGGGATGGCCGCGCAGTTCAGCTCGATCATCGGCGTCCGGCTCGAACGGGAAAGGCGGTGGATGGCCTGGGCCACCAGCTCCTTGCCGGTGCCGTGCTCGCCGCGGATAAGCACCCAGGCATCGGTGGGCGCCACCCGCTCGATCTGCTCGCGCACCCGGCTGATGGCCGGCGAGCTGCCGGTGAGAGTGAGACGCCGCTCGGTCTTCTGGCGGAGGATGAGGTTCTCCTGCTCCAGCCGCGACAGCCGCAGGGCGTTGTTGATGGAGAGGACGATCTTGTCGTAGGAGGGCGGCTTTTCGATGAAATCAAAGGCCCCCATCTTGGTGGCCTGCACCGCGGTTTCAATGGTGCCGTGGCCCGAGATCATGATCACCGGCAGATGGCCGTGGCCCTCCTTGATCCGCTTGAGGGTTTCCATGCCGTCGATGCCGGGCATCCAGATGTCGAGGAGCACCAGATCCACGGAATGCTCTTCGAGAAGGGCCAGGGCCTGCTCGCCGCTCTCGGCGCAAAGCGGGGCGAAACCCTCGTCGGAGAGGATACCGGTGAGGGATTCGCGGATGCTCGCCTCGTCGTCAACGACGAGAATGCGTTCTTCGGTCATGGCGGCAAACGGGTCCGTGGACGATGGATGGACGGGAAACGTCGCGGGTCTTCGGTCCCCCGGGACGCCGGCTCCCCCCTGTCAAGCAGCATAGCCCCCCGCCCCCGAGCTGGCAACCTCTAACTCGACGAGCGCGGCTCAGGCTTCCTTCTTCAACGGCAGTTCGACGACAAAACGGCTGCCCGCCGGCTCGTTGTCCTTGACCCGCAGATAGCCGCCGTGGTCGGCCACCACCGTGGTGGCGATGGCAAGCCCCAAACCGGTACCTGACTTCTTGGTGGAGAAATAGGGCTCGAAGAGGCGCAGCTTGTCCTCATCGGCCACCCCGGGGCCGTTGTCGCGGACCTCCAGGAAGACCCGCTGCCCTTCGCCCCCCATGGCGATCTCCACCTCGATGACCCCGCCCCCCTCCTCGGGCAGCACGGCCACGGCGTTGTCGATCAGGTTGATCAGCACCCGTTTGAGCTGCTTGCGGTCAAAGGAAAACTCAGGCACCGCCGGGTCCACCTGTAGCCGGAAGGTAACGTGCTTGTGAGCCTGTTCATAGAGGGTCAGCACCTCGCGGGCCATCTCCGGCAGACTGTTGCGACTCTTCTGGACGCTGGGCATGCGGGCAAAGCTCGAGAACTCGCTCACCAGCCGCTTCAGCTCGTCCACCTGATTGACGATGGTCGTGGTGCAGAGGTCGAAGACCTCGCCTTCCTGGCCGGCCAGCCGTTCCAGGTACTTCTTGCGGAGCCGCTGGGCCGAGAGCTGGATGGGAGTGAGCGGATTCTTGACCTCGTGGGCGATGCGGCGGGCCACCTCGCGCCAGGCCGCCATACGCTGGGCCTTTTCCAGCTCGGTGAGGTTGTCGAAAACCAGCACCACGCCGAGCGCATGGCCCTCTTCGTCCTCAAGTCGGGTGAAATTGACCCGCAGGAAGAAGGTCTCGTCCCGTACCGTCAGCCGCAGCGGCCGCTGGATGGATGGTTTGTTGGCAACGCCAAGTTCGGCGAGGAAGCCGTCGAGGATAACCAGATGTTCCGGCCGCAGGATGGCGTGGTAGTCACGGCCGAGGATGGTTTCGCGGTCGATCTGGAGAAGCTCCTCGGCAAAGCGGTTAATGGTGGTCACCCGGCCTCGCTCGTCCATGGAAATAACTCCGGCCGCCACGTTCTGGAGAATGATCTCGGTATAGCGCCGCCGCTGGTCGAGTTCCTGGTTGCCGGCCTGAAGCGCCCGGTTCGCTTCCTCGAGTTGCCGCTTGTGGGTGAGCAGATCTCGAACCATGCGGTTGAAGGCGTCCACCAGGGTGCCCATCTCGTCGCCCGAGGTTTTCTCAAGGACAAAGTCGAGTTCCCCTTCCGCGACCCGCCGGGTGGCGTCGGCCAGCTTGCCGATGGGCCCGGTGAGTCCCCGGGCCACGTAGAAACCGAACCAGACGGCGGCAAAGACGATGAGGAGCGTTACGATGAGGAGCATCACCAGCAGGCTGGTCTTGATGGGCTTTTTGAGCAGCATGAGCTGCCGGTACCCTTCGAGCCCCTTGGAGATGAGTTCCATGCGCGCCAGCCGCTCGCGGGGGATCAGGAGCGAGGCGATGAGCACGCCCTGCCGCGCCTCCCCCGCCGCCACGACGGGCAGACGCAGGCCCACCAGGCCGCGCACCAGTTCGCCGGCCGCCACCGTCTGGATGGCCACCTGATCGGGATCTCCGGCCAGGGCATGCCGGAACTGCTCCACCGGCACCTCGGGGATGTCGGCCACGGCAATACCGCCGGCATAGGCCGAGGCGATCACCTCCCGCTGATCGGAAACCAGTTCGATGCCGGCCAGGTCATAGCCGCGCACCAGCTCCAGGAGAAACCCGGCCAGGGGTTCGCCCGGCGCGTAGCGCTCCCCTTCCCGTTCCACCCGGCGGGCCAGGGTGTGACCCAGGCTGCCGGCCTGGGCGCGGGCGTCCTGGTAGACCTCCTTGGCGATGTTGAGGGAGGCGAGCAGCGACCGCTCGACGTTGATGTTGAACCAGTAGTCCATGCTGGTGGAGACGAACTGGAGCGCGATGAAGAAGAGAAGCGCCGTGGGGATCAGCGACAGCGACACAAAGGAGATGACCAGCTTGGTGCGCAGGCCGGTACCGAGGAACCGCCGCCGCCGCTCGAAAATCAGCTGGGCGAGGTTCCTGAGCACCAGGAAAACCATCAGCAGGAGCAGCAGGATGTTGATGTTGATCAGGACGAAGACGATGACGTTGCCGCTCACCGGGAAGGGCACCACCCCGAGTTGGAAGACCTTGGTCTCGAGATAGGTGAGCAGCGGGATCAGCAGACAGCAGAGCAGAATGACGACCCGGATGCGACGCCGCTTGCGAGCCCGCGCCTCGCGCAGGGCAAAACTCTCCTCGCTCGAATGCGGGGCCGGGGAGAGGGGCGTCGTCTCGGGATACATGGCGAAATGCCTCAGTAGCGGAACTGCACGGTATACCAGTCCGTCTCGAAGTTCCAGAGATTCCAGAACGGCACGATATACTGGAAGTTAAGCGGCAGGGTTCGGCGGGCGAGACTCGCCTTGATGGCCAAGGAGTAAGAGACGTCGGGCTTGAGACTCGCCAGCGACGCGACCCGGAAGCCGTTGACCTGGCTCATCATCCGCTTGGCGTCCTTGAGCGATGAAGAGACAAAGGGCTGGTTGCCGGCCCCTGGCAGGGTGACCTGATACTCTTCCTTGAGGTTGTCATAGGTCAAGGTGTGATCAAAGGACAGGGATACCACCTCCCGGTCGGGCAGGAGGCTTCGCCGCTGGTCAAGCCGAACGTAGAAGGTGAAGGTAATGGGGATGCCGTTGTTGACCCCCTCCAGCATCTCCCGGGTGAAGCCGTTTTCCACCGAACAGTAGAGGAGGAGGTTGGCAGCGGAATTGGTGACCACCACGTCCCTGATCACCGCCTCCTGGGCCAGGGCCGCCGGGCTTCCCCAGCAGCATAGGAACAGCAGGGTACCGACAAGAAAGAGCAACGGTCGCGGCAAAATGCGCCGATACGGGGGGGGGGCTGACAGGGGCATGGCTTCTCTTCACCACAGGAGGCGGCAGCGCTCTTGCCCTGCGGGGGGTTGATGGTGTTCAGGTCCGATCCTGGCCCTGGAGGGTTTCCGCCACCGCCTGAAGGAGGGCGGTGGTACTGAATGGCTTCTGCAGAAAAGCAAAACCGCGCTCGACGATGAGGGGCCAGCGGGATCTGCGATCAGTGTAGCCGCTTGAGAGCAGCACTGGCAGCCGCGGCTGCTCGCGCCGCAGGGCGTCGGCAAGATCAAGGCCGTTGCGGTGGCCGGGCAGGACCACGTCGCTTACGAGCAGGTCGACGCGGCCCGCGAGCCGCTGGTAGAGGGCCAGTGCCTCCTCCACCGAAGCGGCGGAGAAAACCTCGAAGCCGCCAGCGGACAGGGTCTCTTCCATGAGCCGCCGGACCAGTTCCTCGTCCTCCACCACCAGTATCCGCTCCCCCTTGCCGCGGGGGACCGTTTTCTCGGTAGCCGCCACCGCCGTGACCGCCCCGGCCGAGGTGGCGGGCAGAAATACCTTGAAGGTGGCGCCCTGGCCCGGCTCGCTCGCCACCGCGATCCAGCCGTCGTGCTGTTTGACGATACCGTAGACCACGGCAAGGCCGAGCCCCGTGCCCTTGCCAGCCGCCTTGGTGGTGTAGAAGGGCTCGAAGATGCGGGGCAGTTGCTCGGCATCGATGCCGCTGCCGGTATCGGCCACCGCCAGGACCACGAATCGTCCTGCCCGCGCCTCGGGCAGGACGGCGGCGGCCATGGCATCCAATTGAACATTTTCGGTAACGATACGCAACACCCCTCCACCCGTCATGGCGTCACGGCCATTCAGGGCCAGATTCATCAGCACCTGCTCCAGGGTGCCGGCATCGCCGCGGATGGGCCAGAGGTCCGGAGCCAGGGCGGTTTCGATGGTGATGTCCTCGCCAATGAGCCGGCCCAGCATCTTGAGCAGGTTCTCCACCACCCCGTTGAGGGCCAGCACGGTACGGGTCACCGGCTGGCTGCGGCTGAAGAGAAGCAGCTGTCGGATCAGGTTGCCGGCCCGTTCGGTGGTTTCCTTGATCTGGGCCAGGTAGCGGCGGCCCGGCGCCTCGGCCTCGGTTCTGGCCAGGGCCAGTTCCGCAGAGCCGTGGATAACGGTGAGCAGGTTGTTGAAGTCATGGGCCACGCCGCCGGCGAGCACGCCCACCGCCTCCATCTTCTGGGACTGCAGCAGCTGCGTCTGCAGGGCCTGGTTATGCTCGCTCACCCGCTTCAGCTCGGTGATGTCGGTGAGGTTCTCCAGCAGACAGGCGCGGTTGTTCATCCTGATGGGAATGACGGTCTTCAGCACCTCCAGCGGCGAACCGTCCACCCGCCTGAGGGTGCGGGCGGCCTGATGAATGGGCTTGCCCCTGGCAACGCAGGGGCAATAGCCCTCCTCCTTATGCAGACAGAAAAAGTCGTGGCAGAAAAGACCGGGAAGCACGCTCGCCTCGGATGCGCCGATCATGGCGGCGGCGGCCGGGTTGGCGTAAAGAATGGCCCGGCTCTCCTGGTCGACGATGAAGATGCCGATATCCACCGAATCGAGAATGGTGCGCAGCCGCTCCTCGTTTTCGCGCAACGAGTCCTGAGCGCGCCGCCGCTGGACGATTTCCAGTTCCAGCCGCTCGTTGGTTTCGGACAGTTCGATGACCCGCTGGCGAACCAACTCCTCCAGGTGGTCGCGGTGACGGAGCAGTTCCTCCTCGGCCCGGCTCCGCTCCTCCACCTCCTCGTTGAGCTGTTCGTTGGTGGCAAAGAGTTCGGCGGTACGCCGCTCCACCGTTTCCTCGAGGCGGCTGTTGCTCTGGCGCAACTCTTCTTCGGCCCGGCGCCGGGCCGCCCGCATCTCCTCGTAGCGGAGGCCCAGGCCGTTCAGCTCGCCGGCCAGCTGCCGCAACTCGTGAAAGTCGTGCCACCGGAACTCGGGTGGCCGCTCGCCCTCGAAAACGGCGCTGAGACCGCTCAACAACTCCCTCCGCCACCGCTCCACCAACGCCCCCACCCGGCCGGCCAGCAGCAACACGGCGGCAATGAGCAACACCACGAACGCCAGCAGCCGCAACTTCTGGGCCTGGAGCCAAGCGGTGAGCGCACTGCGGTCGACGGGATGGCCGAGCCAGAGGGTGACGGGACCGTCGGGGTTAAACGACACCGGCTGCCAGGCAACCCTGCCGCCGTCGGCCGCGTTCCAGATCACGGCCTTGCGGCCGACAAGCAGCGGGTCCAGGCCGGGGAACATGACCGACTCCCCTTCATGATTATGGACATCGTGGTGGTGGCCGACCGCCGTTTCATGCGCATGGGAAGCGCCCTCTCCGCTCACCGCCCAGTAGAAGCGGGCATAGTCGTGGAGGAAACGGGAGATGTCCAGCCGGCAGGCAAGCCCGCCCACCACCGCGCCCCTGCCGTCAATCACCGGGGTCACCAGGGAGAGGACGTAGCGATGGGGCGCGTCGTCGCCCTTGTCCACCTCCACCTCACCGACCCGTACCGTGCCGGCGGGCGCGGCCAGGGCGAGGCGGCAGAACTCGGCCGACTCGTAATCGATATGCCGGCTACCGGTGAGCGGCACAAAGTTTTCTCCCCCCTGCCGCTGCAGATGCAGACGATCCTGGCCGGCCCTGTCCAACAGCCGGATCTCCATGGCCTCGGGCCGGTCGGCAAACCACTTCGCAACCACTTCGGCAAACCGGCGCCGCGCCTGCTCCGCGGAGATGGCATCCGCGCCCGGCGCGCCAATGATGTCCCGGACGCCCGGCAGGATGGCAAGGGAGGCGACTCGCTCCCGCAAGCCGCCCACCCGCACCTGGAGGGCGAACTGCTCGTTCTGTAGCGCCATCAGGCTCTCCTGCTGGGAAGTCTGCTCCAGCCGCTGAAGCACGGCGGGCAGATTGGCTCCCATCACCAGCAGCAACGGGCCGAGGGCAAATCCGCACAGAACAAGAATGATGGCCGTGCGTAACCGCATACGCTTCCTCGTGGCAAGGGACTTTCCGACTTGGCGGCGGGCCGGCGCCGTTCTCATGGCCGCCCGCCGCCGTGCAGACCCGGGGCCGGGGACGGCGCCGCCAGGGCCGCCCCCATCCTCAACTATAAGAGGTCCGAATCGCTGTTTTCAACCGCCTCCACCTCCGCACCCTCGGCCAGGCATCGCGGGGAGTACGCCTCCTGCCGCGGCCAGCGCTGTCGTACCAGCCGCTGCGCCTCGGTCAGAAAGGGGGCAAAGGTGGCGGAATCACGGGCGCAGATGGGGATGGCCCGGTACTCCTCGGCCAGACGGGCAAGCGAGTCGCGGCCCACCAGATCGATCTTGTTGAACAGCCGCAGGCAGGGGAGGTGATCGAGTTCAAGCTCCCGCAGGAGATCCTCCACCACCCGCTGCTGTTCGGCAAAGCGGGGGTTGGCCACGTCGATGACGTGCACCAGGACGTCGGCCTCGTGGAGTTCTTCAAGGGTCGCCTTGAATGCCTGCAGGAGGTCGGCGGGAAGGTTGCGGATGAAACCCACCGTATCGGTGATGATCACCTCCATTTCCTCGGGAAAGCGGAGCCTGCGGCTGGTGGGGTCCAAGGTGGCGAAGAGCTTGTCCTCGGCCAGGATGTCGCTGTTGGTGAGGGTGTTGAGCAGCGTTGACTTGCCGGCATTGGTGTAACCCACCAGGGAGAGCACCGGCAGCTCGCGCTTGCGCCGCCTGGCCCGGCGATGGTAACGCTCCGCGCCCACCTCCTTGAGCCGCTTGCCGAGCTTGGCCAGCCGGTCGTTGATCCGCCGCCGGTCCACCTCAAGGCGGGTTTCGCCGGGGCCACGGCCGCCAATACCGCCGGTGAGCCGCGACAGGGCGTCGTCACGCAACCCCAGGCGGGGCAGCATGTACTTGAGCTGGGCCATCTCGATCTGCAGCTTNNAAGATGTCGAGGATCAGCTGGGTGCGGTCGATGACCCGCAGGTCGGTGTGATCGGTGATGGACCGGATCTGCGAGGGGTTCAGTTCCTGATCAAAGATGAGCAGGTTGGCGTTGCCGCGGAGGGCGGTGAGCATCAGCTCGCCGAGCTTGCCCTTGCCCAGGATCCACTTGGGGTTGACGCGATCGCGGCGCTGGACGACGGTATCGATGACCACCACCTCGTCGGAAGCGGCGAGTTCGGCAAGTTCGTCCATGGACTCCCGGGCAAGTTTCTTGGGCAGGGTGGTGACGCTGACCAGGATGGCCCGATCGCGGCCGGCGTCCACCTCCAGGGTGGGACGCAGCCGAGCGAACTCCCCCTCCAGGGCGGTGATCAGTTCGAGGCAGGAGGGGGGCTGCTGGGAAACCACCACCGGGGGGAGGAAATGCCACTGTTCCTCGCCACCGGCCGGCACCAGATGCACGGCATGGAGCCGGTCGGGAAGCCCGTCGGGCCGCGCCTTGACCACCGCCATCAGATCGAGGCGGAGGAAGAGGAGATCCATGAGATCGTCTTCGCTGATCTCCTCACCGGCCAGATGGGTATGCACGCAGCGCAGCCCCTTGAGACGGCCGCCGGCGGAGCGGATCTGGTTGAGGGCCGGGATGACGATCCCCTTGTGGTCGCCGACCATAACCCCTTCCACGTGGCCGGCCCGGTTGATCAGCAGGCCGATCTGCCGGCCGATTTCCACGGACAGCTCGGTGAAGGCGCGGGCCAAATCGGCATTGATAATCAGTTCAGGAGGAACTCGACGGGAGGCGAGACGCTCCAGCCGCTTACGCTGGGCGGTTTTGAGTCCTTCGATATTGCCGGTGATGGTGGCGATGGGAGTGTCTCCCTGGAAATTTTATGGCCATCTCGAAAACCCGTCTTTTCGCCGTAACGCAGTATTCGGGCGCGAAGACAAGTTTTCAAGACACCCTTGGTTGTTCTGTTCCACGTTTTATAAGGGGAGGCCAACGGCCAACCGTTCACCCCTGGCGCTCGCGGAGGATCCGCCTGTCACCCACCCGGATGGTGAGCTTGATCTTGTCGAAGTACTCAAGGAGCGGGATGGAGAACTTGCGGGTCAGACCGGTCATGGTCTTGAAGACCTGGGCGTCGAGTTCGCCGCCCTCCCGGCAGTGACTGCGCACTTGCGCCACCAGCTCGTCGAGGGCCGGAGCATGAAAGTAAAGCTCCTCGGTAATCTTGACCACCTTCCTCTCGCGGCTGAGCAACTCCAGCATCTCCCGCACCCGGGCGGCGGAGAGGGCCTCGAAACGGCCCAGCAGTTCCTTGACCGTGGGCGCCTTGAGACCCGCCTCGGCGTAGAATGCCTCCATGTCGCGCCGCAGGGACTCCTCGTCCTCCTTGAAGGAAACCTGATGGCCGGCGAGCCGGATCTCGGCCTCTTCCTGGACAACGGCCCCGGCCTTGACGAGGTCGTTGAGCAGGTATTGGAAGAGGCGCTGGTCGAGCCGCCGATGGAGCCGGAAACGGAGTTCCTCCTTGGCCAGGCCGAGTTTGAGGGGGTTTTCGGCGTGGTAGGCGGCAAGCACCGCCTCCACCTTTTCTTTCAGGCCCTGGTAGACGCTGCCCTCGATCATCCGCTGCCTGTCCGAGTCCACCAGCAGTATCCGGCGGGCCGAGAGCGGGCCGGCGAGCAGCTTCTTGAAACGGTTGCCGAACTGGCCGACCCGTACCGCCAACTCGTCGAAAACGAGGCCGGCGATGCCGCTCTCCCGGAGGTGAAGACAGGCCAGTTCCTCTGGAACGCCGTCGAGATAGTACTGGAAGAGTTCGCCGTTTTCCGGCCGGAAGCGGCGCCGTTTCTTGAGCGGCGCACCGTTTAGGACCGCACCGCCGCCGATGGTGGCCACCGGCGAGTAGCTCCGCACCACGTAGCGATCGCCGGGCCACACCGCGACCGGCTCTTCGAGGAGGAGCTGGACATTGCCGGTGGTGCCGGGAAGGGCCTCCTCGTCTTCGAGGAGCACCACCCGGCCCATGACCTCGGCAGTGCCGAGATGGACCCGAACCCGGGTACGATTCTTGAGCGGCTTCTTGTTGCCGGAGAGGTAGAGGAAGTCGGCGTCCAGCATGTAGGAGGGGAGGAGGCAGCCGGGCGAGGCGAGCATGTCGCCGCGGCGGATGGCCTCCTTGTCGACGCCCTGAACGTTGATGGCGGTGCGATGCCCCGCCTCCACCTCCTGGACCTCCTGGCCGTGGACCTGGATACCGCGGATCTTGCCGGACAGGCCCGCCGGGTAGACGGTGACCTCGTCGCCCACCGCGACGCGCCCGGAGATCGAGGTGCCGGTGACCACGGCGCCAAAGCCCTTCATGGAAAAGATGCGATCCACCGGCAACCGGAAGGGGCCGTATGCCTCGGCGAGTTCGCTCGCCGCCACCAGCCGGTCGATGGCCGCCCGCACCTCACCGATCCCGTCGCCGGTGACCGTTGAAACGGTGAGCATGGGCGCGCCGTCGAGGAAGCTGCCCTTCAGGAAGGCACGGATATCCTCCTGAACCAGTTCGAGCCACTCCTCGTCCACCAGATCCTTCTTGGTGACCACCACCAGGCCGCGCTTGACCCCGAGCAACCGGCAGATCTCGAAGTGCTCCCGGGTCTGGGGCATCACCCCCTCGTCGGCGGCGATGACAAAGGCCACCAGATCGATGCCGCTCGCCCCGGCCACCATGTTCTTGACGAAACGCTCGTGGCCGGGCACGTCAACAATCCCCAGCCGGTGGCCGCAGGGCAGATCGAGGTAGGCAAAGCCCAGCTCGATGGTGATCCCCCGTGCCTTCTCCTCCTTGAGGCGGTCGGTATCGATGCCGGTAAGGGCCAGAATCAGGCTGGTCTTGCCGTGGTCGACGTGGCCAGCGGTGCCGAGGACGACTTCACGCATGGGGCATCACCACCAGCCGCCAGTGAGGAAGGGGTTGGAGCGGGCCTCCTCGCCGATGGAGGAACGGGCCCCGCCATAACCGTGACCGGGCCAGACCACGGTTTCGGGCGGCAGGGTGAGAAGGCGCTCCTTGATCGACGTGAGCAACTGCCGGGAGTCCCCGCCCGGGAAGTCGGTACGGCCCACCCCGCCGACAAAGAGGGTGTCGCCGGCAAAGAGATGAGGAGCCGCGTAGAGGCAGATGCCTCCCGGGGTGTGACCCGGAGTGTGGATCACCGTAAGGCTGACGGTGCCCACGGTGAGGGTGTCGCCGTGGCGCACGGTACGATCCGCGGGAGGGGAAAAGGGCAGCCCCAGCATGGAGAAGTACTGGACGACCTGCGGCTCGCCGAAAAAGACGTCGTCCTCCTCGTGCATGACGATGGCCGCGCCGGTGGCCTGCTTCAAGCGCAGGTTGCCGCAGACATGGTCGGGGTGGCCGTGGGTGGCCACCAGATACTCGATGGTTACCCCTTCCTGCTCACAGAGGGCGAGGAGTTCTTCCTCGCCGCCGCCCGGGTCGATGAGCAGCCCCTTTCTGGTTTCCGGACAGGCCACCAGATAGCAGCACACTCCCATCATGCCCACGGTCATCTGTCTGACTAGCATGGCGTACCTCTGGGTTTGTTAGCGGTTTGGCGGTATAGGCGTTCGGTGTCATCGAAAAAGCCAACGGGCTGGCGCCTATCCACCTGTCGCCCAGCCTCGTCAACAGCTACAGGTGGACGGGTTGCAGGTATCGCCACAGGCGCAGCCGCTGATGGTCTGGAGGGCCGGCGGCTTGGCGGCCATCGCCTTCTCCACCCGGTTCACCAGTTCCTGGAATGCCTTGACCGACGGGCTGTCCGCGTTGGAGGCAAGGAAGGGCTTGCCGTCGTCGCCGCCGGTGACGACACTGGGGTCCACCGGGATCTTGCCCAGGAAGGGGATGTCGAATGCCTTGGCCGTCTCCTCGCCGCCGCCGCTCTTGAAGATCTCCACGGTGTTGGAACAGTGGGGGCAGACCAGGCCGCTCATGTTCTCCACCAGGCCCACCACCTGCATCTTGACGTGCTTGCAGAAGTTCAGCGACTTGCGCACGTCGGCCAGCGCCACCTGCTGCGGGGTGGTGACCACCAGGGCGTGGGCGTCCTTGATGGTGGAGGCGACGGTGAGGGGCTCATCCCCGGTGCCCGGCGGCGAGTCGATGATCAGGTAGTCGAGTTCGCCCCAGTCCATGTCGGCGATGAACTGCCGGATGGCCTGGATCTTGAGGGGGCCGCGCCAGATGATGGGATCGTCGCGGTTCTCCATCATGTACTCCAGCGAGATGACCTTGAGGTTGTCGCCGTACTTCATGGGTGGCACCAGATCGAACTTCTCCTTCACCGCCTGGAGGCTGTCGGTGAGGTTGAGCATTCGGCAGATGTCCGGGCCGTGCAGATCCACGTCCATCAGCCCCACCTTGTAGCCCCGGTTGGCAAGCCCCAGGGCGAGGTTGGTGGAAACGGTGCTCTTGCCCACCCCGCCCTTGCCGCTCATCACCAGGATCTTGTGCTTGATCTTGGCCAGCGAGGTATTGATGGCCGTATTCTGTTGCGCGATGGCGGCATCGGCGGAACCGCAGGAGCCGCCTTTCTTGCTGCCGCAGGAGCTACTGCTGCAATTTCCCATGTCGGTAATCCTCCAGGTCTAAGGGGGGGGTCGGGGGGACAACGCCCCGCGGGCAAACGCAGAACACCCCGAAAAATCTTCTCGGCGAGAATTTCACCGATTCATTAAAATCTTCACTTTAACCACAGGTAACCCAAAAAGGCAAACCCCTCTGCCCGGGATACCCGTTTGCCTCGCCGGAGGTCAGACCAGGGCAGGCCGCAGCCGGCTGCCATAGGCGCCGTCGAGCATCTCGTTCCAGATCACCAGCTTGTCCTGGCACTTGGCGAGGTGGGCGGCGGCATCTCCCTTGATTTCAACCTTCTCCATCACATCTCCCTGGGCAATGCTGTCCACCACCTGTTGATCCTCCTCGCCCACCACGGCACCGAACACCGAATGGCGGTTGTCGAGCCACGGGGTGGCCACGTGGGTGATGAAAAACTGGCTGCCGTTGGTGCCCGGGCCGGCGTTGGCCATGGAGAGGATGCCGGGCCGGTCATGCTTGAGTTCGGGCACGAACTCGTCGCCAAAGCGATAGCCCGGCTCGCCGGTGCCGGTGCCCTTGGGGCAGCCGCCCTGGATCATGAATTCGGGGATCACCCGGTGAAACCTGATGCCGTCATAAAAGCCGCGGCTGGCCAGGTTGACAAAGTTGGCCACCGTGTAGGGCACCTGCGCGGCGAAGAGCTGCAGATGGATGACTCCCTTGTTGGTGGTGATCTCGGCAATCAGGTTGGTATCACTCATGGATGGTACTCCTTCAAATTGTGAACCTTGTTCTTCAAGACATCCTCATCAACAGTAACAATTGGCTGCGGTTCCGTTGCCGCCGATCCGGCAGCGGACGGCGGCAAGGCGCCACCGGGCCGCCGCACCGCGACCGCCCCGGGAATCGCGCCAGGACAAGGATTTGCCTGCCCCGCCCCCGGCCCTGCCAGCAAGGCTGGCCGCTAACTTATAGCCATGAAACAGAGGTTCTTCAAGGAAAAGTAGCAAATCGCGAGGAAAAGAGAGAATGCCGCAGCGCGGCGGCGTGGGCTCCCCCCCACGGCAGTCGCGGCCCCGGCGCCGGCATTTCCATACCCGGAAACGACCGGCGCCGCCGGCGGCCCCTCCAACCGAGGCAGACGCCGACGCGGTGCGGTTCAGAGGAAATAGGGAATGGCCGCCACGAGGATGCCGGAGAGGACCGGCACCGCGACGTTGTAGAGCAGCCGTTTCTGCAGGGGCAAATTGAAGTCGTAGAGCCAGAAACTGAAGCAGGAGGCAGCGAGCACCAGGAAGGGAAGCGCCCCGGCCGCCGGCCCCAGAGCCATCCAGAGGTTGGAGCCGTCCACCAGCCGAAAGACCACCGCCGAAACGGAGAGGAGGACGATGACGAACTGGCTGCTTTCAAAGACGGCCACGCTGAGGAGGTAGAGGGGGGTATACCAGCGCAGGGCGCTCAACAGGTAGGCGACGACCGCGATGCTGACGACGATCCCCCCCCCGATGGTGAGCAGGGTTGCCTGCGACTCGGCGCAGAGGCGTTCCACCCAGCCGTGCAGGGTGACCATGTCGATCAACCAGACGAACCGCACCGCCAGCCAGAGCAACCCAACGATGATGAAATTCTTGATCATGGCAGCGGATCCGTCAGGAGGAAATTTTGCAGCTTAGTCATTAACAAAGCCGATGGCCTGATCCAACTCGTGCAGAAAGGCAAAGCCCTGCCCCTTCTCCTTGAGATTGGCCGACTCGACCACCGCCCGCATCACCGCCTCGGACTCATCCTGCTTGGTGACGATGTAGATGATCTCCTTTTCTGGCTTGATGAACAGCCCCCGCAACCCCAGTTTTTCGCGCACCCCGGTGCCGCGGCCATAAGAGATGGTGGCGCCTTGGGCGCCGGCCGCCATGGCCGCCTCTACCACCACATCGGCCTGACCGCGCTGCACAATGCAGGTAATCAGTTTCGGATTGGTCTTCATTCCCGCTGTCTCCTCGCGTTAACGCTTCGCGCCCTTGTAGCCCGCCAAGTCCGGCGCGGCAACCACGGCCGACATCGGCCGCGCCCGTGGCGCGTTCTCCCAAAAAACGAAATACACCGCTCCGGCCACCGCTGTCAAGAAAGCACCGCACCTATTCGCCATTGCCCGACACCGACCGCCGGCCCTGCTTCACCTCGCCCCGGCGCTGCTTGGCGGCGAGCCGCCGCCTCTTGGCCCCGGCGGTGGGCCGGGTGGGCCGTCGGCGCTTGGGCGCCGTGGCCGCCTGCCGGACGAGGGCCAGGAGCCGGGCCAGCGCGTCCTCGCGGTTGCGCTCCTGGGACCGGAAACGGCTTGCCTCGATGATCAGCACCCCCGCGAGGGTCAGCCGGTTGCCGGCCAGGTGGAGGAGCCGGACCCGGACCGGCTCGGGCAGTGACGGCGAGCCGGCCACGTCGAAGCGGAGTTGCACGGCGCTGGCCGTCTTGTTGACGTGCTGGCCGCCCGGCCCGGAGGCGCGCAGGTAGTCGAAGTGGAGTTCGCTGCTGTCGATGCCAAGGGTGTCGGTGACCGTGAGCCGTGGCATCTACAGCCCCTTGCTGGTGAGGACGAGGTCGAGCACCACCGCGACCAGGGAGAGGGCGAAGATGAAGAGGTAGTTGATGTTTTCCCGCGACTTCTGGATGGAGGAGAGGAGATAAACGAGCACCTCGCGGTCCTCGCCGGCAAGGGGCTCTTCCTGACGGAGCTTGTCGATGAGCCGGTAGTCGGCCACCGCCCGCTTGCGCTTCTCGGCGATGGCGTAGCGATAGAGAAAGAAGACGGTGTAGCCGATGATCCCCACGTACCAGGTGGGCCGGAACCATTCCGGCCGGAGATGGACAAAGAGGATCAGCACCCGGAAGGCAAAGGCCGATATGAGGCCGATGGCAAAGAAGAGGTTGATCACCGCCGGAGGCACGGTATGGGGGAGCCGGGACATGGCGTGTTCCTCGAACAAGGGGTTTCAGCGGTCCAGGTTGACCAGTACCCGGCCGTGGAGACGGCCGGCCAGCATGCGGTCGATTTCGCGGTCGAGGTCGGCAAGCCCCACCTCGCGGACCAGCTCGTCGAGAAAATCAAGGTGCCAGTCGCCGGCCAACCGTGCCCATACCCGCTCCCGCACCGCCATGGCGCACTCGGCCGCCTCGATGCCGACCAGACTCACCCCCCGCAGGATGAAGGGATAGACGCTGGTGGTGAACTCGGCCGCCGCCACGTTGCCGCAGCAGGTGACCACCCCGCCGTAGCGGGTGGTTTTCAGCGCCGTGGCCAGCACCTCGCCGCCCACCGTGTCCACCGCCCCGGCCCAGTTGCCCTTGAGCATGGCCCGGCCCGTCTGGTCGATGACCGCCTCGCGGCCCACCACCTCGGAGGCGCCCAGCCGGAGCAGAAATGGAGCCTGGTCCACCTTGCCGCTCGCCGCCACCACGGTGAAGCCGGCCCTGGCAAGGAGCGCGACACTCACCGAACCCACCCCGCCGGTGGCGCCGGTGACCAGCACCTTGCCGTCCCGGGGGGATACGCCATACGCCATGAGCCGGTCCACCGACAGGGCGGCGGTGAAGCCACCGGTGCCGTACATCATCGCCTGGCGCAGGGTAAGCCCCGGCGGGCAGCCCATCACCCAGGCGGCCGGCACCCGGATGTACTGGCCGAAACCGCCCGGCCGGTTCATGCCGAGGTCGTAGCAGCAGCAAAGAACCGCATCCCCGGTTCGGAAGCGGTCGCTGGTGCTGGCCGCCACCTCGCCGGCAGCATCGATCCCCGGGGTATGGGGATAACGGCGGGTCACGCCGCGGTTGCCCGAGGCAGAGAGGGCATCCTTGTAGTTAAGCGACGAGTAGCGGACCCGGATCAGCACCTCGCCCTCGGGCAACTCGCTCACCGCCCGGTCCCGTATTGCACGTTGATAACCGCCATCACCGGTTTCGCTGACCACCAGCGCCTTGAAAATTGTCATCTCGTTCCTCATACTGGGTTCAGGTTACGGCGAAGCGGCGGGCCACCGCCGCGGCCACCGGGACATCGGCCGGCGCCAAATCGAGATCGGCGAGGCGGTCCGGCGCCAGCCAGTCGATCCGGTGGTGGTCCACCGGCCGGTACTCGCCGGACCGGTGGCGGGCAGCGTAGGCCACGAGAAGATAGCTGCTGCCGGCCACTGAAAAGGGCACTTCGACGAGCCGGTCCCCCACACTGATCTCCACCCCGAACTCCTCGTCGATCTCACGGCGCAGAGCCGCTTCTGGAGACTCGCCCGGCTCCACCTTGCCGCCGGGAAACTCCCACTTGCCGGCATGGAGGCCGGAATGGCGCTGGGCCACCAGGATGCGCCCGTCACGTTCGATGACCGCGGCCACCACCTCTTGTCGCGTCATGGCGAACTCCTTGGCTTGGAATGGGCTTCATCCGGCTCCTCGCGGGTACGGATCCGCTGCATGAAGCCAGCCTACCGCCGTGCCTTGGCCATGGCCCTGGCGAAGCCCGCCGCCGCCCCCTCGATCACCCTGTCCTCCACACAGAAGGCAAGTCGGAAATGGCCCGGCAGGCCGAAGCCCCGGCCCGGCACGGCGAGAATCTTCTCCTCCTGGAGCAGGGCGACAAAGGCCACATCGTCGGCGAGCGGCGACCGGGGAAAGAGGTAGAAGGCGCCCTTGGGGGGAACGAAGTCATAGCCCGCCTCAGCCAGGATCTTGCAGAAAAGTTGCCGTCGCCGGGCATAGATCGAGCAGTCCACCGTGACGTCCTGAAGTTCCGCCACCACCCGCTGCATCAGCGCCGGGGCGTTGACAAAGCCCAGAATCCGGTTGGCGAGCGTCATCGCCCCCAAGAGCGCCCCCTTGTCCGCGCACCGGGGATGAACCGCGGCATAGCCGATCCGCTCGCCGGGCAGCGACAGATCCTTGGACGAGGAGGAAACTACGATGCTGTTCGGGTAGGCGGCGAAGATGCTCGGCACCTGCCACTGGTCGTAGACGATCTTGCGATAGGGCTCGTCGGCGACGAGAAAAATCGTGGTACCGTGGCGGCCCCCCGCCTCGGCGAGCAGGGCGCCCAGGTCGGCCAGCTCCGAAGCCGCGTAGATCTGGCCGGTGGGGTTGTTGGGGGAATTGACGATGATCGCCTTGGTGCGCGGGGTGATGGCCGCCTCGATGGCCGCCAGGTCGAGACTGAAGTCCTCCCGGGTCGGGACGACCCGGGTCACGCCGCCGTGGTTGTCCACGTAGAAGTTGTACTCGACGAAGAAGGGGGCGAGGATGAGCACCTCGTCGCCGGGATCAAGCAGGGCCTTCATCACCACGTTGAGACCGCCGGCGGCCCCGCAGGTCATCAGCACTTCGTCCGGCGCCACCGTCATCCCCTGCTCGGCCCCGACCCGGGCCGCCACCGCGGCCCGCGCTTCGGGATAGCCGTTGTTGGCCATGTAGCCGTGCCGGCCCGGCCCGCCTGCCCCGGCCTGCCGGAGCAGCACCTCGCCGAAGCGGGGCGGCGGCGGCAGGTCCGGGTTGCCGAGGCTGAAATCGAAGACGTTCTCCGCCCCGTACTGGGCCTTCATCAGCGTGCCGGTTTCAAACATCTTGCGAATCCAGGAGGAACGCTCGGCGAACTCCTGCATTTTTTTAGCTATGGGCATGGGAATGAACTCCTCTCCTCTCTCGAGGATGAACGGATACGGGATGAGCGGCGACCGGCCCGCCTTACCTCAGATCCATGGGGAACTCGATGTCCGGGTAGAGTTTCCGGGCGCATTCCGGGCAGAGGCCGTGGCTGAACTCCGCCTCGGAATGCGCCCGGATGTACGACTCGATCTGGTTCCAGATCCCCTGGTCGTCGCGGATCTTCTTGCAGGCGGCGCAGATGGGCATGATTCCCTTCAAGGTTTTAATTTCAGCCAGGGCCTGGCGAAGTTCGCCGATGAGTTCCTCTTTTTCCTTTTCCACCCGTTCGTGGGCGCCGATCTCGTCGTTGAGCTGACCGATCTTCTCCTCCAGCGCCTGGCTGCCGGCGTGCAACCGGGCGAGCATGTCGTTGAAGGTGGCTGCCAGCATCCCCACCTCATCGCGGCTCGTCACCTCGGCCCGCAGCTCAAGATTGCCGGCGGCAACCCGGCCGGCCACCCCGGCCAGATGATCGATGGGCGAACAGACCCCCCGGACCACTATCGTGGCCACCGTCACCACCGCCAGCACGCTGACCACGGCCATGGCCAGCAGGATGTCACGCAGCCGGTCCACCGGAGCGTATGCCTCGGCCTTGTCGATCTTGACCACCATCCCCCAGCCGGTGGCGGCGAGCCCCTCGACGATGGCCAGTACCGGTTTTTCCCGGTAATCGATGCCGTCGGCCGACACGGCGGTGCCGGAGACGGAAGAGATACAGACGTAGTTTTTCTCCCTGGTCAGGGTCCGCCGCAACGCGGCGTGACGGTCAAACCGGGTGGGGGTGAGCAGGATGGCATCCCCCCGGGCGTCCCGCTTGACCAGCAGGGTTTCGCCGGTCTGCCCCAGGCCCGAGTAGTCGGCCACCAGGGCAAGCAGGTGGTTCGTCTGACACCTGACCACCAGCACCCCGAGGAGTTTGTCGTCCAGGGTCAGGGGGCCGGAGAGACAGAGCATCAACCGGCCGTCGCCGTCGAGGAAGAGATAGTCCGCCTCGTACTCTTTCTGGCAGCGCCGAAAGAGTTTCATGTCGAAATGGGCCCGGCCGATCTCCGCGGGGTCGGTGGCAGCCACCGCCACACCGTCGAGTCCGTAGACGGTGATGGCGGTGAAATCGTCTATGGAGTGCCGGGCGTCGGTCAGGATGCGGTTGACCCGCTCCCGCTCGTCGGCCCCGCCGCCGTTTTCAAGCCGGGCCAGACTCAACCGCAGCTGGGTCCGGCTCGCCACCAGGGCGAGCCGCTCCAGGTTGCGGGCGACCAGGTCGTTGACCCGGGCATGCTGCAGAGAAGCCACCGACCGGAGGTGGTTGCCGACGGAGCGGGTGAGCAGCGAGCGGGCGCTCAAGTAGGAGAAGACGCAGCAGATGGTCGCCGGCACCAGGGAGACGAGAAGCAGGGCGATAAGGAGCTTCGACTTGATCTTCATGGACGGCGCACCTGCGTGGAGAAAGGGGAGCGGCGGCGGGAAAATTGTCAACGGCCACGGGGCGTAAACCCCGTTTTACCATACCAGCGGCCCGGACTCAACAAAACGGCTCTTCCGGCCGCGCCGACGGCAGACGGCACAGAGCCCCGCGGTGGTCAGCCCCCTCCCCCGTCGTACCGCGCCATGTAGTCCTCCCACTCCAAAGGCAGCAGGGTCTTCTTGAGGTTGTTGCACTCCTTGCAGGCCGGCACCAGATTCGCCTT
This sequence comes from Desulfobulbaceae bacterium UBA5121, assembly GCA_002414225.1. GTDB lineage: Bacteria > Desulfobacterota > Desulfobulbia > Desulfobulbales > UBA5123 > UBA5123. The sequence continues at coordinate 41,961 of DHYV01000046.1, read as the reverse complement.
GGTACTGCGGCCGCCGCGGGCGAGCGGCACCAGGTGGTCCATGGTGAGTTCGGCGGCCGGAAACTGCCGGTGGCAGTAATGGCAGCGGCCGCGGCTCACCTTGGTCCGCCACCACTGGGTACGGCGCAGCTCCCGGGCCTTGGCCCGCTCGCGGCGGATGACCGCCTCGTCGACACCGGAGAAGAAGTCGGCGACCGGATCGTCGGTCATCCGGCCACCTCGCCCAGGAGGAGCCGGCGGGCCGCGCCGATGAGATAAAGAGAGCCGGCCACCACGATGAGATCGGCGGCCGAAGCCGCGGCCTCGGCCGCCGCCAGAGCCTCGGCCACCGTGGCGGCGCAAGAGGCCAGCGGCCGAATGTCGGCGGGCAACAGCATCAGGAGATCCTCGGGCCGCGCCGACCGTTCGCTCTCCGGCCGGGTAAGGATGATCCGGTGCGCAAGCGGCGCCACGATGGCAAGCATGGGGGCGACATCCTTGTCGGCCATGCTCGCCCAGACCAGGGTCAGCCGGTCGTGGGGGAAGGCATCGGCCAGTGCCTCGCGAAGCGCTGCCACCCCGGCCGGGTTGTGGGCGCCGTCGAGGAGATAACGGCACGACGCCCCGTCCGCTGCCGTGCCGTCCGGGGACGCACCGGGCGCGGGCCGCGCTGCCCGGCTCGCCCGGTCGATGGCAAAATACTCCATCCGCCCCGGCCAGTGCACTCCGGCAAGCCCCTCGCGCAGGGCCGCCTCGGCCACCGGCAAGTCGCCCGCCACCGTCTCCAGGGTGGCCACGGCAAGCGCGCTGTTCGCCACCTGATGACGGCCCCCCAGCCGACAGGGCAGACGGGCGAGCTTATCCATCTGCTCGCCCATGCCCCGGTAGGTCCAGGAATCCGCCCCCTCGGCATCGCCGAAGAAGTCCCGGCCCAGGAGAAAGAGGTCGGCCCCCCGGTCCTCGCAGGCCGCCGCCACCACCGCCCGGCTCTCGTCATCGGCCACCCCGGAAACCACCGGCACCCCGGGCTTGATCACCCCGGCCTTTTCAAAGGCCACCCGGGCAAGGGTGGTGCCGAGGTACGCCTCGTGGTCCATGGAGACGTTGGTGATCACGCTCACCAGCGGCGTGACCACATTGGTGGCATCAAGCCGCCCCCCCATGCCCACCTCAAGGACGGCCACGTCCACCTGCCGGCGGGCGAACCAGAGGAAGGCAAGCGCGGTGGTGAACTCGAAGTAGGTGATCTGCCGGCCGACGAGAATGTCGCGGATCTCGGTGGCGAGTGCGGCAAACTCGTTTTCAGGGATGAAGGTGTCGTTGATCCGGAACCGCTCCCGCACCGAACTTAAGTGCGGCGAGGTGTAGAGTCCCACCCGGTAGCCGGCCCGGGCGAGCACGGCGAGCAGGGTGGCAGAGACCGACCCCTTGCCGTTGGTACCGGCCACGTGGATGAAACGGCAGTCCCGCTGGGGGTGCCCCAGGTCGTCAAGGAAGGCGTTCATGCTCTCCAGACCCAGCTTGATCTTGAAGAACTGCAAATCGTCGAGAAACTTCCATGCCGCCTGATAGTCCATCAGCCGACCACCTCCAGTTTGGCGTAATCAAGATGCAGGGTTTTCCTGCCGTGACGGGAAAAGTTGACTTCCAGGGTGCGGGGCCCGACCACGGCGGCCACCGTGCCATCGCCGAAAAAGGGATGCCGGACCGCGGCCCCCACCGCCGGCAGCACGGCCGGGGCCGGACGCGGCGCCCGTGCCGTCGCCGGGGAGACGGCGACGGCAGACGGCGCGGCAAAGGGAGCGGCGACCGCCACCCCGGCCGACTCGCTGCGCATCAGCCCCGGCGGCAGCTCGGCCAGGAAGGGCGAGACAGTGCCGTAGGAGAGCGACCGATCCGGGGCCGCCACCTGACGGGGATAGACCAGAAAGAGATGCTTTCTCGCCCGGGTGGCGGCGACGTAGAGCAGCCGCCGCTCCTCCTCGAGCTGCTCGGGAAGTGCCGCCTGGGCCGAGGGGAACTTGCCCTCCACGAGGTGGATGATGAACACCGCGTCCCACTCAAGCCCCTTGGCCGAGTGAACGGTGGAAAGCACCAGCCGGTCGCCTGCCCCGTCCTCGGCCTCGGTTCCGGCCTCGGGCGGATCGAGGGCGGTGTCGTCGATGAGGCCCTGGAGATCGGCATAGCCTTCGACAATGGCCCGCAGCTGTTCGAGGTCGCGACTCCGGCGCGGATAGTCGTCGTGGTAGACCCGCTCGAAGACGGGCCGGTAATGGTCCATCACCCGGTCGAACTGCTCCACCGGTGCGAGTCCGGGCTCAAGGAGGCCGGCGAGCAGTTCGGCGAGTTCGGCAAGCCCGGCCCGCCAGGAGGGAGCGGCGGGATAGGCGGCAAGCGCGGCCAGGGGATCTTCGGCCCCCTTGATCCGGTCGAGGATCTTCTGCACCGTCTTGGGCCCCACCTTGTCGAGGAGGAGGAGCAACCGATTCCATGAGAGGTGGTCGCCGGGGTTGCAGGTGACCCGCAAAAAGGCGAGCACGTCCTTGATATGGGCCGACTCGGTGAGTTTCAAGCCGCCGCGCTTTTCAAAGGGAAGCTGGCGGTTGGCAAGTTCGAGTTCGAGCTTGTAGGAGTGGTAGCCGGAACGGAAGAGAACCGCCATCTCGCGGAGCGGTACGCCGTCGCGGCGCAGGGCGAGGATGCGGTCGGCAACGAAACGGGCCTGGTCGCCCTCGCTGTGGGTGGCCACCAGGGCGGGCCGCTCACCGCCTTCGATGCGGCTGAACAGCGACTTGGTGTAGCGCTCCGCGGCCCGCTCGATCACCGCGTTGGTCATGGTGAGAATGGGCTGGCAGGAACGGTAGTTCTCTTCGAGGCGGATCATCCGGGTACCGGGGAAGAGGGTGGGAAACTCCATGATGTTGCGGAAGTCGGCCCCCCGGAAGCTGTAGATGGACTGGGAATCGTCCCCCACCACCATGACGTTGTCGTGGCTGTGGGCAATGGCCCGGACAATGGCCGCCTGGATGCGGTTGGTGTCCTGGTACTCGTCCACCATCAGGTAGCGGAAGCGGCGCGACACCTCCTCGCGCACCTCTCCGAAATCGAGCACCCGCTGCCAGTTGACCAGCAAATCGTCGTAGTCCATCAGGCCGTGTTCGACCTTGAACTGGTGGTAGTGGTCGCGGATGCGAATGAGATCGTCGAGGTACTCGGCCAGGTGGCCGAATTCGTCGTCGAGAAGCGCCCCCAGGGGCACGGACTTGTTGACCGCCTTGCTCAACAGGTTCACCACCACCCGCTTGGAGGGGAAGCGCCGGTCGCCGACCCCGAGGTTGAGGGAGGACTTGATGAGATTGACGATCCCCTCGGCGTCGGCGCGGTCGATAATGGTGAAATTGGGAGCAAACCCGATATGGCGGCCATAGCGGCGCAGGAGCAGATTGGCCACGGCATGAAAGGTGCCGCCCATCACCCGCTGGCAGGAGTCGTCCACCAGGGCCGAGGCGCGGTGGAGCATCTCCTGGGCCGCCTTGCGGGTGAAGGTGAGGAGCAGGATCTCTTCCGGCGCCACTCCCTGGCTCAGGAGATGGGCCATGCGGTAGACCAGGGTGCGGGTCTTGCCGCTGCCCGCGCCGGCAATGACCAGCACCGGACCGGCCACGGTGGTGGCGGCCTCGTACTGGGCCGGGTTCAGCTCCCGGCGGCTGATCACCGAAGCGGACGAGCCGGCCGTTGCCCGCGCCGGCGCCGGGTCCATGTCGAAGAGAGTCGGTTGCATGGCGGCCACTCTACCACAGCCTCAGTGGCCCCGCAACGCCCAACCGGCGTGCAGACAAAGCATTGAAGTCGTGAGGAAAAACACCTTTTTGGTTTGACGGCCGCGCAACGTCATTGTAAGGTAACGACTGTCTTCAACGGCACCGGCCGGCGCCGTCACACCCGATCAACAGACCGACGACTACCTTTCATCTCATCGCAATAGCAGGGGGAACGGAACCATGACCAGCAACGACTTCGGCCAGCTCTTCGACCAACGGACCCTGAGCGGTATCTTCCCGCCCGAACGGAGCGACCAGTTCTTCGAAGCACTCTTCGGCGACGCCTCCGAAGGCGCCTACGACATCAGCCTCGTCTACCGGGAACACCGGCCGGCAGAGGGCAAGCTTCTCTTCGACCTGCACCTCACCCAGCGTCCGGGGCGTTGTCTTGCCTGCAACCTCACCTACGGCCTTCCCGAAGTCTTCTCGCGCCACCCGATCATCAACATCAAGGGGGTGGTGGAGGCCATCGACCAACGGCTCGGCGAACGCGCCTCCTGCAAGGAGTGGCGGCTGGGAAGCACCCACAGCGTCTCCAGCGCCCTCCACACCCTGCCGCTGGTCATCACCCTCGCCAGTTAGTCCCCGCCAGATGGCCGGTCACGGCGCGTAGCAACGGCGCATCGCCTCGCTGTAGTCACCGCCCGACCGGTCATAGATGTTGAAAGGGGGCAGGACGGCCAGTTCCTCGCCCCCGCCCTTGACCGCCTCCACCAACACCAGCCGCCCCTGATCACCGGGATAGCTGTACACCACCTGCAACCGCTTGGGCTCAAGGCCGCTACTCTTGAGGGCGGCGAGGAGCACGGCGGCCCGGCTGGCCGGATAGACCAGGGCGGCCCGGCCCCGGGTGCGGAGGACAAAGGCCATGGCGGCGACCAGTTCGGCAAGCCCGCCGGCCAGTTCGTGGCGGGCCACCGCCTGCTCGCCGCCGACGCTGAGCCGGCCCGCCGCGGCGGGCCGGAAGGGCGGGTTGGCCACCACCCGGTCAAAGGAGCCGGCTGCCGCCACCTCCCCCACCCGCCTGAAGTCCCCCTCCCTCACCTCGATGCGGTCGCGGTAGCCGTTGGCCGCGACGTTGTGCCGACAGAGGGCCGCAAGCCCCGGCTGCAGCTCGAGCGCGGTAAGGCGCAGCTGCGACCAACGGTAGGCCAGAAGCAACGAGACGATGCCACAGCCGCTCCCCATGTCAAGGAGGGTGTCACCGGCCTTGGGGGTAATGAAATGGGCGAGGAGTACGGCGTCCACCGAGAAGCGGTAGCCCTGCCGGTGCTGCCGGCAGACGAGCCGTCCCGCAAAGAGGCTGTCGTCGCTGTGGGCGGGGCCGGCGGGACCGCCGGCCGAATCCGTCCCCATGGCGCTTGTCTCCGACAGTGCCCTAGCTCCCCACCCGTTCGTCGGCCACCAGCTTGTTCATCAGCAGCCCGGTGAGGATCTTGGGGTAGAAGAAGGTGGACTTGTGGGGCATGACCAGATTGCGGTCGGCCACCGCCCGGACCTGCGCCACCCGGGTGGGGTTCATCAGGAAAAGGGCCGGGGTCTTGCCGGGGCCTGCCGAGAGGGCCTTCACCGCCACGTCGAGCCCCTCGTCCGGGTCGCTGAAGTAGTCGATGAGCCCCTCGGCCTCGCAGCGGTGGTGATCGAGGGAAAGCAGCCGCTCGAGCAGCAGGTCGGAGAGCACCACCACGTCGAGTTCGCGGAGCACGTCGGGGTGGGAGGCGACGAAGTCGCGGGGCAGGCCGTCGGGCCTCAAGGCGAGGAGGAAGCAGCGGTCCTCACCAGGGTGGTAAAGTCCGAGCCGGGTGCCCAGCCCCATCTGCTCGTCCATGCGGGCAAGCACCTCGGCCACCAGCATCTCGCGGCTGCCGCCGCGGATCTCTTCCACCACGAAGGCTGGCGCAAGCCTCGCCACCAGAGCCTCGGCGCCGACCTCCTCGGGGAGCAGCGCCAGCCGGTGGGTGGGGAGTACCGAGAGGCCGGGATCTTCCATGCCGCAGAGGTACATCATGGTATGGTTATAGGGGCTGTCGTCTGCCACCCCGCCCGTGCGTTCGCGCATCAGCCGGCGAAGCTCAAGGGCGGTGGTGTAGCGATGGTGGCCGTCGGCGATGTAGAGCGCCTTGTCCCGGAAGAGTTCCCGCACCCGGGCGATGGCACCCGGATCGGTAACCGTCCAGAGCACGTGGCGGCCGCCGTCGCCGTCCAGGGCACTGCAGAGAGGAGTCTCTGGACAGGCCGCCTCGAGGCAGGCCATAATCTCGTTTTCAGGGTCGGAGTAAAGAGAAAAGATCTGGCTGAACTGGGTCTGACAGGTATCAAGCAGCCGTACCCGGTCGGTGATTACCCCCCCAAAGGTCTTCTCGTGAGGCCTGACCACTCCTTCGGCGAACTCGGCGAGCCCCACCAGGGCCACCAGCCCCTTGCGGGTCAGGCGCCGGCCCGAGGGGTGGCTGTATTCGATATGATAAAGGTAGATGGCCGGGGCAGCATCCCGCAGCATGACCCCCTCGGCCTGCCACTGGTCGAGCAGCCGCTTGGACTGCAGGTAGCGCTCGTCGTTGGCCTCCTCGGGCTTGACGTTCTTGCTCAGGTCGAGCTGGATCATGTTGTAGGGGTTCTTGGCGAGCAACACGGCCTGCGCCTTGTCGTCGATGACATCGTAGGGTGGCGTTACCACATCCTCCATCCGGTCGATTCTGGCCGGATTGTACCGCAGGCCGCGGAACGGCGCGATCAGAGACATACCTTTTCCTTCTCCTCAAGTGCAATACGGGCCGCTGCCCGAGTCCGTCCGTTGCCGGGCTCCTGGCGGCGGCCCCTTCTCCGCCGGGCCGGCCCGCAGACCGCCCCGAGTGTAAAAAAACGCCGTTCCCCTCTTTTCTCGCTGAGATGGAGCCGGCGTGAGCCCACCGGCGGCCCGCTGCCGCCGATGCGCAATCATTTTTCCTCTGTTCTTCACCCCCAACATGGAGTAAAAAACACATTCATATTCAAAAAGCCGCTGTTTTTCAAGCTTCCTTTGCACCCGGACCGGAATCGGCGGCCCAATCGATCCGAATCAAGAGAGGAACCCAGCGATGTTCGACGTCTTTACCAGCACCCATTTTTCGTCCGGCCACCACCTGCGCAACTACCCCGGCAACTGCGAGAAGCCCCACGGCCACAACTGGAAGGTGGAGGTTACGGTACGCGCCACGGAGCTGGACGCCTTGGGGATGGCCGTTGACTTCCGGGTGGTCAAAAACGCGGTCAAGACGGTGGTCGACGACCTGGACCACCGCGACCTCAACGAGCATCCGGCCTTCAAGGACCGGAATCCCTCGTCGGAAAACATCGCCGTCCACATCTTTGCAAGCCTCAAAAAGCTGCTCACCGCCGACCGCTACCGCCCTTACAGCGTCACCGTCCGCGAGACGGACAACTGCGGGGTGATCTACCGTGAAGACTGAGGCGCGCCTCGCCGTCTCCGAAACCTTCTACTCCATCCAAGGCGAATCCCGCTACGCCGGGCTCCCCTGCCTCTTCATCCGACTCGCCGGCTGCAACCTCCGCTGCTCCTTCTGCGATGCCCGCTACACCTACGAGGAGGAGGGCCGGGAAATGAACATCTCCACCCTCCTCGCCTGGGTGGCCGAAACACCCGGGGTCGCGGTGGAGGTCACCGGCGGCGAGCCGCTCCTTCAGGAGGCGGTCTACCCGCTGCTTGAGGGGCTGCTTAGCGCCGGCCGCACCGTACTACTCGAAACCAACGGCAGCATCCTCCTTGACCGGGTGCCGGCCGGGGTGGTCAAGATCATGGATCTCAAGTGCCCTGACAGCGGCATGCACCAACGGATGGAACTCGCCAATCTCGCACTCATCACCCCTGCCGACGAGATCAAGTTCGTCCTCTCTTCGCGCCGCGACTACGAATGGGCCGTCGGGGCCATCGCCCGTCACCGGCTGGCCGGGACCGCCGGCCTCACCTTCTCGCCGGTGGTCGCCTCGCTATCCCCCGCCACCCTGGCCGCCTGGCTCCTCGCCGACCGCTTGCCGGTCCGACTCCAGCTCCAGCTCCACACCCTGTTATGGCCGGGGCAAAGCCGCGGCGTTTGAAACCGACGCCGTTAGCCGACAAAAAACGCATAAAAGCCATTGATTTTTGCGCGGCCGGAAGGCTAAGGTTTGACCAAGAGGAAAAAAATCGTTTCCCCTGTCCCGAAGCCTTGCCGAACGGGAGGATCGCTCCACCTGACGGTGATGATTCCCGGGGCATCTCTCGCAAAGAGCAGCAGCCGTTCATACCGCAAGGAGAGCCCATTTATGAACAACGAGGAGAGACGCCACAACACGCGTATCCCGGCGGAATTCATCGTCAACTACATCCATGACGGCGACTATGTCATTTCCCTCAGCAAGGATATCTCGGCGGACGGGATGTTCATCCATACCGACAATCCGCCGCCGGTGGGCGACACCCCCACCCTGGTTTTCAGCATCGGCGCACTCCACGACGTTTCCGTCCTGTCGCAGGTCATGTGGGTCAACACCAGGGACAACGGCCTCGACCGGGGCATGGGGGTCCAATTCCTCAACATCCCGGACAAGCTGAGGGAAACGGTGCTACGTATCGTCAACAAGGTAGCCGTTTTCGATCCCGAGGACAAAAGCGTCAACTGAACGGTGCGGGCCGTGGCCGGGCCGACATGTCCGGTAATGGCTTGGCCCCTGCCTGACTGACAGAATCCGCCAAGCCAGCACCCCTGATCGAATCCAATCTAAGGCCTGCGTCATCACTCGACCATGGAATAGAAGCCCATGCCCCAGCGCAACCTCCTTCCCCTGTTGGCTATCCTGCTGCTCCTCGTCGCCTGTTCCGGTGACCACAACCCGACCAGCCGCACCACCGCGGGGGACACGGCCACGTCACCACAACCCCGGACGACCTGCGCCGAGCTGCTGGCCACCAAGTGCACCGTTTGTCACACCATCGCCCGGATATGCCAACGGCTGGGGGAGTTCAACAAGAAGGAATGGCGCCACCTCACCGACAACATGATCAGCCGGGGTGCCAGGGTGAGCCAGGAAGAGAAAACCACTCTGGTGGAATGTCTTGCCCGCCCGGACGAGGAGGTCAAGAGCAGCTGCCAATAACCGGCGGCGTCAGCATGATTCGTGAAAATACTGGACGGTGTAGGTCTGAATATCGAGGGGTTCGCATCGCCAGGCGTCCATGGGCAGCAGCGCTTTCAGGCAGAGGTGATCCAGAAAGCTTGCCGGATCCGGGAGCTGAGACCAGACCTGGGGAAGGAAGGTGGCCCGGGCCGCCCCCTTGCCGAGGATGACGCCGTGGACATGGGGACGGAGCTTGGCGAGCAGGTCGGCACCGTCCGTGTAGGCCAGGGAACGCGGGGCGGAGAGGATGCTGACCTCGATCACCACCCCGACCAGCTCGGCTCCCGCCAGAGGGCCAAAACGCGGATCCCCGAACGCCGCACTGATCGCATTGTGCCGGACCCCATCGGCAATAGACTCCACAGCCGCGAGGGAACCGATACAGCCGCGCAGCTGCCCGTTACTGGTCAGGGTCACGAAGGTGCCCCGGTGGACCTGCAGCGCCGGCTCGGCCAACACCGCTTCCGCCTCCCGCCAGACGTCCTCGTCGAAGCCCGCCGGCTGCCCAAGCCGCTGGGCAATGGTCCGCCGGGCGAGAACAAGCAGCGCCCGCCCTTGATGCTCGGCCAACGGCGACATGCCTACATCGCGATCTTCCACGCCACCCCCCATACCTGTCCGGCCGTCTCCCCATGAACCGAAATGGCCGACAAAAAAAAGAGCCCCGGGTTTATGACAAACCAGGGGCTCGGCAACGACAGAGAAGTTGCGGATCACCCGCCGCAGCTGCCGCCGGTGCCGCAGGAACTGCCACAACCACCGCCAAGGGGAACAGGCGAGTAGATGGAGAAACCCGAGCGGGGGCCGGCATCGACGAAATCGACCTTGATCTCCTTGCACCGCACCAGCAGATCCTTGTCCACCAGAAATTTTACGCCGTCGTTGTCAAATACATCGTCATTGTCTTTTGGCTCATCCAGAGCCAATCCCAGGGAAGGGCCGGCTCAGCCGCCCTGCATGACGGCCACCCGGATGGCAGAATCAATGTTATTCTGCTCCAAGTAGTCCTTGAGTTTCGTGAGTGCCAAATCGGTAACATCCAACATAACGGAAATCCTCCTGGAAACAAAATTACGCCGCCGTGGTCATAAAATTATAATACCATCGACCGAGAAAACACGGCAAGACAATCCATCATTATTTAAGGATAAGTTTAAATTCTAGCCCCAAAGAAGTCAAGATTATTATAATACTCCGGACCGACTAGAATAGGCAAGACCTATACCATCCACCAAATCGCCTTCGTCGGCCCGGGGATCAAAAACATTGAAATGGCAGAATCGATGGCGGTATGTTCTGTTATGACAAACGATTCCTTCAACCACGTGCACGAGCAGGGGAGAACCTTATAGATGAAGAAGATTGTTATCTCGACGGGCGGCGGCGACGCACCCGGACTCAATGCGGTTATCTATGCGGTGGTCAAGTCGGCCCACTCCAGGGGCTGGGAAGTTTACGGCAGCCGCAGCGGATACAAGGGGTTGCTGGATCCGGAGGAACTGGTACGACTCACACCGGAAATGGTCGCTGACATCACCCCCACCGGCGGCACCATCCTGGGATCGACCAACAAGGGCAACCCCTTTGCCATGCCGGTGCGCACCGTCACCGGCGAATACCAGATCTACGACGTCTCGGGCGAGATCATGAAAAATTTCAACAGGCTGGGCTTTTCCTGCCACATCGCCGTGGGCGGCGACGGCAGCCTTGAGATCGCCCACCGTTTCGCCACCGAGAAGGGCATGCCGGTGATCGGGGTACCCAAGACCATTGACAACGATCTCCAGGCAACCCAGCGCACCTTCGGTTTCGACACCGCCGTTTCCACCGCCACCGAAGCGCTGGACAAACTCCACTCCACCGCCAAGTCACATGATCGGGTGATGGTGGTGGAGGTGATGGGCCGCGACTCGGGCTGGATTGCCCTCAACTCTGGCATTTCCGGCTGCGCCGACGTCATCCTGATCCCCGAGATCCCCTTTGACATGACCAAGGTGTGCGAGAAAATCGAGGACAACGAACTCCACAAGAAGCACTACGCCATCGTGGTGGTGGCCGAAGGCGCCAAACCCGAGGGAGCCACCGACGTCATCGGCAAGGTGGGCGAGGTGGGACGGGAGGAAAAGATCCTGGGCGGGGTCGGCGAGTGGGTGGCCAACGAAATCCGCCAGCGGCTCGAAAAGGATACCCGATCCCTGGTGCTGGGCCATCTCCAGCGTGGCGGCAGTCCCACCACCTTCGACCGGCTGCTGGCCCTGCGCTTCGGGGCAGCGGCGGTGCGTCTGGCCGAGGCTGAGGTCTTCGATCACATGGTGGCCTTGAGCACCCCGGCCATGAAGGCGGTGCCCCTGGCCGAGGCGATCGGTTCACGCAAGAAAGTGCCCATGGACAGCGACAAAATCCTCACCGCCCGTGAAATCGGCATCTGCCTGGGCGACTGACGAAAACCTGGCGGACTTGCAGCCCTGCCGCCGGAAAGCTCGCCTCCGCGGGAGGGAAAAGGCATTTTTCCAGGGCAGGGCCTGCCTATTTGATCCATTCAGGGAAATCGACCCTGACCCGGTGGATAAGTTTGTCGAGAAAATCGCGCTGATCCGGGCGCGTCTCGATGAAGGAGAAGGCGTAATAGGCGGTGGCGAGACTGGTGGCGCCGGGCGGCTTTTCCACCCGGGTGAGCTGGCCACGCAGGGTCTTGGCGAGTTGTTCGTCGCTCGAAAATTCCACCATCATGCGCAGATCCATCTGGCAGTAAATGGTGAGCTTGTCATTGCATTTCAGGTGCGCCAGCACCCCGCCCATGCTGAAGTTGACAATGGCGCCACTGCTGTAAAGATAGGCCCCATCCATCACCGTAATCTCGTTGGTCATCGCCAACTGGTGCCGTTCATCGGCCCGCCGCTCCACCGGGAAAAGCATCCGCCGCAGCTTGACCATAAAGTCACGGGGAGTGAAAGGCTTGGTGAGCAATTCGGTGGCGCCGAGGTGGATGGACTTGACCACCGACTCCTTGTCGAGCTGATCAAAGAGCATCATCACCGGCACATCTCGAAACGCCTCACTCTCCCGCATCCGGACCAACAACTCCAGCCCGCTCATCCCCGCCATCGCCCGCTCGCAGACAACGCCGTCGACCCGCTGCCGGCCAAGGAACTCCCACGCCTCCGACGCCGTGGCGACAGTAAAAATCTGATGACAACTCAGCCTTTTCGCCATCAAATTGACGAGAAGCCGGACCAGGATCGACGAAGGAGAAACCACCAGGATGGTATGGGAACAACCGCTTTTTTTCATTGAATCAGGTTATGCGGGAAGGGGTACCAAACGAGCCGCCAATGGGGCGCCAGGGAGAGGCCATGAAATCGCTGCCCTGCCCCGCACGCCTCGCGTCGCGGACAAAAAAACAGAGCCGGCATGGAAACGTTCCACCAATCTATCCGCCCCTTCCCCCTTTTGCAACCTTCTCCCATCGAGCCTCCGCCGATTTCGGGCTTGCCGCCCAACCGGCGACGACCGTCAAGCCTCCGTAGTACCCCGGGACCGCCTGACGGCCCAACGCCTTCCCTCGGGGAACGCGGCCTCCAACGATCCACGCGCACGCGGAGACAGGGACTGGCATATCACATGCGGCATCCCCCCAGGCAAGCGATCCACGCGCACGCGGAGACAGGAACGTATGGAATTGCAGAAATCGTTTGCTAAACAAGCGATCCACGCGCACGCGGAGACAGGTCTATGACGAGGTTGTCCGAATGTTGGAGATGCAAGCGATCCACGCGCACGCGGAGACAGGAGTAACCGAGGCCGACGGAGTGCGGAGATTGGAAAGGAGTTCTGCCGAGAAAAGCCCGAGGCCGGATGGAGGGGGGGGGGATATGGCGCGCAGCCCCTCACTCTGGCTTGCGGATCACGGCCCCGGACGGGAAGAAGTCGCGGCCGCCCAGATGGTGGAGGGTCCGAGCATCTTCCTTCTCGACGAGAAGCCGCTCATCGAACAGATCAGGCCGGACCCACACCGCCAGAACCTCGCCGATAAGGATGGAATGATCGCCCGCCGAGGGATGATCGGCCAATCGGCACTCGATGGCACCGATGCACTCCTTTACCAGTGGTGCCGCCACCCGCTTGCCTGCCACGGGAGTGAGGCCGCAGTGGGCGAACTTGTCCATGCCGCGGCCCTTGTTGGTTCCGCAGCACCAGACGGCGTCGAGGAGGGCGATGCCGGGGATGTTGACCACAAACTCACGGCTGTCCATGATCAGCTCATGGGTGTAACGACTGGGGCCGACGGCCACCGCCACCATGGGCGGGGTGTGGCTGGCCGGCATGGCCCAGGCTGCGGTCATCACGTTGCTTCGGCCGTGGTGGCAGGAACTGACGAGGACAACAGGGCCGTGGTTGATCAACCGGTTGGCGCGCGCGAGCGGCAGCTGACGGAAGTCCATGAACAATCACCGTGACGAGTGAGGGAGAGCGCGAAGCCCCAAAAATCCACTCTTCCCATACCCCCCTGAGGCCCGCGACACCTTTCCCGTGGAGTCGACCCTGCCGCCTTTTGGGCCTGACCTTCCAAGGCGAGGTCAGGCCGAGGCCAAGGCAAAGATGTCATTGCTCTGCGTCGGGCGGCCCCAAGTGGATGAAGAGAGATGCTTTACGCTCAATATAGCCATTCCCGCAGCAAACGTCGAGGGGCCAGCAGGAGGAGTTCTCCCCGTTAGACCACCTCTCCCGGGAGCAACCCGGCTCGCCCGCCATCCCACGGGATGGCGGGCCGCCCACCTCCCCCATCGCTCCCCAACGCCGCCTCTCTGCAAAATGTCTTCTATTTCAGCCCCCAGGCTGGTATATAGATAAAATATTGTATTTAAACTATTTAGAGGGATCATCCCTTATCAGGTTACCGCATTGTGTCGTTGATCTTTGCCTTTGTCGCCGTCATTATCATCTTTATCGTGCTTACCGTGATCATGGTCGGGGGACAGGCCAGAGACACAGCAACCCATCTTGATTACAAAAAAATTTTTTCCATTCTCTCTTCCACGGAAAAAGCATTTCTGGAAACGCTGGAGCCACTCCTCTCCCAGTCGTTTCGGGTATTCGTCAAAGTCAGACTGGCGGATCTCATCCAGATCCAGTCACCTCCACCGACCGCGGCAACCCGGCAGATGCTGGCCAAAATCGGCGCAACTACCGTCGACTTTGTGATCTGCAACGCCCAGGATCTCTCGGTGGCCGGCATCATCGACCTCGAGAACAAGGCATACACCTCTGGCGATCCGGAAATGCCGGATGCCTTCATCGACAAGGCCGCCGCAGCCGCAGGGCTTCCCTTGCTCCGTCTTCCGGCCCGGCTGCAGTATGATGCCGAGGAACTCGCCAACCTCCTTAAAACCGGCATCAAGATTGCCGAACAACAGGAAGTAAAATCGGCCGTCAGCCAGTATGGCAGCTGCCCCACCTGCGGCGAGCCGCTCATGCTGCTTAAGGCAAAGTATGGAGAAAATATCGGCAAATACTTTCTGGGCTGTTCCAACTACCCCGAGTGCAAGTATCTGGTGCTCTTAAACGAAGGAAGCGTTGCCACCATCATCCAGACACCTGCCCCCCCCACTGCCGCAAGCCGAGACAGAGCACCCTGACCAGAGAGCGTTGCCCGCGGCCTCTCTTTTCGAGGCCAGAAACGGCAAAGACCAACCGCACCAGCGCCATAAGGGGCCACACCATGACCGACAACACCGCCGCCAAGAAGAAAAATCCCGAAAAAATTGCTTTTTTGCGCAGCCTGCCCCAGGGGATAAAGGAGTCGCTCACCAAGGAAGAGGTGAACGCTTTTTTAGACGATGCCCCCTGGCCAGAATCCCTCTATGAAAAATTACAGGACTTTATTGAAGAAGCAGGGTAATCTGAGACTAATGCTTCTTTACGTTGCGCGTGCAAAAATGGGCAGGCCCACCTGTTTTCCATCTGGAAACAAGAGTTTTCATTGGACAACAAGCACGTGAAAGTCGAAAAGCCGTTGAAGTGCGGAAATGCCACCAAAAGAAGCAGGTGACTTTCTCGGCGACCAAGCACGCCGCTTCTCGGGACAAGGGTCGGTCTTTCTAGCGGAGCCCACTGTCCCCACCCGGCAAGGCCGAAAGGGGCAGCATTTCCCGGCCGTTACAATACCAAGCCATCCGCCCCTGCAGCATGGGCAAGAGTTGAAATATGGGGTCGCAGGATTACCGGAAGGTCTTTCAACGTTACCAAACAGCGGCGCTCCGCGGAGAAGCTCCGGCGCAGTTCAAGCTGGGCGTCATGTACGAGAAGGGCCTCGCCGTGCCCCGGGACTACAACGAGGCACTCAAGTGGTACCGACTTGCCGCCGAACAGGGTGACCCGGCTGGACAGGTCAACTTGGGCGTCATGTACCGCAAAGGCCACGGGGTGGCCCGAGACTACGACGAAGCACTCAAGTGGTATCGGCTCGCCGCCGAACAGGGCGACCCCATGGGCCAGTTCAATCTGGGCAATATGTTCGAAGAAGGATTCGGGGTTGAACAGAACTTCACCGAAGCCCTTACATGGTACACCAAGGCCGCCGGGCAGAATTTCGCCCCGGCCCAGGTGAACATCGGCATGCTCTACAAGAACGGCAACGGCGTCGAACAGGACCACGCCGTGGCGGTAAAATGGTTTCGTGCCGCAGCCGAGCAGGGCCACCCGGCTGGACAGTTCAACCTCGGCGTCATGTACAGAAAAGGGTTGGGGATCAAGCAGGACGACAGCCAGGCGGCCAAATGGTTCCGCAACGCAGCCGAACAGGGCTACGCGCCGGCGCAGGTCAACCTGGGGGTCATGTTCGAAAACGGCACCATCGGTGGTGTCGTTGACCTGGACAAGGCGGTGAAGTGGTACACGGCGGCCGCCGAACAGGGCCATGCCGCCGCGCTATACAGCCTTGCCGCCTTGCATGAGCAGGGCCTGGGGCTTGAGGAAGACCGTGAAAAAGCGCTCCAACTCTACCAACAGGCTGCCGACAAAGGACTCCCTCTCGCCCAAAAGGCTTTGGTGCGTCTCGAAAAACCGTAGCAGGACGCCTCTCCCGGCCCGGCCCGGTTCCGTGTTCCACCCCACCATGGGCGGATCGCCCCATCGCTCCCGGATTTCTGTTGGCATTTCCGCCTTGATCGTGCTATTGTACCGCGATTCTGTTGATAGTTACGAATGGGGTTCGTCGTTCCGAGCCATTGTTGCCCCGCTTGCCAACCCCGCCATCCGGCATCTGCCGGCTGACCTTACGGTCACCGCTTTCAGTAACGCCCCCCTTTACCGCACCGGCCGGAGACTTTCGGCGTGCAAAGGACTCACTCTTGACACAGTCACCAACCACAGACAGTTCCCCCGCATCACCGTCGACACCCAGCGACACTGACACTGCCGACGCCCCCCAACGTCCGAAAAGAAAAACCACCCGCAGCAGCGGTACCCGAAGCAAAGCCCGTTCGACGGCCGCCGGAACCGCGACCAAACGTCCCCGCCGCAAAGCCACGACCACGACCGTTCCCCCTTCTGCCGACACCACTCTCTGGGACGGCGCCCAGTTTACGGTCGAACCTGCCGAGGGCAAGGTTCGCTTCCACGACCTGGAATTGCCCGAAGAGATCATGCACGCCGTATACGACCTGGGGTTTACCTACTGCACCCCCATCCAGGCCGAGATCCTACCCCATGTCCTGGAAGGCGATGACGCCACCGGCAAGGCCCAGACCGGCACCGGGAAGAGTGCCGCCTTCCTCACCGCCATCCTCACCCGTCTCAGCCGTACGGCAACGGCGGGCGAGGGGGTGGCCGGCACGCCACGCGCCCTGATCCTCGCCCCCACCCGCGAGCTGGTGGCTCAGATCGAAAAAGACGCCCTTGGCCTTGCCAAATACCTCCCCTTCCGGATCGTTTCGGTGTTCGGCGGCATGGACTACGACAAGCAGCGCCGCCAGCTTGCCGACGAACCAGTTGACGTCGTGGTCGCCACCCCAGGCCGCCTCCTCGACTTTATGCGCCAGCGCGTGGTGGACTTAAGCAAGGTGGAAATCCTGGTCATCGATGAAGCGGACCGGATGCTGGACATGGGATTCATCCCCGATGTGCGCCACATCATCCACTGCACGCCGGACAAGAGTCAGCGGCAGACCCTCTTCTTCAGCGCCACCCTCACCGACGACGTTACCCGCCTCGCTTCCCAGTGGACCAGAAAACCCATTACCGTCGAGATCGAGCCCGAGCAGGTGGCGGTGGATACCGTCGACCAACAGGTCTACATGCTCACCACCGACCAAAAATTTACCCTGCTCTTCAACCTGATCACCACCCAACAGCTGGAACGAGTGATGGTCTTCTGCAACCGGCGCGACGAAACCCGGCGCCTGTATGAACGCCTCCGTTCCCATGAAATCAGCTGTGCCATCCTCTCGGGCGACGTCTCCCAGGACAAACGGATGCGGACCCTCGAAAACTTCCGGGCCGGCAAGGTCAAGGTGCTGGTGGCAACCGACGTGGCCGGCCGCGGCATCCACATCGAGGGAGTGAGCCACGTGGTCAACTACCATCTGCCCATCGACCCTGAGGACTATGTCCACCGCATCGGCCGCACCGGCCGGGCAGGAGCCACCGGCATCTCGGTGAGTTTCGCCGATGAAGCCGAATCGTTCTACCTGCCTGAGATCGAGGAGTTCATCGGCCGCAAGCTCACCTGTGTCTTCCCGCCCGAGGAACTGCTGACCGAACCTCCGGCCCCGCAACGGCCGACTGCCCCCCGCGAACGAACACCGCGAACCCGCCCCCGCGGGCCGCGCCGTGGGGGGCGCCCTTCTCGCTCCGGGCGGGGAAGCGGTTCCGGCCGCTCCTCACGTTGAAGGAACGGCAGGGTCAACCGTCTCTCCGGGGCCATTGCCCCTCCCGCTCCTCGACAAGGTAGCAGAATCGGCTCCATTCGAACTCCCGCAACGACACCGGACAGCGCAGGGTGACGGTACGCTCGTTCACCCCGATCACCAGCCAGTCTCCCGCGCGCCCCCCGCCCTCGATCCGTATTTTCTGCCCCACCACCAAAGGATAGGGACGAAACACCACCACCATCTCTTCTGCCATCCCAAGAGCCTCCACTCGTTCAGGCGATTGCCATCCCCGGCGGGTTCCCATTTCCCCCGCCAACCATCGGCCAGCCCGAAGCCGCCCAGATCTTTTGTCCATGGGCACGGTTGCGTTTGATTCGGCCCGAGGAATAGTTGTATGCTGGTGGCACACGATCCCTCTCACGACCATCAGGAGGCCCCATGGCACAGATCACTTTCAAGGGCAAGATAATCCACACCTCGGGCGCCCTGCCACAAGTCGGCTCCATAGCACCCTATTTTTCCCTGGCCAGAACCGACCTCACCCAGGTCACCCTCCGGGCCCTGCAGGGGAAGCGGGTTGTCCTCAACATCTTCCCGAGCATCGACACCTCGGTCTGCGCCACCTCGGTGCGACGTTTCAACGCCATGGCCACCCAGCTCGACAACACCGTTGTCGTCTGCGTCTCAATGGATCTCCCCTTTGCCCATTCCCGTTTCTGCGGCGCCGAAGAACTCGACGACGTGCTGCCTGCTTCGGATTTTCGCAACGGCGATTTCGGCCGGGACTACGGCGTCACGATTACGGATGGACCACTGGAGGGATTATTGGCCCGCGCGGTGATGATCATCAACGAGGCGAGCAAGGTGATCTACGCCGAACTGGTGCCGGAGATCACCCAGGAGCCCGATTACAACGCGGCTCTCAAAGAGTTGCGTTGAGCCTCCGCCAAACTTCGCAGTGGCCGCCAGAACACCTTGCCGGTATGCGACTCGAAGAAGACCTTGTACCCCCCCCTGCCTCCCACCTCTCCGGAGAGCAACCGCAACCCATACTGGCGGATGACCTGGCGGGCTACTTCGATGTTCTGCATGCCGACATGATGGAAGGGAACGTCCCTGCCGACGGCGGCGCCAAAAATACTGGCCCCGCCGAACACCCGCGCCTCGATGCGGCTCAGGGTACAGCCGCACTCCTCGACGAGTTCCCGTACCATCCAGTGGATGGCACTGTCGACAAAGCGACCGCACTCCTCCCGATTCCGGCACCGCGCCCGATCCTCCGGCAGAAAGCCATGGCACATGGCCCCCATGCCGCGCTGTCGATCACAGAGGCAAACGGCGACACAGGAGCCGAGCAGCGTGACGATGCGGGTCGGCGTGCGGGCCACGAAGAACTGGGAAGGTCGCAGGGTAACCGTTGGCAGCTCCGACGGCGGATCGGAGAATATCTTTTTCATTGTCACAACTCCTCATGGCGTGACGACCGGACGGCTGACAGACCACCGCCCTCCGGCGGCACCGGCAGGGCCAGCCGGAAAATCAGCGGAGAATGCCGCCACCGTGATGGAAACCGAGGTGGTTATTTTTACTTTATACGATTTCGACAGCCCGGCCACAGACAATAATCGCTGACATTGACAAAAAACTTCGTGGCCTTTTCCATGCCTCGTCTCGGGGCGGAGGCCCCATCCCGTGCGCCAGCAACGCCCCTACCACGTTACTCCATGCATCCCTTCGCCATCATCAAATTCACCCCCAAGAGCAACTGCGGCCAATGCGGCTATCCTACCTGTCTCGCCTTTGCGGCGGCGGTGGCCAAAACAGGGGAGGACGCCAGCCGCTGTCCCTTCATCGCTCCGGGTGTCATGAAAGACTTACAACCCGAAGCGAGCCGCCTCGATGACCTGGCCCGGCAACGGGATCTGGCCCTCATCCGCCACCTCCAGACCAAAATCGCCGCCCTCGACTTCGAGGCAATTGCCGCCCCCCTGGGGGCACGGTGGCAGTCAAGCACGCCGGACACCCTCTATCTTTTCTACCTTGGCCGCGCCGTCGAGGTGAGCAAAAAGGGTATCCGCCTGGCAGGCAAAGAGCCTGAAGACCCTCGCGACCAAATCCTGCTCTACAACTACGTCTCTTCCGCCGGCGGCCGGACTCCCGACGGCACCTGGGTGGGCATGGAAAGTCTGCCCAACTCCATCTCCAAGATCAAAACGCTCAGCCGTTACTGCGAGGAAAGGCTTGCCCCATGCCTCAGCGTCCTCAACCGCAAACGACTGACGGACATCGCTGGCCGCCTCGCCGCTACCATGGCTCCAGACTCGCCCTCGGCAAACCTTGTCCTCACCGTACCCGTGCTCCCGATGCTTCCGGAGCGGATCCTCTTCTGGGAGGCCGACCCCGAGGACGGCTTCCCGGCCAGAGCCAAAATTCTTTTCGATCACTCGGTGCTCGATTTCCTCGATCTGGAATCCCTGGTCTTCTCCGCCGAACGGCTGGCAGAACGCTTTATCACCCTGGTGGCAGAAGAGGAAAACCCCGATGGCGCAGCATCATGACCCTCCTCCCCCCAAAAAAATCCATAGCCCGCATACTTAACAGCCCCATCAACATGAGGTGCACCCCATGAAATCTGCCCTTGGCAGCCTCTTTGCCCTGCCGGCTCTCTTTTTGTTGCTTATGGCGCCGACGGCCCACGCCCAGTGGAACTCCCAGGCCTTTGCCCTCTACCTCAGCAACGACCAGCAAGGCGAAATGGAGCCCTGCGGCTGAAAGAGTCGTCAGTTGGGCGGTCTGTCCAAAAAAGCATATCAACTCAGCCAATGGCGTGCCGCCGATCCACCGTCGCTCACCGTCGACGCCGGAGGGCTGCTCTTTGGCAGCCCCAGCCTGGCAGGCACGGGAAAGGGGCCGGCCAAGGCCATTGCCGCAGCCTTGGTCAAGGCATACGGCATAATGGGCTATGACGCCGTTGGTATCGCCGCCAACGACCTGGCGGCGGGCCTGCCC
Organism: Desulfobulbaceae bacterium UBA5121; assembly: GCA_002414225.1. GTDB lineage: Bacteria > Desulfobacterota > Desulfobulbia > Desulfobulbales > UBA5123 > UBA5123. Next base: position 21,128 of record DHYV01000046.1, on the reverse strand, counting down.
TACCTGCAAACGTTGAGCCGACAGAGCCGCTTTCCGTGGCTGAGCGCCAATCTGGTCGCCGCCTCCGACCACCACCCCCTGTTCCAGGCTTCGGTTACCCGCCGGGTCGGCGCCATCACCGTCGGCATTATCGGCCTTACTGACCCGGCGGCGCTTCCCGCCGGAACCGCTGGGGCGACCATCCTGCCCTGGCAGGAGGTGTTACCCGATCTGGTCGGTGATCTTTCGAGCCGCTGCGATCTGCTCATCCTGCTCAGCAGCCTGTCTCCCCAGGAAAACCGCGCTATTGCCTCCACCCTGCCCACCGTCCACATCCTCTGCCAGACCGAAAGAGGAGCCGCCAACACGATGCCGGAACAGATCGGCAACACTCTCATCACCAACACCGGCAAACAGGGGAAATACCTCGGCCGCCTATGCATCGATTGGCGCCCCTCCAAGCGTTGGGGAGAGGATCGACAGGCACGCCTTGAGGAACAACGCCGAAAACTAGAACAGGTCGAATGGCAGCTTAAAAAGCTTGAGGCGAAGGGGGGCGACGTCACGGACCGCGGCAAAGACCCGCAACTCTTCACCTACTACCAAAGCCTCAGCAACAACCGCAGACAACTGGAGAATGAAATCACGATCCTCAGCCACCAGGACGCCCCTCCTGCCGCCAGCTACCAGGCGCACTTCCAACCCCTGGCCGCAAATCTTCCTGATGATGCCGCTATCGCGAAGCTGGTGTCCACGACCAAGGCGGCAGTCCTGCGACTGGATCTGGAGTCCAGCCCCCAGGAAACTCTTGGGCAAACACCCGGCACGGCGACGACACCTCCCTAGCCATTTTCGTCGGCTGGCGCGACGCGGCGGCCGACGTCTCCCGGCCGAACAAAAAAAATGACGGCGAGACAACCATGCGGCAAGCGGTCAGGGCCTTGCCGGCGAGGAAGCTCCGTTCAACCACACTGACTTCCTGCCATATCACCGTCTCGCTGCCCATCACACCGCTCCGCGGCCCTTGCCCTGCCTCGGGAACGGCGCCAGGTGGGCTTTGCCAGATGCCCCGGGGCGGCCTCAGGACACGCCCCCCCTCAACGCCCGCCCAGCGGTTCGATCTGCCGCCCCTGCCATAACGCGGCAGACGGCGGCGACTTTGCCTCGAGCGCAATCCGCTGCAGGTTCATGAGAGATGCGGCAGGCCTGGCTTGCACCATGGCCGGCCGCCGCACCGGCTCCCCCCCAGCCCGGGACACAAAACAAAACCCCCGGTTGGCAAATGCCAACCGGGGGTTTTGTTAATTTCTTAAAGCCGAGAAGAATTAGCAGCCGAAAGCCTTCTGCAGCGGCGGAACGGTCTGCTTCTTGCGGCTCATCATGCCGTCAACCCACATGGACTGCCCCTTGATCGTGCCGTTGAATGCCTTCTCGATAACGGCCGGCTCATCGGAAACCACCAGGAGGTCGGTGCCCTCCTTGACCACGTCGGTAAGCATGAAGAGCACGGAATGACGGCCCTCTGCCTTGACAGCCTCAACGGCCTTGAACAGATCGCCGCGGATATCGGCAACCTGATCCAGGGTGGCAAGCTCAATCTGGCCGATGCCTACCTTCTTGCCGTTCATGTCGAAATCTTTGTAGTCGCGGAAGATGAGATCCTTAATGGGCACACCGGCAACGGAAGATTTGGCCTTGAGCATCTCCATGAACAGACCGTCCTGATCGGTAACGCCGGCAACGCCGAGCAACTCCTTAACCGCGGCCTTGTCGGCGTCGGTGCAGGTGGGCGACTTGAAGTTGACGGTATCGCTCAGGATGGCGCAAAGCATGGCTCCGGCGATATTCTTGGGCAGGGCGACGTTGTTGTTCTTGTACATCTCGAACAGCACGGTGCAGGTGCAGCCCACCGGCTTGGCGTAGAAGAAAATGGGGCTGTTGGTGGTGATGTCGCCGATCTTGTGGTGGTCGACGATGGCAACCACGTTGGCCTTGCCGATATTGGCAGGAGCCTGGCCGATGTCACTGAAGTCAACCAGCGCTACGTCCTTGCCACCGGCGTCGGTCATCGTCTCAGGAGCGGCAAGACCAAATTTCTCGAGCACGACCTTGCTTTCGGGGTTCAGGTCGGCCGCACCGATCTGCATGGTGGCCTTGGCATCGGTACCGGTAGCCTTCAGATAGTTGGCGAAGGCAATGGCGGCGGCCACGGAATCGGTATCAGGATTTGAGTGACCAACAACACATACGGACATGGGTTTACCCTCCTTAAACATAAATTTAAAGAACAGATCGACGGACGTTGTGTCCGCCAGAAATTAGCTGTGCCGCGGGGCACGCCCTCCGGGGCAGCCGCGCTGAAAATCCCGCACCCGCTTGCCCCTTCCCCACAAACATAGAGGTAACGTCACCATCTCAACGAAAGGACAGCGCCGCCGCCCTTTACAAAATGGTTTTCATATCTTGGAAACTACCGTATAGTTGATAAAGTTTCCAGTTGAGGGACAGCCTGACACGACGCCCCAAAATTGCGTCATCTTAGTGCCAATCCATGAGACCGTCAAGTATAAAAACCTACTGATAACTCATGTGAGTTAAGGCATTTCAGGCCAATTTTACGGGGGCTGCCTCTTCCTGCCCGGAGATGTTTCCGGCCTCCGCAACAGACTGACAAGCAGCGCGATTGGCCCGTCGCCCCACAGGTCGTGACTGCGGGTCACGGTCACGATGCGCCCTCCTTGGCTTGACGCCCCTGCCGACATTGGCAACCCGAAGCTATTATTTTAAGGATGACGTCGCCCCATGTCGCCTCAAACTCCACCGCCCGCCCCTTCCCGCCTGAAGGTGCTGGTCGCCGAAGACAACGCCGTGGTACGCCGCGGTCTCGCGAACTTCCTCACCCAATGGGGCTATCACCCCATTGAAGTTGACAACGGCGATGCCGCATGGAGTGCCCTGGAACAACATCGCGACATCCGGCTGGCGATCATCGACTGGAATCTGCCAGGTTTAAGCGGCATGCAGGTCTGCCAGAGGTTGCGCATTCGCGCCACCGGCCCTTACGTCTACACGATCATGTTCAGCGGCCGGACCTCCGAGGAGGAACAGGTTCTGGCCCTGGACGGCGGCGCTGACGATTACATTGCAAAGCCCACCAAGCCATCGTTGCTCAGGGCGCGGATCGGCGCCGGACGCCGGATCATCGAAACGGTGCTAAACCCGTCCACCCTGCCCGCCGCCGATGAAGAGGATACCGCCACCACTCCGGACACTCCCGGCGGCGAGAAACCGTCGGCCACCGAGGCAACGCCCCCCGAAAGCAAAACACCGAAAAACCGACGGTGACCACCCAAAATCCCGCTCGCATGCCTGCCAGCCACGCCATTCTCTTCGACCTTGACGGCACCCTGCTCAACAGCCTGCGGGATCTGGCCGTCTCCATGAATCGCACCCTGGATCGACTGGGACTGCCACCCCACCCCGAGGAAGCCTATCGTTTCTTCGTCGGCGACGGCATGGAAACCCTGGTCCGCCGGGTGCTGCCGGCCAGTCTTCACGGCACCCCCTTGGAAAAGGCCTGCCTCGACGGCATGCGGACAGAGTACAGCCGCCGCTGGAACGAGACAACCCGTCCCTACGCTGGCATCCCCGAACTGCTCGACACCCTGGGCGACCGGGGGATACCCATGGTCATTTTCTCCAACAAGCCCGACGACTTCACGCGCCTCATCGCGGCCCGCCTCCTCGGCCGCTGGCGTTTCGCGGTGGTTTCCGGCGCCCGCCCCGACATGCCGAAAAAGCCCGACCCGGCCGGCGCCCTGCAGCTTGCCGCCACCATCGGCCTGCCACCCGCCGACTTCCTCTACCTCGGCGACACCAGCACCGACATGCGCTGCGCCGTTGCCGCCGGCATGAAGGCCATCGGTGTAGCGTGGGGGTTCCGCTCTCCGGAAGAACTCCGTACCCATGGCGCCATGGCGGTACTTGGCCACCCGCTGGAACTTCTCGAATTCATCGACCACGGCACCACGACTGGGAACGACGAACCAGGGATTCGCTGATCTGGAGCGACAAAATGAGGGGAAGGACACCGCCACCATGACCTGGCGGCAAAGGAAGGCGTGCGAAAAGAGGCAAGACGGCAGCCAGGAACCGGTCCTTGTCATGGCGGCAACCGCCATAACAAGGACCGGCTTACAACATCGGCTTGCCGCTTAGGACTGGAGGCGCTCTGCTTCCTTGACCCGGCGGATTTGACACGCCTTTTCAAAGGCTTTATCTTTGCCATGCTTGGTGATGGAGACAGAGGTCTTCCCCTGCTTTCCGATGGCGTTGACCCAGCTCACCTCGTAACGATTCAGCTTGGCGTTGAGGCGGACACCGACAACACCGGTGGAGGTGTTGCTCACGGTGACGATGTGCTTATCGGTCCGCTGCTTACCGAGCTTCTTCTCGGTGGCATCACGCCAGGCAAGGGCGGCCAGCAGACTGGAATAGCGGCCACCGCACTTGCCGTCAGAAAAGAACTTGGAATGTGTCTTCCCATGGAACCGCACCCTCACATACCAGCCGTGCGTTCTCTTCTCGGTCTGGTCGATCCGGGCCACATCCTTGTGCTTCTCCAGCAAAATTTTCTTACCCATAACTGTTCTCCTGTTGTGTTTACAATGAAGCAATTAAATTTATTTCCTTAAGCTTGCAATTTAGTAATTTATTTAGCACTTACGGGAAGTTAGGCCAGCCGCCAAAAAAATCCGGCTCAATCACCGGCATTATCCAGGTCGCCCCTTCCAGTAATAAGGGATAACCCTTAGTCCTTTTCTTTATTATATACAGAATAATCTTTGGTTCCGCAAGTTTAGTTAACGCTTTTTGGGTGCCGCTAAGGGGATCACCCCCTCTTTAAAAAAATTCTTCTATGATCCCAACACATTACAAACAGAAAAAAAACGTTAGGGGAACAAAAAGCTCCCTCCCGCAATGTCGCATTTTCCCTAATACGCGAGCTGACACCCAACCTTTCCCGAACATCGAACAAACACCCCGGACCCAACCACATGCAAAAGTTTATCGATCTCATTGAATTGATCCGCCGACTCCGGGCACCGGGCGGCTGCCCATGGGACCAGAAACAAACCCCGGCGACCTTCAAACCTTATATTATTGAAGAGGCGCACGAACTGGCCGAGGCCATCGACCACAACGACCCAACTCACGTCCGGGAGGAACTGGGCGACCTGCTCTTCCAGGCCGCCTTCCTCAATCTGCTTTACGAAGAGGAAGGCCATTTCGGCATGGAAGAGGTTCTCACCGGCATCATCGACAAGATGATCCGCCGCCACCCACATGTCTTCGGCGACAGCACGGCCACCTCCGAGACAGCCTTGCGGCAACAATGGAACGCGATCAAGGCCCTAGAAAACGCTGGCAAGGGAAGCCCTGCGGAGGAAAGCCAGGACGGCGGGCTCGCCACCCCACCGGCAACCCTTCCCGCCTTGCGGCGCGCCCAGAAAGTTTCAGAGAGTGCCGCCCAGCGTGGCTTCGAGTGGCCGGACACGGACAGCGTCTTCGCCAAGCTCGAGGAAGAACTTGCGGAATGCCGGCAAGCCGTGGCCCAAGGCAGCCGAAAAGCAATCCTCGAAGAAATCGGCGATCTGCTCTTCGTTCTGGTCAACCTCGGCCGCCTCACCGGCACCAATACCGAGGAAGCGCTCCAGGCCGCCACCGCCAAGTTTACCGACCGCTTCAACGCCATGGCAGGAATACTTGCCGCGGCAGGCCGGGAGTTCAGCGACCTGGAACCAGCCGCGCAGCTTGCCCTGTGGCGACAATGCAAGGGTGGCGACACCCCGCCACCGCAGGCCGAGGCAGCAATCGGACCAAAAAAAGTTTGACAGCAAAACGCAGCCCATGGTATGGATTGCGTTTCATTTTTATCGGTCCGCCTTTAAGAGCTGTGCCGATCAACACCCTCCTTGCTCTCTAGCGCGAGAAAAAGGAAAACGAGGGCCATTTAACGTCCACGAGGAGGAAACCATGCGCCGTTACGAAACCATTTTCATCATCAAGCCCGGTCTCGGCGACGATGACATCACCGCCATCGTCGATCGGACCACCGGCATCATCGAACAGTTCGAGGGCTCCATCGTCGCCCTCGACCGCTGGGGGATGAAGAAGCTCGCCTACCCCATCAAGAAGGAGCTGCAGGGGTACTACGTCTTTGCCGAGTATGCCGGCAAGCCTGAAGCAGTTGCCGAGGTGGAGCGCATCTTCAAGATTGACGATCGCGTCCTCAAGTTCATGACCGTCAAGACCCAGGATGCCTACGTCGCCGGCCCCGTCAGGCCGAAGATTCTGCCGCGGACCGAGGAAGGCGTCAACGACGAGGACTGAGCCGCGGGAGCCGCCGCCTCGAAGACATTACACTTCAAAAGTTCTTTATATAAAGATAAGGGAGAACAAGGAACATGCCCCCCAAAAGAAGAATCTTTACCCGCCGTAAGGTTTGCCGTTTCTGTGCCGACAAAAGCTTGGTCATCGATTACAAGGAGGTCAAGACCCTCCGTAATTTCCTCACCGAGCGCGGCAAGATCATTCCCCGCCGGATCTACGGCAACTGTGCCAAGCACCAGCGGCAGCTCACCGAGGCGATCAAGCGCGCCCGGCAAATCGCACTGATGCCTTACAGCGGCCAGATTCAGCCGTAAACGGCACAAAAACGCGCGAGGGTGCCATGGGAGACTGGCCGGACAGCACAAAAGCCTCCCGTGCCTCGGAATGGTCCGGGGTGGCGGTCTTGGCACTGCTCATGACCCTGCCTTCGTTACTGCCGGGCCAACTGGGCTGGCTGCAAGGCCTGGTCCCCATGACGCTCTGTTATTACCTGATCGGCTTCGGCGAACGTCGCGGCCGTGGCCTCGTCGTCATGGCCACCCTGCTCGCCGGCCTGACGGCAGCAGCAGTCGGTACCCTGCCCGCATTTGTCTTCACCTGCACCATGCTGCCGGTGGGAATACTTCTGGGCCGGGAATACCAGCGGGGCACCTCGCCGCCCCGCACCGGACTCACGGCAGTACTGCTTCTGGTCCTGCTCTGGACCGGCTTTTGGGCCGCATACGGAGCGCTGACCAGGACCAACCCATACCAGGAGATGTTGACCGCCCTGGACAAGAGTCTCGCCGCCACGTCCTCCTTTTACCAGCAGGACAGCGGCCTGTCGCTGGACACCAAGGCGGAGATCGAGAGTACCATCCGCATCCTGCGCGACGGCATCCAGCAGGTGGTACCTGCCTTGCTGCTCATGACCGCCGTTGCCACGGTCTGGGTAAATCTGCTGCTGAGTCATTGGCTCGTCAGTCGATTCTATCCCGATCGTTCCTCCTGGCCGCCCTTTCGTGACTGGCGGCTCCCGGAGCAACTGGTCTGGGCGGTGATTGCGGCTGGTGCCGCGCTGCTGCTGCCGGTGCCCCGTTTGGCAACCCTGGGGCTTAACCTGCTGCTGATCTGCGGAGCACTCTATTTTTGGCAGGGACTGGCCGTCCTTGCCAAGCTGTTTACAAAATGGTCGGTCCCCCGGCCCATGCGGGCGTTTCTCTATGCCATCGCCCTTTTGCAAGGTGCGGGGTTTGTCGCCCTGGCCGCCCTGGGGGTTGCCGATATCTGGGTCGGCTTCGGGAGCAGACACTCCGACGACGATCCTTCAACAGACCATCAAATGTAGGAACTCCGATTCTAAAAATCGTGAGATAATTCACCTGGAGGCATGAACACAATGGAGCTCATTCTCAAAGAAACCATCGACACCCTCGGCCAGGAAGGCGAGATCGTCAAGGTCAAACCGGGATACGGCCGCAACTACCTTATCCCGCGGCAGCTGGCCGTACCCGCCACCAAGGGCAACCTGGCCATCCTCAAACAGAACAAGGCCTCCATCGAGGCCCGCCGCCAGGCCCAGAAGGCTGCGGCCGAGGCCCTGGCCAAGCAGGTTGCCGGCGCGTCGGTGGTGATCTCGCAGCGGGTGGGCGAGGGTGAGCGGCTCTACGGTTCTGTAACCAGTGCCGATATTGCCGCCAAGCTTGCCGAGTTGGGCATCGAGATCGATAAGAAGAAGATCGCTCTCGACGAACCCATCAAGACCCTTGGGGTTACCGCCGTCAAGGTTAAGGTGGGCTACCACATGAATGTCGATCTCAACGTTGAGATCGTCCCGGAGGCCGCCGCCGAGTAATCAGCCGGCAGCAGCCTTCGCAAGCCAGCCCGGAAGGGCGGTGCTGCCGAGCACCCCCCGTGCACGCCGCCCCTCCATCCTCACCGCCTCACGCACATCGGTAACCGCCCATGGAGCCGGGGAAGCAATACTCGTCCGTATCGAGCCAACGCGTTCCACCCCAGAACATCGAGGCGGAGCAGTGTGTTCTCGGTTCCATTCTCCTCCACCAGGATTCCCTGGCCAAGGTTCTTGAGGTTCTCACCCCGGACGACTTCTACCGCAACGAGCACCGGCTCATCTTCGAGGCGATGCTCACCCTCTTCGACAAGAACCACCCCCAGGATCTGATCACCGTCACCTCGGCGCTTAACGACGCGAACAAGCTCGACGCGGCCGGCGGCCCGGCCTACCTCGCCCAGCTCACCGATATCGTGCCGGTGGCCGCCAACATCATCTACTACGCCCGCATGGTGCGGGAAAAATCCATCCTCCGCCAGCTGATCCGCACCACCACCGAAATCGCCTCCCGCTGCTACGAGGAGCAGGACGATATCGACGCCCTGGTGGACGAGGTCGAGCAGAACATTTTCGAGATTTCCCGGGCCAAGAGCAGCCAGTCCTTCACCCCGATGAGCACCATCGCCAACGAGGCGTTCAAGGCGGTGGAAAAGCTCTTCGAGCGCAAGGAGCTGATCACCGGCGTGCCCACCGGTTTTGACATCCTCGACAAGATGACCGCCGGCTTCCAGCCCTCGGACCTGATCATTCTCGCCGCCCGGCCCAGCATGGGCAAAACCGCCCTGGTGATGAACATCGCCCAAAACGCCGCCATCATCCACAAGGTGCCGGTGGCGGTGTTCAGCCTTGAGATGAGCAAGGAGCAGCTGGGCATGCGTATGCTCTGCTCGGTGGGACGCGTCGACTCCCAGCGGGTACGCACCGGTTTTCTCCAGGATCAGGACTGGCCACGGCTCACCCGCTCGGCAGGCATGCTCGCCGAGGCTCCCATCTACATCGACGACACCCCGGCCATCTCGGTGCTGGAGATGCGGGCCAAGGCGCGGAGACTCAAAACCGAACACAACCTCGGCATGGTGGTCGTCGACTACCTGCAGCTCATGCGCGGCCGCAGCGGCACCGAACGGCGCGAGCAGGAGATCAGCGAGATCTCGCGCTCGCTCAAAGCCATGGCCAAGGAACTCCACATCCCGGTGGTCGCCCTTTCCCAGCTCAACCGGAGCCTTGAAAGCCGGCCCAACAAACGTCCCCAGCTCTCGGACCTGCGCGAGTCGGGCGCCATCGAACAGGACGCCGACGTCATCCTCTTCATCTACCGGGACGCGGTCTACAACAAGGCCGAGGACAACCCCAAACGGTTCGTCGCCGAGGTGATCATCGGCAAGCAGCGTAACGGCCCCACCGGCACCGTGGAACTGGCCTTCATCAACCAGTACACCACCTTTGAAAACCTCGCGCCCCAGGACGGCATCCCGGCCTCGGGGTAAGCCGGCGCGCCGGCACCTTTGTCGGCCGGCGGCAACGACAATTGAGGTTGTTTTTTTACCCGCGGTCCGTTAATACATCAAGCGATCGGGCCACCCCCCGGCCGTTGGGCCGGCCCACGTCCCGGTCGCCCATCCCCCACCAACAGACATCCGCATCCGCGGCCCAAACGGCAGGCAAGGAACGAGCATGACAGCCACTGATCCCATCTCCTACGATTTCAAAGCCATTGAGGAAAAATGGCAGCTGAAATGGCAGACTGACAAAACCTTCAAGGTGACCGAGGCCGCGGACCGCCCCAAGTACTACCTGCTGGAGATGTTCCCCTATCCGTCGGGCCGCATCCACATGGGCCACGTCCGTAACTACACCATCGGTGACGTGGTGGCCCGTTACAAGCGGATGCGTGGCTACAACGTCCTCCACCCCATGGGTTGGGACGCATTCGGACTCCCGGCGGAAAACGCCGCCATCAAGAACAACACCCACCCCGCCCTCTGGACCTACGACAACATCGACTACATGAAGCGCCAGCTCAAACGCATGGGCTTCAGCTACGACTGGGACCGGGAGATCGCCACCTGCAACGACAAGTACTACCGCTGGGAACAGCTCTTTTTCATCAAGATGTACGAAAAGGGGCTCGTCTACCGCAAGGAAACCACGGTGAACTGGTGCGAAACCTGCCAGACGGTGCTCGCCAACGAGCAGGTCATCGACGGCGCTTGCTGGCGGTGCGACAATCAGGTGGTACCGCGGGAGATGAACGGCTGGTTCTTCAAGATTACCGATTACGCCGACGAACTGCTCGCCGACTGCGACACCCTCTCGGGCTGGCCCGAGAAGGTGCTCACCATGCAGCGCAACTGGATCGGCAAGAGCCTCGGTGCCGAGATCGAATTCGCGGTGGATGGGAGCGACAAGGCGCTCTCCATCTTCACCACCCGGCCCGACACCATCTTCGGCGTCTCCTTCATGTCCATCGCGCCAGAACACCCCCTGGTGGAGGAACTCTCCCGGGGCACCGGCCAGGAAGGGGCGGTGCGCGAATTCGTCGAACGGACCCGGCTTGCCAAGCAGCGCCAGAAGCCCGAGGACGAACTCGAAAAGGAAGGGGTGTTCACCGGCGCTTACTGCGGAAACCCTTACAACGGCGAAAAGATCCCCATCTACGTGGCCAACTTCGTGCTTATGGAATACGGCACCGGCGCGGTGATGGCGGTGCCGGCCCACGATCAGCGCGACTTCGAGTTCGCCCGGAAGTACGACCTGCCCATCCGGGTGGTGATCCAGCCCGAAGGCGACCCCCTCGACCCGGCCACCATGGCGGCGGCCTTTGCCGAGCCCGGAGTGCTGGTGAACTCGGGCGAGTTTTCAGGCATCCCCTCTGCCGAGGCCAAGGCGGCCATAACCCAGGCGGCCCAGGAGCGCGGCTTCGGCCTCAAGCGGACTACCTTCCGGCTCCGCGACTGGGGGATCTCCCGGCAGCGGTTCTGGGGCGCCCCCATCCCCATGATCCACTGCCCCACCTGCGGTGTCCAGCCGGTGCCCCAGAAGGATCTGCCGGTACTGCTGCCCACCGACGTTCAGCTCGACGCCTCGGGCAAATCACCGCTGCCCAAGCTCGAAAGCTTCTACCACACCACCTGTCCGGCCTGCGGCGGCGAGGCGCGGCGCGAAACCGACACCATGGAC
>DHYV01000046.1:0-9641 GCA_002414225.1 Desulfobulbaceae bacterium UBA5121 | reverse complement strand
CTCCTCACCCAGGGGATGGTGATCAAAGACGGCTCGAAGATGAGCAAGTCCAAAGGCAACGTGGTGGACCCAAACGAGCTGGTGGAACGCTACGGCGCCGATACGGTACGGCTCTTCAGCCTCTTTGCCGCTCCTCCCGAACGCGACCTCGAATGGAGTGACCAGGGCGTGGAGGGCGCGTCGCGCTTCCTCTTCCGGGTCTACCGTTTCGTGATGGCCAACCGCGACCTGCTCGACACCGCCGAACCGGTGGTGACGACCGACCTCAACCCGGCCGGCCGGACTCTGCACCGCAAGACCCACCAGACCATTGAGCGGGTGAGCCGCGATCTCGACCAGGACTTCCACTTCAACACCGCCATCAGCGGAGTCATGGAGCTGGTTAACTCCCTCCACACCCTGACCGCCGACGAGGCCGAGGTCAAGGCGGAACCCGCGGTGGTCCGCGAGGCGGTGGAAACCGTGCTCCTGCTCCTCGCCCCCATGGTTCCCCATTTCTGCGAGGAACTCTGGGAGGCGACCGGCCACCGAGCTCCGCTCGCCACCACGAACTGGCCCGTTTCCGATCCCGAAGCGGCCCAGGAGGAGGAGATCACCATCGTCGTTCAGGTCAACGGCAAGGTACGGGGGCGTCTCAACGTCGCGCCCGACACCGCTGACGACCGGCTCAAGGAACTCGCCCAGGCCGACGACAAGGTACGCTCCTTCATCACCGACAAGCCGGTACGCAAGATCATCGTGGTCAAGAACAAACTGGTCAATATCGTGGTCTAAATCGGCCGCTTGGCATACCCCGTCAATGCAATAAGGAGAGAGCGATGTTCAAGGCAAAAAGAGTGCTGGCAGCTGCCGCGCCCCTGCTCGCGACCCTGCTGCTTTTCGCCGGCTGCGGCTATAGCCCCCTCTCCCGGGTGTACGACTCCATGGCCACCGGCTACACCGGCGGCCCCATCCCCATCTACATGGCGATGTGGGACAACGACACCAACGAGGCAGGACTCGAGTCCACGGTCTACAACACGGTTGCCGACTGGCTGCAGAACTCGGAGCAGCTCCTCCTTAAGAAAAGCGGCAAGGAGGCGGACTACCTCCTCCATGGCACCATCCAGACCATCGACCTCAGCTCGAGCCGCGGCACGGTCTACCTCACCGTCCGCTACACCCTGGAAGACCGGGCCACCGGCACCCTGGTCTGGCCCACCACCACGGAAACCTTCACCAAGTCGTATCTGGTCACCAACGACGCCGCCACCACCCAGAGCGAACTGGAAAAGGCACTTGGCGAATGCGCCAACGACCTGGGCGAAAAGGTCTATGTCCGCTTCCTTTCCGCTCTCAAAACCCTGCACAAGGCAACCCCCGCCGCCGCTCAGGGCGGGACGCCGCCGCGCGGCGAATAAGGGCGCGGCGACCGGCGTCGTCGCCCGCGGGAAAAAGAAGTCGCTTTCGCCAACCCCGAGCAGGGAAGCCGAACCGCTCGATCCCGATCATCAATGTTTCGGTCAGTCCATCCCCGGAGAGCCTTCCGGAGGCGCTGCCTCTCGCGCCCCAGGCCCCTCGCCGGGAGGTCCGGTGCTGACCGCGGACCAACCTAATTCAGTAGCTGGAGGAAAACAATGCCGTCGCGCAAAGAGCTTGCCAACGCCATCCGTGCCCTGAGCATGGATGCCATCCAAAAGGCCAATTCCGGCCACCCCGGCGCCCCCATGGGCATGGCCGATATCGCCGAAGTGCTCTGGAACGACTTCCTGAGCCACAACCCGGCCAACCCCAAATGGGCCAACCGCGACCGCTTCGTGCTCTCCAATGGCCACGGCTCCATGCTGATCTACTCCCTTCTCCATCTCTCCGGCTACGCCCTCACCATGGAGGACATCAAGAACTTCCGCCAGCTTCACTCGAAGACCCCGGGACACCCCGAGTATGGCTATACCCCGGGGGTGGAAACCACCACCGGCCCCCTGGGCCAGGGAATCGCCAACGCGGTGGGCATGGCCATCGCCGAAAAAACCCTGGCCGGCCAGTTCAACCGGCCCGGCCACGAGATCATCGACCACCACACCTATGTCTTCATGGGCGACGGCTGCATGATGGAGGGTGTTTCCCACGAGGCATGTTCGCTGGCCGGCACGCTCAAGCTGGGCAAGCTCATCGTCTTCTACGACGACAACGGCATTTCCATTGACGGCGAGGTGGAGGGGTGGTTCACCGACAACACCCCGGCCCGCTTCCGCGCCTACGGCTGGCACGTGGTGGAGAACGTCGACGGCCACGACCCGGTGGCGGTGAAACGCGCCGCGGCGGAGGCACGGGCGGTCACCGACAAGCCGAGCCTGATCTGCTGCAAGACGGTGATCGGCTGGGGCGCGCCCAACAAGCAGGGCAAGGAGATTTGCCACGGCGCGCCGCTGGGGGCCGAAGAGATCGCCCTGGTCCGCGAAACCATCGGCTGGCCCCATGCCCCCTTCGAGATGCCGGCCGACATCTATGCCGGCTGGGATGCCAAAGAGGCCGGGGCCAAACGGGAAGCCGCCTGGACCGAGAAACTCGCCGACTACCGCGCCGTCCATCCGGAACTCGCCGCCGAACTCGACCGGCGGCTCGCCGGCCAACTCCCCGCCGACTGGACCGAAAAGGCCGACGCCTTCATCGCCCAGGTCAACGCCAAGGCCGAAAAGGTGGCCACCCGCAAGGCATCCCAGAACTGTCTGAACGGTTTCGGCCCCGCGCTGCCCGAGCTTCTGGGCGGCTCGGCAGATCTGGCTGGCTCCAACCTCACCCTCTGGTCGGGCAGCCGCGGCATCCAGGTGGAGGCGGGCGGCAACTACGTCTTTTACGGGGTACGCGAGTTCGGCATGGCGGCGATCATGAACGGGGTGGCGCTGCACGGCGGCTTCATCCCCTACGGCGCCACCTTCCTGATCTTCTCCGAGTACGCCCGCAACGCCATCCGCATGTCGGCGCTGATGAAGGCCCACACCATCCAGGTGCTCACCCACGATTCCATCGGGCTCGGCGAGGACGGCCCCACCCACCAGCCGGTGGAACAGATCGCCACCCTGCGGATGATCCCCAACGCCAACACCTGGCGGCCCTGCGACGCGGTGGAGTCGGCGGTGGCATGGAAGGCGGCCATCGAAAAGCAGGACGGCCCGAGCCTGCTCGCCTTCTCTCGGCAGAACCTGCCCCACATCGCCCGGAGCGCCGAGCAGCTGGCCAATATCGCCCGCGGCGGCTACATCATCCAAGACTGTGAGGGTGCCAGCCCCGACGCCATCCTCATCGCCACCGGCTCCGAGGTGGAACTGGCCCTGGCCGCGGCCAAGGCCCTGGCCGACAAGGGCAAGAAGGTGCGGGTGGTCTCCATGCCCTGCACCAACGTCTTCGACGCCCAGGATGCTGCCTACCGCGACGCAGTGCTGCCACCGGCGGTCACCGCCCGGGTGGCGGTGGAGGCCGGGGTGAGCGACGGCTGGTACAAGTACGTCGGGCTCCGCGGCAAGGTGGTGGGCCTCGACCGCTTCGGCGAGTCGGCACCGGCCGGCGAACTCTTCAAACTGTTCGGATTCACGGCAGCTAACGTGGTGGCGGCGGTGGAAGCGGCGCTGTAAGAATTACGGCGATTGGCTGTTGGCCAGCTGCCAGCCGCTCTCTCACCACCACTCGCCAAAGAACCAATGACATCCCCAAGACGCCTGCCCGGGAGAACCCATCTTCCGGGCAGGCGTCTTTCTGTTCTTCCCCACACAGCCATGCAGATTGACGCGCTTACCCTCGATTCCCCCTTCATTCTGGCCCCACTCGCCGGCTACACCGATCTTGCCTTCCGGCTTCTTTGCCGCGAATACGGCGCCGGCCTTTGTTACTCGGAGATGATCAGCAGCCACGGCCTGGTCTACCGCCAGCAGAACACCATCGACCTGTTGCAGAGTGTTGCCGATGAACGCCCGGTGGCCATGCAGCTCTTCGGCGCCGAGCCGGAGATCATGGCCGAGGCGGCGGCCATTGCCTGCGAGCTTGCCGCCTTCGACTGCATCGACATCAACATGGGCTGTCCGGTGAAAAAGGTGATCAAGCGGGGGGCTGGCTGCGCCCTGATGCGGGAACCCAAGCTCGCCGCCCAAATCATCCGGCGGGTCGCCGACAGCGCCAAGGTGCCGGTGACGGTCAAGTTCCGCTCGGGCTGGAACCACCACTCGATCACCGCCGTCGCCTTTGCGCAGATGGCAGAAGACTCAGGCGCCAGGGCCGTGGCGGTGCATGCCCGCACCTGGACCGACGGCTTTTCCGGCGAGGTGGACTGGGGGGTGATCCGGGCGGTGAAGGCGGCGGTGAAGATCCCGGTAATCGGCAACGGCGACATCCACTCCCACGAGGAAGGGAAGCGGATGATGCGGGAGACGGGTTGCGACGGGGTGATGATCGGCCGGGCGGCGCTGGGCAATCCGCAGATCTTCCGTGCCGGGGCGGCCATGCTGCCCTCACGCCACAGCCGGCTCACCGCCCTCGGGCGGCACCTGGAACTCATCGCCCGCTTCTTCGCGGTGGAACGGGTGCTCGCCAAGACCAAGAACCACGCCGGCAAGTATTTCAAGGGGCTCACCGGTGGCGCCGCCATCCGGGCCAGGCTTTACGACTGCAAGAGCTTTGCCGAGTTGCAGAAAACCGTGGCCGCCTACCTCGGCAGGGAAGATCTCTGATGGCCTTGCCGAGGTAGGTGGAACAGGAAACCCCGGCCCCGGCATGGCCAGCCAGGGAGGCCGGAGCCACTTCAACCGGTGCCGGAGAGCCTGCGCAGCAACAGTTCCAGTGGGCCGCGACCAAAGCGGCGGCACCAGACCTGGGCAAGGAAGATCTGCCCCACCATCACCGTCACCATGAAGAGGGTCACCGCGTAGGAGTAGGCCACCTCGCCGCAGGCGTTGTGGAACAGCGGCACCACCGCCAGACCCAGCAGGACGTGGCCGATGTAAACGGTGAGGCTCATCTGGCCGGCACTTGCCATCCCCCGGATACAGGGGGCCAGGAGGGGCAGGCGGGCGAGGGGCATGGAGCCGACCAGCACCATCATGGCGCAGGCGCCGGCGGAAAGGGCGAAGAGTGGGGAGGCCGGGAAGGCGTTGTTTTCAACCAACGCCGCCACCGACGATTCACCGCCGGCAAGGGCCGGGAATGCCGTCGGCACCCAGCCCATCAGCAGCTCGGCACCGACGAAGAGGAAGAGGGCGACGAGGAAGATTCGACCATGAATCTCGGGCCGCGACATCACCGCGGGCCGGCCGAACCATACCCCCACCAACAGAAAGGCAAACCAGGGGAAAGCCCCATAGTAGCCGCCCAACAGCAGGTCGTCGACCACTGGAATCAAAAATCCGGCCGTGGCCAACCCATCGGGTAGGCCGGGATCTCCCAGGGTGGCGGTGTAAATGAGAAGCCCGGTGAGCCAGAAGACGAGCACCAGGGCCCAGAGCTTGCGGCTCGAGAAGGTGACGCACAGCGCCCCCAGACTCAAGAAGAGGGCGTAGAAGTGGAGGATATCGGCGTTCCAGACCAGCCGAAAAAGCAGGCCCATCGCCAGAAGCACCGCGCAGCGGGCCACCATCCGCTGCCGAAAACGGGCCATGGCCTCGGCAGTGCCGGCGAGGAGCGGCCGCCGGGCGATGAGGGTCACCCCCACCCCGGCCAGCATCACGAAGAGGACGGCCGCCCTGCCGCTGAGAAATTCGGCCAGACCGGTAAAGAGCAGCGGCCCTTTGAGCGAGGTCCGAAAGATTCCGTAGTAGTTGACCACGATCATGCCGAGGACGGCAAGCGCCCGGGCAAAGTCATAGCCCGCGATACGGCTGGCAACGGGAGAGGTGGCGGTGACGGGATCGGCCACGGCCGGACCGCCGGCCACCGGCAGGGGCGCACCTGGCGAAACAGAGGCAACGGGCATAAGGGGTCGGACTCCGAAACGTACCAGGTCGTTGATGGTAAAGCAGCTGCTTTAATTAAAGCAGAGTCTTGGCAAAAACAATATTTTTTTATCTCGGGGAGTAAAAAAGAGGATATGATAGCTTTCCCGTCCTGAACAGAGCAGATCGGACCAGAAGCTGACTAAGCACCACACAGCAAAGGGTAACGCCGCCAGCCCCCATGGCTTTCGGGGTTGCCGGCCGGCCCTAGCGGCGGAAAAGCCGGAGCAGCAGCGATAGCAGAAGACTCACCAGGATAGAGGTGGTGATGGGCAGATAGAGGCGAAAGCCGGGGCGACGGACAACGATATCGCCCGGCAGCCGCCCCAATGGCAGCTTGCCGAGCCAGGGCCAGGCGAGCCCCACCGCCACCAGGAAGAAACCGAAGAGTATTAAATTTTTGGCCATGGGACCGGCTACCTAAAAAAATGAGAGAGCCCGTGCCTCCGCCCCCCCCCCTTGGCAACCACGCCGTGGTGCCAAAGGTTTTCGATGGACCTGGAGGCATGACTCTACTATCCTTCAAAAGTAGCCTTTACTGTACTGCAAACGCCGGAGCGGGTCATGGACAATTACGCGACCGGCCCTCCAAACGCCAACGGTGATGAGCAACGTGCCTGCCCCTTTTCGCGCCGCCACAGTCCCGGGATATCTGGCCTGCCACCGCTACGGTCGGCGCTTGCGGCAGGGCATGGCCATCCTCTCCCTTGCCCTGCCCCTGCTGCTCTCCGGCTGCGCATCCCTGCTGGTTCCGCCCCTGGTCACCCCGCTCCAGCAGTCCTTAGAGCGGCAGTCGGATCTCGACCTGCTCCGCGACGGCACGCCGTCTCTCCTCCTCATCATGGACGGCTTGCTCACCGCAAGTCCCGACGACCGACGGCTGCAGGTCGCCGCGGCCCGGGCCTACTCCTCCTATGCCGCCCTGCTCGCCGAGTACAACCGGCGGGACGACGCCCGCCGCTATGCCGAAAAGGGCAAGGAGCTTTCCCTGGCCCTGCTCGGCCGCCTGCCGGGACTCGCCGACATCGCCACCCTGCCTGTTGACCAGTGCCGGCAGGCCGTGGCAAGAACCTCCCGCCAGGATCTGCCGACCCTCTTCTGGGGCGGCTGGGGCTGGGCCACCTGGATCCGCCTCCAGGAGGGGGCTCCGGCGGCCATGATCGCGCTGCCCAAGGTACAGCTACTCATGGAACGGGTGGTGGCGCTGGACGATACGTACTACTACGGCTCGGCCCACCTCTTCCTTGGCGTCCTGCTGGGGACCAAGCCGCCGCTCTTCGGCGGCCGCCCCGAAGAGAGTCGCGCCCATTTCGAACGCGCGCTGGCCATTGCCCATCGCCGTTTCCTGGCCACCCAGGTTGCCTACGCGGAAACCTATGCCCGCCAGGTCTTCAATCGCGACCTCTTTGCCAGCCTCCTCAAGGAGGTGCTCGACCAGCCGCTGACGGCAACGCCGAACTTGACAGCGGCCAACCGATTGGCCAAACTGCGGGCAGAACGGCTGTTACGCCACATTGACGACTACTTCTGACCGTTTTGCCCTCCCCGCTGGGGCCTGCCGCTCCGGCAGGAAGAGGCCACGCCGTCCGAAACAGACATCTATCACACCCTGGAGCCACCATGCGCCGCCGATCACCCTTCCTCCTCGTGCTGCTTCTCGCCTGCCTTGCCGCCTTCTGCCGGCCTACCCCCGCCGCGGTGGCCGGAGATAAGTACCTTTTCAAAATCGCCTCCCTGGCCCCGGATGGCAGTGTCTGGGCCAAGCGGTTCCAGGAGTTCGCCCGGGAGGTCACCGAGAAGAGCCACGGCGATGTCACCTTCAAGATCTATCCCGGCGGGGTGATGGGTGACGACCGGGCCATGTACCGCAAGATACGGGTGGGGCAGCTGCAGGGCGGCGGCTTCACCATGACCGGTATTAGCGAGGTCGTCCCGGACTTCCGAGTGCTGGGCATCCCCTTTCTCTTCAACTCCTACGACGAGGTGGACCGGGCCTGGGCAACCCTCTGGGGCCCACTCCAGAAAGCCTTCGCAAACCAGGGGCTGAAGCTCGTCGCCACCACCGAGGTGGGCTTTCTCTACGCCATGTCCGCCCGCCCCATCACCACCCTCGATGGGCTCCGGACGGCCAAGTCATGGATCCCGGAGGGTGACCCGATCAGTAAGACCTACTTCGAAACCCTGGGGATCACTCCCACGCCGCTCTCCATCCCCGACGTGCTCACTTCGCTGCAGACCGGCATGATCGACACGGTGTTCAACTCCTTCTACGGCGCGGTGGTACTGCAGTGGTTCACCCGCACCCGCTACATCACCGACATCCCCTTCGGCTACTCCTACGGTGCCCTGGTGCTCGACGGCCGCGCCTTCAACCGGCTGCCGCCCGCGTACGCCAGGCTCATCGAGGAGGCGGCGCGCCACAACTTCGCCAATCTGGTCAACGACACCCGCCAGAGCAACCGCGATGCCCTTGAGGCGCTCCGCGCCAGCGGCCTCACCATGGTCCACGCCACACCCGAGGCCCTCACCCAGCTCAAGGCCCATCGGCAACAGACGGTGGCCAAGCTGGTGGGCACCGCCTTTTCAAAAGAGATCTACCAGACGCTGATAAGCGGCCTCGCGGCAACCCCCGCCAGCCGCCCCGCGCCGTAACAAAGGCACCCGCACCGGGAAAACCACTATGCCCGCTTCCCCCGCCATCGGAAAACGATTGTTCACCCTCGGCGCCACCGTCCTCGCCCGGCTCGAGGAAACCCTGCTCTGCCTGCTGCTCACGGCGATGATCCTGCTTGCCTGTCTGCAGATCCTGCTGCGCACCGTTTTCGCCTCCGGCTTCGTGTGGGCCGACCCGCTGCTCCGCTATCTGGTGCTCTGGGCCGGCCTTTTCGGGGCCGCGGTGGCCACCCGCGAAGGGAAACACATCGCCATCGACGTCGCCTCCTACCTCCTGCCGACGCGCTTCCAGCCCTGGCTCCATCTGGTGCTTGACCTCTTTGCCGCCGTGGTCTGCGGAGTGCTCGCCTACGCGGCGGTGGTCTTTGTGATCAACGAGGCATCCTTTGGCGGCCGCACCTTGCTCACCATACCCGCCTGGGCCTTCAACCTCGCCTTTCCCCTGGCCTTTGCCCTGATCAGCTGCCGCTTCCTGGTCCGCGCCGTCAGCGATCTTGCCACCCTGATCTGCGCCCCGACGGCCAGCGAGGAGACCCGCAGACCATGACCGCCGCCAAACTCTTCACTCTGCTGGCGGCCCTGCTGGGCAGCCCGCTCTTCGTGGTGATCAGCGCCCTGGCGCTGCTCTCCTTTTCTTCGGTACACATCGATCTTTCGGTGGTGATCATCGAGATGTCGCGGCTGGCCGACACGCCACTTCTGCTCTCCCTGCCGCTGTTCATCTTTGCCGGCACCATGCTTGCCGAGAGTAAGACCTCGCACCGGCTGCTGCAGCTCTCGCGGGTGCTGCTCGGCTGGATGCCGGGGGGGCTCGCGGTTATCGCCCTGGTGGTCTGCGCCGTCTTCACCGCCTTCACCGGTGCTTCCGGGGTCACCATCTTCGCGGTGGGCGGCCTGCTGCTGCCTGCCCTCATTGAAGACCGCTATTCGGAACGTTTTTCCCTAGGCTTGCTCACCTCGTCTGGCAGCCTGGGGCTGCTCTTCCCCCCCAGCCTGCCGCTGATCCTCTAC
>DHYV01000037.1:397-29380 GCA_002414225.1 Desulfobulbaceae bacterium UBA5121 | reverse complement strand
GAATCTTCTGTCCGGCTCCACCATCTTCAGTGGCAGTGTTTTAGTGGAAGGCTCCCGTGTGGATGGTGATGATGTGACGTTGATCTCGGCCATGAACCTTGAGAGCAGCATGACTTTGTTGTCCGGTTCACGGATTCAGAGTGGCAGCATTTTGGCTAATGGCTCCCATGTAAATGGCGATGACGTGACCCTGAAATCCGCGATGAATCTTGTGAGCAGTATGGAGCTTTTTTCCGGCTCCAGAATTGCACAGGGAAGTTTTTTGACCGAAGGTTCGCATATTGACGGCGATGACGTGACCCTGACGTCAACGATGAATTTGACAGGCACGATGAATCTGCTGGCCGGCTCCCGGATAGCAAGCGGCAGCATTCTGGCCAACGGCTCCCACCTTGACGGAGACGAGGCAACCTTATCTTTGGCGATGAACGTGGACGCCGATATGACCCTGCTGACCGGTTCGCTTCTTGGCCGAAGCAGTGTGGTTAACTATGGGTCAACACTGTATGCAGACGCGGTGCTGATCTCCGGAATGACGATCCAGGACGACATGCTCCTTGGCAGTGAAATGAACCTGAACAGCCAGATCAAGCTGGCCACGGGTTCATCGTTCGGGGCCGGCACTCTCTTGAAGGCCGGAACAACGGCGGCCAAGGATCTGCCGTTGACGTTGCTGTCGGGCATGCGCCTGCAAACGGCGATGAGCTTGCAGGGGGGCTCATCGCTTGCCAACAACAGTGGCACCAGGATACTTGCCCAGACCACGGTCAACGGCGATGCCGTACTGGCGACCGATGTGCAGTTGCATCAGGATATGGATCTACAGTCCGGAAGTGTGCTCGGAGACGGGTCGGTGCTGGAGAACGGCTCTGTCTTTGGCGGTGGCATTACTCTTGCCGAAGCAGAGGTCGTGGCCATTGACACCACCATGAAACTGCGGGCCGGTACTGTGTTGGCGGCCGGCAGCGTCATTGCCAGGGGGACATATCTGCGGAGTCCGGTGGTTGGTCAGGATGGCGGGATCTATGAGGCTGGGACGGTCCTGCAAAAGGATCTTGTGGTGGTCAAGGAGACGGAAATCCTGGCCGATACAACCTTGCGGCCTGGATCGATGCTGGCCGTCGGCAGTCGGTTGGCCGCCAACACCGCCAACAGTGAAACACCGGAAACACGCTTGGGGGCCATGCAGCGGGCGCGTCTTTCCGAGATTTCGGTGCTGGATCAGCAGAGTGCGCAAATGGCCATTGCGGTGGTTGATGCCGGCCTGACTGATCTCGATCAGGTGCGGAGCGCAATCGGTTCAGTGCAGAACCAGTTGGCCTCCACCATCGCCAACATCACCTCGACCCAGATCAATCTCAAGGGCGCGGAGTCGACGATTCGGGATGTCGACTACTCCGAAGAGTCATCGGTGCTGGTCAAGATGAAGATACTTCAGCAGGCCGGGGCCTTTTCCCTGGCCCAGGCCAACGCCGTGAAGCAGGTTCTGCTCAACCTGCTGGTGTGAAAAGGTGGTTGTTCTCGTTTGGTTTTGTAGGTGGGGAGGTGTCCCTTGTCATCGTGTTTAGAGGAGAGTTATGGAGATTAAGTTAATACATATTGGTTTTCCCAAAGCGGCTTCGACGGTGTTGCAATCTTTATGGAACATCACTCCAGGGATTTGTCTTGTTCAGCATGGCTTAATATCACTAATCGATGTGGCGGATAAATATGCGAATGGTTTGGTGTCGGGAGATGGAAGATTCCTGATCGATTTTGACCATGGTCCCCCTGTGGAAGGCGATAAAATCATTCTGAGTTCCGAGGCCTTGTGTGGACCACTCTTGGGAAAAGAAAAATTCGGGGATTTGGCTAAATTTCGAGATACGATCGCGTCTTCATTGGCGCGCGTGGCAGGTGAGACAAAAATCATGGTGGTTTTACGTCAACCGGAACTGTGGCTTCTTTCCGTCTATAACCAATTTGTAAAAATGGGTATACCATCGACTTTCCCGGAATTTCAACAAATAATGGGGAGTTACCTTGCAGACTTTTTTGACGTTGTAAATCTTGTTGATGTCTGGGCGAAATATTTTGGGCGTGACAATATCCTTGTTTTGCCCTCGAAGATGTTAAGGGATGATTCTGGCGCTTTCTTCGCTGAGGTCGAAAGATTTTCCGGGGTTCCGGTTCCCCAGGATCAAGTAGAGGATTTGCCCGTTGTTGTCCAGAATAAATCATTAAAACCGCCTGCGTTGGCCTTTATGCGCGAGGTGAACGAGTGGGTACATTTTTTTGTTCAAAACGGTGTATTGCCACAGGGGCAACCGGATCCGTCTGAGTCGATCCATGTTGTGAGAAATTTTATGCGGTATTCTCTGCAACTATTTCCTGAAAGACTGGAACGTCGGATCTGTTCCGTGGCGGAAAAATTTTCTTCGTGCAATGCCGAAAACAGGTTTGTTGACCGCGACTTATTGGCAGGAATTAAAAATGGTTTGCAAACCTTTTTTGGTGATTCCGATTTTTATGGTTACAGGGAGAGGTATCTTGCCAGTATGGAAGAGTTGTAGGGCGCCAGTCAATTTTAAGAAGTATGTAAAAGTTAGGCGGACAATGTGCTTTTTAGTTGTCCGGCAAAATGAAGATATTTCCCGCCACAGCTGTTCCTGACTTGCCGAACAACTCATTGTCGCTTCGTTTTTATTCAGTCTCGCCTGTTGTTTTTGTCTTTGGTCACTTTCGCCTGTCGGCCCTTCCGGCATTTCTGCTGGTAGCCGGGGGAGGGTCGTGACCACCGCGTTGGAATCATCGTCCTGAACCTCCCCTGGTTGCGAAAGCCACGGCCGATACCCAAGAGGGGGGGCATTCCTGGAGTTGATGTCTTCGGCAAGCCCATTGCCGCTCGCCGGGTAAAAATTCCATAACGTCCCCCTCCCTTTGGGAAAGGGATGCCATTTTTTCCTGCCCAGCGTCAGATACTTGCCTTTTTTAGAGATCCATATGCTTGTCCGCAGCAGCTGCCTGTAGTCCTATTGCCCTGTAGTTTCGTACTTGTTTTATTTTTGTGGGCCAATTGGTCTGATTTTTGCTTTAAGCGTGAGCGTAATCTCTTTGAGGGGAAAGTTAAAGTTGATGCAAAAGTTAGATTAAACTTTTGGTGCGCGGGTGCCGATAGTACACATGGAGTTGCCGAGGAGTTTTGGGATTCGGCCAAATGGCTCTTGTCGGAAAGAAGAAAGCAGACCTGGTGAAATGATGAAGATGCGGATTAAAGAGGTCAGTGAGCAGGTGGGGGTGCCGGTGTCAACAATCCGGTTTTGGCAAAAGGAGTTTGCCGATGTCGTGCGGCCAGCCAGGACCAATGGTGGTCAGCGTCGATATTCGGCAGGGGATATTGTCAAATTTCAGCAGATCAAAGAACTTGTCTACGTAAAGAAAATCGCAATCGGCCGTGCAAGGGAAATATTCACTCAAAAAAGAAGGGGCGCCATGGAAGCCATTGATTGGAGTAAACAGTCGATATTGTTGACCGGTGGGACTGGTTCTTTTGGCAAGCACTTCTGCCGGATGATGCTGGAAAAATACAACCCCAAGGTCATCCGGATTTACAGCCGGGACGAGCTGAAACAGCACGAGATGCGAATCGAGTTCAAGGATGATCCGCGCCTGCGCTTCTTTATCGGTGATGTGCGTGATGGTGAGCGGTTGTTGCGGGCCATGCATGGGGTGGACATGGTGGTTCATGCCGCCGCGCTCAAGCAGGTGCCTGCCTGTGAGTACAACCCGTTCGAGGCGGTGAAGACCAATGTCCATGGCGCCCAAAACGTCGTTGACGCCGCCATTGACGCCGGGGTCAAAAAGGTGATCGCCCTCTCCACGGACAAGGCGGTCAACCCGGTCAATCTTTATGGCGCAACCAAGCTTTGCTCCGACAAGCTCTTTATTCAGGGCAACGCCTACGCCGGTGCCACCGGCACCCGTTTTGCCTGTGTGCGTTACGGTAACGTAATCGGCAGCCGAGGGAGTGTGATTCCAGTTTTCTTGCAGCAGAAGGAAAGCGGGACGATCACCATTACCGATGAACGAATGACCCGATTTTGGATCACCCTCGACCAGGCCGTGGAACTGGTTCTCAACGGGTTCCGCTACATGGAGGGAGGAGAGATATTTGTCCCGAAGATCCCGAGCATGCGGATCATGGATCTGGCCAAGGCTATTGCGCCTGAATGCGAGGTGAAACATATCGGCATCCGGGAAGGCGAAAAGCTTCATGAGGCCCTCACCGGCGAGGACGAAGGCCGCCATACCTACAAATATAATGGCATGTATGTGATTATGCCCAGTCACTCCTGGTGGCATCGGAAAAATTACGTCGATGCGAAAAAAATGCCTGACGGTTTTGTCTACACGAGTGATGCCAATAAAGAGTGGATGACCGTGGAGGAATTACGGGAGATTGTTTTTGGCTCTCAAGATGTTTCGGAGGTAAATGCGAATGCGTAGAGGCTGATGTATATGATTAAACATAAAAGTCAGACCTGATGGATAAGGAGAAAATAATATGAAAATATTGTTTGTTAATCCATGTTTACGGAAAAATGCGAATTATAAAATTCTTCCAGTCGGATTGGCTAGTGTGATGACCTTCGTCAAACACCGAGGGTATGATTTCGACCTTTTGGATGTCGATATCAATGAATACTCTGATGAGTATGTGAGGTCATATATAAGCGAAAATAGCTATGATGTAATCATGTATGGCTCCATTGTGACTCATTATAAGTGGATCAAATGGTTGACCCATACAATTAAAGAGCTTCATCCCAAAACAAAGATTGTTGTCGGGAACTCCGTGGCCGGTTCCTGTTATCAAGTATTTATGGAAAATGCCCCCGCTGATGTGGTGGTAATTGGCGAGGGGGAGCATACCTGTGTTGAAGTGTTGGATGCCTTCCGTGAGGGGAAAAGTCTTGATGGCATCGCAGGTATTGCCTACCGGGGGGGCAGCGGGGAAATAGTTAAAACGACGCGTCGGAAAGGTTGTAAAATCGACGACCTCCCCATGGTGGAGTGGGGTTTGTTCGATAAGCGGTATATTGAAAATTCAGGAGACACCGCGATAGGCATGAACGGAGATGGGAAAATGCCTATAACCATGCCTATCAGTACGGCGAGAGGTTGTATCAGTAAATGCACTTTTTGCCATTACGTCTTTTGGGATGACCCATTCCGTTTTCGGTCGCCTGAAAACATCCTTGCTGAAGTGCGGCGGGATATGGAGGTTTATGGTGCAGAGTATTTCAACTTTTGGGATGATTTGAGTTTCGCCTCTATTGTGCAGGTAGAAAAAATGTTGGATGCAATTGCCGAATCCGGCCTAAAGTTTAATTGGAGTGCCTCTATTCGCACGGATTTGCTTGGCAAACCTGAAAAATCGTACCAGAAAAGGTTGGAGGTCGCTAAGAGAATGAAGGAGGCCGGTTGCGCCGGGGTCGGCTTCTCCCTGGAGTCGGCGAACTCCGAGATTTTAGCAATGATGAAAAAACATGTGAAGCCGGAGTATTTTGGGGAGCAGATACAGATATTGAAGGAAGTCGGGATCGCTTGCAATGTGAGCGTTGTTTTCGGGTACCCCATAGAAACCAAGGAAACTATCCACGAGACATTCAATATGTGTGTTGAAAATGATATTTATCCCAGTATAGGCTTTTTACTTCCGTTGCCATATACCGGTATGTACGCATATGCTAAAGAGCATGGATTTATTAAGGATGAGGATGCGTTCCTGACCTCTATCACGGAAAGGCAGGATATTTGTCTCAATATGACTAATATGACGAACAAAGAAATTCTTGGAGAAATAGAAAACTGTGCAAAGAATGCAAAGGAAGCATTGGGGCTGTCCCTGGCTGACGATCAGCTTGTGAAGACCGGTGGTTATAAGAAGCATACCAACCTTAAAAAATTCCTGGCCAAAAAAACCGCTGAACAAGAATCCAGTGGCTTGAAAAGAAACGAAAATGATGTGAGCTTTAATTATAGTCAGGCTACCTTCTCTGGAAGATAAGGTCGTAAATCGACATTCCTTTGGTGGCCGGCAAGGCTTGCAGCGCAATTTTGGAACTGCGTGAATGCTGGAGGAAAAATTGCGGTCTGGAAAAGTAGAGACATTTATTCCGTACGGGAAGCATTCTGTCAGCGAAGAAGATATTTTTGCCGTCGATGAGGTTCTTCGCTCGGATTGGTTGACGCAGGGGCCCTGCGTCGAGCGTTTTGAGAAAGCGTTGGCAGCCTACTGCTCAACCCGTTATGCGGCGGCGCTCTGTAATGCGACAGCCGCGTTGCATACCGTTTGCCGTGCATTGGGACTGGGGGCCGGGGATGTCATGTGGACATCTCCGAATACCTTTGTCGCCTCGGCTAACTGTGGACTGTATTGCGGGGCGGATGTCGATTTCGTCGATATTGATCCCCAAACCTATAATATGAGCGTGAGGGCCTTAAGGCGGAAACTTGAGCGGGCTGCGGACGCTTGTCGAGTGCCCAAGGTGGTCATCCCCGTGCATTTCGCGGGGCATTCCTGTGAAATGGAAGAGATTGCGGCACTGGCCCAGCAATATGGGTTTTATGTCGTTGAAGATGCTTCACACGCCGTTGGTGCCCACTATCAAGGAGCCCCGGTTGGGGGGTGCCGTCATTCGGATGCGACGGTGTTCAGTTTTCATCCCGTTAAAATAATAACAACGGGAGAGGGGGGGGCAGTTCTTACCAATAGGCCAGATCTGCATGAGAAAATTGTTACGCTTCGTAGTCACGGAATCACTCGTGCCGAGACGGAAATGGTCGGTCCGTCACATGGGCCTTGGTACTATCAGCAGATTGATCTCGGGTACAATTACCGCATGTCGGACATCCATGCCGCATTGGGTATTAGTCAATTAGGGCGTCTCGATGCATTTGTGGCCCGGCGGCGTTTTCTGGCTGATCGTTACTCTGCGGCGTTAGCCGACTTGCCGCTTCAGCTGCCGCCGAGGGAAGATGATATAGCCAGTGCCTGGCACTTGTATGTGGTGCGCTTGCAGAGGGGGGGGGCTGAATCGCGAAGCCGTGTATTTGCTGATTTGCGTGAACGAGGCGTTGGCGTCCATGTCCACTACATCCCCGTTCATACCCAGCCCTATTATCAAGGTCTCGGCTTCAGAAAAGGCGATTTCCCCGAGGCCGAGCGTTATTACGCAGAGGCGTTGACTTTGCCGCTTTATCCGGCCATGACGGAACGGCAACAGGATTTTGTGGTCGATGCATTGCATGAGGTGTTGTCGTGAAATCGGTAGTGATCATTCAGGCCAGAATGGGGTCGACTCGACTGCCCGGCAAGGTAATGCGCAAATTATGCGGCAAAACGGTTCTCGGGCATGTTATCGCGCGAGTCCGGGCCTGCCGTCTGATCGATGAAGTGGTGGTGGCAACGACGACCCTTGCGAGAGATGATGTTGTTGGCGAGGAAGGCCTGCGACATGGCGCAAAGATTTTCCGTGGCAGTGAAGATGATGTTCTCTCTCGCTTTTATGGTGCCGCGCAGGAGGCCGGGGCGGATATCGTTGTTCGGGTGACCTCGGATTGCCCCTTGTACGACCCCGCCGTTCTTGATCGTATGATGGAGCAATTCCTGTCTGCCCACAGGGAAGGGAAGGGGGGGGACTATTTCTGTAATTTCCTGAAGCGTACTTTTCCGCGCGGTCTGGAGACGGAAATATTTACCTTTGCGGCCCTTGCGCAAGCGGCGAGAGAAGCGGTCAAGCCCTATGAGCGAGAGCATGTGACGCCATATTTTTACCGGCATCCGGAAATCTTTTCGCTTGCTGCTATTGAAAATGACGCAGACTTGTCGTTTCATCGATGGACCCTGGACACTGCCGAGGATTGGAGTTTGATCCACGCCATTTATGAAAACCTTGGACGCAACGGAGATGGCATTTTCGGTATGGAGGCGGTTCTCGGCTTGCTTGCCAAGCACCCTGAATTGAGTTTGCTCAATGCCCATGTGGAACAAAAAAAGGTGGGAGACGAATGACGACTGAGACGTTACGGACTGAGCAGGAAAATTTCTGGGCAGGTACCTTCGGTGATGAATATGTTGAGCGGAACACCGGTGAAGCCTGGATTGCCACCAACTCCGCCCTTTTTGCGAAAATTTTAAGTCGCACCAAAGGCGTAGACTCGATTATTGAATTCGGCGCCAACATCGGCCTGAACCTGCGGGCTCTGCGGCGGCTCCTGCCCGGGGCAGAACTGGCCACCGTGGAAATCAATCCCAAAGCCGTTGCGATTCTCAAGGAGTGGGGCGAAGCCGAGGTCTGCCAAGGTTCTATCCTGGAGTTTGAGCCGACGCGACAGTATGCGTTGAGTTTTACCAAAGGAGTGCTCATTCATATCAACCCTGACATGCTTGACAAGGTCTATGATCGACTTTACAGGGCGAGCCGTCGTTATATCTGCGTGGCGGAATATTATAATCCCACGCCGGTAACGATACCCTACCGTGGTCACGATGATCGCCTTTTTAAGCGGGACTTTGCCGGAGAGTTGCTGGAGAGGTTCCATGATCTGCATCTGGTTGATTATGGCTTTGTCTATCGGCGGGATCCGAATTTTCCGCAAGATGACCTTTCCTGGTTTTTGCTGGAGAAGAGTTGCTAGGGTGCGAGTAGCCATTCGAGTCGATAGTTCTCTTGTTATGGGGAGCGGACATGTGATGCGGTGTCTGACCCTGGCGGAAAAACTTCGGCAAAGTGGGGCGCGTGTCTCTTTTGTCTGTCGGGAGTTACCGGGAAATCTTTGTGCGGTTATCGGGGCGCAAGGGTTTAAGACTGCTCGTCTGGCCGCACCTGATCGTGATTTCGTGGTGTCGGGGGGCGACGTGGCGCATGCCCCCTGGTTGGGCGTAGATTGGCGGCTCGATGCGGAAGAAACAGGCTCGGTTGTGACCGCTGGCGGGGAAGGTATTGACTGGCTGGTGGTGGATCATTACGCCTTGGATAAACGCTGGGAAGCGCATCTGCGGCCTGCGGTCCGGCGTATCATGGTTATTGATGACCTGGCGGACCGTCGCCATGATTGTGATCTGCTGTTGGACCAAAATTTGGTTGAGGGCGTGGGGGCGCGTTACGCTATGCTGTTGCCGAATGCCTGCAAACAGTTGCTCGGGCCTCGCTATGCGTTGTTGCGGCCGGAATTTTCGGCAAATCGGGAACAGATTTTTGCGCAGCGGGATGCGATGGCGCAGGTGGAGCGGCTCCTGGTCACTCTTGGTGGTATGGATCCCGATGATGTGACAAGCATGGTGCTCGACGGGATTGACAAGGCATGTTTTGATGGTGCAGTCGATGTTGTAATGGGAGAGAATGCGCCACACCTGGAGGCGGTCCGCAGGCGGGCCGCTTCGATGACCGCAACGGTAAAGGTGCATGTGGCCACCAGAAGCATGGCGGAGTTGATGGGCAAGGCAGATCTGGCCGTGGGAGCCGGCGGTGTCACCTCGTGGGAGCGATGTGCCCTCGGTTTGCCCAGTATCGTTATTACGACGGCAAAAAATCAGGAACCGATTGCCGCCAGCCTGGCACGGCTTGGCGCCGCCAAATGGCTTGGCACCAGGGAACGGGTTGACAGTAGTCTCCTGGCCTCTGAACTGCGAGCGTTCGCCAGGCAGAGAGAAGGCGTGCAAGCAATGAGTCGGGTCGCTCGACGTCTCTGCGATGGTGGGGGGGCGGGGCGGGTTGTTGAGGAGATAATCAGGCCGGAAAGGGATTAGAACTCGGATGGATGGCGGGGACCGTGCAATAATAGTCATGCGTCGCGCAGTTGTTGCCGACAGAAAGCGGATATTCGAGTGGCGTAATAGTGAGTCGACGCGGAGATATTTTTTTGATCCTTCACCAATTCCTTGGCAAACGCACGTGGCTTGGTTTGAGAGGGCGCTGGCGGCAGAGCATGTGCACCTTTTGATCGGAGAGGTGGGTGGTGAACCGGTTGGTGTCTTGCGCTACGATGTCGACGGGAGGTTCGCCGAAGTTTCCGTGTATCTTGTGCCCGGCATGGTCGGCCTGGGGCTGGGGACGAAGTTGCTTGCCGAAGGGACCGACTGGGTGCGACGCAATCTGGCGGGTGTGGAGCGTCTTAGGGCGAGGGTTGTCGGCGGTAACAAGGCATCGTTGCGTGCCTTTGAAAAAGCCGGCTATCGGTGTTCGGTCTGTGATTTTGAATGTGAAGTGTGATCTCGGCGTTAACGGCTGTTTGGGCTTGTGTTGGGTTTCGCAACCTAAAAGGGGGTGGGAGATATGGAATATGCAGTTGCTGTCAGTTCCAATTGGCATCCGGCGTTACTCGATAATCTCAGGTCGCGGACAAAAGGCAAATTTCATTTGATTGATCGGAAAGGGGATCTTACCGTTGAACGGCTGTCCGAGATCAAGCCCCGTTATGTTTTTTTCCCCCATTGGTCATACATTATTCGACCACCGGTGCATGACAATTTCGAGTGCGTTATCTTTCATATGACCGATGTGCCCTTTGGCCGTGGCGGCAGCCCTCTGCAAAATCTTGTTTCCCGCGGGATCTATGAGACAAAGATTACGGCTTTGCGTTGCGAACAGGGGCTTGACGCCGGACCGGTGTATATGAAAAGGCCGCTTTCGCTTTTCGGAACCGCTCAGGAGATCTACATGCGGGCTGGCCTGATTATCGAGGATATGATTGCCACCATTGTCCATGAGGAGCCCGTCCCGGTGCCCCAGACCGGTGAAGTGGTGGAGTTCCCGCGCCGAACTCGGGAGCAGAGTGATATCTCGGGGCTTTCAGATCTGGACAAGGTGTTTGATTACATTCGCATGCTTGATGCCGATGGTTATCCGCGGGCCTTTTTGGAAACCGAACACCTCAGGTTCGAGTTTCAACGGGCTTCCCGTCGTTTGGACGGTGTCGTGGCGGATGTTAAGATTACAGTGAGAAAGGATGATGCCAAGTAAAACAGTAGCCGTGATCGCGGCCCATCCTGATGATGAAGTGTTGGGGTGCGGCGGCGTGATGGCGAAGCATGGCAGGGCTGGGGATGCGGTCCATGTCTTGATTCTCGCCGAGGGCATGACCAGCCGTGCTGAACGGCGGGATCGGGGGCTATTTGACGAGGAACTCTCGGCGCTTGCCGATGTGGCGAAAGAAGCCAACAGTATTCTCGGGGTGGCAAGCCTGCGTTTGCTCGATTTTGCGGACAACCGCATGGATTCGGTTGATCTCCTCGACGTGGTCAAGGTTGTGGAGGATTTTATCTCTGGTCTGCAACCGGACATTGTCTACACGCATCACGGCGGTGATTTGAACGTTGACCATCGCGTGGTGCATGACGCGGTGGTAACGGCCTGCCGTCCGATGCCGGGAAAATCTTTTGTGACCTTGCTTTTCTTTGAGGTGCCCTCAAGTACCGAGTGGCGGACACCAGGCGCCGCACTCCCCTTTGTCCCCAACTGGTTTGAGGATATCAGCGAAACCGTGGCTCTGAAAATGGAGGCACTTGGGGTCTATGCCTCGGAGATGCGCCCTTGGCCGCATGCCCGCTCCGTAAAAGCACTCGAAAGTCTCGCCGCCTGGCGTGGGGCAACCGTGGGTGTCGAGGCGGCGGAGGCTTTTGTCCTCGGAAGATATGTAAGGTAGGTGAGTATGCGGGAAATATCCATCGGAAAAAGAAAGATTGGTGTGGGGCATCAGCCCTTTGTGATCGCTGAGATGTCCGGCAACCACAACCAGTCCATGGAACGGGCGCTTGCCATCGTCGAGGCGGCGGCCAAGCGTGGCGCGCATGCCTTGAAGCTCCAGACCTACACTGCGGATACCATGACCATCGATGTGCGGGAAGGAGAGTTTTTTATCGATGACCCCGGCAGCCTTTGGCGGGGAAAGTCCTTGTACGAACTCTATCAAGAAGCCCATACCCCATGGGAGTGGCATCGGCCCATATTCGACCGGTGCCGGGAACTGGGCCTGATCTGTTTCAGCACCCCCTTTGATGAAACGGCGGTGGATTTTCTCGAATCCCTCGATGTCCCCTGCTACAAGATCGCTTCCTTTGAAAACACTGACCTGCCTTTGATCCGCAAGGTGGCCGCCACCGGTAAACCGCTGCTCATCTCCACCGGCATGGCCTCTGTCGCCGAGCTTGACGAAACGGTGCGAGCGGCGCGGGCTGGGGGGTGCGATGATATCATTCTTTTGAAGTGCACCAGTACCTACCCTGCCAGCCCGGCGAACACCAACCTTCGGACCATTCCGCATCTGCGGGAGCTGTTCAACTGCGAGGTCGGTATTTCCGATCATTCGATGGGGGTGGGGGTTTCCGTCGCCGCCGTGGCCTTGGGGGCAACGGTGATTGAGAAGCATTTTACCCTCAACCGTGCCGAGGGGGGGGTGGATGCCACTTTTTCCTTGGAGCCGGATGAATTGGCGCGGTTGGTGGAAGAGTCGGAGCGGGCCTGGCAGGCATTGGGAAAGGTTGCTTACGGGGCCACGGAGGTTGAGAAGAAATCGTTGGTTTTCCGTCGTTCACTGTACGTCGTCAAGGGGGTGCGGGCCGGGGAGGTGTTCACCAGAGAGAATGTTCGCTCCATCCGGCCCGGCCATGGACTGTCGCCCCGCTATCTCGAAACAATCCTTGGCCGCAAGGCCGTCCGTGACCTTGAAAGGGGCACCCCCCTGGCTTGGCATCTTATTGGCACTTCCTCCTGAAACGCCTTCCCGCGTCCCCCTTGTCCTGAATGAGGAAGCGGTCCGTGGGGGAATGACCCTTTCCCCACACGGACCGGTGGTCGAACTGCGTCGGGGAGCGGAGCCCATGCCACGGAACTTCATTCTTCCCCGGAGAGTTTTTCCTTTAATTGCCGATACGCCTCATGGGCGGCTTCGGGTTGGCCGAGGCCCAGGTAGCAGTCGCCGATTTTCTTGAGCAGGCCGAGGTTATGTGGCATTGCCATAAAGCATTGTTCGAAAGCGGCCAACGCGTCCTGGTAAAGTTGGGCTTCGCCAAGACTGTCTCCCACCTCTTCCCAGTATTTTGCGTATGAGCTGTCCAGTTGGACTGCCCGCGCCAGATGTTCGCCGCCCACGGCCAGTTCTCCGATGGCGAAGTACGCCTCGGTGAGGGCGAAGTGGATCTCGGCGGCGTCCGGGGAGATTTCCAACGCCTTACGGTAGCTGTCCACCGCCTCCGCCGTGTCGTCCGCCGCCGCTCTTGCCTGTCCGTAGCGAAAATAAACTGCGGTCGTTTGTTCCGAGGTCAGCAGGCGGCGCAAATTGTCGTTTTCCTCCAATTCCTGCCGCCATTGGTCCATGGTGCCGTTGGTCGCAGGGTTGGCCTCCGGCTCCACCGGCGTGAGCC
This sequence comes from Desulfobulbaceae bacterium UBA5121, assembly GCA_002414225.1. GTDB lineage: Bacteria > Desulfobacterota > Desulfobulbia > Desulfobulbales > UBA5123 > UBA5123. The sequence continues at coordinate 15,975 of DHYV01000037.1, read as the reverse complement.
GGTTGGGCAATTCTTTTTGGGCCAGCGCCAGGATCTCTTTGCGGATCTGAGGGTGGTCGGCGCAGTAGCGGAGCCCCCTGAAGAGTAATTTTTTGAAAACGGCGGAATGGGCGCTCCTGCCGGCGGCTTTTTTGAGGCAGCTGTCAGCGGTCGCCCGTCTGAATTGTTCAATGCGTTCGCCAATGGCGATGTCCGTTTCCTGGGCTCGACTAAAGGACTCCTCGCTTTCGCGGAATTTCAGCTGGTGGGCCAACATGGCGCCGTTGTAGAAGAGGGCCTCGGTCAAGTCGGGCCGCAAATCGAGGAGATGCCGGACAACGGGGCGGGCCAGGTTCATATTGCCGGAGGCAAAATAAAGTTTGGCCAGTTCGAGGAGGTTCTGTTCCTGATCCGATTTTTTGCTGCCTTCTCTGATGAGTTTTGCCTCGTTGCGATGGAAGTTGCGGGCCTGGAGCAGCGGCCCTTTAATCATTCCCAGGGCCTGCCCTCTCACTTGATTAAGAAACAGGAATCTTTCCAGGGCCTTGGTCAACCATTGCTGATACGTATTCGGGTTGTCGGCGAGGTTTGTTATCTCGTGGAGCAGCCGTTCGCTTATCTTGAGCCCTTCCATGGTGACTTCTTCAACCAGTCGCCAGATCTTGCTGGCCCCATCTATCTTCTTGTGCATCTCATCGATATTCTGGATCTTCTTTTGCAGGGGCATGGGCAGAGCGTCAATGGCGCGGTACTGGATTTTGCGGCTGGTTGCTTTTGTTAGTCCCTGCAATACCTGATGGGTCAGGTGGTCGGCCTTCGACATTGTTTTTTCCAGGGAGGTGATGGTCTCGAGGATTTTGGCTGTTTCGTGCTGGATTGTCTTCGAAATGGCGGGTGTTTTTTTGGCGCGATCCGCCGGGAGCTGGCCCGTGAAATCCAGAGTCTTTGTGCAGTACTGGTCGATGGCCTCTTGCAAGGTAAGGGCTTGGGCCCCTTTGATATGGGCGCCGCCTTCGGTGGCGTTGACGAATTCTCTCTCGGTGGCGGCGATTACCTCCTCGAAATGGGTTTTCATACTCAAGAAGGAACGGTTTGTGGGCACTTGGTCGCCGTTGACGCCATCGACCCACACCACATCCTTTTTCGCATTGAGAATGGCCTGTATCTGTTCCGGGTTATTCAAGACAATGCCGGAGGCGTGATCCTTTTCGTTGGAAAAGGCGAGATCCTGGCCAACGAAGACAATGGGCGAACAGCCCAGGATGATTGCGGCGGTCAGGTTCAGATGGGCAACGGTGCCGGCGCCGCTGGTGAGAATTTTGCCACCGAGCATGGTGTTGAGCCATTGGTCAATGCCCCTGGCGGAGAGCGACCAGAAGACATCGTCGGCCGGAAAACATTTGGGAACCTCCGGGGAAACCCATGGAGTGCAAATCAAGGACGTCCCCTGCGCCTTGGCCGCCGAGTCGGCAATTTTTTCATAGACGATTTCCTGGGGATCGATGGCGGCGACGAAATGCGGGGTGACGCCGTTGGCAAGCAAGGCCGGCAGGGCCGCGTCCGCCGCAAAAATGACGGCATGGTTCTTTGCCTGTGGCAGAAGGTGAATGTTCTTGTCCAGCGAGGGGCCGGCGGCGACAAGAAAGGCGGGGACGCCGGCAAAATGTTCCTGAAGGTCCTCCAGGAGGGAGTTGCGGTGCATGGCGGTGAGTTGGCTCAAGCGGTTACGGGTGAAAATGGCGCCGAAGGCATGGCTGGTCTGACCGGATACATTCAGGCTGTTGATATGCTGGTAGACGGTGTCGTTCAATTCCATATAGGCGGAACGATTGAGGGCGAAGGATGGCAGGTGCTGCAGGTTGTGAATGGTTTCAAGTTGCAATGCCTTGTGGGCAGGGGCCAGAAGGGCCGCCACCGGTGGGGTGTGGCCGATACCAAGGATCAGGCGGCGATCGCTCAAGGCCGGGGAGAGGTCCATGGCGTGCAGGGCCTGTTTGAAGACGCCCGGCTCCAGGTCGAAAACCGCCAGGTGGCGGATGTTCGGCCTGGAGCGGAGGATGGCTAGCGGGGTGTAGCCCAGTCCCATGCCGATGAGCACGACAACACCGGTGGAGTCAGCGGGGATCATGTTGAGGAAGAGGGGGATTTCCGCTTCCGGGTCGTTGTGGTCGTGCAGGGTGATCTCCTCTCCGTCCCCGGTGGTGATGCGCAGGTTTGGTTTGCCGTCGGGGGAGGGCAGGATTTTCCCATGCGCATCCCCGGTGTCTTCACAAAGTGTTTGCCAGACCTCTGGGTGGTGTTTTTGTAACAGTGCGATGTTTTTTTGGTAGAAGTCTTGGGTGGTTGTTGACATGAGTGGAACCCTCCTGGGGGGTGTTGCCGTTGTTTCCGGCAGGAGATGACCGCGATCGGGTGTCGGACGTGTTGCGTGTCTGAAATCTTTAGCAGTTTTTGTGCCACAGTCAGTATTTTTTTATTGCCTGACAGAGCCCGCGCACGGTGGGGAAGGTGTGCGGCGGTTTGTTGCGATGTGCTTACTTCCGGTAAATTGTCGTGAAATATTCTCCATCTGTCAAATTTTACCGCACTTCTTTCGGTGTGGCTGGTGGGCGACGGAAAATTCCCCGGCGCATGAAAAAATAATAAAGGGTGTTTTGGGGAACCAGGATTTCCGTTCGAGATCGAGGCGTGCGGGAAATTTTGCAGTCGGCGTGGAGTTGATATTACGGGACAAAATTTTGAGCATAACGCGCAGGTGGAGCTGAGGGATAATTTTTCAAGATTCCCTTAAGTTTTACGCCCCGACGGACGATGATACCCCTAGCGGGAAAATTTTTGGGGCAGTCTTTTTCAACCGAAAACCGTGAAGAAAAGGAGGTTAACGACGAAGCGACACGGAAAGTGCAAGTGCAACATCGGTTAACGGTACAGACTTGAAAGGAAAAAGCTAACCGAGGGAGAAAGGATTCTCCTTCCCGTCCAAACTCATGGAGGAAAAATTATGTCACTACGTATCAACACTAATATCGCGGCGCTGAACGCCCACAAGAACATGGTTAAGAACGACAACGGTCTCTCGGCATCCCTTGAGAAGTTGTCTTCCGGTCTGCGGATCAACAAGGCGGCGGACGATGCCTCGGGCATGGCCATCGCCGACTCGCTGAAGTCCCAGGGCCTCGGCCTTGGCCAGGCGATCCGGAACGCCAACGACGGTATCTCCATGGTGCAGACCGCTGACGGTGCCTTGGAAGAGGCCATCAATATCGTCAACACCATCAAGACCAAGTCGATCCAGGCTGCCCAGGACGGGCAGACCACGGAATCCCGAACGGCTATCCAGTCGGACATCTCCAAGCTGATGGAGGAGTTGGGCAACATCGCCAAGACCACCTCGTTCAACGGCCAGAAGCTGCTGTCCGGTAACTTCACCAACAAGAAATTCCAGGTCGGCGCCTACTCGGGCGAGACGGTCAACATCTCCATCGGTTCCGCCGAGACCACCAAGCTGGGCCATGTCAGCCGTTCCACGCTGCAAGTGGCCAACGCCGGCCGGGTGGAGCTGAAGATCACCAGTGCCATCGACAATCAGCAGTACAATGTCGAGGGGGTGGACATCCAGAACGATAACACCCGTGAGCACAGCATGGGCGCGCTCGCCGACGCCATCAACAAGCTGAGCGACGTCCTCGGCATGACCGCCTCGGCCAAGGCAGAGAAGACCTCGACGCTGGCGGTTCAGGCCGGCACCACCGAGTCCGATTTCGCCATCAACGGCGTGACCATCGGCGAGGTGGACGTCATCAGCAACGATGACGACGGCGCGCTGCTTAAGGCGATCAACGGCAAGAGTTCGCTGACCGGCGTTACCGGCTCCGTGGACGGCAGCGGCAGACTGACCCTGACCTCCACCGACGGCCGGGCCATCAAGCTCACCGGTTCTTCCTTCACCGCCTCGTCGGGCGGCGCCTATGCAGTGATGGGCAGCCAGGATCTGAGCACCCTGGGTCAGGTGACCCTCACCCAGCAGGGTTCAGGGTCGGTTAAGATCGTCGATGCCGGCGCCAGCGGCGACGTCATCGCCCTGACCACCACCCTGGAAACCTCGGGCGACTCCGCCGCCACCACCGTTTCCAGTAACATTGCCAGCGGCTCCAGCCTGGCGGGGAGTTCCGTCCTGGCGGCGGGCTGGGTTACCGGCGGCACCCTCACCGGCGATAAGTTTTCCAGCGCCATCAGCCTGTCGGCCGACAGCACCCTGGCGAAGAACACGGTTCTGGGCGTCAGCTCGGTGCTCAACTCCGGGACCGTTATCAATGGCACCGCCACCGTGGACAAGGTTACCACCACTCACGGCGGCTTTACCGTTGCCGCCAACTCCGTGCTGAAGGCCGGTTCGGTGCTCAACTCCGGCACCACCCTGGGCGGCACCGCCACGGTCAATCAGGTGACGACCGCTGGCTCCTTCTCGGTGGCCGTCGGCTCGACCCTGGCGGCCACGACCGTGCTCAGTTCCGGAACCACCGCATATGGCACTTCCGGGGCGATCGCTGGAATCGCCAGTACCGTCGGCACCTTTACCCTGGCCACTGGTTCGGTCCTCAATTCCGGCTCGCAGCTGGTTTCGGGAACCCTTATCAAGGGGGTTGCCACCATTGCCAACGTTGCCAGCTCCAAGGGACTGACCGCCGCCGCGACCTCCGTCCTCGCCTCGGGTACCGTTTTGGCCTCGGGCACCGTTCTCGGCGGTACGGCAACGATTTCCGGCTCCACCTCGATTTCCGGCACCACCACTACGGTGGCGAGCGGTTCGAGATTGCAGGCGAAAAGCGTCCTGGCTTCGGGGGTGACCATTCAAGGAGCCCTGCTCGTATCCGGCTCCACCCTGAGTGTCACCGGTACGGTAAGTGCGACCGACGGTTCCATCCTGAAAAGTGGGACCGTCCTGATGTCCGGCACCACGGTTGTCGGCACCGCGGTCATCTCTGGTACCGGCGCCGCCTTGGGCGTTGGTAAAGCGCTGAGTTTGGCGATAAACTCCGTGCTGGCATCTGGCTCGGTCGTCGGCTCCGGGACAACCCTGGGTGGTGATGCCACTATTGCGGCAACCACGCTCACGACCGCTTCGGGTTCGATTGCCGCCGGCTCAACTCTGGCCACCGGTTCTCACCTTACTTCGGGAACCGTCCTCAAGGGTGATGCCAAGGTGACAGCGGTAACGGCAACAATGTCAGGGGCCACCGTCCTCAAGGTCGGCACCTTCCTGGCCTCGGGGACTGTAATCAAGGCTGTCGCGGCGACGGGTATTAAAATAGACGGTAACCTGCTTTCCGGCTCGCTGACGATCGGCGCGGGTGGTGCCTATGTCACCACTGAGGGAACCATGGCGGTAGGTGACTACGTGGATCTGGCCTCCGGCTCCATCGTTAAGACCGGGAGCACGCTCGGCGCCAAGGGTGACATCGTCCTCGGGAGCGGCATGACCACGACCGCGATCATGGTCGCGAAGCAGAGCAGTCAGTTGGCGGCGGGCTCCGTCCTGCAGAACGGGACAGTGTTTGCCAAGGACGACATCCTTATTGCTGCCGACACGGCCATGACCTTGACGAATGCGGCCATGACCCTGTCGGGTGCAACATCAAAGGTGGCGACAGGATCAGCGCTGGCCACGAATTCCCTTGTAATTGGGATGTCCGCAAAGTTGCATGGGGATATGACACTCGGCAGTGGCACCATGACCTTGTCTTCCGGTTCCACGCTGATTGCCGGCTCGACCCTCGCATCCGGTTCCGTGGCAACAGCTATTAAACTGTCCGTGCAAACGGGTACCTCCGGACTGGTGTTGACCGCGGACATGACCCTGACCAGCGGTTCCGTAATCAAATCGGGTTCCACGTTGACCGCAGGTACCAGTCTCACCGAGAATACGATCCATCTCCTCGGCAGCATGACCGTGGACTCGGCGATGACCCTGGTGAATACCTCCGTCGTGGCTTCCGGAACGCAATTGGCCTCCGGTTCCACCGCGACCGGTAATAAGCTGACCCTGGCGGGCGACATGACCCTCACCGGCACCATGTCGATCCTGTCGGGCTCCAAGGTGGGCTCCGGGACGATTCTTGGCAGTGGTTCCCAAGCCGCCAAAATGGATCTGACCTTGACCTCCGCGATGACGGTGACCGGCGTCATGGCCTTGGCGGGCGGTTCCGTCGTTGGGGCCGGGTCGAAGCTGGCAGCCGGGTCGTTGGCCGCCGCCAACGATCTGACCCTGCAGGCCGGGTCGACAATGACCATCACCAGCTCCACCATGACCTTGCAGTCCGGCTCCACCGTGGCCAGTGGTTCCACGCTGGCGACCGGTTCGGTGGCTTCGGGTGATGATCTGACCCTTACCGCCGCCCTGACCGTGGCCAGCGGCGGCATGACCCTGCTGACCGGTTCGTCCATTGCCAATGTTTCCGGCACCAGCCTGGTTGCCGGCACCACGGTGAACGGCGCCGCCACCCTGGCTTCCGCGCTGTCCATCACCGGCAGTGGTGGCTTCACCCTGGCGGTGGGTTCGGTGATTGCCTCCGGGTCCGTGCTGGCCAACGGCACCACCCTGGGCGCCAAGGTCACCCTGGCCAACGACGAAACCGTTTCCGCCTCCGAGGACATGAAGCTGGCGGCCGGTTCCACCCTCAAGGCGGGCAGTACCATTACCGCCGGAACCCTGCTGACCGACACCATCACCGACAGCAACGGTGTCGCGCATCAGGCCGGGGTTCAGCTGACCGCGTCCATCACCACGGCCAACGACGTCACCCTCACCAACGCGTTGGTGCTGAACAACGGTTCGGTGTTGAAGGCGGGCAGCATCCTGGCCACCAACACCGCCAACGCCGACAGCGTCGAGGCGCAGGCATCGGTGGGTTCCGCCACGGTAAGCCGGCTCTCCGACATCAACGTCCTCACCCAGGACGGGGCGCAGACCGCCATCTCGGTGGCCGACGCGGCCCTGAAGGATCTGGACAAGGTGCGCGCGGATCTCGGTTCGGTGCAGAACCAGCTGACCTCCACCATCTCGAACCTGACGGTGACCCAGGTCAACATCTACGCGGCCGAATCGTCCATCCGTGACGTCGACTTCGCCGAGGAGGCGTCCAACTTCTCGAAGATGCAGATCCTGAACAAGGCCGGCTCCTTTGCCATGGCCCAGGCCAATGCCAGCTCGCAGAACGTCCTGAGCTTGCTGCAGGGGTAAGGGGCTGACGGTCTAGCTGATCGAGAAGTCACAGCGTAAACCTCAACCAGGGGGGCGGTGGCCGGCAACGGCCGCCGCCCCCTTTCTTTTTGGGGAGGCGTTGTCGGCCGGGATCGCATCACGGAGCCGCCCCCGGCGGGTATCCGCCTGGGGGTATACAAAAAACGTAAAGTATCAACGGGGCGTGTCGATAAGAATGGTAAGATAAGGCATGCGCGGTGCGGATGGGACCGGCCCGGCGAGGGCAGGGCGTCTGCGGCAAGGTTATGGAGGTAAGGGCATATGGCGACCGGGACTATTTCCTCTCTGGGCGTTGGTTCGGGCTTACAGCTGCAGGACATCCTCGACCAGTTGAAGGCGGTGGACGAGCAGGCCATCACCACCAAGAAGAACGCGGTCACCACTGCCCAGGCCCAGCTTCAAGAGTTCAGCGTTGTCAACGGCAAGCTCTTTGATATGAAGTCGCCGGCCCTGGATCTCACCCTGTCGAGTACCTATCTTGGCCGGACCGTTTCCACCGGCAACGAGGATGCGCTCACCGCCACGGTGACCGACGGCGCGACCGTGCAGAGCAAATCCGTTACCGTCAACCGGCTGGCCACCAAGAGCCTCTGGCAGTCGACCAGCGGCATGTCCGGCGAGGACGCCGTCCTCGGCACGGTGGACACCACCATCGGCTATCAGCTGGGCGACACGGCGGTTACCGTGGACGTGCCGGCCGGCACCACCCTGGGCGAGCTGGTGGACCTGATCAACAATGACTCCAACAACCCCGGCGTGGTCGCCTCGGTGATCAATACCGGCGATGATTCCAACCCCTACCATCTGGTGTTGGAATCCGCGGGCACCGGCGAAGACAACCGGATCAGCAACATCAGCAACCTGGTGATGACCGAGGTGCAGGGCAACGGCACGTCGCTGGACGCCTCCTTCGCCATCGACGGCATCACCTACACCCGACAGAGCAACACCGTGAGCGATGTCATCTCCGGGGTCACCATGAACCTGCAGGGAGAGGGAACCTCGTCGCTCACCGTGTCCGGCGACGACAGCAAGATCACGGATCTGATCACCAAGCTGGTTACCGCTTACAACGATGCCGTGCAGCAGGTGCGGACCGATACCGACTACAACTCCGACACCGGCGAGTGGGGGACATTGGCGAGAACTTCGGTTCGTTCCATCCCTTATGACCTGCAGAACGTGATGACCGGCTCGGCCTACGGCGACTCCACCGGCACCATTACCAGCCTTTTCGATCTCGGCATGCAGTTCAATCGCGACGGCACCATCACCCTGGACGCCGACACCCTGGCGGCGGCCATTGCCGACCACCCCGACGCGGTCCAGGCATTCTTCGTCGGTGACGAAGACGCGGGCATCACCGGCTTTGCCGATACGGTGAACGAGCAACTGCGCTCGATGACCGGCGACACCGGTCCGGTGGAAACCGAGGCCACCGCCACCCAGGATCGCATCGACAGTCTCAATAAGCAGATCGAGGCGGATACCGACCGCCTCAACAAGAAGTATGACATGTTGACGCAACAGTTCGTCAAGTTGGACCAGTACATGAGTCAGATGACCTCGATGTCCGACTACCTCACCAGTCAGTTCGCAAGCTTCAGCGACACCAGCAGCTCGAGCAGCAGCTCCTCCTGAAAGGAGCCGCGGGCGCGTTGGCGCGAAAGTGTTTGGTCGGTGGGCCGTGAGTTGCCGTGTCCTGATTCGCGGCGTGAATCGGGTGGCCGAGAGGAAGTTGTTTTTGAATTCAGACAGAACCCGGGAGGCTGAAAATGTATCCGAGTCAGGCGAAGAACGTTTATAAAAACGCGGCAACCCAGGCGCAGGTTCACCCGGTTAAACTCATCCATTTGATTTACGAGCGGGTCCTGTTGCATCTTGAGGGAGCCATCGATGGGGTGGAGAAGAAGAACCCCGGCAAACGCGGCGAAAACATCGGTAAGGCGATAGCGCTGATCACCGAGTTGAACGTCGCCGTCAAGGTGGACGAGGATCCCGAGACCGGGCACTTCCTGCAGGGGCTGTATACCAGTATCCTGGTGGAATTGCCCAAGGCGGCCATGAACAATGATGCCGGTATCCTGCGGCGGGCACATGCCTATTTCGCCCAGCTCAAGGCGATCTGGGAACAGACTGCCATGAAGGAGCACGGATTCAGTCCCAATGTCCCCGCCGGCGCGCACAAGGTCGGGGAGGGGCGGGAATTGCCGGGCGGCAGGGAGGCGGATCATCCGCCGACCATGTCGCGGGTTTCGGTGGCCATTTAGCAGAGCGCGGCGGATTGCCGCAAGGGGATCGCGGAATGGTGGCGACAACCGATGTCGGAACAATGAAGCGTGAGGTGCTCGCGGCTCTGGATGCCTTTCTTGCCGTCCAGCAGGAGCAGCGGGAGGAGTTGGAGGCGGGACGGCTTCAACTCCTGGCCGGCTGGGACGCGCAGCTTCAGGGGGTGTTCGGCCCGGCGCAGCGGAGTCTCGCGGTGCTGTCGACTAATGCGGACCTTCTTGCCGACCGCGGCTTTTGGCGGCAGGTGGAGGAGCGGATGGCCTCCATCCGTACCGGCGGGGCGGCCGTGCTTCGCGCCGCGGCCGGGCAGCGTGCCGAGGTGGGTCGGCAGATGGACGCCATCCGGCGGGGCCGCAAGGCGGTGCAGGGCTATGGGGCGAAAAACGTGACCACGGCGCCCAAGCCGCGGTTTCTGAGCAGCAGAACCTGAAAGATTGGTCCGGCCGCGAGGGAGGCAGGTGCCCCCGAGGGCTGGCGGCGTGGCGGAGGACAGGGCGGCTGGCGGGGCCGCTTGCCCTGTCCGGACGGGCCGAAACCGAGCGCGTTGCCCGTTACCCCCGCCGGATTCCCTTGGCGGCAGTTCGACAGGGACTTGCCGTCGGGGCGAGGAAATGGTAGGGAGTTAGGGAGTAAGGAAGGGGTCTGTCGGTTGGAGAACGCGCAAACGAGTTTGGAGGATTGCCATGGACGTCAATCTGGGTGCGGAAGGAAAAGCGAAAACAATAGGCATGCAACCGCCTCCGGCAATGGCCCAGGAAGAGCGGCAGCAGTCGCGGGTGCAGACGGTGCAGCCCGGCAACGAGTCGGCCCGGGGCGACTTGAACGACAAGACCCTGCAGGGCCGGGCGTCCAACCAGCAGGAGATGAGCCGGGATGAGCTGGATCGCAACGTCAAGGAGATCCAGGATCGCTTCGACGACATCGGCACCAGCCTTGGATTTTCGGTGAAAGAGAATCCGGAGGCAGTGGTGGTGGAGGTCAAGGATAACAAGACCGGCAAGGTGATCAGTCAGATTCCCTCCAAGGAGGTGTTGGATCTGCGCGCCAAGCTCAACGATTTGGTCGGCATCCTCTTCGACAAGAAGGCCTAGCGCTCGGCGGTTTCCGTTACAGCCCGTGGTCCGTTGACCGGCCGGAAGCCCTCGGCCGGTTATCGGAACGTTTCTCCGCCCCCCCGTTTGCCGTAAAGAAGTCCTTGCCTGTTTCCCTGCCCAGGGAGGCCGGAAGGGCTTTTTTTTTGTCCGTTTTCCAGGGGCGGAGGGGAGGCAGGCATTTACCACGATTGCTTCGAGGCCCCCGGGATTCCATCGTTCACCCTCGCGAAAGCACGGACCGCTTCCCGGCGTCTCCTGGCCGGCGCGATATGGCCGCGGGGGAGCGGGGGGCGGAATTTTTTGTTTTCAGGCGTTTGCGGCGTGGACCGGGGCGTTTGGCGGCCTGCGGACCGGCGGCGGTGACAGCGGTTAATTTTTCCTTGACAATGTTTGGCCCCGTATATAATGTTGACCGCTGTGTTCTGGTTTATGAATCGTGGTTCATTTTTCCACAAATTATAATTAACAAGGAGATGCAAGACATGTCGAAATTAGTCGCTCCCCACGGTGGTAAAGGGTTGGTCTGCTGCAAGCTGCACGGCAGTGAACTGATTGCCGAGCAGGAGAAAGCTGCCGGCCTTAAGAAGATCCAGATCAGCGCCCGCGCCAAGGGCGACCTGATCATGATGGGCATCGGCGGTTTCTCGCCGCTGGACGGCTTCATGACCAAGGCCGACTGGAAGGGCGTTTGCGAGAACTTCACCATGGCCAACGGGACCTTCTGGCCCGTGCCCATCACCCTTGACATCTCCAAGGCTGACGCCGCTGCCGTCAAGGTCGGCGACGAGATCGCCCTCGAGCGTGACGGCATCATCTACGCCACCATGAAGGTCAGCGAGAAGTTCGAGATGAGCGACGCCGACAAGAAGTGGGAGTGCGAGAAGGTCTTCAAGGGCAAGGGCGAGGAGTCCGCCGACGACAAGTTCTGGGAGATCGCCATCAAGGATCATCCCGGCGTCCAGATGGTCATGAACCAGAAAGAGGTCAACATCGCCGGTCCGGTGAAGGTTCTCTCCGAAGGCGAGTACCCCGACAAGTACAAGGGCGTCTATCTGACCCCGGCCGAGACCCGCGCCATGTTCGAGGAGCGTGGCTGGTCCGACGTTGCTGCCCTGCAGCTCCGTAACCCCATGCATCGTTCCCATGAGTTCCTCGCCAAGATCGCCATCGAGGTGTGCGACGGCGTGCTGATCCACTCCCTGATCGGCAACCTGAAGCCCGGCGACATCCCGGCCGAGGTTCGCGTTAAGGCCATCGACTGCCTGGTCGAGCACTACTTTGTGAAGGACAACGTCATCCAGGCCGGTTATCCCCTCGACATGCGTTACGCCGGTCCCCGCGAGGGCCTGCTCCATGCCACCTTCCGTCAGAACTACGGCATCAGCAAGATGATCATCGGCCGTGACCATGCCGGCGTTGGCGACTTCTACGGCCTGTTCGAGGCCCAGGAGATCTTCGACCGCATCCCCACCCCGGCCGATCCGGGCAAGGCTCTGCAGTGCCAGCCGCTGAAGATCGACTGGACCTTCTACTGCCACAAGTGCGACGGTATGGCTTCCCTGCGTACCTGCCCGCACTCCAAGGAGGACCGCGTCGTTCTCTCCGGCACCAAGCTGCGCAAGGCTCTCTCCGAGGGTGCTCCGGTGGTCGACCACTTCGGTCGCGACGAGGTTCTCGTCATCCTGCGCGAGTACTATGCTGGCCTGACCGAGAAGGTCGAGGTCAAGATGCAGGGTGCAGCTTCCGGCGCTCAGATGAAGTAAGTCGTTTCAGCTGGCGCTGATGCAAAAAAAGGAGATGCCTTCGGGCATCTCCTTTTTTTTTATGTATTGCCTGGGATGGAAGACAAGCCCCGGGGCTTGCCGGACAAGCGGTCAGCGCAGCATGAGATCCTTGCCGTCAGGGGTGAAGGTAACCCGGCCCTCCCGGGCCAGCCAGCCGATGGCGGCGTAGACCATCGCTTCGCTGTGTTGGCGTTTCATGAGGGAGGCCAGCAGCCTGCTTACCGGCGTCTGGCCCTCGGCCTCCAGATGCTGGTAGATGTCGCCGGCCAGGAAGCCCAGGTGCCCCTCAACGGACAGGCCCGGCGCCGGTGACAGGGGATTGACGCCCTTCCGTGATGTTGCCTGGGCGGGGGGGGCGGGGGCCTCTTTTTTGCGAGTCGCCTTGGTGCTGACCGATTCGATGAGATCCTCGGCCATCTTTTTGACCTTCCTGGTGCTGGTCTCCGCCTTGACCGTGGTGCGGGCGATGGCCTTGCCGACCTTGATGCTGGCCTCGGTCATCAGATCCTTTTCCTGGGCGGTGGCGGGTGGCTTGGTGGTATCCGACATGACGTTTCCTCTGTTTAGTGGTCAGGTGGGGCCGTTCCCGCAGAACGGCGTCGTGTATTATCAAGTAAATCAGCCGTTGTTCGTGGTTGTCAACATCTTCCTTGCAATCTGCCCCGTCCCTCTATATCTTGACGGCACCGCGCCAACAGAGGGTTTCCGGTGGCGCGGTGCCTTGACGGTATCGGACCAAAAGAAAAGAGGGGAAAAATATGCGCCGGATCCTTGTTGGCCTTGACGAACGAGCCTATCCCATTACCGTTGCCGCCGGCCTTCTCGCCGGGGTCGGCGCCGCGCTCAAGGAGCAGCGGTTGGCCAAGCGTTACATGGTGGTGGCCGACGACCGGGTGGCCGACCTCTTCGGAACGGCGCTGCTCGACTCGCTGCATGGCGCGGGCCTTGCCGCCGACCTGCTTGTTTTTCCGCATGGCGAGGGGAGCAAGCACCTGGCCACGGTAGGCGATCTCGCCAGCCGACTCGCCCGGGCCGGCGTTGACCGCAAGGACGCGCTCATCGCCCTGGGCGGCGGGGTGACCGGTGACATTACCGGTTTCCTGGCCGCCATTTACATGCGCGGCATTCCCTTCGTGCAAGTGCCCACCACCTTGCTCGCCCAGGTCGACAGCTCGGTGGGCGGCAAGACCGGGGTGGATATCCCCGAGGGCAAGAATTTGGTGGGGAGCTTCTACCAGCCCCGGGCGGTGTTCATCGACAGCACGGTCTTGAATGAACTCCCTGATGCGGAACTGCTGAACGGCCTGGCCGAGGTGATCAAGTACGGCGTCATCTACGACGCGCCCTTTTTCGATTTTCTTGCCGCGAAGCGCGCCGCCATCCTCGGCCGTGACCTGGGCGTTCTCGAAGAGGTTATCGAACGATGCTGCGCCATCAAGGCCCGGGTTGTGGAGGCCGACGAGCGGGAGAGTGATCTCCGGCGGATTCTCAATTTCGGACACACCATCGGGCATGCCATCGAGGCGGCTTCGGACTTCACCCTGGCCCACGGCGCGGCGGTGGCCATCGGCATGGTGGCGGTGAGTGACATTGCGGTGGCCAAGGGGCTGTTCGCAGCCGAAGAGGCAAGGCGGCTGCGCGACCTCATCGCGGCTTTCGGTCTGCCGGTGACCATCCCCGCCGAGCTTGACCGTTCTCGGATGAAGGGCTATCTCAAGACCGACAAGAAGTCGGTGGGCGGTCGGCCCTTCTTTGTCCTGCCCACGGCCATCGGCACCGTGGTCATCACCGACGACGTTGCCGGGGATCTGATCGACCGGGTGCTGGCCTAAGGGATTCCCGCCGCCGAGGGGGGGCTTCTTCCCGTGCTCCCCGTTCCGCCGCGATCTCGCTCAGGCTGTCTCCCCCGGCTAGTGCCCCGTGCGGTTAATTATGGCAGTCAATTGTTGTGCAGCGTGGTTCTTCGCAAGGCGCAGGAAATGAAGGCATAGCCGCGCCATGGCGAATTTTCTGCAACACCGCGACGGCGCCGTAAGTACTAGCAAACATTAACCGCACGGGGCATTAGACGGCGCAGCGAAAACCGATGATGTTGGACCAGTAGTCGGCCTTTTCGATCATCCGGTGGCCGATGGTCACCGCGCCCCGTGACGACCAACACCCCCCCTTGAGAATGTGGATCCGCCGTCCGGGTTGGCCGGCCGCCGTTGCCGGCCGGTAGAGGGTGGCGGTCCATTCGTAGACATTGCCCAGCAGGTCGTGGATGCCGAAGGGGCTTGCCGCCTCGGGCGCAAAGCGGTTCACCGGCGTGGTGTCGCCCAGGGCCGATGCCTCGAAATTGCCCAGCCTGGTAAGCCAGGTGTTGCCCCAGGGGAAGAGACGGTCGTCCGTGCCCCGAGCCGCCGCCTCCCACTCCTCTTCGGTGGTGAGTCGTTTGCCGGCCCAGGCGGCGAAGGCCAAGGCGTCCTCGTAGCTGATTTGCACCACCGGATGGTTGTGCTTGCCCTTGATGCTGCTTCCCGGCCCGTGCGGGTAGCGCCAGTTTGCCCCCGCCACCCGGTGCATGGTGGCGCCGTTGCGGATGACCAGGGTGGCACGGCCGGTGGCCTGGTCCGTGTGGCTCACCAGCCGTCCTTCCTGGACGTTGCCGTAACCGCGCCGCTCGGCGTCGGTTTCGTAGCCGGTTTCCCGGACAAAGATCTCAAAGAGGTCGTTCACCACCGGAAACTGGCCGACGTGGAATTCCGCCAGGGCGATCCGCTGCCACGGCTGTTCAATGGGGCCGGGGTAACGGCTGCCCACCAGATAGGATCCGGGCGGGATCTTGATGAACTTGGGCATGAAGCGGGCCAGAAGCTGGGCCACGTATTCATCGTGGCCCTCGGTGAGGTATTCCGCTCCACCTGTTTCCGCCTCGGTGTCGATGTACTTGGAGAGCGCTTCGAGCAGTTCCGGAGCGCGTTCCTCGGTGAGTTCCGCCTCCTCGACGATCTCGGTTTCGTCGAGATCCCCGGCTTCGCCCGGCCCCTCTTCGGCCGCGGCGGAGGTTGGCGAGTCATCGGCGTCGAGGATCTGGTCCGCGAAGACCTCTTCGAGGGGTTCGTCGTCGCCGCCGTCGTGGGGGGCGGGGCCGTCGTCGCCTGCAAGCGTACCGGCTTCCTCGACCTCCTC
>DHYV01000037.1:0-220 GCA_002414225.1 Desulfobulbaceae bacterium UBA5121 | reverse complement strand
TTCCTCGACCTCGACGATCTCAGTTTCGTCGAGATCCCCGTCTCTGCCCGGCCCCTCTTCGGCCGCGGCGGAGGTTGGCGAGTCATCGGCGTCGAGGAGCTGGTCCGCGAAGATCTCTTCGAGGGGTTCGTCGGCGCCGCCGTCGTGGGGGGCGGGGCCGTCGTCGCCTGCAATCGTACCGGCTTCCTCGACCTCTTCGATTTCCTCGACCTCGACGATC
>DHYV01000040.1:240450-259901 GCA_002414225.1 Desulfobulbaceae bacterium UBA5121 | reverse complement strand
CATCATGATGATCGACTTCGCCCTCGAGGCGCAGCGCAGCGAGGGGCTGGCACCGCTTGCCGCCATCCACCGCGGTTGCCTGATCCGTTTCCGGCCGATCATGATGACCACCATGGCAGCCCTCATGGGCACGCTGCCCATCGCCATCGGCATCGGCGCCGGCGCCGAATCGCGCCGGCCCCTGGGGCTTGCGGTGGTGGGCGGACTCGTGGTTTCCCAGCTCCTGACCCTCTACATCACCCCGGTGATCTACTACTACCTCGACCGGCTGCAGGGCTGGGGCAAACGGCGCCTGGCCGGCCGCCGGCGGGCAGGGGAGGGGACCACGAGTTGATTTGACATGGTCCGGCCCTTTCCGTATGCTTTGAGAAAGCTTCACTCAAGTTAAGGAAGTGGGCGAAATGACCGATCTTCACGACACGGCGTCGGCAACGCGGCGCACCGGGGTTACCGACGCCGTTCGTGGCGGGGTGGTGGACCTCCACTTCGACGGCGAGCTGCCGGCGGTGCACAGCGTGCTTCGTGGCGAGGAGAGCGGCGTGATCGTCGAGGTGATCGACCACCTGGACCACCATCGGGTCCGGGCCATCGCCCTTACCCCCTCGGCGGGCCTTGCCCGCGGCGACCGCTTCACGGGCAGCGACACCCCCTTGCTGGTGCCGGTGGGCGAGGCCCTCAAGGGGAGGATGTTCAACGTCTTCGGCGAGGTCATCGACAAGGGCGAGCCGGTGGCGGCCGCCGAACGCCGTTCCATCCACAGGCCGCCCATTCCGCTGGCCGAGCGGGTGACCCGCGAGGAGATCTTCCTCACCGGCATCAAGGCCATCGACCTCCTGGTACCGCTCGAGCGCGGCGGCAAGACCGGGCTCTTCGGCGGCGCCGGGGTGGGCAAGACGGTGGTGATCACCGAACTCATCCACAACATGGTGGGCCGTCATCGGGGGGTAAGCATCTTCTGCGGCATCGGCGAGCGGTGCCGGGAGGGCGAAGAACTCCACCGGGAGATGGCCGCCGCCGGGGTGCTCAAGGACACGGTGATGGTCTTCGGCCAGATGAACGANNCATGGCCGAATACTTCCGCGATGACCAGGGCCAGGACGTTTTGCTCCTCATCGACAACATCTTCCGTTTCATCCAGGCGGGCATGGAGTTGTCCGGACTGATGGGCCGGCTGCCGTCGCGGCTCGGCTACCAGCCCACCCTGGGTACCGAACTCGCCGAACTCGAAGAACGCATCGCCAGCACCGGCCGGGCCGCCATCACCTCCATCCAGGCGGTATACGTGCCGGCCGACGACCTCACCGACCCGGCCGCGGTCCACACCTTCTCGCACCTCTCCGGTTCCATCGTTCTCTCCCGCAAGATGGCCGGCGAGGGACTCTATCCTGCCATCGATCCGCTCCAGTCCCGATCGATGATGCTCACCCCGCGGGTGGTGGGCGAGCGCCACTATCGGGTGGCCGGCGAGGTGCGCCGCACCCTGGCCGCCTCCGAGGAACTCAAGGACATCATCGCCATGCTCGGCATCGAGGAACTCTCAAGGGAAGACCGACGGGTGGTATACCGGGCGCGGCGGCTCGAACGCTTCCTGACCCAGCCCTTCCACACCACCCGCCACTTCACCGGCCTGGCAGGCAAGACCGTGGCCCTGGAGGAAACCATCGAGGGGTGCGAGCGGATTCTGAACGACGAATTCTCGACCCGGCCCGAAGGCTCGCTCTATATGATCGGCGGCATCGACGAGGCCGGGGCTCATGGCGGGGAGGGAGCGGGATGAGGCTTGCCGTCCATCTGCCCTTTGAGGTCTTCCTTGAAACCGAGACCGCCAAGGTGGTGGCCGAGGGTCCGCAAGGCTCGTTCTGCCTGCTGCCGCGCCACATCGATCTGGTGGCGCCGCTGGTGCCGGGGATTCTCGCCTACCTCACCCCGGCCGGCGAAGAGCGGTTCCTGGCCGTGGACGGCGGGATCCTCACCAAGCAGGGCGACGAGGTGGCGGTTGCCACCCCCCATGCCTCGGCCGGCGAGCTGGGTGAGCTGGCCCGGGAGGTGACCCGACTGCTCGAGCGGATGGCGGAGCGCAACCGCAGCAGCCGCTCCGCCGTGGCCCGGCTTGAGGCGGGTTTTTTGAAACGATTCATGGCCTTCAGCAGACATGGTTGAGCACGACTCCCGACAACCGCGCTCCGACCGCTTCCCGGCCGACGTCCACCGCCGCGAGCAGCGCAAACTCTCGGCCCGCCGCCACGGCGCCGCTGAGGTGTGGTTCGGGCTCGGAACCTTCGGGGTGGTGGGCTGGGCGGTGACCGTGCCCACCCTGCTCGGCATCGGCGTCGGCGTCTGGCTCGACATGACCTTCACCGGCCGCTACTCCTGGACCCTGATGCTGATGGCGGTGGGGCTTGGTGCCGGCTGCGCCAACGCCTGGTTCTGGTTGCAGCGGGAGCGGAGCAAGATCACCCAGTGGAAGGAGCGAAACCATGACTGACCTCTGCCGCGCCCTTACCGGAGGGATGCCATGACCGCCCCCCTGGATCCCACGGTGCTGCTGGTCGCCCTGGCCGGCGGCCTTCTGTTGGGCCTGGCCTATTTCGCCGGCCTCTGGGTCACCGTCCGTCGGGTGGGAAAGTGTGCCAGACCCGCGACGCTGCTGGTGAAGAGTTTCGTGGTGCGCCTGCTGCCCCTGCTCGCCGGACTCTGGCTTGCATCACGCCGGGGGGCGCCGGCCCTGGCCGCCTGTCTGGCCGGCTTTTTTCTGGCCCGCTTCCTTGCCGTAAGAGTGGTCCGACAACCCCTCGCAGGAGGAAAGCACTCCCGCGGCACCGAACCCGGAGTCTCGCTTTAGGCTCGCTTGACTGCTTCGTTATCGTCCCGTTCGCATGCCGCCCCATGGCGAACAGGACGAAGCGTTCCTCCCCGAGGGCACTTCCTTCGGGGGCGGACATCGGCACCCCGCAGACGCTTCCGTGGATGCCGTGCCGACAGCAACGTCGGGGTTTCACCCCGGGAGAGGTTATCTCAGGAGAACGCCATGCGTCTCAGCCCCGACAGTCTGATTCTCTGGCAGGCAGGCCCCTGCCGTCTGAACGGCACCATTCTCTTCACCTGGCTGGTGATGGCGCTGTTGGTGGGCGGCTCATGGCTCGTCACCCGGCGGTTGCGGCAGGGGGGGAACCTTCCCCGGGGCCAGAATTTTTTAGAGGCGCTGGTGCTGCTCATCCTGGTACAGACCCGGGAGGTGACCCGTCGGGAGCCGCGGCCCTTTTTCCCCTTCCTGGCCACCCTCTTTCTCTTCATCGCGCTTTCGAACCTGCTGGGGGTGGTGCCGGGTTTCGAATCCCCCACCGGCTCGCTTTCCACCACCACCGCTCTGGCGCTCTGCGTGATGGTTTCGGTGCCGCTCCACGGCATCCGGCAGAGCGGGTTGGTCGCCTACCTCAAGAATTACTTCCGGCCCACCCCGCTCATGGCGCCCTTCAACATCGTCGGCGAGATCAGCCGCACCCTGGCGCTCGCGGTACGGCTGTTCGGCAACGTGATGAGCGGGGCGATGATAGCCGCCATCCTGCTCGCCATTGCCCCGCTCATCATGCCGGTCCCCCTCCAGCTCCTGGGGTTGCTCACCGGCGTGGTCCAGGCATATATCTTCGCCATCCTGGCCGCGGTTTACATCGCCGCCGGTATCGAGGTGCAGGAAGAAGGGGAGGGCGGCCGGCGCCTGCCTTGAATCAATCAACTCTTACCAGATAAGGAGAACAACACCCATGGACAGTCTGACCCTTGTCGCCGTGGTCTCCATCTTCACCGCCGGGCTCTGCATCGGCATGGGCGCAACCGGCCCGGCCCTGGGCGAGGGGCGAGCCCTGGCCCAGGCATTAAGCTCCATCGCCCAGCAGCCCGACGAAACCAACACCATCACCCGGACCCTGTTCGTGGGCATGGCCATGGTTGAGTCCACCGCCATCTACTGTTTCGTGGTGGCCATGATCCTGATCTTCGCCAACCCGTTCTGGAACTACTTTCTGAGCAAGGCCGGGGGTTGAGGTGCTCATCGACTGGTTCACCGTCTTTGCCCAGACGGTCAACTTCCTGATCCTGATCGCGCTCTTGAAGCGCTTCCTCTACCGGCCGCTCTTGGGGCTGCTGGCACGGCGGGAGGCGGAGATCCGCGCGCGGCTCGACGAGTCGGCCGCCGCCCGTCGGATCGCCGAGGCCGAGGCGGCGCGGCTGGCCGACGAACGCCGCGCCCTGGCCGCGCACCGCGAGGATCTGCTCGCGGCGGCCCGGGCCGAGGGCGAGGCGTTTCTGGAGCAGGAGCTGGCTACCGCCCGTGCCCGGGTCGCGGCCCAGCGTGAGGAGTGGCAGGCCGCCTTCGCCCAGGAGCGTGAGCGGTTCGGCCGCCGGGTGCGGCTCGGCCTCGGCGGTGCCTTTTTCCGCCTGGCCCGCAAGGCCCTGGGCGATCTGGCCGGCCAGGATCTCGAAGCCCACCTCATGGCGTCGTTTCTGGCCCGGGAGGACGCGGTGGCGGCCCCTGGGCCGGTGACGGTGCGGAGCGGCTTTGCCATCGAAGAACCGGCGCGGCAGCAGCTTCACGCCATGGCCGGGGCCCGGCCGGTTCGCTTTCTGACAGCGCCCGAACTCGGCTTTGGCATCGAGATCGTCGCCGACGGTCACAAGATCGCCTGGAACCTCGATCGTTACCTCCACGACCTGGAGGCCGAGGCCGAGGCCCTGCTCGCCGGCCCCGGCAAAGGAGCCCCTCATGCCTGATGAACTGAACCGGGTGGTCGATGAAACCGCCGCACTCCTCGACCGGGCCATTGACGGATTTGCGGGCGGGCCGGTGACCGAGGAGGTCGGCCGGGTGGTTTCGCTCCAGCAGGGCATCGTCCGGGCCGAGGGGTTGAGCGGAGTCAAGTCCGAGGAACTGGTGGAGGTGGGCCGTGACGGCCTCGGCATGGCGCTTGACCTGCTCCCCGAGGCGGTGGGCATCGTGCTGCTCACTCCGGCCGCCGGCATCCGCTGTGGGGACGAGATCCGCCGCACCGGCCGGGTGGTCGACGTGCCGGTGGGTGAAGCGCTGCTGGGCCGCATCGTCGATCCCCTGGGCCGTCCCCTGGACAACGGCGGCCCCGTGGCCACCGAACGGCGCGAGCCGGCCCAGCGCGAAGCCCCCCCGATCATTGACCGGGCGCCGGTGGAAACCCCCATGCAGACGGGGATTGCCGCCATCGACGCGCTGATCCCCATCGGTCGCGGCCAGCGGGAGTTGATCCTGGGCGACCGCCAGACCGGCAAGACCGGCATCGCCGTGGATGCCATCATCAACCAGCGCGACAAGGGGATTCCCTGCGTCTACTGCGCCATCGGCCAGCGCAGTTCGAGTGTTGCCAAGGTGGTGGCGGAACTGCGCCGCCACCAGGCGCTCGCCTACACGGTGATCGTGGTGGCCGAGGGCAACGACCCGCCGGGGCTGCAGTTCCTCGCCCCCTATGCCGCCACCACCATGGCCGAGTTCTTCATGGCGCGAGGGAGCGACGTGCTCATCGTCTACGACGACCTCACCCGCCACGCCCAGAGTTACCGCCAGATCTCGCTCCTGCTCCGCCGGCCGCCGGGCCGCGAGGCATTTCCGGGCGACATCTTCTACATCCACTCGCGGCTGCTCGAACGGGCCACCCGGCTGCACCCCGAGGCGGGTGGCGGGTCGATCACCGCCCTGCCGGTGATCGAGACCGAGGCACAGAACCTCTCCGCCTATATCCCCACCAACCTGATCTCCATCACCGACGGTCAGATCTACCTGTCGCCGGAACTCTTCCAGAAGGGGATGATGCCGGCGGTGGAGATCGCCAAATCGGTTTCCCGGGTGGGGGGCAAGGCGCAGCTCGCCGCCTACCGCAAGGTGGCCGGCGCCCTGCGGCTCGCTTATGCCCAATTCCAGGAGCTGGAGATTTTCTCGCGCTTCGGTACCCGGCTCGACGCCAAGACCAAGGCGGCCATCGAGCATGGCCGGCGGGTACGCGAGGTCTTGAAGCAGGAACAGTTCCGGCCGCTGGCGGTGGGGGAGCAGATCGCCATGCTCCTGGCGGTGAACGAGGGGTTCTGCGATGGGGTGGCCCTCGCCGAGATGCGGGCCGCCCGGGCGGCGGTGGCCAATCTGGTGGCCGTGACCCCGGGCCTTGAGGGTGAGATCCGGGCCGCCACCGCCGACGCCCCGGTGTGGGCACGGCTCACCGAACTGCTCGGCCGTTGCCTGGCCGAGTTGCAGGGGGGAGGGGATGCAGACGCTGGAAGGGCTGCAGAAACGGATCCGCACCGCCAGTGACCTGCTCACCGTGGTCAAGACCATGAAGAGTCTGGCCGCGGTCAACATCAGGCATTTCGAGGGGGCGGCCGCGGCCATCGACCGCTTCAATGAGGTGGTGGACCAGGGCTGGCAGGCGCTGTCGCGGCTGAATCCCCTTTTTCTTCGGCAACTGCCGGGCACCGGGGTTCCGAAACGCTGGCTGTTGCTGTTTTTCGGCTCGGTGCAGGGGATGTGCGGCCAGTACAACGAGGCATTGATCCGTTTCGGGACCACCGAGGCGGAGCGGCTCCGCGCCACCGGGGCCGAGGTGACGCTGTGGGTGGTGGGCGACAAGCTCCTGGCCGGGCTTGAGGACGAAGGGTGGCAGATTTCGGCCGCCTATGACCAGCCCGGTGGTCTGGCCGGCATCGGTCCCGAGGTGGAGCGCATCGTCGCCCGGCTTGAAGAAGAGTTCCGGGAGGCGCCTGGCACCGGCTTTCAGGTGGTCCACCACCGGCTTGACCGGGGGGCGCGCTACGAGCCCGTCAGCCGGCAGCTCTTTCCCCTTGACCGGGCTTGGCTCGGCGAGCGGCACCGCAAGCCCTGGCCCGGCCGCTGCTTGCCCCGGCTCGGTGCCGATCAAGCCCTGCTTTTTGGCCATCTCTTCCGGCAGTTCCTGCTCGGCAACCTCTATCAGGCATTTGCCCAGGCCCTGGCCAGCGAAAACGGCGCCCGGCTCGCCGCCATGCAGGCTGCTGAAAAAAACATTCTCGACCGGGAAGAGGAGCTGCTCGCCCTGTTCCGGGAAACCCGGCAGAGCGTGATCACCGCCGAACTCTTCGATATCGTCTCCGGGTTCGAGGCCCTGGCCGACGAGGCGAGCGGGCCGCCGTCCGAAGCTGAGGACGCTCCGGACGGCCAATACCTTTCGGACGACAATCTCCATCCATAAAGGAGGAACACCATGCTGGCCTTCCATGTCGACGAGGAACGCTGCGTCCTGTGCGGCGAATGCGCCCTCGACTGTCCGGCCGGGATCATCGTGATGGACGGGTACCCCCGCATCACCGACCAGGAGGCGTGCCTCCAGTGCCAGCACTGCCTGGCTGTCTGCCCCGGGGCGGGAATTTCCATCCTCGGCAGGGATCCCGAGGAGAGCACCCTCCTGGCGGGTAACCTCCCCGAACCGGCCCAGGTCGCCACCCTGATCAAGGGGCGGCGGTCGGTGCGCCGTTATCGGGAGCGGGATCTCGCCCCGGAATTGATCGACGAGCTGCTCAACGTCGCCTGCCACGCTCCCACCGGGGTCAATGCCCGGTCAGTGCTCTTTACCGTGGTGCGGGAGGGGGCGGTGCTCCGGCGGCTGCGGGACCACCTGATGGCCCGGCTCGGGCAGCTCAAGGAGGCCGGCGAGTTGCCGGCGGGGCTGGCCGGCAGATACCTGGGCCGGATCGTCAATGCCTGGCGGAGTGAGGGCCGCGACATGCTCTTCCGGGGCGCGCCGCATCTGCTCATCACCAGCGCGCCCTCCGATACCCCCTGTCCGGTCCAGGACACCCACATCGCGCTTGCCACTTTTCAGCTCATTGCGTACGCCAACGGGGTGGGCACGGTGTGGGACGGCCTGTTCATGATGGCGCTCGCCGTCTGCCCCGAGGTCATGGACCGGCTCGGCATCCCCGACAACCACACCATCGGCTATGCCATGGCCTTTGGCGAGCCGGCGGTGGAATACCACCGCACCGTGCAGCGGGGGCCGGCGCAGGTCAACGTGGTCCGCTGGTGAACTGCCGTGGCTGACTGGCCGGTATTGGATGTTGGTTCATGCTGCCGTCGCTTGCCATATTCATCTCCGCCATTTTTAGGGACGGATCATCCTCAATGGGGAGATGGCTCCAGTATCACCATTGAGTGTGCAGGGAAGAACCCCGGTTCTTGGCTGATTTTCTGTCCGACCTCGTCCGCCTTTCATGGGCTACCGGAGGTCAGTCGGGTGTTGTATCGTATCCAGATATAGGTCCGGCATCTCCTCAAGTGAGTCGTTCATTTGACCTGGACGTGGTTGTTGAAGAGAACGACGGCCGGTAAACGAGTAAAGTGGCATGTGTCCTGAGACGATGGGCATATGAGTCTTTTTTTTTTGTGAAATTTCAAAGTATTGACAAAAAAAGTGAAGGAAAACCATGACCACCTTTGACAGCACAAAACGTCTCCTGCCGGAAATTCTCGGAGACATCGTGAAGGGAAAAATTCAGCTGCCCGATTTTCAGCGTGGATGGGTTTGGGATGACGAGCACATCCGAAGCCTTCTGCTCAGTGTGGCCCGTTCTTTCCCTATTGGTGCGGTGATGCTTCTGGAAAGCGGGGGAGAAGTTCGCTTCCAGGTGAGACCGGTTGAAAATGTTGTGTTCAGTCTTTCACCGCCGGATGCAGAACGTTTGATTCTGGACGGTCAGCAACGGCTGACGACCTTGGCCCAGGTTCTTGCCCTCCATGGTCCGGTGCAAACGCGTACGGACAAGGGCAAGGCAATTGCGCGGCATTATTATTTCAATATCCTGGCAGCAATAGAAGGACCGGAACTGTTGGAAGACGCATTGGTTGCCGTGGATTCGGACCGTACCCTGCGAACCAATTTTGGCCGGGACGTGTCTCTCGATCTTTCTTGTCGTGAAAAAGAGTGCCGTCAGATGTACTTCCCATGCAGCGAAATCCTCAATTCCGATGCATGGGAGGAAAGCCTTCAGGAATTTGCTCCGGAAAAGTTCGGAATCTACATGAGATTTCGTAAAGAAATCCTGAATGCCTTCCGCAACTACCAGTTGCCCATAATAGAGTTAAAGAAAGATACCAGTAAGGAGGCGGTTTGCCTGGTTTTTGAAAAAGTGAATACTGGCGGGGTTCCTCTGTCGGTTTTTGAACTGGTGACGGCAAGCTACGCTGCGGAGGGATATAACCTGCGCGATGATTGGTTCGGCAGTGAACTTCGACAGGTTGATTCCCGACAGAGCAGACTTGCCAAAGAGCCACTATTGACAGTGGTAGAGGCCACGGACTTCCTACAGGCTATTACACTCCTGCATACCTTGGAAAGACGGAAAGAAGATCTCTCAGCAGGGAAAACTGGCAAGCAGGTAGCGCCGGTGAGTGCCAAACGGGCCGCGGTGCTGGATCTCCCTCTGCAGGCTTTTTTGCAATGGGCGGATAAGGTTGAAAAAGGCTTTCAGCTTGCCGCCCGTTTTCTCCATAAGGAATGCCTTAACGACACCCGTGATCTTCCTTACCGAACGCAGATTTCTCCTCTGGCCGCGGTTTTGACACTTTTACAGGAACGCTGGCTGGAGCCGCGCATCTACGACAAACTTGCCAGGTGGTATTGGTGTGGGGTGCTTGGCGAACTTTATGGGGGTGCCGTTGAAACCCGTATTGCCAACGATGTCGAAGAACTCCTGCTTTGGATGGAAAATGATGAGCAGATACCGCGTACGCTGCTAGACGCTTCTTTCCAGCCCGATCGACTTGACAGGCTCGCATCACGGCTGAGCGCCGCATATAAGGGGGTGAACGTCTTAATCCTGCGCGAAGGCGCCCGAGATTTTTTCTGGAAAGCTGGCATAAAGGAATTGGATGCCAATGAAATCGCCTTGGACATCCATCACATTTTCCCTCGTGATTGGTGCGAAAGGAACCTGATTGACAATAAAAAACTTAATGCGGTGGTCAATAAGACACCTATTTCCTATAAGGCAAACAGAATGATAGGAGGCGTGGCTCCTTCTGAATACCTCGCGAAAATTCAAGGGCATAGGCAAGTGCAAATGGGTGACCAGGAGATGGACGAAATTTTGAGAACGCACTGCATACCTTCCGATGCGATGCGTTCCGATGATTTCGATGCATTTTACGGTCAGAGGAAGAAACTGATCCTTGCTTTGATAGAAAAGGCCATGGGCAAATCGCTCGACATGGAAGGGGAAAGCAAGGACCAGGACAACGCTCAGACGAAGTAATCCGATCAAACCATTTCAGCGGCCGTGGGCCAGGGGCAGGGGCCGGTTGTCGCCGTCCTTGAGCCGCCGGTAGTGGCGGATCTCCACCATCTGATCGGCAAACGCTCTGGAATAGGGGTCGTCGCGGCCGCAATAGTCCCAGGTGTAGACGCCGCCCACCCGGTTGCGGGTGTTGGCCACCTCGGCGACCAGATCCATCCGCCAGCCCCGGTCGGTGCGGACAAAGAAGTGGGGGCTCACCAGCGGGTCGTCGGTGAAGTAGAGGAGGGCGAGATTGCCCCGGACGAGCACCCGGTAGGCGCGGCCGTACTCCTGCATGAGGATGTAGTTGAAGTAAGCCCGGCTCACCGGCAGACCGGCAAGGTATGCCTGCGACCGGGGGGTGAAGAGATCAAGCCGCGGGTCGAACTCCTCCTCGGTGAGCCACTTCAGGTATCGTTGGTAGGCCGTCTCCGGGTCGGGCTGCGGCCCGTAAGCCGCGCGGCGCCGGGCGTCGATGTCGACAAGCCAGCGTTTTTGCTCGCTGCCCCGGGTAGGCATGGCGTCCGAGACCCCGGCCCCGCCAGACAGGTGCCGGGTGTGGATCACCTCCACCACCCTGGGGTCGAAGCCGTGGCCCAGCACCTGCTCGCGGATGCGGTGATGGAGCATGCGGATCAGGAGCCGTAAGCCGGTGGTGATGTCGCCGGAGGCAAAGAAGTCCCGGGTGTGGTCGTGGGTCAGGTAGGCGAGGAAGGCGTCGGGGAAATACGTTTCAAGGCCGTAGCCCACCTCGATGCGTAACCGGCCGCTGGCCACGTCGTAGAGGAGAAGCACACCGCGCTCCTGACGGCTCCTGCCGCCGATGCCGAGTTCGTCCATCCTGGCCACGGCCTCCTCCTCGATGGTGCGTTCTCCCGTGCCGCGCACAAAGACGAAGCGGATGTCCACGTCGGACTCGGTGAAGATCCAGGAGGTGTACTGTTCGAACTTGGCGGCGTCGTAAGGGGAGAGAACCCCGGCCTGGTCGATGATGTGGCGGATGGCGTGCGTCCCGCGGCCCCCGGAACGGTGGAGGAAGGGGGCCTGCCAGAAGAAGAGCAGGAGGATGGTGATGGCAAGCAACAGGACCGTTTTCCGGGACATCCTCTCCTCTCCGAATTTTTTTTCGGCACTGAACGGGAACGGCTGCATCCACCTTGGCAGCCCGGGCCGGCGATGTCAAGCCGGATGCGGCCACGGCATCCGGGGGCGGCGGGGAAAAGATTCAAAAACGACCCGGGCCGGCGTGCTATAATCCTTCCCACCGGGGCAAAACGATCCGACACGGCCCCATCGTCACGGAGCGAGAGGAGATGATCCCCCTGCCTGTACCAGCCCGTACCGGCGCTCTTGCCGTCGAGGCGGCCCTGGCCGCCAGGCGTTCCTGCCGCGCCTACCTCGGCGAGCCGCTGCGTCTTGCCGAGGTGGGGCAGCTCCTCTGGGCGGCCCAGGGGATCACCACCCCGGGCGGCAAGCGCACCGCTCCTTCTGCCGGCGCCCTTTATCCCCTGGAAGTGTACCTGATGGCCGGCAGGGTGGAGGGGCTTGCCACCGGAGTCTACCGCTACCTGCCCCGAGAGCACGGCCTTGAACTGCGGGAAGAGGGGGACCGGCGCCGGGAACTCGCCGCCGTTGCCCTGGGCCAGGCGATGGTTGCGCAGGGGGCCGTTGATTTGATTATCACCGGTGTGGAGGCCCGTTGCGCTGTCAGGTACGGTGGCCGGGCCGGCCGCTATGTCTTGCTGGAGGCCGGACACGCCAGCCAGAATGTTTCGCTTGCGGCCACCGCCCTGGGGTTGGGAACGGTGGTGGTGGGCGCCTTCGACGACCAGCGCCAGCGGTGTCTCCTCGGCCTCGATGCCGGAGAGACACCGCTGGTGGTGATGCCGGTGGGGCGCTGCTGAAGGGTACCTGGGGCAGGGGAGAACTGCCCCGGGATACCGTCCCTGTTCTTAAGGAGAACGGTTATGGGTATACGCAAAGGATTTCCTCTGTTCGCCACCGTCTGCCTGCTCTTCGCCTGGCAATGGTTCGGCACCGGCCGGGCCGTTGCCACGGCCAGCCCCGGCGGCCAAGGAAACCAAACCATGGCCCTGACCATCAGCTCGTCGGCCTTCCCCCCCCACGGCAAGATCCCCGCCCTCCATACCTGCGACGGCCGGGACATCTCACCGCCGCTCGGCTGGAGCGGCGTGCCCCGGGGCGCCAAGAGCCTGGCGCTGATCGTCGACGACCCGGACGCCCCGGACCCCGCCGCCCCCAAACTGACCTGGGTGCACTGGGTGCTCTACAACCTGCCGGCCGACGCCACCGGCCTCTTGCTTGACATCGGCCGCAGCCTGCCGCCCGGCACCCTGGAGGGGGTCAACGACTGGCAGCGGACCGGGTATGGCGGCCCATGCCCCCCCGTCGGCACCCATCGTTACTTTTTCAAGCTCTATGCCCTGGACGTGGTGCTCCCCGACCTGGGCCACCCCGGCAAGAAAAGACTTCTCCAGGCCATGGAGGGGCATATCATCGACCGGGCGGAACTTGTCGGCATCTATCACCGGTAAGGAAATCTGCGTAAACGGCCCCTTTTCCCCGAATACTGCGCGCGGCCTCGGTTTTCACCCCTTCAAAGGAAAAAACGCACCCATGAGGCTTCCGAAGAAACTTTCCGGCTGGCAGGGTGTCTTCGCACTCTGCTGCCTGATCTACCTGCCCTGGATGATCTCGCTGGGCCGTAACAACTTCGATATGGTGCACAGTCAGTACCGACAGGCAGGGGCGCGGCTTGAGCCGGCCCATATCGCGGCCGCTGCTCTGGAAGAGCTTGCCACCCGATGTCGCCTGGAGGCGAAGCGACGCGGCGTTTTCTTCCGCGCCGGGTCCGATGACCCATGCCTTGCCGTCCCCCCGGAAATCCTCAAAGCGCAGCAGGCGGTGGTCAGGGCGAGGCTTGGCCACCAGCGCGACCTCGCCCTGCGCAAGCTCGTGCTCTTCTACATCTCCTTCGGCCTCTTTTTTCTCTTTCTGCCGCCCGCACTCCTCTATCTCTTGCTCGTCTTCTGTTCCTGGTTCTTTCTGAACATCAAGGTGGTCAAATGAGGCGGCTCAGCCGTCTCGCAAAAAAAAGAACTGAAGAGTCGTTTTCCTTCGGCCAAGGGCTCCCAGGGTTTTCTGCTGCCGTATTCGGCTAGGGAAAGGTCATTGCGCCCCTATTGCGCCGATTTTCACCCCAGAGGTCGAGGAATCCTTTTCATTCTGTCGTTATCCTGCTACCGTTGGGCTGAAGGGAGAATGATCACGAGGAGGAGATCCCGAGCATGAGCCGACCGCTGTTCGCCGCCGTTTTGTCCGGTTTGACGCTTCTGCCAGCCACCGCTTTCGCGGCAACAACCACGGTTGATGAAAAGATGCAGGACGTGCGCGATATGTTTTCCTCGCCCTACCAGGAGGAGGACTACTACCGTACCGATCGCCTGCTGCTCACCGCCACCAAGCGCAGGATGGCGGTGCGGGAGGCGCCGGCCATCGCCACGGTGATTACCGCCGATGAAATTGCCGCCATGGGGGCCAGAAACCTTATGGACGTGCTGGCCACCGTGCCCGGCATCGGCATCTCCAGCAACGAGCAGGGCTACTACATGTTCGACGTGCGCGGCATCAGCACGGTCAAATCCGAGAAGATCCTCCTGCTCATCGACGGCCACTCCGTCAACAAGAACTACGCCGGCAGCGGCCTGGTCAACTTCGGCGATTTTCTCAGCGTCGACAACATCCGTCAGGTCGAAGTCGTTCGCGGACCGGGCTCCGCCCTCTATGGCGCCAACGCTTTTGTTGCCGTGATCAACGTCATCACCAAGGAAGCCTATGAACTCGAAGGCATGGAGATGAAGGTTTCGGGCGGCAGCTTCGGCACCAGCAAGTTGAGTGCCTTGGGCGGCAACGTTTTTGACAACGGTCTGCAGTTCTTCGGCAGCCTGAACTATTGGCAGACCGACGGGCCCGAGTCCACCATCGCGCAGGATCGCTGGCGTGGCACCGCCCTCACCCTGGCGCCCGGTGAGGCAGATACGAGCTACGACGCCCTCGAACTTTTGCTCAAGCTCGCCTACAAGGATTTCTCCTACGAGGGGCATTTGGTCAACAATCGTCGTGGCGCCTATATCGGCTTTGGCAACTCCCTCACCCACGAAAACTCACTAGAGTTTCAAAATTTCTGGCACGAGCTGACCTACCGCCATCCCCTTGCCTCCTCGCTCACCGGGACAGCCAAGGTCTACTGGGACCACTTCGCCCAGGATGCCTCGGTGGAACTCATGCCGCCCGGATTTCGAGGCAGTTATCCCGAGGGGATGATCGGCGGCCCCAAGTGCAAGGACAGCACGGTGGGCGGCGAGATGCAGCTTGATTACGACCTGACCGACCGCAACCACCTGCTATGGGGCCTGCATTACGAAAAGATGAAACAGTATGACGTGCAGTCAATTTCCAACTTCAACCCCACTACTTACGCCTATCTCGGCGGTGTACAGGATATCTCCGCCTGGGGTAACTGGAACAAGGATGCGCGGCGGGAGATCTACGCCGTCTATCTGCAGGACGAATGGGAGGTGATCAACGCCGTCAAGCTGACCGCCGGCGTCCGTTACGATCACTACAGCGACTTTGGCGACACCACCAATCCCCGGGCCGGTCTGGTGTGGAATTTCTCCAAGCAGGGCGAGATCAAGCTGCTCTACGGCCAGGCGTTCCGGGCGCCCAACTTCAGCGAGCTGTACAATGACAACAACCCCTCGCTGATGGGCAACGAATTGCTTGAACCCGAGAAAATCACCACCTATGAGGCGGCAGTCGGCTACCGCCTGACCGAGAGACTCGGGGTCGACCTCAACTATTTCTACATGGACATCTCCAACCAGATCGTACGCGACACCTCCGTGACGCCAAACGACTACGCCAATATCGGTGGCAGCGTCTCCGACGGTATCGAGTTTGTCCTGAACTACAGGTTTAGCGCCGAAGATTATCTGAAACTGACCTACACTTACCAGGATCCGCGCGATGCCGTCACCGACGAGGCTCTTCCCTTCGTGCCCAATCAGCGGGTCGGCGGCAGCCTCAACCGTGCCCTGTCGCGGGACATCTCGGCGCATGTGGATGTCCTGTGGACAGGAAAGCGATCCCGGCCGTCGGACGACCCCAGGGCAGAGATTGATCCCTACACCACGGTGAACCTGACGGTAACCGCCAAGCGCCTCTTTCACGGGCTGGAGATCCAGGCGGCGATTTACAATCTGTTCGATGAAAGGTATGCTGATCCTGACCTTTCAGGCCCATCGCGGTATATCCCCGATGACTATCCCCGGGCCGGGATCTCCGGGATGCTGACCATTGGCTGCAAGCTCAGGTGATCCTCCAACCTTCGTTTGCGGCCGAACGGTCGGTGTTCCGCCGCCCTGCCATCCGTGGCTGGTAGCCTAGCCAATGCTATCGAGGCGTTTTTTTATGAGACAGCAATACGTTATGGGAATGGTGGTTCGTTTGGTGGCCGTGTTGTTGCTCATGGTGACCGCGTCCGGCTGTACCGTCTATTCGGCGGCCGTGGACGAGCGCAACGTCAAGACCATCGCCAGTGACACCAAGCTCAAGCTTGCCATCGAGAAACACTTCCTTGACGACAGTCTCGTCAAGGTTCTGGACATCTCCGCTTTCGTCTACGACGGCAATGCCTACCTCACCGGCGAGTACGATACCCAGGCCGAGCGCCAGCGGGCCATCGAGTTGGCTGGCAAGGTCAGGGGGGTCCGGAGCGTCACCTCATACCTACTGGTCAAGAACAAGAAGGATTTCTGTGGTACCACCGACAACCTTGCCCTGGCCGCCAAGGTCAAGAGGGCGCTTATTGAGGACAAGGACATCTGGGCCACCAACATCAATGTGGAGGCGGTGCAGTGTCATATCGTGCTGCTCGGCATTGTCGGCTCCAAGGTACAGGTCCGCAAGGCCGTGGCCCACGCCGAGGCGGTGACCGGGGTACGGAGCGTCGAATCCTACCTCAGGGTCAGTGGAAAATGACCGGGCGCCGGCGCCGGCCGCGGGGATTAGCGATCATCATGACAGCCGGTCAACCACGGGGCAGGGCCGCCAGCCCCTGCCTCGTGGTTGACCGGCAATGGAGCTTCGGTGGGGGAGCGCGAAAATGTTGATTTTGAACAGTTGTCAGAACAAGGCCGAGATTGATTATCCCTGCGGCTGGGAGTTCAAGGTGATCGGCGGCAGCTCCTCCCGCCTGACCGAGGCGGTCGCCGGGGTAATGGCGCAGCGCGACTATCTGCTCACTCCCTCCCGCAGCAGTTCCAGCGGCAAATACCTGAGTTTCACCCTGGAAACGGTGGTGGCGGATGAAGGCGACCGCAACGCCATCTACGCCGCCCTCAAGGCCCACCCGGATATCAGGATGGTTCTGTAGGACGTCCGCGCCCCTCGTCATATCACATGCCAGGGGCCGTGGCTGTACGCGCGCAAGTCTTGGGTTGTTTTTTTTACGAGAGGAGAGACCGGCCAGAAGGGTGCCGGGATTGGGGAAGGGGCTGCACAGGCACGCGATCAGAGCTTTCTGACCTTGTCGCCGATCCGGGTGGCCTTGTCACACTGGGAGCCCTGCTTTGGGTTGCAGTCGATGAGGATCCCCATCACCCGGCCGGCGGTGCGGTCGCAGCCCGCATCCTCCAGACGGCCGAGGAGTTCGGACATCAGCCGGTTGAACTCCTGGCATTTTTCAAAATCTGCCGCGACCCGTTCGTGGAGGCGCACCGCCCGGTCCAACGCTGCTCTGAGTTCAGGTGGGATCTCCTCAGTCATGGTATGGGCAACCCTCCCTTGTCTGTTCCGAAAGTGTTTAAGTTTCACCTTAAGCACTTTGCCGGCAATGGGCAAGCGGCAAATATCTCCTTGCCGGGATGCCTGCTCCCCGCTACTGTGGCGCGAGCTTTTTTCAACCTCTTGCCCGGAGCATCCCCATGGCACCACCATCACCTGGCCGCCACCGTTACCGCCTCACCCTGGAATACGACGGCACCGGCTTCAGCGGCTGGCAGAAGCAGAACGACGCCCGCACCATCCAGGGCACCCTGCTCGCCGTGGCCGCCGAGATCTTTGGTGACCACCCGGTGGACATCCAGGGCCACGGACGCACCGACGCCGGGGTCCATGCCATGGCCTACACCGCCCATCTGGAAACCACCGGTCCCGAGTTCGATCCGGCCACGGTTGTGACGCGCTTTAACGAGCTCCTGCCACCCACCATCGCCGTCCTCGATGCCGCTCCCTGCCATCTTCGCTTCCATGCCCGCCACAGCTGCGTGGGCCGCAGCTACCTCTACCAGATCGCCAAGCGCAAGTCGGCCTTCCACAAGAAGTATGTCTGGTGGGTCAAGGAGCCTCTGGACGTGGCGGCCATGTCCCGCACGGCCCGGCACTTTGTCGGCATGCACGACTTTGCCGCCTTTGCCGAAAAACAGGAACTCAAGAAGTCGACCCTGGTACTGGTGAACGGCCTTTTTCTCTACGACGACGAGGAGATGGTGCGGCTGCGGGTGGTGGGCTCCCACTTCCTGTGGCGAATGGTGCGCCGGCTGGCCGGCGTACTGGTCGAGGTAGGGCGGGGCGGGCTTGCTGAGACGGCGGCCGCCGCCTGTCTCGCCGGGCCGTCGGAGATTCCGCAGCGGCTCACCGCGCCGGCCGCCGGCCTCTTCTTCGAGCAGGCGTTTTACGATGAGGATGCCTTTGCCGACTTCCTGGTCCGGGCGGCAGAGGACGCCCGCTGACCCGGCCCCTGCTGCCGCTTGCCGGTTCGATCCGGCTTGCCGGCCCAAGGGCCGAACTTTTTGCCCTTCTTGCCAGCAAATTTTTTCATCCCGCCCTTCTTGAAACCGGCAGCCGCGGGCTTGACGCTCCAGTCCGGCGCTTCCGCCACCACCACGTCCTTGCCGTTGATCTTGAGCGGCGCGAGGATGGCGATCACCAGTTCCTTATAGCGACCGTCCGCCTCGAAGAAGAGTTCCCGGTCGCGAACCTCGATCTTGCCGAACCGGACCGAAAGCCCCGGCGTGGCCTCGTTCACCTGACCGATGAGGCGGGTGGCGTGCATGCCGTCGAGCTTGCCGACGTTGAGCCGCAGCCGGACAAAGGGCATCTGGTCGCGCTGTCGTTCGCCGTCGCGCTCCCGCCCGGTCGCCGCCGGTCCGGCCGGCCGTTCTTCCCGGCCCTTGCGGGGCCGCTCCACCACGTTGAGATCCCGGGCGTCGCGGTAGGCGGCCAGGAAGCGGTTGAACTCTAGCGATACGAAGCGCTGGATCAGCTCGTCGCGGTCCAGATTGGCGAGTTTTTCGGTGATCCCGTTCAGAAAGGGGGCGATGCGGCCGTGGTCGATCTCCACCTGCTTGACGGTATCGATGAGGTGGAAGAGTTGCCGCTCGCACACCTCGTGGCCCGAGGGCAGCCGGCCCTGCTCGAAGGTACAGCGCAGCCGCTGCTCGATGGCCCGCAGCAGGTGTTTTTCGCGCAGGTGGATGAAGGCGATGGAAACCCCGTCCTTGCCGGCCCGGCCGGTGCGGCCGCTGCGGTGGGTGTAGCTGGCGATGTCGTCGGGCAGGGTGTAGTTGATCACATGGGTGAGGTCGTTCACGTCGAGTCCCCGGGCCGCCACATCGGTTGCCACCAGCAGATCCAGGTGACGGTCGCGGAACCGTTCCATCACCTGATCACGCTGCGCCTGGGAGAGGTCTCCGTGCAGGGCGTCGGCGTCGTAGCCGTCCCGCACCAGCCAGTGGGCCACGTCCCTGGTTTCCTGACGGGTGCGGCAAAAGATGATCGAGTAGATGCCGGGGGTGCAGTCGATGATCCGGCGCAGGGCGGCATAGCGGTCCTTGGCCTGGACCAGATAGGAGACGTGGCGGATGTTCTCGGCGCCCACGTTGCGCCCACCCACCGTGACCTCCAGGGGCTCGTGCATGTAACCGGCGGCAATGGCGGCCACCCCCGGCGGCATGGTGGCGGAAAAGAGCAGGGTATTCTTGTCGGCCGGGGTTTCGGCAAGGATGGCTCGCAGCTCGTCCTGAAAGCCCATCTGCAGCATCTCGTCGGCC
>DHYV01000040.1:39541-240299 GCA_002414225.1 Desulfobulbaceae bacterium UBA5121 | reverse complement strand
TCTTGCCGGTGCCGGTCTGGGCGAGCCCCACCACATCCCGGGCCTCATGGAGCAGGGTGGGGATGACCCGTTCCTGGATGGGGGTGGGGGCGGCGAAGCCAAGGGCGGTGAGTCCCTGCAGAATGGCCCCGTCGATACCGAGTTGCGCAAAGGTGGTCATGGAAAA
This sequence comes from Desulfobulbaceae bacterium UBA5121, assembly GCA_002414225.1. Lineage (GTDB taxonomy): Bacteria > Desulfobacterota > Desulfobulbia > Desulfobulbales > UBA5123 > UBA5123. Next base: position 240,133 of record DHYV01000040.1, on the reverse strand, counting down.
ATTCTCTCTCTATTTTTAGGGAATCTTGAAAAATTGTCTTTTCGCCAGATCTCTGCGTCATGCCCCAAATTTTATCCTCGGAGGCAAGCGAAACGAAGTGGCGACTCCGATATCGACTCATATGCCTTCGGAGTCTCGTGGCTCGCTTCCCTGATCGCGAACGGAACTCCTAATTTTTCAAGGCTCCCTTTGAAATATCTGATGGGAATCGGCGAACGAAAAAACCGCACATCCTCCTCTGGAGGCTTGTGCGGTTTTTTTTGTATATTCGAGATAACAAAGCGTTACTACACAATGGCACGACTCAATACCACAGGTCGCACCGAAAAACAACTCTTTCCATCACCGGCCGGGACATTCCGACAACCCGGCGGGAGGGCCGAAGCCCAGGGAGGGCGCACCACAACCATGCAAACGATAGACGCTGATCGGGCCGTCGCCTATGTCCGATCCCTTGAGAAAAATGAGGGCGGTTTCGGCGCCACCCGCCGGCTGCCGGCCACGGTGGAGGACACCTTCCACGCCGTGGCGGTGTTCCGGCTGCTCGCCGAAACCGGCGCCCGGCCGGAACACCTTGTTCAATGCCGCACCGAGGCAAGGCACCTGGCCTTTGTCGCCGGCCGCTGGCCGGGCGAGGAACTGGACCTCAAGTCCGTGGCTCAGCTCTGCCTCACCGCCCGTGACCTTGCAAGCCACCTCGATCCGGCCGAGCTTGCCCCCTTGGTGGACCGTAAGCTCGGCCGCAGCCCCTCGCTCGCCAACCGCTACTACGCAAGCCTTATCCTCGCCGACTCCGGCCCGGCCGCGGCCCGGCAGGGATTCGACCCGCCACCGGCCGGGAACCGTCTCGCCACCTCGGCGCGCCACGTCTGCCAGGAACGGCTCATGGCGCTTGCGGTCCGGCGGGCCGAAGGCGCGGGTCCCGACGGGGAGGAGCGGCAGGCACTCATCACCTGGTTTCGCGACTGCCAGACCCCGGACGGCGGTTTCGGCTTTCTGCCCGGCACCACCTCGTTCATCGAGAACTGCCATTTCTGCCTGCAGGCCCTTGCCAGCCTCGGTGGTCGGCCGCGGGACCGGGCCGGGGTTGCCGCCTTTATCGCCGGATGTCAGACCCGCGGCGGTGGGTTTGGCCGCCGGGGCAACGCCGCCCCCTTCCTCGACGCCACCTACCATGCCGTGGCGGCACAGGCGTGCTTGCGGGAATGTTGAAAAATTGTCTTTCCGCTTGGTCCAGCAGCGAACGAGGAAGCCGCATTCGTTTGGGGGTAGCCAAAAGCCGTGGCAAGGGGACCGTTTTGCGTCAAAAAAATCATTTACTGGATTAATTTTGTAAATTTACCCTTCAAAAGAACGGCAAAAGTTATTAGTCTGGTTCATCGATTGCCACCACAACCGCCAAAGAATCATTAAAGGACCATTTTCTTCGGAAATCGTCTGTCCAACGCGTTCAACTCGTCATGAAGAGAGAAGACACGGCAAACAGCCCCCCCTCCATCTCCGATCTGCAAAGCCTTTTCAGCGAAGCCTTTGCCCGTCACCGCGCCGGTGATCTGGCGGCAGCGGCGGAACTCTACCTGCGGGTGCTGGCCGAGGTGCCGGACAACGTCAATCTGCTCTGCAACCTGGGCATCCTCTACCGGGACATGGGGGAACCCGCCGAGGCACTGGTTCATCTGCAGCGGGCTGCGGCCCTTGATCCGGCCAACCCCATGGTGGACCTCAATTTGGGAGCGGTTTACGAAGAGCGAAACGACTTCGAAGGCGCCGCCGCGGTCTACCGCAGGGCGCTGACCACCGCCCCTGACGAACCGCGGCTCCTCAACAACCTGGGCAAGGCGCTCTACCGGCTGGGGGAAACCGAGGCGGCCCTGGAGCATCTCCAGCGGGCGGTGCGCCTGGCCCCGGAGTATCCCCTGGCCCGCAACAATCTGGGCGTTTTGCTGGGGGGGCTTGGCCGTGCCGGCGAGGCCGTCGACTGCCTCCGCCTGGCACTCGCCGCCGAGCCGGACAACCCCACCACCCTCTACAACCTGGCCGGGGCACTGAATGCGGCGGGCTCCACGGCCGAGGCAGCCACCCACTACCGCCGCGTCCTGCTCGTGGCGCCGAATCACGCCCCGGCCCGCCACATGCTTGCAGCCCTCACCGGCGACACCCCGGAGCGGGCACCGGCCGATTACGTGGTGGACACCTTTGATCGCTATGCGGCCCGGTTCGACGCCCAGCTCACCGAACAGCTGGGTTATCAGGTGCCTGAAATGCTCCGGGAAGTGGTCGCCGCCGTTGCCGGTCCGGCGCAGTACCGCCACGGCCTCGACCTCGGTTGTGGTACCGGTCTTTCCGGCCTTGCCTTCCGGCCCCTCGCCGCCACCCTCACCGGCGTTGACCTTTCGGCGGGCATGCTGGCCCAGGCCCGTACCAAAGAGGTCTACGACCAGCTCCATCAGGATGACATCCTCTCCTATCTTGAGCGCGGTGACGAACGCTTCGACCTCATCCTCGCCACGGACGTCTTCATCTACCTCGGTGACCTTGCCCCGGTCTTCGCCGCGGTAAGGAAGCGCGTAACGCCGCCGCCGGCCCACTTCGCCTTTTCCATCGAACGGGCCACCGACTGCGGAGATTACGAGCTGCGCCCTTCCGGCCGTTACGCCCAGTCAGTGGGCTACATCCTCGGCCTGGCCCAATCCTTCGATTTTGCGGTGACGGCCAACGAGGAACGGCCCATCCGCAAGGAGCAGGGCGAGTGGCTCGACGGCAACCTCTTTGTTCTTTCCATCCCCTGATGTCGGGGGGAATTCCTTGTCTTCAAAAGAAACAATAGCGCGGGACGGCCGGGCCGGTCACAGCCGGCGATGGTGTTCCGGGGTGAGGGGAAGCGTGCCGGCCAGGGCCGCGTCGATCATGTTCAGCACCGCCTCCCTGTCCCGTGAGAGGCGGGCGTTGATGGGGAGATAGTTCGAGGCGTGGTTGCTCTGGAATTGAACCCGGTCGAGGTCAAGGTGGGCGACGATGGTGCGGAGTTCGGCAAGCAGGCCGGCAGGTGAGGGAAGGCGGAAGCGACCGGCCTGCTCGTCGCGGTAAAGGGGGGTGTTGGGGAGCAGCATGAGGCTCAACGCCGCGATCTGGTTGGGGGCCATCCGCGAGAGAACCCGACCGGTGGCCTGGGCGTGGGCCTGGGAATGCTCCGCCCCGGCCACCCCCAGCAGCACGGTGACCGAGAGGAAGAGGCCCGCCTCGCGCACCCGGCGGCCGGCCGCGATCATCTTTTCGCTGTCCGCTCCCTTGAGGATGGCGGTGAGGGTGGGATCGTGGCCGCTTTCAAGGCCCAGGTAGACGCGATCGAGACCCAGAGTCTTCAGTTCGCGGAGTTCGGCGACGGATTTGGCGCGGATGGACTTGGCGTTGCCGTAGAGGCTCACCCGGCGGACCCATGGCAGCAGCTCGCGGATCCGGCCGAGCAGCGCCACCAGTCGGTGCTGGGGAAGGATGAGAACGTCGCCGTCGGCGAGGAACACCCGTTGCTGACGGCGACAAAAAGACGCGGCAAAAGCGAGGTCTTCCTCCACCGTTGCCGCGTCCTTGATTCGGAAGGGTTCATCCTTATAAGTGCCGCAGAAGGTGCAGCGGTTGTGCGAGCAGCCCACCGTCACCTGGAGGATGATGCTGTCCGCCTCGCTGGGCGGCCGGATAACAGTCCCTTCGTAATGCACGATTGCATGCGGCCAGAGGCGCCGCATCTCCTGGCGTTAGCTGTTTTTTCGTTCAAAATCCTTCATGAAGGCGACCAGTTTTTCCACCCCTTCCCTGGGGAAGGCGTTGTAGATCGAGGCACGGCAGCCGCCCACCGAACGATGCCCCTTGAGACCGTCCAGGCCCGCGGCCGCGGCTTCCTTGACGAACTGCGCCTCAAGTTCAGGGGTTGGGAGGTTGAAGGCGATGTTCATCGGCGAACGGGAGTCCTTGCGGGCATGGCCCCGGTAGAAGTCGGTGGCGTCGATGGCGTCGTAGAGGAGGGCTGCCTTGTCGTTGTTGATCTTTTCGATGGCCGATACGCCGCCCAGTTTTTTAAGCCATTTGAGGACCAGGCCAACGCAGTAGATGGAGAAACAGGGCGGGGTGTTGAACATGGAGCCCGCGTCGGCGTGGGTCTTGTAGCGGAACATGGTGGGCACGGTGGCCGGCGCCCGGTCGAGCAGGTCGTCGCGGACGATGACCACCGTCACTCCGGCCGGGCCCATGTTCTTCTGGGCGCCGGCAAAGATGAGGCCGAAACGATTCACGTCCACGGGCCGCGACAGGATGTCCGAGGACATATCGCTCACCAGCATGGTGTCGGTGGCGGGGAAGTCGTGGAACTGGGTGCCGTAGATGGTGTTGTTGGAAACCAGATAAAGGTACTGGGACTCGGGGTTGACGGTGTAGTCGCTCTCTTTCGGCACGTGGTTGAATACCGTCTCCTCGCTTGTGTAGGCGACCTCGACCTTGCCGAAGAGCTTCGCCTCCTTGATCGCTTTCTTGGCCCAGACGCCGGTGTTGAGGTAGGTGGCTGTCTGGCCGGGCGCAAGAAGGTTCATGGGCACCATGGCGAACTGGGTCGAGGCGCCGCCCTGGAGAAAGAGCACCTTGTAGTTGGCGGGGATGGCAAGCAGCTCGCGGAGCAGCGCCTCGGCTTCATCGGTCACCGCGATGAAGTCCTTGGAGCGGTGGCTCATCTCGATGAGGCCGATGCCGCGGTCGTTGAAATTGACAATGTCCTTGGCGGCCTGGCCGAGGACTTCGTAGGGCAGGGTGGCCGGTCCCGGGCTAAAGTTGTAGATACGCTCTGGCATGGGTATTTCTCCTTAAATGTGCGAAAAGGAAGGGGGTGCAAAGACTCGTGAGTCCAGGTGCCCGCCGGGGCGTTCCCTGTCGGCGGACTGTTCCGGGAAAGCCCGGCAAAGGGGAGTTCCGGCCCGGGCTGAAAAAGGGCGCCTCCACCTTGTGACGATTCACAAAGAGAAGTATTATAGCAGATTGTTCCTTGCTGTCACTCACTATCCCGCCTCTTTTTTTGCCATTTTCACCATGGATCCCACCCAGCCCGCCATTGCCCTCATCGGCCCCACCGGGGTTGGCAAAACCGCGCTTTCACTCGGGATAGCCGAAAGGTTCGGTGCCGAGATCGTCTCGGTGGACTCCATGCAGGTCTACCGCTACATGGATATCGGCACCGCCAAGGCGAGTGAAGAGGAGCGGGCCCGGGTACCGCACCATCTGCTCGATGTTGTGACGCCGGACGAAGAGTACAGCGTGGCCCGCTACATCGCGGACGCCACCCGGGCCATGGCCGCTGTCCGCGCCCGGGGGCGGCTGCCGTTGCTGGTGGGCGGAACCGGCCTCTATCTGCGGGGGCTTGAAGAGGGTCTCTTTGCCCTGTCGGAAGAGGAGGGTGCTGTCGCCGCTGTCCGCAGCCGTCTCCTGGCGCGGCTGACAAGAGAAGGCGCGGCCCCCCTCCACGAGGAGCTATGCCGCTGCGATCCCGACTCCGCGGCCCGGATCCACCCCAACGACCGACATCGGCTGCTGCGGGCACTGGAGATTTTCGCGGTTACCGGTCGGCCCTGGTCCGAGCACCTGGCCAAGGCACGCCAGGAGGCGGTGCTGCGAAATGTCTTGAAATTGGGCCTTGGGCGCGCTAGAGAAGAACTCTATCAACGAATCAATCTGCGTGTGGGGCAGATGGTGGCCCAGGGGCTGCTTGACGAGGTGCGTGGCCTGCTCGCCATGGGCTATGGTCCGGACCTGAAGCCCATGCAGGCCATCGGCTATCGTCATATGGTCGAATTCCTGGCCGGCAACCGCGACTGGCAGGGGAGCATCGACCTGCTGGCTCGCGATACCCGCCGCTATGCCAAGCGTCAGTTCACCTGGTTCCGGCGCGATCCCGCCATCCACTGGCACGCGCCCGACCGGGAAGAAGAGATATTTGCCATGATCCACCGCTATCTCTCCGCCAGTGCCGGGGGGGTGGGGCAATGAACGTTGCCAACGCCATCACCCTGCTGCGCATCCTGCTGATTCCGCTGCTGGTGATCTTCCTCATCGGAGGCGAGCCCCGCTTCGCCTTTCTGGTCTTTGTCGCGGCAGGCATTTCCGACGGTCTGGATGGTTTCGTGGCCCGCTTCTTCGGCCAGAAGACCCGGCTCGGCGCCTACCTTGATCCCATTGCCGACAAGCTGCTGCTCATCACCTCCTACATCACCATGGCCGTGATCAACGATCTGCCCGCCTGGCTCGCGGTGTTGGTGGTGAGCCGCGACATCATCATTCTGGCCGGGGTGACCATTCTGATCATTCTCGACCGGCCGGTGGAGATCCGGCCCAGCTATCTGAGCAAGTTCACCACCTGCGCACAGCTCGCACTCATTGGCGTTTATCTTGGACGGCAGTACCTGGCGTTTCTCGCCGATTTTGAGTTGCCACTCATCCTCATTACCGCCGTCTTCACTGTGCTCTCGGGCTTCCACTATATCGGGATCGGTTGGCGACTGATGGGTGGCCCAGAAGGAGAGTAGTATGTCGTTTAATAACGATAAAACAACTATATCAATTATAAACACAGGTCGCATGTGAGGTTTTTAGCTGTGCCCAAGAAACCGCAAAAGATATGGCGAGAGCGAACCTGGGATCAGGAAGTGGTTGACTCCCTTGTCAGGCAGGCAGGGGTGTCGCCCCTCCTGGGAGTGCTGCTCGCCCAGCGCGGGGTGGTCACCCCTGCCGCGGCGCGGGCCTTCCTGCATCCAAGCCTTGAGCAACTGCCTTCGCCTTTGCTGATGAAAGACATGGCGCGGGCTACGGCGACGGTGGTACGGGCGATTAAAGAACGGTTGCCCATCACTGTCTACGGTGACTACGACGTGGACGGCACCACCGGCATCGCGGTATTGACCCTTTTCTTCCGCGAGCTGGGGGTGGAGTGCCAGCGGTTGCAGCCGCGCCGGTTTTCCGACGGCTACGGCCTCCATGCCGAGCTGCTGCCCGATCCGCCGATGGGTGGCGCGCTGCTGATCACCGTGGACTGCGGCATTAGCGACGCCGTGGACGTAGCCCGGGTCAGGGAGCGGGGGTGGAGCGTCATCGTCACCGATCACCACCAGCCGCCCGCCGACCTTCCCGAGGCCGAGGCGGTGTTGAACCCGCTACAGCCCGGCTGCGATTTTCCCTTTAAGCACCTGGCCGGGGTGGGGGTGGCCTTCTATCTGGTCATGGGGGTGCGCAGCGCTCTGCGAGAAGCCGGTTTCTGGCCCGGCGGCAGGGGGGAGCCCAACCTCAAGAACCTCCTCGATCTGGTGGCCATCGGCTCCGTCTGCGACATGGTGCCCATGGTGGAAGTCAACCGGGTGATGTGCGTGGCCGGTCTCGGCGTGCTCAGTGAACGGCCACGACCGGGACTGCGGCAGCTGTTGCGGCTCGCCGGGGTCATCGGCCGGCAGGTGGCCGCCGATGACGTGGGCTACCGTATCGGGCCGCGATTGAACGCCCCGGGGCGGCTCGACACCGCGGAGCAGGCGCTCGACCTGCTTCTCACCGAAGACGATGAGGAGGCATTGGCGTTGGCGGCCAGGGTGGACACCCTCAACCGGGAGCGGCAACAGTTGGTTGAAGAGTTGTTCCAGCAGGCCGCCGCCTCGGTGGCGGAACTCGGCGAAACAGGCACGACCCTGGTTTTGTGGGGCGAAAACTGGCACGGCGGCATCCTGGGGATCGTTGCTTCGCGGTTGGTGGATGATTTCCACCGGCCGACCATCCTGCTGCGCAGCGAAGAGGGAGTTCTCAAGGGATCAGGTCGTTCGGTGGAGGGGTTTGATCTCCACGCCGCCCTGGTGGAGTGCGAGGATCTCCTGGAGGCATATGGCGGTCACACCGGAGCGGCGGGCCTGACCCTCAAGCCCGAGAATCTGATGGCCTTCAGGAAACGATTCGAGGCGATTGCCGCGCAACGGCTCAGCAGGGAAATGCAGCGGCCGGTACTGTGGATCGACTATCCGCTGCGCGGCGAGGAGCTTGCCGACGCGAACTTCCTTGAAGGCCATCAGCAACTGGCGCCGTTCGGGGTTGGCAATCCCGAGCCGGTATTCGCGCCGCCGGAACGCGTCCACCTGGAGCAGGCCAAGGTGGTGGGCGGCAGTCATCTGCGTTTCGCCTGGCGGGCCAACGGCACCAGCTGGAACGGCATCGGTTTTGGGCTGGGGCATCTCCTGGTCGCGGTGCAGGAAGGGCCGGCCCGCCTGGCGTTCACGGTGCGGCGCAACGTCTTCCGGGGGCGCGAATATTGGCAGCTCAACGCCGTCGACATCAATGCCGACCCAACCACATGATTTGATTTATTTTAATTTGATTATACATAATATACATTATGCGACATTGTGAAAATATGGGTCGGATATTGTGCTTTGCCCTGCCGCCTGGTAAAAAGGAGGCCTTTCCGCTTCCGCCCCCCCTTGCGGAAACGATAAGCGCCTTGCTGTTTTAATCGTAAATAATTGACATATCGTTTGAAATAATCTAAATAAGCCATCGTTTCGTCATTCTGGCGGCAACGGTTGACATGCCACGCCGCTTTCGGCCTCAAGAAGCAACGGAGAACCATTCATGAACCGTGACATCTATCAGGAGCCCCTGGTGAGCCGCTACACCAGCCGCGAAATGCAGGAACTCTTTTCCGAACGCACCAAGTTTCAGACCTGGCGCCGTTGCTGGATCGCGCTGGCCGAGGCGCAGAACGAGCTGGGTTTAAACGCCATCGTCACCCAGCCGATGATCGACGAGATGCGTGCCCATGCCACGGACATCGACTTCGACGTCGCCGCGGCCAAGGAAAAGGAGATCCGCCACGACGTCATGGCCCATGTCTACGAGTTTGGTCTTAAGTGTCCCACCGCCGAGCCCATTATCCATCTCGGCGCCACCTCCCAGTTCGTGGGCTGCAACACCGACCTGCTTATTCAGAAGCAGGCATTGGGACTCATCAAGAAGGGGCTGGTCAACGTCATCGCCAATCTCGCCAAGTTCTGTAACGATCACAAGGCGTTGCCAACCCTGGGCTACACCCATTACCAGCCCGCCCAGCCCACCACGGTGGGCAAGCGCCACACCCTCTACATCCAGGACCTGCTCATGGATCTGGATTACGTGGAGGCCCTGGAGGGCCAGGTCAAGGCCCGGGGCGCCAAGGGTACGGTCGGCACCCAGGCCACCTTCATCGAGCTCTTCAAGGGCGACCACGGCAAGGTGCGCCAGCTCGACCGGTTGGTGGCCGAAAAGCTCGGTTTTGACGACGTTTTCGCCGTCACCGGCCAGACCTATACGAGAAAACTCGACATGAAGACCGGCGAGACCCTTGCCGGCATCGGCGCTTCGGCCCACAAGTTCGCCGTGGACCTGCGGCTGCTCTCCAACCTCAAGGTCCAGGAGGAGCCCTTTGCCAAGAAACAGGTGGGCTCCTCGGCCATGGCCTATAAGCGCAACCCCATGCGCTCCGAGCGCATGACCGGGCTGGCCCGTAAGCTCATGGGGCTGGTGGCCGACTTCGGCGCCACTTACGCCAATCAGTGGTTCGAGCGGACCCTCGACGACTCGGCCATCCGGCGCATGGACATCCCCCAGGCCTTCCTGCTCACCGACGCCATTTTGAAGCTCTATCTCAACATAACCAGCGGAATGGTTGTTTTTCCGAAACAAATCGAACGTTATCTCCGTCAGGAACTCCCCTTCATGGCCACGGAAAAGATCCTCATGGAAGCGGTGGAGCGCGGCAAGAGCCGCCAGGAGATGCACGAGGTGGTGCGCGACCATTCGGTGGCCGCCGGCCGGGTGGTCAAGGAAGAGGGGCGCGACAACGACCTGCTTCAGCGGCTGGCTGCCGACGAGCGCATGCCCTTCTCGCTGGCCGAGTTGAACGAGCTCATCGGTGACGGCAGCCAGTTCACGGGCCGGGCCGAACAGCAGACCGGGGAATTCTTGAGCGAGGTGGTCGAGCCCCGTCTTGCCCGCTACCGCGACCTCATCGGTGGAGTGGACAGCGCTCTTTCGGTATGACGCAAGGGCGCCAGGAGGTACTGGAGCCAGGAAAACAAAGAACCTTCTTCTCGCCTTCCAACCCCTGTTTGATTGACATGCCTGAATGTATCCGATTATCGCTTCGTATCGCCCCGGATCGAATTCATTTTCTCAAGTTTATCCTTGAGGGGTATGATAACCTGGCGGTGGTTTCCACCCTCGATGCGCCGGCCGGCATTGTGGAGGTCCGCTGTCCTGAGGTGCTCGAAGCCGAGCTTGCCGAACTGCTCTCCTGTCTGGACAGTGCCATCGGACGCGCTCCGCATCTTAATGCTAAAAATGGATAAACTTGCCATGTGGTCGGTTTTGCGTATTTTTATCGTTGTAGTATTTCTTTTTGTCACCGCGGCCCATGCCGACGACACCAAACTCTCGCTGGCCGACTGCGTGACCCTGGCCCTGGCCAAGAGTCCGGAAGTAGCCGCCGCCAGGGCGGGCTGGCAGCAGCGGGAGGCCGAACTCAAGGCGGCGCGCAAGGCCCTCTACCCTGCCCTTTCTTTCCAATACTCCTACGGCGGCCAGGACGGCTCGCCGGTGACCGACTCCACCTATGAAACCTCGGTTACCGTGGAGCAGCCGCTCTACCAGGGGCGGGCACTGGTGACCAACGTTGACCTGGGGGTCTTGGCCGTGGACGACGCTCTCCTCTCACGGCGCAAGGCCCGTGACGGCCTGATCCTCAAGGTCCACGAGGCCTACTACGGCCTGTTGAGCGCCCAGCGGCTCGCCACCGAGGCCGAGCAGGCCGTGCACCGACTCAAAGCTCATGTCGGCGACGCCAAGTCCTTTTTCGAAACCGGCCTCATCCCCAAGAACGATCTGCTGCAGAGCGAGGTCGAGGAGGCGCAGGGCGAACAGGATCTTCTGGCGGCCCGCAATCAGACCGCGCTCGCCGCCGCCCAGCTCAACCTGCTTCTGCGGAGGCCGGTGGAAACCCCTCTGGCCGTTCAGGACTGCCTGGTTTACACGCCCCGGCCGGTGGAATGGAAAGCCCTGCTCGACAAGGCCCTGGCCAGCCGTCCCGAACTCTCCCAGCAGCGGCTGGCCAGTGAGCAGGCCGAAAAACGCATCACCCTGGCCCGGTCCGAATCGCTGCCAACCGTCTCGCTCTCCGCCTCCTACGAGAAGACGGGCGGCGACTTTCTCATCTCCTCCCCTTCTTACGGACCCACCGAGGTGAAATCCGCCCAGCTGACCGCCCGCTGGAAGTTCTGGACCTGGGGCCAGGGGGAGGACAAGGTGGCCGCCGCCAGGCACATTTATCAGCAGAGTCGGGAAACGGAGAGCGAGACCAGCGACGCCATCACCCTGCAGGTGCGCCAAGCCTATCTCAATCTGATGGAAGCGGAAAAGAACATCGGGGTGACCAAGCAGGCCATTACCTCGGCCGAAGAGAACTACCGGATCAACGAGGACCGCTACCACGCCCAGCTCAATACCTCCACCGAGGTTCTCGACGCCCAGACCCTGCTCACCAAGGCGCGGACCAACTACTTCGTCGCCCTTCACAAGTACAACCTGGCCCTGGCCACCCTGGACTGGGCCACCGGCACCATCGATCACCTCCATGACACCACCGACACCGCCGGCCATGACGCCCCCTGAACGACTCGCCTATATAGAAACCTTTGGCTGCCAGATGAACGAGCGCGACTCGGAGATCATGGCGCAGCTCCTGGCCGGCCGCGCTTACCGCCAGACCTCCGACCTCAAGGCGGCCGACGTGGTGGTGGTCAACACCTGCTCCATCCGTGGCAAGGCCGAGCAGAAAGCGTACAGCCTTCTGGGACGGCTGCGGCGGCTCAAAGCAAACAAACCCTCGCTGGTGGTGGCGGTCACCGGCTGCGTGGCCCAACAGGAGGGGCAAGGCCTCATCGACCGCATGCCCCACGTGGACCTGGTGGTGGGGCCGCAGCACATCTACCGGCTGCCGGAACTGGTGGCCGAGGCGGCCGCCGGCCACCGGGTGGCGGTGGCCCAATCCGACGCCTTCGTCATCCCCCCCTTTCTGCCCGATCTGGCAAGCGGCTCTTCCTACAAGCGCTTTGTCACCATCATGCAGGGGTGCAACAATTTCTGTACCTACTGCGTGGTGCCCTATACCCGAGGCCGGGAGGTGAGCCGCGGTTTCGGTGACATCATCGCCGAGGTCGAACACCTCGCCCGCCACGGCATCCGCGAGATCACCCTCATCGGCCAGAACGTCAACTCCTACGGCCTGGACCAGCCCCGGGAGGCGCGGCGCACCTTTCCCGAACTCCTCCGGGCGGTGGCCGAGGTGGAGGAACTCCGTCGCGTCCGTTTCACCACCTCCAACCCCAAGGACCTCTCCGACGAACTCATGGCCTGCTTTGCCGAGCTGCCCAAGCTCTGCTCCCACTTTCACCTGCCGGTGCAGTCCGGCGCCAACGCCGTGCTCAAGCGGATGAACCGCCGCTACACCATCGAGACCTATCTCGACCGGGTGGCGGGGCTGCGGCGCGCCCGGCCCGAGGTGGCGCTCACCACCGACATCATCGTCGGCTTCCCCGGCGAGACCGACGCGGATTTTGCCGCCACCATGGAACTCATCGAGACGGTGCGCTATCATTCGGCCTTTTCCTTCAAGTACTCGGACCGGCCCCACGCCAAGTCGGCGGCCTTCCCGGACAAGGTGGCCGAGGAGGTGAAGGGAGAGCGACTCACCGTTCTCCAGGCCCGGCAGCAGGAGATCACCGAGGAGCGCAACCGCGAGTATGAGGGCACGGTGCTCGAAGTGATGGTGGAGAGTGAGGCGGCCAACCGCGATGGCCAGTGGGCGGCCCGCGCCTCCTCGAACCACGTGGTCAACTTCACCGGTCCCGGCCCCTACACGCCGGGGCAGTTGGTAAGCGTGCACATCGACGAGGCCTGCGCTCATTCGTTGCGCGGCAGGATAGCCTGTTTAACATGTTAGGCTGTTGGGCCAACCGCCACGACTCCAGCCTAAAAAACTATCTCCCTCTTCAATTTCACCTGCGAGACGTGTTGCGTGATTCATAGATCGATTGCCGAATGTGTCTACGACCTGGAGCGGATCGGGCAGCTGCTGCGGATCCGCGAGGAGGTCGACCCCTATCTGGAGATGGCCGCCATCCAGCGCCAGGTCCACCGGGAGAACGGTCCGGCGGTCCTCTTCGAGAAGGTCAAGGGCTCGGAGTTTCCAGCGGTTTCAAACCTCTTCGGCACCATGGCGCGGGTGGAGTTCCTCTTTCACAAGACCTTCCGGCCGCTGAAGCATCTCCTGGAGGCGTCCACCAATCCCCTCCCCCTGCTGCGCCAGCCCGGCCAGTGGCCCGCCCTTGCCGGTACGGCCCTGCACGCCCTGCCCCGCCGGGTGCGTTCCGGGCTTGCCGACAACACCCGCCTCCGCGACGTGCGGGCGGGCATGCGGGGTGCCTGGGATCGCAAGATCCCGGTGCTCGCCTGTGAATGCCAGGTCGCCGACCTCCCCCAGGTCCACTCCTGGCCCCTGGACGGCGGCAGCTTCATCACCCTGCCCCAGGTCTGCTCGCTGCCCCCCGGCGAGGAGGTCAACGTCATGCACTCGAACCTGGGCATGTACCGGGTGCAGATGTCGGGCAACGAGTACGGTGACCGGGAAGTGGGGCTCCACTACCAGATCCACCGGGGGATTGGCATCCACCACACCCAGGCCATCGAGTCCGGCCAGGAGTTCAAGGTCAGCATCTTTGTCGGTGGGCCGCCGGCCCATACCGTGGCGGCGATGATGCCGTTGCCCGAAGGGATGAGCGAACTCACCTTCGCCGGCATGCTCGCCGGCCGCCCCTTCCGCTACACGGTGATCGACGGCTGGGTGATCTCCGCCGACGCCGATTTCTGCATCCTGGGCACGGTGGGGCCGGACACCAAGCCTGAAGGCCCCTTCGGCGACCACCTGGGCTACCACTCCCTCAAGCACCCCTTCCCCTACCTGAAGGTCGAGAAGGTCTTCCACCGCCGCAACGCGGTGTGGCCCTTCACCGTGGTGGGCCGCCCCCCCCAGGAAGACAGCATGTTCGGGGAGTTCGTCCACCGCCTCACCGGCAAGATCCTGCCCACCCAGGTCAAAGGGGTGCGCGAGGTGCACGCCGTGGACGCCGCCGGGGTCCACAGCCTCCTCCTGGCCATCGGCTCCGAGCGCTACGTGCCCTACGAGCGGCGGGAGCCCCGGGAGATCCTCACCCAGGCCAACGCCCTGCTCGGCTTCAACCAGATCTCGCTGGCCAAGTACCTGTTCATCTGCGCCGGCGAGGACGCCCCGCAGCTTGCCGCCTCGAACGTCACGGGGTACCTGCGCCACCTTCTCGAGCGGGTGGACTGGCGGGAGAACCTCCATTTCCAGACCAACACCACCATGGACACCCTGGACTACACCGGCCATGGCCTCAACAAGGGCTCAAAGCTCGTCGTCGCCGTTGCCGGTGAGAAGCGGCGCGACCTCGGGCAGCGCCTGCCGGACGGTCTGGTCCTGCCCGAGGGGTTTGCCAAGCCGGCCCTGATCCTGCCCGGCATCATGGTGGTCCAGGCCCCCTCCTACAACCTCGTCGAGGAGGGAGCGGGCTACGGGCCCGACGAGGACCGCTCCGGGGAGGTGGAGACCTTCTGCGTCGAGATGGACCGGTTGAACCCCGGCCTCTTCTCCCGGGCCGGGATTGCCTGGATCGTCCTGGTGGACGACAGCGATTTCTGCGTCGAGGAGCTGGACAACTTCCTCTGGGTCTGTTTCCTGCGCTCCAACCCCAGCCAGGACACTTACGGCCTGCGGTCGTTTGTCAAGGTCAAGCACTGGGGCTGCGAAGAGTCCCTGGTAACCGACGCCCGGCGCAAGCCCCACCACACCACCCCCATGGCCGAAGACCCGAAGGTGGAGGCGAGCGCCGCCCGGAAACGACAGCGCGCCAGGGCGGGGAAGTAGATTGTCAGACCGATGGCCTGTAGTCTGTCCGGTGTTCAGTTCCCCCTGACAGGCAAACCATCTAAAAAATGAAGCACCTCAAAACGGCGGAGCCAACTCATGATCGATCTCCATACCCATTCACTGTTCAGCGACGGCGAGCTGGTGCCGGCCGAGCACCTGCGCCGGGTGGAAATCCTGGGCTACCAGGCCATTGCCATCACCGATCACGCCGACTCCTCCAACCTCGACTGGATCATCCCCCGCATCGTCAGGGTGGCCGAGGATTTGAACCGTTATGCGAAAACCCGCCTCCTGCCCGGCATCGAGCTCACCCATGTGCCGCCGGAGATGATCGCCGAACTCGCCGGCGAGGCCCGGCGTCTGGGCGCCAAGGTGGTGGTGGCCCACGGCGAGACCGTGGTGGAGCCGGTGCGGCCGGGTACCAACCTGGCCTCGCTCAACGCCGACATCGACGTCCTCGCCCATCCCGGTTTCATCACCCGGGAGGAGGCGGAGCTTGCCGCCCGGCGCGGCATCTTCCTGGAGCTTTCCGGCCGCAAGGGCCATTCGCTCACCAACGGCCACGTGGCCCGCATGGCCGAGGCGGCCGGCGCCCTGCTGTCGGTTGACGCCGACGCCCACGGCCCGGGGGATTTCCTCACCGCCGCCATGGCCGAAACCGTGGCCCGGGGCGCGGGGCTCTCGGCGGAGCGCTACCAGCGCCTCCGCGAAGACATGGCGGCCTTTGTCCGCCGAATCTCCGTCTGAACACCAACCCCTTAGTCGGGCGATCCATGGGGCGGACAGGATTTTCGCCCGCCGACGGCCTTGGTCATTTTTTATATCCCTGTATTGGCATTCTTTGCTGGAGCGAAGTGATTATTTGTTGTATCTTGCCCACCGTTTTAGCAATGACCGGCCCTTGAAGCGTCAGATTTTCGGGGGAAACGCCGGCCGCCACCTCGCCGGACCGGGCCAGAGGATGCATGGCCCGGTCTGCAAATGAGCCCGGAGATATACCCGCCGCCCCCGGCGATTACCCTACTTTCGCAATGAGTGTTAAAAACAAGGCCATTCTCCTGGTCAGTCTGATCATTATTTCCCTGTTCGCCTTCTCGCTCTTCCACATCGTCACCCTTTACAACAAGAGCATCGAGACCCGCATCCAGGACGCCGAGGAGATGCTCGCCACCATTGTCCACGATGTGGAGCGCTACTCGCTTACCCCCTACCGCACGCGCATCAGGGGCCTGTGGGAAACCAACCCCAGTATCGTCCGGGCCTTTGCCGACCGTGACGCCGAACGGCTCAGGGAACTCCTCCGGCCGAAATTCCAGATCCTGCGCCAGGAAAATCCCAACTTCAAGGAACTCCGTTTCACCCTGGCCGACGGCACCCCCCTCCTCCTCCTGCCCGACGACGCGGAACATCTCGCTGGGGCCGCGACGCAGGAAGGTTCCCGCCTGCGTGCCGCCAAGGCAGGACAGGTACTCTCCACCGCCTTTGAGGTGGGCTTGAATGGGGTTGATTACCGATTGACCCAACCCATCCACCTGGATGGCAACTACCTGGGCACCGTCGAGTTTCGCGTCTCCAGCGAGCAACTGGTGGAGGCATTGCGGCAACGGTTGCAGGCGCCGGTGGCCTTCTATTTCCCGTCCAGCCGCTGGCCGCAGGGGCGGCCCCTGAATCCTGCGGCGTTTTTCAGGGACGGAGATACGGTGGTGGCTGCCAACCAGAACACCCTGCTGCGCCAGGTCGCCAGCCAGGTGGATTTTGGCGCCGGCAAGCAGCGGCTGCACGTCGAGGACCGCTTCTACGTTGCCCACCTCTTCCCCATTGCCGAGAAGTACGGCGGCCTGCTCGTTCTCCAGGATATCACCGCACCGCTGCGCGACCGGCGGCTCTTCATCATTCAGACAAGCCTTTTCGCTCTCATCCTGCTCGCCATCACCATGGCGTTCCTCTTCTACAGTTTCGGTGAGTTGATCGGTAAGCTCGAAATTGCCCGGCGCCACCAGGAAAAGCTTCTCGATAAGTTGCGCACCGAGATCCGGGAGCGGCGCCGCACCGAGGAACGACTCGTCTCTGCCAATGATCGCTTCACCACGGTGATGGAAAATCTGGGGGCGGCGGTTTTTGCCATCGACCTGGCCACCCACGAGGTGCTCTTTGCCAACAAGTTCGTCCGCCGGGTCTTTGGCGAGGCGGTGGGTAAGGCGTGCTGGCAGATCTTCATGGACGGCCAGAGCGGGCCGTGTGACTTCTGTCCCGGCCCCTTCCTGGTGGATGAGCAGCAGCACCCCCGGGGCAAGGTTCACGTCTGGGAGTACCACCACACCGCCCTGGGTCGCTGGTTCGAGCTGCACGAGCAGGCGGTGCGCTGGGTGGACGGCCGATTGGTCCACCTCAAGATCGCCACCGATGTCACCTTCCGCAAAGAGGCGGAGGCGGAACTGCTGGTCAACCGCGATCGCCTGGCCCGGGCCCAGGCCATTGCCCACCTGGGCTACTGGGAGTGGGACCGGGAGAACGACTGTTTTGACTGGTCGGACGAAACCTGCAGGATCCTGGGCCTTCCGCTCCAGCAGCCCCCCCCCTGCCGGGAGCGGTTCTTTGCCGCTATCCCCACGGACGAACGGCCCCTGGTGGAGGAGGCGCTCGCCGCCGCCCTCACCCAGGACGCCCCCTTCAGCATCGACCACCGCATCCTGCGCCCCGACGGCAGCGAACGGATCGTCCATGCCGAGGCAGAGGTGGTCCGGGACGGCGACGGCCAGCCGATACGGGTACTGGGCACCCTGCTTGACGTCACGCAGGCCCGGGAAGCGAGTAAGCAGCTGCTTCTTTCGGCCAATGTCTTCGAAAACTCCATCGAAGGCATCCTGATCACCGACGCCGACGCCATCATCCAGATGGTGAACCGGGCCTTCGGCGAAATCACCGGCTACGGCCAGAAGGAGGCGAAGGGCCGGACCCCTTCACTGCTCAACTCGAATCACCACGATGGCGAATTCTTCCGTGTCATGTGGGAAATGCTGCACACCAAGGGCCACTGGCAGGGCGAGATCTGGAACCGCCGCAAGAACGGCGAGGTCTACCCGCAATGGACCACCATCAGCGCCATCCGCGACCCCGGCGGCCGGGTGACCAACTACGTCGGCGTCTTCCACGATATGAGCGATATCAAGCAGCGTGAGGAAGAGTTGCAGTACCAGGCCCAACACGATGCCCTCACCAACCTGCCCAACCGGGTACTCTTCAACGACCGCCTGGCCGTTGCCATGGGGCACGCCAAGCGCCGAGGCCAGATGCTGGCCGTTCTCTTCCTCGACCTGGACAACTTCAAAAACGTCAACGACAGCCTGGGCCACACGGTGGGAGACGCCCTTCTGGTGGAGGTGGCGCAGCGGCTTACCGCCACGGTGCGCCGTGACGACACCGTGGCCCGTTACGGCGGTGATGAGTTCATCATCATGCTCGAAGGTCTTCACAGCGAAGAAGACGCCGTGGCCGTGACCCGGCTGCTCAACGAATCGATCCGCGAACCCATCGCCGTGGGCGACCGCGAACTCTACGTCACCTCCAGTGTCGGCGTCTCCTTTTTCCCCAACGACGGCCTCGATCCTGAAACCCTGATCATGAACGCCGACATGGCCATGTACCGCGCCAAGGACATGGGCCGCAACAACTACCAGATTTTTACCCGCGAAATGAACCGCCGTGCCGTTAAAAGGCTGGCCATGGAAAACGGCTTCCGCAAGGCATTGGAAAACAACGAGTTCCTGATCCATTACCATCCCCAGATCAACCTCGACAGCGGGCTGATCGTCGGCGCCGAGGCGCTGATCCGCTGGCAGCAGCCCAACGGCCAGATGGTCCCGCCCCTCGACTTCATCCCCCTGGCCGAGGAAACCGGCCTTATCGTCCCCCTCGGCGAGTGGCTGATGCGCGAGGTCTGCGCCCAGCTGCGGCGGTGGCAGGGACAGGGCTATCCCCTCAAGATGGCGGTGAACGTTTCCCTCCACCAGTTCCGGCGACAGAATCTCACCGAGATGATCGCCAACGCACTCGGCGATTTCGGCCTCGCCCCCGAGAGCCTGGAGCTGGAAGTGACGGAAAGCACCCTCATGGACAACGAAGATCGGGTGGCCCGTACCCTCCGCGAACTCCGCGACATGGGGGTGGGGATCGCCATCGACGACTTCGGCACCGGTTACTCATCCCTGGCACACCTGAAGCGGCTGCCCATCAAGACCATCAAGATCGACCGGACCTTCGTCCGGGACATTCCCCGCAACAAGGAAGACGTGGCCATCACCACGGCCATCATCTCCATGGCCCACAGCCTCAGGCTGCAGATCATCGCCGAGGGGGTGGAAACCTCGGTGCAGGCGGATTTCCTCAACTCCCGCGGCTGCCGCCTGGCACAGGGCTACCTCTACAGCGCCCCCTTGCCACCGCATCGTTTCGAAGAACTGCTTCGCTCCGGAAAGCACTTCGAGGTTCCTGGCGAACGCCGTCCAGTCAGGGCGATCTTTGTCGCGGAACGTGCATGAGGCTTCGGCGCCGAGGAACGGAAATGAATGGTTGCAGAGGAATCGGGGAAAGGAGATATACTTTCCGGCACGTTTCCTATTCCCAGGTGAGGTTCCATTGATGAAGCTGACGAATAACGATGCCCCGGCCAATGCGGGGCATGCCATGGTCCGGAGAAACTGTTGGGAGGTCAAACAGTGCGGCCAGGGGCCTGAACAGCGGAAAAATGATGGCAAGCCGATCTGCCCAGCGGCCCGCTCCGGCCCCTATGACGGCATCAACAGGGGCAAGTTCGCCGGCCGTTTCTGTTGGGCCGTCACCGGCACCTTCTGCGGCGGGCGGATGCAGGGGATGTTTACCCGCAAATTCATCGACTGCCTTAACTGCGCCTTCTTCCAGGAGGTCGATCGCCAGGAGGGCCGCTTCCTGGTTCTGACCCCCTATGACGCGGAGCTGCTTCTCCAGGGGCAGCGTTCCGCCAATGCCGGCGACAGCGGTAACGTCGACCCGGAAAATCCATCCCGCTAAAGCGGGCGGCCGCGGGTGCCGCCCGCTTTAGTCCCGGTTTTCCTCCTGCCGCAGCCCCGGACTCTGAACCTCCCACGCCCCACCGAAAGACCTCTGCACCGTCTCTCCCCTGGTATCCTGTAGCGCGCTCCCCCCACGATTTCTCCACCCCTCCCACATGGCTGCCGTGCTTCAGCACGACCGGGCTGTGTGAACCATTTTGGCATGGAGCAGGGATGCTGCTTTTGTCTTGACAAGAACAGTTCCCAGATGTAAACAGCCAATCTTGGACACCATTGGACATATTGGGACAGCAGTGGACAAATCGTTCTACACCATACGCACCATGGCGGGAAAACTGGGTGTATCCGAGAAAACCATCTACCGGATGCTCAACGACAACCAGATTCCCTGCGCGGTAAAGATCGGCGGCCAGTGGCGCTTTCGCGCCGACGCCATCGACGCTTGGCTCACCGCCCGGACCAACCTGGAAAGCGGGCGGGGCAAGGCCGACAGCACCATTTCGGTGGCGAGCGCCCTGGACCAGGGGGCGGTTCTTTACCGAATTCACGGGCGCAACCGCGACGAGTGCATTAACGAGCTGCTCGCCTCGCTTCCCTACATGGCCGAGATCGACCACCAGGCCCTGAGGGTTTCCATCTTCACCCGCGAGTCCCTCGCCTCTTCCTCCATGCAGGGCATTGCCGCGATGGGGATCAGCGACGAGCGGCCCCTTTACTTCCCCAAGTCGATGATACTGCTTGCCTTTCTGGAAAAACCGGCCGACTTCAAGGCATTGGACGGGGTCGCCACCGAGGCGTTCTTTCTGGTGCTACCCGCCAACCGCGCCGAACAAGGTATCCTTGAAACCAGGCTCACCAGGCTTTGCCAGGACGAACCATTCCGCGCCATGCTCAAGGAGCAACGGCCTCGCCGCGAGGTGCTGGAGGCAGTCCGCAGCCGCGAGGAGCAGGTCTTTGTCACCCGCCCCCCCAAAGGCGGCCGCCGGCACGGCGCCGCCACCCCGGACGAGGCGCCAGACCGACTGTGACCTCCCTCTCCGTGACCCCGCCGTCCCCCCTCCCCTCTGCGATGCAGATGCTGTTCCTCGCCCTTGCCTGTCTCTCCGCCGGGGCACTGCTGCCCCTTGTGGCCCTCGGCCGGCCCCGCCTGGCCCAGCGGCTTGGGGTGGCAACCGGCCTGGCCGGCGGAGTGTCGGGCGTCGTTGCGGCGTTCTCCATGCTCATCTCGGGCACCGCCTCTGACCTCGCCCTGCCCTGGACCACGGCCGGGGTTTCCTTCGCCCTCCACATCGATGGCCTGGCCGCCTTCTTCCTGCTGCCGCTTTTTCTCCTGGTGGCGGGCGCCGCCCTGTATGGCAGTGGCTACCTCGACGCCACCGCCGAGGGGCGTGGTGCCGCCTTTCACTGGTCTTTTTTGAACCTCCTGGCCTTGAACATGGCCCTGGTGGTCAGTGCCGCCAACGGCCTTGTCTTCCTGCTCGCCTGGGAGGGGATGTCGCTTTCCTCCTTCTTCCTGGTGATGCATGCCTACCAGGATCCGGACGCGCTCAAGGCCGGCCGGCTCTACCTCATCGCCACCCACCTGGGCGGCGCCCTGCTCATCGCCTTCTTTCTTGAGGCGGGCAGGCGCTGCGGCAGCCTCGATTTCAGTGCCTTCAGCACCCTCCGCTCGCTGGCGCCACCCCAGGCCCTTTTCTTCTTCCTGCTCCTCCTCGTCGGCTTCGGCGCCAAGGCCGGCCTCTTCCCGCTCCACGTCTGGCTGCCCGACGCCCACCCCGCCGCCCCCAGCCATGTTTCGGCCCTGATGAGCGGAGTGATGGTCAAGACCGCCATCTACGGCTTGCTGCGCATGCTCTCCTTCCTGCCGCCGCTCCCTGCCTGGTGCGGCCTGTTTCTCCTCACCCTGGGAATGGCCGGAGCACTGTACGGCATCACTCTCGCCATGCTCCAGGACGATCTCAAGCGCTCGCTCGCCTACTCCACGGTGGAGAACGTCGGCCTGATCTTCCTGGGGCTCGGACTCTGGCTTTACAGCACCGCCACCGGCCAGGCCACCGTCGCTGCCCTGGCCCTCACGGCGGCCCTTTTCCATATCTGGAATCACTCGCTCTTCAAGGGGTTGCTCTTTTTTGGCGCCGGTGCGGTCCAGCACGCCGCCGGCACCCGTTCCATCTCCCATCTGGGCGGACTCCTGCGCCGGCTTCCCCTGGTTTCGTCGCTCATCGTACTTGCCAGTGGCGCCATTGCCGCCCTGCCGCCGCTCAACGGGTTTATCAGCGAGTGGCTGCTCCTCATGGCCCTGCTTGCCCTTGGCCAGGCGGCAACCGGTGGCACCGCCGTCCTCTTTCTGCTCCTCACGGCGCTGCTTGCCTTGGTGGGCGGCCTGGTGCTGCTCACCTTCAGTCGTCTGGCGGGTCTGGTCCTGCTGGGCGAACCACGGCAGCGGGGGGCTCTTGGTCATGCGCCGCCCGCCGCCATGGTGGCTCCCATGCTGGTCCTGGCCCTGCTCTGTGTCGGCGTGGGGCTGATCCCCGGGGTGCCCCTCAAGCTCTTGCGTGGCGCAGCGACCCTGGTTGCCGGTACGCCGGCCGCTGTCGTCCTGCCCTTCGGGCCGCTGTGGGGTTTCTGCGGCGGTCTGCTCGTGACCGGGGCGGCCCTGCTCGTCTTCATCGCCCACCGCCGGGCCGCCGCCGGCGACGCCAGGAGGCCCACCTGGGGCTGTGGCTTCCTGCGTCCCAACGCCCGTATGGCCTACACGGCGGGCAGCTTCAGCGAGCTTGCCGCCACAACCCTGCTCGCCACCCCCATGCAGCCGGTGGTTTCCGCCACGCCGACCACCTGCCTTTTCCCGACCCGGGCGGCCTTTGCCCGGGAGGCTCCGGATCCGGTGCTTGAACGCGGCCTGGCACCGTTCTGCGGCCAGCTTGCACGGCGGGCCTATCTGTTCCGCAAGCTCCAGGCCGGCAAGCTCGACATCTACCTTCTCTACATGTTCCTCGCCACCACCCTGCTGCTCGCCTGGGCGATGGTGGGCTAGCCTTCGACGCGGAGTCGCCGCTCCCTACAGGGAAAACGAACGAGGTCATTTGGTCATGCTCTCCCATCTCCTCCCGCATCTCATCCTGCTCCTGCTGCTCTCCCCTCTGCTCACCGGGATCATCACCAGGACCAAGGCGGTGATCGCCGGCCGTCGCGGCGCCCCACTCCTCCAACTTTACTTCGATCTCGCCAAACTTTTCCGCAAGGGGATGGTGGTGAGTTCAACCACCACCTGGGTCTTCCGGGCCGGGCCGGTGGCCGGCCTGGTGGTGCCGGTGCTCGCCTCGCTGTTCATCCCCTTTGGCGGCATTCGGGCGCCGTTCTCCTTCAACGGTGATCTGGTCCTCTTTGTCTATCTCTTTGCCCTGGCCCGCTTCTTCACCGTGCTGGCCGCGCTCGATACCGGGTCGAGCTTCGAGGGCATGGGCGCGGCCCGGGAGGCGACCTTTGCCTGCCTTGCCGAGCCCACCGTGTTCGTGATCTTCATCGTTCTGGCCCGGGTGTCGGGCAGCCTCACCCTGGACGCCATGCTGAGTTCGCTACAGAGCCATATCGGCCATCCCGCAGCAGGTGTACCCCTGTTGCTCGCCGCGGTCTGCCTCTTCGTGGTGGTGCTGGCCGAGAATTGCCGCATCCCCTTCGACGATCCCAATACTCACCTGGAGCTTACCATGATCCACGAGGTGATGGTTCTCGACCACAGCGGCCCGGACCTGGCCCTGATCCTTTACGGCGCGGCGATGAAATTCTTCGTCATGGGGGCGCTGCTGGTGAGTTTTTTCCTGCCGCCGCAGCCAACCGACATCGTCACCGAAACCACCGCCTTTGTCGGCGCCATGCTGCTGCTGGCCGTGGCGGTGGGACTGGTGGAGTCGGCCATGGCCCGGCTGCGGCTCATCCGGGTGCCGCAGCTCTTGGTGGGCACCTCGCTGCTTTCCTGCTTCGCTCTTGTCCTGCTGTTGAGGTAAACGCCATGCAGAATCTGCCCGACTTCATCCTGATCGCCGTGATCCTGCTCAACTTCTTTCTCCTGGGCACCAGCCGCCTGGGGGCCTGTGTACAGGCCGTAGCACTCCAGGGGGCGCTGCTCTCGCTGCTGCCGCCCATCTTAAGCGGTCCCTCGGTCCATGCCCTGTCGCTCGCCGGCGGCGCCTTCTGCCTGAAGGGGATCGTCATCCCGGCGCTGCTGTTGCGGGCCATCCGCAAGCTCGACATCAACCGCGAGATCGAACCGCGCCTCGGCTACATCCCCACCCTGCTCCTGGTGGCGCTCACCACCGCCGGCGCCTTTGTCTTCGGCGACCGGCTGCCGCTGCTCGCCGCCCACCTCAATTCGCTGGTCATCCCGGCCTCGCTTTCCACTCTTGCGGCTGGCTTCCTCACCCTGATCACCCGCCGCAAGGCGATCACCCAGGTTCTGGGCTATCTGATCTTCGAAAACGGCATCTTCGTTTTCGGCATGCTACTTGCTGAGGCAATGCCGCTGATGGTGGAGGCCGGGGTGCTGCTCGACATGCTGGTGGCGATCTTTGTCATGGGGATCGTCATGAACCATATCAACCGCGAGTTTTCCTCCTCCATCGATACCGATCACCTGAACCTGCTGCGAGAATAACCCCTATGCTGCTGGAGACCATCATCCTGCTGCCGGCGGCCGCGGCCGTGCTCGCCGGTCTCGTCCCCTGGCCGCGGCTGCGGCCGCTGCTGGTGCCGGCCGCAGCCCTCACCCACCTGGGCCTGGTCTGCCGCGCCCTGGCCGCCGCCGGGCCCCTGGCTCCTGCCGAGTCCATGCTGGGCATCGACTCCCTGGGCGGCCTCACCCTCCTGGTGGTGAGCCTCCTCTACGCCGTGATCTCCCTCTACGCCCTGGGCTATTTCCGCTGCCATCCGGACTGGGACAACCGCATCTTCACCGCCTGTCTCCTCCTCTTCCTGAGCGCCATGAGTCTTGCCACCCTGGCCCGCCACCTGGGACTGCTCTGGGTAGCGGTTGAGACCACCACCCTGGTGAGCGCGCCGCTCATCTACTACAACCGCAACAAGTTCTCCATCGAAGCGACCTGGAAGTACCTCCTTCTCTGCTCGGTGGGCATTGCGCTGGCCATGCTCGGCATCCTCTTTATCGCTTACGCAGGTCTCCTCGGCCACGGGGAGGCCAACATCCAGCTCGACCACCTCCTCGCCTCGGCCCGTTTTTTTTCGGTGCCATGGCTCCGGGCCGGTTTCGTCTTTCTGCTGGTGGGCTTCGGCACCAAGATGGGGCTCGCACCGCTGCACACCTGGAAGCCCGATGCCTACGGCGAGGCGCCCGGCCTGGTGGGCGGGCTGCTTGCCGGGGGGCTCACCAGCGTCGCCTTCCTCGCCATCCTCCGTGCCATGCAGATCATGACCGCCGCCGGCGAGCAGGCCATTGCCCGGCAGTGCCTGCTCGCCCTGGGGGTGACCTCGCTCCTCTTTGCCGCCCTGTTCGTTATCCGCCAGCGGGACATCAAGCGGATGCTCGCCTACTCTTCTGTCGAGCACATGGGGATCCTCGCCATCGGTGTCGCGGTGGGCGGGCTCGCCACCTATGGTGCCATGTTCCACATGTTCAACAACGCCCTTACCAAGGGGGCGCTTTTCCTGAGCGCCGGCAACATCCACCGCCATTACGGCAGTAAGCGCCAGTGCGAGATCCTCGGCTCGCTCTCGGTGCTGCCGGTTTCGGCCGGCGTTTTCCTGGCCGGCTTCCTGGCCATTGCCGGTTCGCCACCCTTTGCCGTATTCTTGAGCGAATTCAGTATACTGCGCGGTATCTTCGCGGCCGGCCATCCACTGCTTTCCGGCGGTTTCATCCTGCTGCTGGCCGTGATCTTCATCGGCATGGCCGGCACCGTGCTGCCGGTGACCCTGGGCCCCACCTACAACGAAACCGGCACGCCGGGAGGCCACCGTGAAACGCTCCTCACGGCCGGCGCTCCCCTGCTCCTCCTTCTCGTTGTCCTGGCCATGGGTTTCTACCTGCCCACGCCGCTGCACACGCTCTTCAGCCAGGCCGCAAGCCTCCTGGAGGTCACCCCGTCATGAGTACCACCACTAACTGCGTTCCTCTGCCCCTGGCGAGTATTCCACAGCTCGGCTACGACGACTACGCCCAGGCAGTGGCCGGGGCGCTGGCCGATGGCGGCACGCTTCTCGCCGTGCTGGCCGACCCGTCGAGCACGACCGGCCGGCACAAACTCTACGCCGTGGTCGGCGGCCGCAACCGCATGCTCAGTGCCTTCGGCACCCGGGTAGACAACCGCTTTCCGTCACTAACGCCGATTTTGCCCCAGTTTCATCTCTTTGAGCGGGAACTCGCCGAACAGCTGGGCGTGATCCCAGAGGGTCACCCCTGGCTCAAACCGGTGCGCTTCCACCGCCTCTGGCACGGCGAAACCGACGTCTGGGGACGCGACCCAAGGAACCATCCACTGGTGGGCGAGATGGAGTACTTCGCGGTAACCGGTGACGAGATCCACGAGGTGGGGGTGGGACCGGTGCACGCCGGGGTGATCGAGCCGGGCCACTTCCGTTTCCAGTGCTTCGGCGAACAAGTGCTCCATCTCGAAATTTCGCTTGGCTACCAGCACCGCGGCATCGAGCCCGGCCTCATCGAGGCGCCAAGCATGAAAACCATGGCCCGTATCGAAACCATGGCCGGCGACACCACCATTGGCCACGGTCTTGCCCACTGCCGGCTCTTCGAGGGACTTGCCGGCAGCGAGGTGTCGGCCCGGGCCGCGGCGGTGCGCAGTGTGGCGCTCGAACTCGAACGCCTTGCCAACCACGTGGGCGATATCGGCGCCCTGGCCGGCGACGTGGGCTTTCTGCCCACCGCCTCCTTCTGCGGCCGGTTGCGTGGCGACTACCTCAACATGACCGCCCGGATCTGCGGCAGCCGCTTCGGCCGGGGACTCACGCGTCCCGGCGGGGTGCTCTTTGACATTGACCAGGAGATGGCCGACGAGTTGCTTGCTTCACTCGACCAGATGACCGAACACACCCGAGGCGCCATCGACCTCTTCTTCAACGCCCCTTCGGTGCTGGGCCGACTCGAGCGCACCGGTCGGGTGCGCCGCGAGGACGCAGTGGCCCTTGGTCTCACCGGGGTGGCCGGCCGGGCCTGCGGGCTTGACTGCGACGTACGCAGGCTCTACCCCCTGCGGAGCGACAAAAAACAGGCGGTGCCAGAAATCCTCGGCGCCCAGGGCGACGTCTTCGCCCGCGCCCTGGTGCGACGCCGCGAGATTGAGGCGTCGCTGGCCCAGATCAAGGCGTCCCTGGTGGCGCTGCCCAGCGGCAAAACCATGGCCCCGGTGGGACGCCCCGCCGCCGACTCCCTCATCGTCAGTCTGGTGGAAGGCTGGCGGGGTCGCATTGCCCATCTCGGCCTCACCGGCCGTGACGGCGGTCTGCGTCGCTACAAAGTGGTCGATCCCTCCTTCTTCAACTGGAGTGGGCTTGCCATGGCCCTGCGCAACGAACAGATCTCCGACTTCCCCCTCTGCAACAAGAGCTTCAACCTTTCCTACTGCGGCTTTGACCTGTGAGAGGGGAGCAGGACAGGAGAAGAACCCGAAGGTGGCGGGACAGGGGAACGCATGCAGGGGGAAACGCTGTTCAACGACTAAAAACAACCTGTTTTTGACTGGATAAGAGAAAATGTTAAGCATTCTTCGAGAACGTCTTCGCCAGGGCTACCGCACCTCGCGATTTCCCAAGGAGGAACCTCGACTCCCCCAGCGGTTCCGTGGCATGCCGCGCCTGGCCCCCGAACGGTGTCCGGCCGGCTGCAAGGCATGTGTCTCTGCCTGCCCCCACGGCGCCATGGTCCGTGACGACCACGGACTGCGGCTCGATCTCGGCCGCTGCCTCTTCTGCGCCGACTGCGCCGTCTGCCCCCATGGGGCGGTGGAGTTCACCAACGACTACCGGCTCGCGGCCACGAGCCGAGAGGATTTGCTGCTCGCCCAGGAAGGGCCACGGCTCGCCCGGGCGCTAGAGAAGCGGATGCTCGCCCTCTTCGGCCGGTCGCTCAAGCTCCGCCAGGTTTCGGCGGCCGGCTGCAACGCCTGCGAGGCGGACCTCAACGTCCTCGGCACCCTGGTCTTTGATCTCGGCCGTTTCGGTATTCAGTTCGTGGCCTCGCCCCGCCATGCCGACGGCATCATCGTCACCGGGCCGGTGAGTGAAAACATGCGCGAGGCGCTCCTTGCCACCTACGAGGCGGTCCCGGCACCCAAACTGGTCATTGCCGCCGGCGCCTGCGCCATTGGCGGCGGCCCCTTCCGCGACGGCACCGAGGTCCATGACGGGGTCACCGACCTGCTTCCCGTGGACCTCTTCATCCCCGGCTGCCCGCCGCACCCCTATACCTCGCTGGACGGGCTGCTGCGGTTGTTGAACAGGAGATGAGGGGCTGGCCCTCGGCTGGTGGCGTTGAGTGATGCGGCCAACCACACCAGATCAAGGGGGGAAGCAAACCGCCGACGGCCCATCGCCGTCCGCACCGAGACAACCGTTGCGGATAAGCACGGAGCGACGGCAGAGCCCGGCTACCGACACGCATAACACGAAGGATGGGAAATGGATCTGTTTCTTACCGCGATCGGCCTGCTCCTTCTCTCGTCCCTGGCCGGCATTGGCTGCCGGCGGGGCAGCCGCCTTTGGTCGCGCACGGCGCTGGTTTCGTTGTTGGCCGGCTGCTTGCTGGGGCTTGCCGCCGTCACCCTGATCCTCTCCGCCGGCAAGCCCGTTACCCTGCGGCTCCCCTGGCCGGTGCCGGGCGGCGGGCTTTCCTTGCGCATCGACGGCCTGGCCGCGGTCTTCCTTTACCCCGCCCTGCTGATCACCGCGGCCGGCGGCCTCTACGCCGAGGGCTACTGGCCGGTGACCGCCCGTCCTGGCAGCGGCAGCTGGCTGCGCTGTTTCTACCCCTTGCTCGCCGCCGGCATCCTCCTGGTGCTCACTGCCGACAACCCGGTCCTCTTCCTCTTCGCCTGGGAGGTGATGGCGCTGGCCGGCTTCCTCCTGGTGGTCACCGACCGCAACGACGAGGAGCCGCTCCGGGCCGGGTTTATCTATCTCGCCGCCACCCATGCCGGCACCCTGGCCCTGTTCGGCATGTTCGCCCTGCTGGCAACCCTCCACCCCGACGCCCTGCTGCTTCCCCAGGCCGCGAGCCTTTCCGGCGCCACCACCACCGCCGACGCCGTCTTTCTCCTCGCCCTGCTGGGGTTCGGACTCAAGGCCGGACTCATGCCGCTCCACATCTGGTTGCCGGGCGCTCATGCCGCCGCTCCCAGCAACGTTTCCGCCCTGATGAGCGGGGTGATGATCAAGGTGGGTATCTACGGCCTGCTCAGGACCACCGGTTTTTTCATCGATGTGCCGGCCTGGTGGGGCTGGACCGTGCTCGGCCTGGGGCTCGTCTCGGCAGTGCTGGGAGTTGCCTTTGCCATCGCCCAGCACGATCTCAAGCGGCTGCTCGCCTTTCACAGCGTCGAAAACATCGGCATCATCCTGCTCGGGCTCGGCACCGCGCTCCTGGGCCGGAGTTACGGCATGCCGGCCATGGTCGTCCTGGGGACGGCCGGCGCGCTTCTCCACGTGGTCAACCACGGGCTCTTCAAGGCGCTGCTGTTTTTAAGCGGCGGCGCGGTAATCCATGCCACCGGCAGCCGCCGACTCACCGATTACGGCGGCCTGTTACGGTCCATGCCGCTTACCGGCCTCTTCTTCCTGGGCGGGGCGGCGGCCATCTGTGGGCTGCCGCCGTTGAACGGCTTTGTCAGCGAATGGCTGGTTTACCTGGGCCTCTTTCAGGCGGCAGGCCATGGTGCAACGACGCCGCCGGTGGCACTCCTCGCCCTGCCGGGGCTCGCCATGACCGGGGGGCTCGCCCTGCTCTGCTTCGCCAAGGTCTTCGGCATTTCCTTCCTGGGCGCGTCCCGGCCGGAAATGCCCGGCCACGAGCCGCCGGCCTCCATGCTACTGCCCATGGGGGTGCTGCTCGCCGGCTGTATCTGGATCGGGGTGGCACCGGCCACCATGCTGCCCCTGCTCGACCGGGCCATCACCGCCTGGCTGGGAGGCACGGCGGACCACACCGCCCTGGCCCACCTGGCGCCGGCCGGCGAGATCAGCCGCCTGGCGCTCCTCCTCCTGCTGTTCGCCGGCCTGGGGGGGCTCTACGCCAGGCCCAGAAAAGGAAAAAGGATTCCCATCTCGGTTACCTGGGGGTGCGGCTGCAAGCTCTCCCTGCCCCGGGCCCGCTATTCGGCTTCTTCCTTTGCCGAGATGATCGTCGGCTTCTTTGACTGGGCCCTTCAAACCCATACCAGCCGCCCCACCGACCGAACCCCCTTCCCGGCCCGGGAACCCTTTTCCTCCCATACGCCCGACGGGGTTCTCGATCTGCTGCTCCGGCCGGCGGCCTCACGGCTCGTCGAAACAACCGGGCATCTCCGTCGCGCCATTCAGAACGGCCTGGTAGGGTTCTACCTCCTCTACTCGGCCCTCGCCCTCCTCGCCCTGCTGCTCTTTGCCGGCCAGTAAGGAATCGGGCAAATGCGCCACCGCGAAAATCAGATTGCCCGTTTCCGTAAACCCTGGCTCACGTTTTGAGCCTGACATGAATCGTCTCCCATCTATTTATTGTCAGGGGAACGGCAGTTTGCTAAAGTTTTTTGGCGAATCCCAATACCCCGAAAGTCAAGACATCTTCTTTTGCGCCTCGCCGCTGGTCGACGACAAGGAGTTCATCCCATGGGCATGATCAAAAGAGCTTGCATCCTGTCGAGTTTCCTCTTCCTGCTTGCCGGCTGCGCCACCCTGGCGGTCAAACCGGAGCCCACCTTCAAGTACGAGCAGTGCCGGACATGGAACGCGGCGGTGACCAAGGGAAACGACGATTTTGTCGTCTCCTTCAATGGCCTGCTGGACGAACTGGTGACCTGCATCCCCTACCGCCCTGAAGAGCTGGGTTACGGAGTCGCCCAGACTTTTGGCCGGGATGGCAAGCTCACCTGGGCGACTTACCAGGGCAGCGGCAAGGGCCTTGCCGACGATACCCTGGCTCGACTCCGGCTGTTGCGGGCCCAGGAGGTTGTTGCCATGGCAGCCCGCTATGGCGCGGCCCGGATTCAGGATTACTCTGACGACCAGGAAACCGAGGCCATCCGGCTTGCCGGTCAGCTCGACCGGGTAGAGGCAAAGCTCATTGCCGCGGCCGAAAAGAGGACGCAGAACCCTGTTGCCTATCCCATCGCCCGGGCCGATTTGGTGCTGGAGATCATGCGGACCGCCAAATTTGCAGCCCAACCCACTGTCGGGGCAGGGCTGAAGCTTGGCAAAGGGGTGGCCGGGCTTGCCAGCGGCGCCATCACCTCTGCCGTCGGGGTGTGGGGTGACGCCCAGCCGATGCTCCGCAACCTCTTCCGGGACGTGATTTTCCTGCAGGGCTACCAGCAGTCGGCCTTCAAAGTCAGCGCGATGCTTGAGAGTCGCGTCCAGGTGGACGGCAACAACGGCGAACAACTGGGGTGGAAGACCTATGCGGACGAGGTGCAGGATGCCTGCAATACCCTGGCGCAGATAACCCCCAAGGCGACCTGCCTCACGGATGGGAAGCTGGTCGAAAAGTTGAAGGGGCCGTAAGGGAGGTTTCCCCTGCGTGGACAACGGTTTTTGGCGGCCGGTGCCGGTCTGCTCTTCGCCCTGGCCAGCGAATTTTGCCTCTACGACTTGCCAAATAAGCCAGATATACCAGGAGACCGTTACCGTCCCGTCCTCGCCCCAGTCACCTCCCCAACAAAACGAACCGGCATCTCCTGCTCGGGTTCCGGAAAAGTCGCTCGATGCGCACGACAGGTTTCGCGCCATGATCAGCGTCCTGCCCCCGGCCCAACTGCACAACGTCGCCAAGCGAAACACGGAAGGGTCTTTTGCCGATATTTTCTTATAAAGGAGGAACCATGAAGAAAGGCATGTGCAAAATTATCATCCTGTCTGCCCTGGCACTTTTCGTTGTCGGTTCAGTGGGCTGCAGCAAGAAGGGCGAGGCCGAGAAGGCGGGAGAGAAGATCGACAAAACCGTGAGCGCCGCCAAGGATAAGCTGAAGGAGTTGACCAAGTAACATCCCCGGGTGCCACCGGGGCAAGGTCGGTTCAGTCTTTGCCCCGGGCCTCTCCAATTTCCCCGCCGCGTCACCACCACGGGCGCCGGTGACGTCGCCCTTGAGTCAACCTCTCCAGAACATGCTCCGCCCGCTTTGCGTTCCCGCCCGTTCACCGTCCGGGCATGCTTCTTGCTTTTATTCTTGCAGCAGCCAGCGGGTCCGAGGCCGGAAATCGGGCCAAATCCTTGCCGGACGGCGGCTGCGCGGCGGGAAAGTCGCTGCTGTGCAACCTGAAGAACGGGTGGGAAATGGACCACTTGGCGTGGAATTTCCCCCACAGGAAAGGAGGTGCGGAATGCAACGTTGCCAGACACTGCCGGCACGGCTCGTCCCGACCATCGTCGAGCTTGATGCCGGGGCGGAGGTCGTGCCGTTCCGAAGCGAGGACGGGACCCCCAACCTCTCCGACACCCATCTCGCCCAGGTGTTCCGCCGGCTGGTCCGCGAGGAAACCCTGAACAGGGTCTTCTACGACGGCTCAATCGGCAACACCACCGACTTCATCGATTTTTTCCACAACCAGGAAAACGAGATCTTCTTCGGCCGGGCAGGGGGGCAGGAGGCCGGCTTTTTCTGGCTCAACCGCTTCCGCCACCGATCGTACTTCATCACCTACTGCTTTTATCGGGAGTTCTGGGGCCGCCAGGCCCTGGCCATCAGCCGTGCCACCCTTGACTATCTCTTCTCCCGCACCGACGTCCACGGGGAACACCGCATCGAGACGCTGCTGGGCCTGACCCCGGCCAGCAACAAGTTGGCTGTCAAATTCATGCTCAGGAACAACATGACCATCGTCGGCCGGGTGCCGGGCTTTCTCTTCGACCGGCACCTGGGGCGGCGGGTGGACGGCATCCTTTCCTACTGTCAGCGGCAGGATGACTCCAGCATGCGGCTTCCCAGTCTTCTCCTGCTGCTCTAGATCCCCTGGCCGACCCAACGCCCCTTCTCATCCTGCCCGGCTCTCATCCGAATCACGGCAACCCCTGGGCTGGTGGGGCAACCCATTGGTCCGACCGGCCCTAATTCCGGGCTGGACGCCGGGGGCAGGATAGGGCATATTGGCAAAATGCGGCCCGACATTCCCGGCCGGGCCGAACAACCTGGCCTTACCCGATGGCGGCGACCTACCTTCCGACAGTCCGCAAACCTCTTCCCGCCCACCGACCAAACGAAAAACCGATGATTACCAGTTATGTCCAGCACCGGATCTACCTCGAACAGTTCAAGCTGCTGCGAGGCCGCGAATGCTTCGAGATCGTGCCGGTCAACATGAACTATCAGAACTTCATCATGGTCACCACCGGCCTGTTGGAGTACGGCGGCACCCAGTTCGTTTTCCAGACCTACAGTTGCGGCTGCGGTCCGCAGCCGACGATCAGGGGGGCGTATCTCGAGGGGGTGATTCCCTGGTCCGCTTCGGGACTGTGCGCTTTTTTCGCCGCCTCGGCAACCCCCAGGGAACGTGAACTTGTCGGTCAGGAGGTAATCGGCCAGGTCTACAGGGTACGCCTGCCGGTTACCGACGTCGAAAGGAGAGAGGTCGCGGACGCGCTGCGCAGTCACTTCGGAGCGAACAAGGACATCTGTTTCTTCTGAACGCTCATCCTCGATGACAAAGGCCCACTTGACATACGACTGTCGGCGCATCGGATTATTGTCGTTGCCCGCCAGAGGCATGATCCATTACACTCCGCGCCAGGATCGGCCTGAACGAATTTCGCCCCCAAACCCGAGAAAGAGGAACTGAAAAGTATGGACTGGCTACAAGCCATGGTGCTGGGAATTGTCGAAGGAGTCACCGAATACCTGCCGGTCAGCTCGACGGGACACCTGATTCTGGCCCAGCGGCTACTCAAAATCCCGGCCAGTCCGGCTGCCGACGCCTATGCCATCTGCATCCAGGCCGGGGCTATTCTGGCGGTGCTGGGGCTCTACTGGCCCAGGGTGCAGGAAATGCTGGCCGGCCTGATGGGTAAAAATCGGCAGGGACTCGATCTGGCCACCAACATCGTGGTGGCCTTCCTGCCGGCGGCGATAATCGGCCTGCTCTTTGATAAGGCCATTGAGCACTACCTCTTCGGCTTATGGCCCATCGTCGCCGCCTGGTTTGCCGGCGGGCTCGTCATCCTCGCCTTTGCCCGCCGCCGCTCCCGGGGGCAACTGGCCGGTGTCGGGGAAGCGGATCT
The DNA here is from genome assembly GCA_002414225.1 of Desulfobulbaceae bacterium UBA5121. Taxonomy (GTDB): domain Bacteria; phylum Desulfobacterota; class Desulfobulbia; order Desulfobulbales; family UBA5123; genus UBA5123. The sequence goes on along the minus strand of DHYV01000040.1, from coordinate 205,617 downwards.
GGAGCAGCTCACCTGGCGCATGGCGTTGGTGATCGGCGCGGCACAGTGTCTGGCCATGTGGCCCGGAACCAGCCGCAGCCTGGTGACCATCCTGGCCGGCTGCCTGGTGGGGTTGCCGTTGAGCTGCGCGGTGGAGTTCAGCTTCCTGCTCGGTGTGGTGACCCTCTCTGCGGCCACCGGCTACAAGGCGGTGCACGGCGGGCTTGCCATGGTGCATGCCTATGGCTGGAACACCATGCTGGTGGGCTTTTTCTTTGCCGCTCTGTCGGCGGCCGTGGCGGTAAAATGGATGGTGGGCTATCTCAACCGCCACAGCCTCTCCATCTTCGGCTTCTACCGGCTGGCCCTGGCCGGGGTGGCGCTCTCCCTGCTACTGGGCGGTTTTGTCTCGTAACCCTCAGCGGCCTCGACTTCACCCGCCCCGGAGGGGAAACCTGTCGAAAGCCATTCGGGGCGGCAAGCCCGCCAGAGAACAGCGGTGAACCGCGAGGGGAATCATGCTGGACAGAAAAAAACTGGCCATCATCCATATAACCAAGAAGGAACTCGGCCTGGACGATCAGCAGTACCGTGATCTGCTCGAACAGGCCACTGGCGTGCGCTCCGCCAAGGAACTCGACGAGGAGGGATTTCGGAAGCTGATGCGCTTCTTTGCCCGCAGCAAACATTTCCGAGCCCATGCCACCGCCGTCACCCTCCGGCAGAAGATGTACGTCCGGCACTTGGTGGAAGACCTGGGCTGGGACGAGAACCATTTGCACAACTTCATCGCCAAGTACTACCACCGGCAACGGCTCGACGAATTGGGTAGAAGAGAGGCGAGCAAACTCATCGAGGCCCTCAAGAACATCCTAACCCGTCGTTTTGCCGCCGGGCACAACCGATCAGAGTGATATTCCCCTTGCCGTCACGCCACAATTCCCGTAAATTGCGGCAATCGACCTCCTCCTTCCCGCCCCCGCAACCCCGACTAGGGCGGCCCTGCCCCCAGTCGCAGACGAATCCTCATGACCCCCGCTGAAAAAAAACTCGACGTCAGGACCACCGAGATCTGGAAGCCTTTTCTGATCAACCTCTGCCTGGTGATCCTCCTCTTCGGGCTGGGGATCTACATCGGGCTCGTCATCCGGCAGCGGCAGGCGGTGGAACTTGCAATCCTCACCCGGGCCCGCGCCCACTTCGCCGGTCTTCTTGGCACCCACCGCTGGAACACGCACTACGGAGGTGTCTACGTTGAAAAGAAGCCCGGCGTGACCGCTAACCCCTTTTTGGAAAATCCCGACATCACCACCGTGGACGGCAGGGTCTTCACCATGAAGAACTCGGCCCTGATGACCCGGGAGATCTCCGAACTGGCAAAAAAAGGGGGCGCCTTTACCTTCCACATAACCAGTTTGACCCCCCTCAACCCGGCCAACCGTCCCGACGATTTCGAGCGCCAGGCCCTCAAATCCTTTGAACGGGGAGCCCGGGAGCGCTACGCCAAGGTGAAAGCCGGGACAAACACCTCTTTTCGCTACATGGCGCCCCTCTTTGTGGAGCAGGGCTGCCTCAAGTGCCACGCCAAACAGGGCTACCAGGAAGGGGATGTCCGCGGCGGCATCAGCGTCACCTTTGATATCTCCAGAAGCGAGCAGGCGTTACGACAGCAGATGGTTATTCTGGTCGTGGTCAGCATTGTTTCGCTTCTTATATTGATGGCGATCATCTCTCATTTGGTGCGCAAGCTGATCGCCAGGCTCAACAGCGCCATCACCACCATCCAGACCCTGACCACCACCGACGAACTCACCCGGCTGCCCAACCGTCGTCATTTTTTCGCCCGGTTCAACGGAGAAGCAAGTCTCTCCGTCCGTCATCAGCGGACCTTGAGCCTGATCATGTTCGATCTCGACCACTTCAGGCGTGTCAACGACGAGTATGGCCATCAGATCGGCGACCTGGCGCTCAAGGAAATAAGCGTTTTGGTCAAGGAGGTATGCCGCTCCACTGACATCCTGGCTCGTTACGGCGGTGAGGAATTCATCGCCGCCCTGCCCGAAACCGATGCCGCAGGTGCCCTGGCCCTGGCCGAAAAGCTCCGGCAACGAATCGCCGACCAAGCCATCCCCCTTGACATGGACGACGTTTCTTTCCTCCACCTCACCGCAAGTTTCGGACTCGTCACCCGCACTGCCGAGCAACTCAAGGCCATGGCCAGCTACGAGAAAATGATCCAACTTGCCGACCTGGCCCTTCACCAGGCCAAGGCCAGGGGACGTAACCGGGTGGAGGTATTCGAATCCGCTGCCAGGCAGCGGACAGATGGTGAATGAGGCAGGCTGCGGCCCGCCTTCCCGTGCCCTATGGGGTGCCCCCCTGCACGTCCCGCCCGGTCAGCTCTCGACCACATAACTATTCGAATCTAAAAAATATAAGCAAATCTTGCCGGTTCTGGCTCGGCAGCCTGCCGATCCGCTCCACGGCCTTATTGCCCTCCCTCCTCCCGCCGCCGTCTAGAACATATCAGCCCACCAAAAAATATTTTCGGTGTCGTTTTGGAACGTTGTCCAATAACGTCCTAACCTTGGCAATATGGTCGTTGACAAGTCAAGGTCAGGAGAGTCAGACTATTACATGTTCGCTGGTCAAATTGTGTCTCCAACGTCACATTTTTCCCATGGAGGTTCAATTATGGCGTTCTCCGCTCAAACCTTCCTGGTCGATGAGATCATCGACGACCTGCTCGGCAGGGAACAGGGCTATGTCAAAACGATCAAGGTGGGCAAGAACATCTTTCCCTACTGCATCCCACCTCAGGTCGAAGTGGTGCTGCTCGACCCGGTCGAACAAACCGTTGTCTTCCGTCCGGCCACCGACCCCGAATCCCTTGCTCCCAAAAAGGGAAATTGGACGGTGGGTAAGCCGGTGGATGTGGTTTCCTGCATCATGGGGTGGAGTGAAACCATGTTGGAAGTGCAGAAGAAAGAGCATCACGGGTAGGTCGGTAGTCACCGGGATGCCCGGGTTTCTGAGGGGACTCCCAGAAAATAGCGGCCAGTCCCCTTTTCCCCTTTGTCTCTGCCAAATCGCTCCCCAGAATTGATCGACATTCAAACGATCCTGCGGCACAAGAACCTTGCCACCACGGAGAGGTACATCCGCCGGATCGAGTCGCTACGGCCGGCCCTGCATGTACTCCCAAAACCACAGAACCACCGAAGCTACCACCGAAGGGTACAACCGGCCATAAACGAAAAAAGGGAATCAGCCGTAAACGACTGATTCCCTGTATGTACTTTCGTGGTGACCCCAAGGGGGACTCGAACCCCTGTTGCCGGCGCGAGAGGGAACCGGATAGCGCACATCGCCTTTTATTACAGCATGTTACCAAACAACAGCAAACATTAGTGATCACCACCAACCACCAGGGAAACCACCGAAACAACTCTTTTTGCGATTGCCTTCGACTGCCGATAAATGTACTATTTGTACATAAAGTACATTTCAAGGAGGTCTGTCATGGCAACTACGGTTTCAACTGCCGATGCCCGGAAACATTTTGCCGATCTGGTCAACAAGGTAGCTTATAGCAATGAGTCGGTGATCCTGACCCGTCGGGGAGAAAAGATTGCGGCGCTTGTCTCCATAGAGGAACTTGAGCTGTTGCACCGATTGGAAGATTTCATGGATATCGAGGACGCCAAGAAGGCATTGGCGGAACCGGAGGAGAATATCCCGGCCGAGGAATTTTGGGCAAAATTGGGGCTGTAACAAATGGGCTACGCGGTCGAATTCCGTCCTTCTGTCCTGAAAAATATCCAGTCCCTTCCCAAACGTGATCTGGTCCGGATCAAGAAAAAAATAGACGACCTCAGTGCCAACCTTCCGGACCCGGCCACCACCAAAATCAAAGGGAACAACACCTTTCACAAGATCAGATCAGGTGATTACCGCATTATCTACGAAATCCATGACGACAGGCTTGTCATCCTGGTCGTCAAGATTGGCCACCGGAAAGATGTCTACAAGAGACTGCCATGATCTGTACGGCCCGCCTGCGGGTATTGTCGCGAGCTAAAAGGGTACAACCGGCCATAAACGAAAAAAGGGAATCAGCCGTAAACGACTGATTCCCTGTATGTACTTTCGTGGTGACCCCAAGGGGACTCGAACCCCTGTTACCGGCGTGAGAGGGAACAGGACAGCGCACATCGCCTTTTATTTCAGCGAGTTACAAAACATCAGAAAACATTAACGAACACCACCAACCACCAGGAAAACCACCGACGCTGACATCTTCCAAAACTCTTAGAGCCACCTCCCTTCAATACGAATGCTTTACAAAGCACCCTCCCCCTCTCCCTAGAAGAGCCCCCCCCAACGCCCAGTCAAAACAACAACCCACCACACAAACCGACACACAGACAAAGACAACCAAAACACACCAAAACACACCAAAACGTATTTAATGCGCGTTTAAAACGTATTTAATGCGTACCCTTTGCGTACCCATGTGTACCTTTATGTATCAGATTTTCACCTTGTACGTATCCTATGCGTATCAGGTGACATGCGGTTTTCGCTTACGCTCGGCAGAAAAAGTCGCTTTCGCCGGGAACAACCGTAGCCCACATTCGGCAGAGCAGGCGCCCACGCTCGGGGGCAACAGTTGCCCATGTTCGGCAGAGCAGGCGCCCACACTCGGGGACAACAGTTGCCCATGTTCGGCAGAGCAGGCGCCCACGCTCGGGGGCGGCAGTCGCCCATGTTCGGCAGAGCAAGCTCCTGCGCTCGCGACAGCATTGGCTACCACCAGCACCGAAGAGGCCAGGTTGCAAAATGAATGATCATTCACAACAGGCCAACCCTCCGTGGAAGTTGACTTGAGAGCAATAAAATCTACACAGAAAGCAAAAAATGGTTGCGGTGCATGCCGGGACGCGCTAGAATCACTTTTATAAAATTAAGATTATCCCCTTTCTCGCCAAAGAGACAAAAAACATGGCATTTGAACGATTTACGAAAGTAGGCCGAAGCTTTATGCCAAAGGTGTCCATATGGAGCCGAGGCCAGATAGGTTTCAGCGTTGGAGCGATAAACAGATTCAAGCTGGATGAATACGACTATGTAGTATTTATGTTTGACCCAGATGAACGGAAGATAGGATTCCTGTTTACCTCCGATGAAAACGAAGAGGGCGTAGTAAAACTCAACAAACGTGATACTGGAATAATTGTCGGAGCCAAGTCTTTCCTGGACTATTACAACATAAAGTACGAGGAAACGACGCAGTACACCCTAAAACACGACAAGGTCACTGAGTTGTACGTAATAAACTTAAACGAAGCAGATGGGGAGGAAGGGAAAGAAGACTTCTCAGAAGAGGATCAAGGATCTACATAAAAAAAAGCCACAAGGTGTTGGCGCACCAAGTGGCTTTTACTGGACGAGACACTCTATCTAACCAGTTCGGGAGTGTCTCTCGACCGTGGCCTTCGCTTAGACCAGGGAAGATATAAGTTGCGTTATTATCTTACCGAGACCGAAAGCCTCCGTCAAGTCCATACTATCGGCTGGTACAAGGAGGCCCATCTTGTTGAAACTTCGTGACGATGACTACGAAATCATCTTTGTCAAATGGTTCCGTCATTGGCGTACTGGCAAGATAATACGGTCTCGGAATGGCAAGGCCATTCCTCTCCGTGTTCGTCGAAAGTGATTAAGTCTTAACCTGGGTGGCATCGAATAACTGGTCGGTTCGATGCCACCCCCATAGAATGTGTCACAGAATGAACTTTACCGGAGACTCTACATGGCAGGAAAAAAACGTTTTACACCTGGAGCAATCGTCAAACAGTCAGGCCAGTATAAGAATACTTCAACCGGCTTTGAGGTAACCTGTTCAGAGGGAGAACGGTTCCCCCCCACGCCGGAGTCTGGTCAAAAGTACGTTTTAGCTGACAAAACTAAGCACAAAAACAAATAAACAATTCTCTCAACTGAGATATCTGTTTATTTTCTCAAAAAGCGCAAGTCAGGTTTTCCTGGCTTGCGCTTTTTTGTGCGCCTCAGTCAAACACACGTGTCTTTCCTTGTTCGACATGGACTTGCACGTGCTTTTTGTTGTTGACAAACTGAGCACGTGCGGTCAAAATTATCACAACAAACAATGGGAGCACACACTATGCCACGCATCAAAGAAGACCGAGTCAAAGTCACCCTCACTGTTGATCGGGAAATCTACCTACTCGCCCAAAGGAAAAGCAAGGTTGAACAGAAACCCATTTCTAGGATCTTCGACGAAACTATTGCCGCTGTTGTCGAGCCTTACAGGTACCCAACCCCGGAAGATGCCCATGATATGATGAGCGTCGAGCGTCTCGAACAGGAAATTGAAAAGATGGCAGCCTTGGCGGAAGATTACGCTAAGCCTGCGGTAGATACCGAGCTTGCGGAGTTGCTCGCCAAAATCCAGGATGCCCCGGACAACGAATCAAGAACGGCGGCAATCCAGGAACTCAATGAATTACAGGAATCAAGGAAGGAGAAGGATGAATTCCGCCAGAGATGGATCAAATATTGTAGCGACCCGGTGTAGCGCGAAAAAAAGCCCACTGTCCGGGGTTATCTTGGCGGATGACCAGACAGCAGGCTTGCAACACAGCACCCGGGAAGGCGCGTGTCTTGGCCCCAATATACCTACCCCCTTGGCATTCCGTCAAGACACCCTCCTATTTGACATCATGGCGCCGAGCAAGGCGGAAAAACTCCGCCCGGAGCAGACGACGCGGCGTGTTTTTCTGCCTTGTTCGGCGGCGGGAAAACTTATTCGTCTCTTCCTTATAGGCTGAGGCGGACGCCGTAGGCGGCCGAGGGCGCAGCCCGGCCGAAGTGCGCGGAGCGCCCTACCCCCTTTACTGTCAAACAGAAATCGGACCTGACGCATCGTTGCTGCCGGCGTGCCCTTTTCCCTTCCAGGATGGCCGTTTGCAAAGCGTGGCAGCGATCGCCGCGGCCCATTGTGCGCTTAGCACGTAAACCCTTAACAGGACCCTCCCCTTTCCCCGGCCAAACAGGCCGCTGAAAGCGGGAACCAAATATGGAGGAAATCAACGTGAACAAGGAACCTGTTCATACATCGCAAGACAATACCGGCAATGGTTCGGGAAACGGCCCCCAAACCCGAATAACATGGGGGCCTACACTAGTATCCAACCTGGACAAACTCATTTTGAGCATGTGGATAGACTGGCAGGGATCAAAAAATTTTCTTTTCATCCTGGAGGAGGCAAAACGAAAGGCCCAAGAGGACGACATTGACTCCGTCCCCCTCGATCTGGCCGGCTTCACCTGGAACTGTCTTCGCTCGGGCAACAAAAATTTCTCATTTCGTATCCAGTCCGGAGACGTCACCCTTCTCTTCAACAAGCGAAAACCCGATACCGACTCACCCAATGCCGCTCTCCAAGTCGGCTCCATGTCCTGTTGGGCACCCGGTTACGAGAGCGAACGCAAGGACGCCTTGCGGATGCTGGAAATGTTCGGCGGTGCCGTGATCCGGGAATGCGTCTCAGAGGTCCACCTTGCCACGGACTGCATCGGCCTCCCCATCGACTCGCTTCCCATCAAGGAAGAAGACCATTGGGTAAACCGTGCCCACAAGTTCGGCACCTACCACGACCGCCGCAAATTTGAGGGCGTGACCATCGGCAAGGGGGATCTCATGTTGCGGGTGTACGACAAGGTGCGCGAACTCAAGACCAAGAGCACGCACAAGCAGCCGCTCTTTGCCGACGTCTGGGGCCTTGCCTCTTACGATGAAAAGCCGGTCACCCGCGTGGAATTTCAGCTACGGCGCGACATCCTGCGTCAATTCCAGGCCGATGGCAAACCGACCATCGATACCTTCGACGACCTCAAGGACCACCTTGCCACCCTCTGGGCCTATTGCACCACCACCTGGTGCCGGCTGGCGGAATCCCTCGTGGACCGAGCCAACAACAATCAGTCGAAAATCGAGACCCACCCCTGGTGGCAGTTGATCCAGGACGCCCCGTGGGACGGCGACCACACGGCCACCCGCGGAAAACGGTACCTGCAAAAGGATGAGGAAAAGCTCTGGCAGCAAGGGATTGGGGTATTTTTGACCATCGCTGCCCTGAACGGTTACGGTCCGGATGAGCTGGAAACGCTCATCGCCTTTTTGCAGGGCAAGATGGAGGCAAAAATTAAGCGCCTGGCCCGAGACAAAGAAGAATTTTCTCGTCGGTTAAGGGAGAAACAGAATCATTCTTCAGGCCCCTTTACCGTTATCGGCAACGGCATCCCATTCTAACCATTACCCATATTCAGCCATGATCGGATTAGGAAAGGCTCTTACACCAAAAAATATGGCCGAGCTCCTCCACGTTGACGTGCGCTTTGTGCGTAAGTACTATATTGAGTTAGGCGGTGTGCGCTTGGGGCCACGTAAGATCCTCTTCTTTGAAAAGGAGGTTGAGCGTGCCATACAAGCGCAAAGACAACTCGTCCAAGCCTTGGACGGGACAAATAATGGTAGACGGCAAGGCCAGGAGACAGAGCTTTGCCACCAAGAAAGAAGCCATCGAGTGGGAGGTAGAACAGAGGAAAAGGGTTGTCTCGTTGACGCCCACGGTATCTTTGGGTGAATGGGCGGTTCGGTACCTCGATTTTGCCAAGTCGAGGTTCGCCGCAACGACCTACGGCGAAAAGGTCACGGTCTTCAAACGCTTTTTCCACACCTTCCACCAGGGCAAGGCCGTAGACAGCCTCACCCCCGGTGATGTACTGGCCTTCTTGAAACGCCAGAACGACAAGAGGTCGGGAAACAGCGCCAACAAGGACCGGAAGAATCTGGCAGCGGCCTGGAGCTGGGGAGTCAAGTACGTCAACGGCTTTCCCCAGAGCAAACCCAATCCCTGCCTGGTTGAAAAGTTCCCGGAAAAGCGCCTGCGGCGGTATGTCCCCCCGGAAAAGGATTTCTGGGCCGCCTATGATGCCTGCCTGAACGACCAGGACCGGGTAATGCTACTGACCTATTTGCACCTGGCGGCGCGGCGCTCGGAACTGTTCCGGCTCAAGTGGGAAGACGTGGACTTCGCCGGCTCTCGGGTGCGGTTGTACACGAGGAAGACCAAGGACGGCTCGTGGGAAGAGGCGTGGTTACCGATGACCGCCGACCTGCAAGACGCCCTGCTCTTCCTCAAACAGGAACGGCAGAGCAGTCAATGGGTCTTCGTGGACCCGGACACCGGCCAGCCGTTTCAGTACCGTATCCACTGGATGCACACCCTGTGCAAGCGGGCCGGGGTCAAATACTTCGGCGTCCACGGTATCCGCCACCTGACGGCCAGCATCCTTGCCAAGGGCGGGGTAGCCATGATCGACATTCAAACGATCCTGCGGCACAAGAACCTTGCCACCACGGAGAGGTACATCCGCCGGATCGAGTCGTTACGGCCGGCCCTGCATGTACTCCCAAAACCACAGAACCACCGAAGCTACCACCGAAGGGTACAACCGGCCATAAACGAAAAAAGGGAATCAGCCGTAAACGACTGATTCCCTTGAATGTATTTCGTGGTGACCCCAAGGGGACTCGAACCCCTGTTACCGGCGTGAGAGGCCAGTGTCCTAGGCCACTAGACGATGGGGCCACGAAATTGTAGGGACCTATTTAAATGATGCCGGGCCGGATGTCAAGCCTATTTATTGGCGAAATCACCGGGCCCACCGGCAGAGCCTGTCTCAGGGGGGAAAAGGAGACAAACGTCACGACGCAACGAGTCGCCAGACGTCCTTTCGGACTCAGCGCATGAAACGCTCCCCCGCCGCCCGCGCCTCGGCAAGGGCGGCGGTCGCCTTGAGCATTTCGCCGCGGCGATCGATACCGCGGACGAGATAATCGCCGCCATAGACGACCCCGAGGGCATCGCAGGCGTACTTCATGGTGAGGACCGCTCCATCGAACACCCGTCTGCCGTGGGTGGCGGCCACTGACACAAGAAACCCCTTGCGGTTGGGATCCTCGTGCCAGCGGCCCGCCTTTTGAAGCAGCCGCTTCCTGCTCCAAAACGACTGGGTGCGGTCGATAAATGCCTTGGCATGGGCCGGTATGTTATAGAAATAGATGGGCGCGGCCAGAACAATCCGCCCGGCAGCGTCGAGCCTGTCGTAGAGGGGGGTCATGTCATCGGCAAGCACACAGGTGCCGGTCTTTTCGCAGCCGCCGCAGTTCAGGCAGGGTTGAAAGTCCATCTCGCAGAGCCGGACGGTTTCGATTTCACCGCCGGCAGCGGCCATCCCGGCAAGAACTGCCTGTAGGAGGATTTCGGTATTGCCCCCCTTCCTGGGGCTGCCCAACAGGGCCAGAACTTTCATCGACACCTCCTCCACAGAGTTCGGTCGTTGGTGATTGCAGCCCATCGTGCCTACAGCCGACCGTAAAAGGCTGTTTCGTCGCGCAGCCGTTCGGCGAGCGACCCGGAAAGAAAACGGGGAGCACACCGCCACCGCCAGTTTCCGCGGTCGGTACTCGGCTTGTTCATCCGGCAGTCACTGCCGAAACCGAGAAGATCCTGCAGTGGCACGATGGCGGTCCGGGCCACCGAGGCAAAAGCCATTCGGATGAAATCCCAGTGGATGAACTCGCCGCTGCTGTTGGCGTAACGCCTGGCCCGCGACTTGCTCCCCTCTGCCACGCCTGGGCTCAGATACCAGCCCACGGTGGTGTCGTTGTCATGGGTGCCGGTGTAGACCACACAGTTAGGATCCTGGTAGTTGTGCGGCAGATAGAGGTTGGCGGCGTCGGAATCAAAGGCGAACTGGAGCACCTTCATGCCGGGGAATCCCACTGCGGTGCGCAGAGTCTCCACCTCGGGGGTAATCAGCCCCAGATCCTCGGCAATGATCGGCAGCGTGCCGATGGCCGCGGCCATGGCGTCAAAAAACGCCTGGCCCGGCCCCTTGACCCAACGGCCGTTGAGCGCTGTTTCTTCGTCGGCATCAATCTCCCAGTAGGATTCAAAACCTCGGAAATGATCGATGCGGACGATGTCCACGGTGCGGAAGATCTGGTGGAACCGCGATCGCCACCAGGCATACAACGGTTGATGGGGGACGCCGTTCTTCTGCCAGCAATAGAGGGGGTTGCCCCAGCGCTGGCCGGTGGCGCTGAAGTAGTCCGGCGGCACGCCGGCCACATGGGTTGGAAGAAGGGATCGGTCATCAAGGCGGAAACAGTCGCGATGCGCCCAGACATCGGCACTGTCGTAGCTGACATAGATGGGGATGTCGCCGATCAGGGCCACATGCCGGTCGCGAGCGTAGTGCTGGAGGGCGCGCCACTGTTTATAGAAGATGTACTGCACGAAACAGTGGAAATCGATCTCCACGGCCAACCGCCGCCGCGCCTCAGCCAAGGCATCGGGGCGACGAGCGGCAAGCGGTGTCGGCCAGCCGCTCCAGGCCCCCTGTCGCTGCTCTCCCCTGATGGCCTGAAAGAGGGCGTAATCGTCCAACCATTCGGCCTCTGCGCGGCAGAAGCGAAGAAAACCCTCGTCCGCCCCCTGCTGCTTCCGGAACCGTTCATGGGCGTGGCGCAGCAGCGCGGTTTTAAAAGGAATTATGGCATCGAAGTCTACCAGATATTCGGAGAACTCGGGCCGCTCGCGCAGTACCCCTTCGGAGATGAAGCCGTCGCCAGCAAGCTGGGCCGGATCGATAAACAGAGGATTGCCGGCAAAGGCAGAGAGACTCATGTAGGGAGAGTTATCGAAGACCCGACAGCAGGGACCGATGGGCAGAAACTGCCAGTATTTCTGGCCGGCGGCGGCCAGAAAATCGATAAAATGGCGGGCGCCGGCCCCGAGGTCACCGACACCGTAAGCGCTGGGAAGGGAGCTGATGTGTAAAAGGACGCCACTGCCACGTTTTTCCATCATCAAAACACCTCTATTGGTGGGTTCACTCAACATACTCCCTGCCTCCAGGACGCATCCTTCCCGGTGGTTGTCGGCGGGAAGAAGGGGCGGCGTCTCGATGAATTGCCGCCTGGCTATACAGGTAAACGTAACTAATCGCCTTGCAAAGGAACCATCTCTTCACTAAAATAATTGATAAGAAAAAAAATATTTAGAACTTACACCTGACAATTCTATCTATAATATTTACAATATTCCTTAAAGTATCCGAGAAACAAAATTATTTACCGCCTCGACCGCGCGATTTTTTGTTGCGAAGCATCAGTAAATTGTTTATGTTTCCGGATTTCGTGCGAAGAAACTGACACCCTCCAGTTCTCCCCCTACAGCCGCCTTGGCGGAGGAAGCCCGTGCCCAGTGATATAAAAGCAAAAATACTCGAATTAGGTGAGGATCAGGGCTGTATCAGCTTCTCGACTCTTAACGACCTCATTCCGGAAGATATCAAAAACCCCAAGACCATCGAAGCCATTTTCGACTTTCTGGCCGAAAACGATATCGAAATCATCTCCAAGGAAAAAAACGTCGACAAGAAGGGCTACGACGCAGACTCCATGGAGAGCAAAAAGCTCGATCAGGACGGGGAAGATGTCGGGGGCGACGAAGAAGACACCCTGAAGAAGGTCGGCGCCTCCGCCGAATCCCACGAGGCCGAGGAAACAACCACCACCTATCTGCGGGAGATGGGCCGCTTCGACCTCCTCACCCCGGAGGAAGAGGAGAAGTACAGCAAGACCATCCGCCAGGGTTTCGAGGCGATCATCGAGGCGATCCGCAACGACCAGTCCGAGGTGGCCGATATTAAGTCCTTGGTAGAACGCATCGCCCTATGGGAGCGGCGCGATCCCACCCTAAAGCCGAAGAAGCAGCACCTCAACTACATGCGGCGGCAGGTGATCGCCATCAGCCAGAAGCATCCGGACACCCCCAAGCTTCAGGAACTGCAACACAAGATCGAACTTTACACCATCTCCATCGAAGCCGCCAAGGATGCCATGATCAAGGCCAACCTGCGGTTGGTGGTGAGCATTGCCAAGCGCTACATGCACCAGGGGCTCACGCTGGCCGACCTCATCCAGGAAGGCAACCTGGGCCTGATGCGGGCGGTGTTCCGTTTCGATTACACCAAGGGCAACAAGTTCAGCACCTATGCAAGCTGGTGGATCCGTCAGGCCATCACCCGCGCCATTCTCGACAAGACCCGTACCATCCGCCTGCCGGTCCACTTCCTGGAGCTGCGCAGCCAGTTCTTTAAGGCATTCTATTCACTGCTCAAGGAACTGGGACGCGAGCCTACCCCCATCGAGATCTCCGACAAAACCGGCCTCCCCATGGACAAGATCCTGGCCATTCTGGAGGCATCCCGCGAGCCCATCTCGCTTGAAACCCCGGTGGGAGACGACGATAGCACCCTGGGTGATTTTCTCGAAAACCAGGAGTCGGTTTCACCCTACGAGGCGGTGAAAAACAACGAGCTGAGTGACCGGGTGAAAGGCATCCTGGCCACCTTGAGCCCCCGGGAGGAGAAAATCATCCGCCTGCGCTTCGGCATCGGCGAAGACGCCGAGTACACCCTGGAGGAGATCGGCAAGCGATTCAACGTCTCCCGGGAGCGCATCCGGCAGATCGAAAAGAAGGCTTTGAACCGTCTTCGTCACTCAAGTCGCCGCGAGAAACTCAAACACTTTCTTGACTGATTCCGCGCGTTTTTTTGCAAAGCCCGGCCCTCTCTGCCGGGCTTTTAACAGTGCAATGCCTGTCACCCAGATACAGCCAGACTCCCATCCCCCGCCGAACAGGCCATGGCCAGCCTGATTCCCTCGGTCATCGCCTTTGCCGGCGGAATCATTTGGGCACTGACCGCAGGCGTCTCCGCCCTCCCTCCTCTCTGGTCACTACTGGCCCTTGCCGCCCTGGCCATTGCGATGGCCTCGCTCCGCGGACGCCGCACCACCGCCTTCCTGCTCGCCATCCCCTTCTTTTTTCTCCTCGGTTGTCTCCGCGCCGCTCCCACCGCCAAGTCCCCATCGTTCGATCCCGCCCACGTTGCCCATCTCATAACGGATCGGCGCGAGGCCACCGTTGAAGGTACCTTGGTACAAAGCCCCGTTGCCTCGGCCGGCCGCTGGCAGCTCCTCCTCGACAGTCATCAGCTCCTGCTCGCCGACGGCACCAGCCTTGCCACCCACGGCCTCGTCCGTCTGAGCCTGCCCGGGATTCCCGACGGCATCAGGCCCGGGGACCGCATCCTCGCCCGCGCAGTCCTCGACCGGCCACGTAACTTTGCCACCCCGGGAGCTTTTGATTACCGCCAGTACCTGGCCGCGCAATCGATCTGGGTGGTGGGCTGGGTGGGTTCGCAGGCCCTGGTCGCCAGGCTCCGTCCCCTTGCGCCGCCCCAGCTCTGGCAACGATTTGCCACTTGGCCGGAACAGCTTCGACAACGAATCGGTACCTTTTTGGACCAACACCTGGACCGTCTGGAAGCTGGCCTCTATCGAGCCCTGCTCATCGGTGACCGATCGGGCCTTTCTCCCTCGCTTCAGGAGCAATTTACCCGCACCGGCGCCGTGCATCTGCTCGCCATCTCGGGCATGCACATGGGCCTCATCGCCCTGATCACCGTTTTTCTGTTCAACTGGCTCCTCAAACGCTCAACCTGGCTGCTGCTGCGGCTGCCGGCCTGGAAGTTCGCCGCCATCCTCGCCCTGCTGCCACTCACCGGCTATGCCCTCATCGCCGGCCTCCACCCCCCGGCGGTACGCGCCCTGGTGATGACGGCGATTTTTTTCATTGCCGTGGTTGTGGACCGGCGGTGGTCCATCCCCACCAACATCGCCATCGCCGCCCTTATTCTCCTCGCGGCCCATCCCATGAGCATCGCCTCGGCCTCCTTTCAGCTCTCCTTTGCGGCGGTGATCAGCATCGCCCTGCTCTATCCTGAGGCGCGGAACCTCTTCACCGCCCCTCCCGCCCAGGGCCGGGTTTCGGTGCTCGGCAACCGGCTCCTCGCCGGACTCGCCATCTCGGTGGCGGCAAGTGTCGGGACCTTGCCGCTTCTCCTGCTCCATTTCAACCGCTTCTCCCTGCTCAGTCCTCTCTCAACCCTGCTCATCGAGCCCTTTCTCTGCTTCTGGGCCCTTCCCCTGGGGCTGCTGGGCTGCCTTGCAATCCCCCTCTCGCCGGCCCTGGCCGTATTCATCCTCAATACGGGAGGGATAGGGCTTACGGCCGCCGATCGGTTGAGCGGATGGCTCGCCCGGATTCCCTTTATTTGCCTGCGGCTGCCCACTCCCACCTGGCCGGAAATCGCCCTGTTCTACCTGACCCTGATCGGTTTCGGCCTGCGTCGCCGCCACCGCCTGGCGCTCCCCATGTCACTCCTCGCCGCCCTCGGTCTTGTCGGAGTGACGGCCGGCTCGATGCTGAACCGCATCGCGTCCCAAGACTGCCGGGTGACGGTACTCGATGTGGGCCATGGCGCCGCGGCACTGCTTGAACTGCCCCACGGCCACGCCATCCTCATCGACGGCGGCAGCTACCAGGGAGAGCGGTTCGATGTCGGTGAACGAGTGATCGCGCCGTTTCTCTGGCGCCGACGCGTCCTGCGGCTCGACGCGGTGGTGGTGAGTCACCCCCATTCCGACCATTACAATGGCCTGCCATTCGTGTTACGCAACTTCCATCCCGCAGTCCTCTGGGTCAACGGCTCGCCAGGAGGCGGACCTGAGTACAAAGCCCTTCTCAAGGAGGCGGCAGGGTTAGGGATTGCAGTCAGGGTACCGACGGCCACGGTGCCGCTTTACCAGGAGGGGATGACCCGGCTCACCAGCCTCGCCGACCCTCTGTCGAGGCTGCCGGCATCTCGCCACCAAGGCTGGGAACGACCGGGCAGTGACGAAAACCGCCACAGCCTGGTGTTGCGGCTCGATTGTGGGAGGCGCGCCTTTCTCTTTCCGGCGGACATCGACGCGGTGCGGGAAGGACAACTGGAGCGAACAGAGGCGGAACGGCTCGCGGTGGACGTTCTCGTGGCCCCCCATCACGGAAGTGTCGACGCCATGGGGGAGGGCTTCCGGCGCGCCACCTCGCCCAGCTATCTGGTGATTTCGGCGGGCGCCAGCAGAGGCGGGGCGGCGGAACGGCCGGCGGTTCTCGAACCGTGGCGGGCGGCTGGGGTCAGTATCCTCACCACCGCTGAAGAAGGAACGATCTCTTTCACCACGGACGGTGCCGGTTTGGCGGTGGCCACCGCCAAACCGGCACCGACGGCTCAGATGTCGGTGAAATCAGTGGGCGGGGTTTTCAGGAACTGAATGAACTTCGCCTTCTCGATACAGTTGGTGTAAGCGGAGTCAGGCGAGATCCACCCCTTATTGAGCAGCTCCATGATGGCGTCGTCCAGGGTCTGCATGCCGTACTTCTTGCCGGTCTGCATGGCCGATGCGATCTGGAAGGTCTTGCCCTCACGGATGAGGTTGCGCACCGCCGGGGTACAAATCAGGATTTCAAGGGCCGCGCAACGGCCCTTGACGTCCACCCGTTTGAAGAGGGTCTGGGAAACCACCGCCTTCAGGGCATCGGCCAGGGTAGAACGCACCTGGGCCTGTTGGCTGGAGGGGAAGATCTCGATGACGCGGTCCACGGTCTTCATGGCGTTCAGGGTATGGAGGGTGCCGAAGACCAAATGCCCGGTCATGGCCGCCTCCATGGCCAAGGCAATGGTTTCGAGATCGCGCATTTCGCCCACCAGAATGATGTCGGGATCTTCACGCAGGGCGCCACGCAGGGCTGCGGCAAAACTCTTGGTATGGGTACCCACCTCACGGTGGTTGACGATGCAGTTTTGGCTCTTGTGGACGAATTCGATGGGATCTTCGACGGTGAGGATATGGTCCTTGCGGGTCTTGTTGACCTCGTCGACGATGGCGGCCAGGGTGGTGGACTTGCCACTGCCGGTAGGGCCGGTAACCAGCACCATCCCCTTGGGTAGGCTCGCCAGTTTCCGGATCACCTTGGGCAGCCCCAGCTGCTCGCAGCTGAGGATATTGCTGGGGATCTCGCGGAAGACCGCTGCGATTCCGTATTTCTGCATGAAGAGGTTGCCGCGGTAGCGGGCAAGGCCCGGGATCTCGTAACCGAAATCAACGTCGCCGCATTCTTCGAAGAGTTTTACCTTGTCCTCTGGCACGATCTCGTAGAGCATGGCCTTGAGGCCGTCGTTGTCAAGCACCTTATACTTCACCCGTTCCATCTCGCCCCGGATCCGCAGCACCGGCTGCTGGCCCGAGACCATGTGAAGATCCGAGGCCCCCTGCTCGTTCATCAGTTTAAAAAAGGCATCTATCTGCGCCATCTCTCTCCTCCACTTGGTGGTGACACGCCATTGGCAAGGCAGCCCTTTCCCTGCCATGGGTAAGGGCTGCGCCCCCCCCCCCGCACACGGTTTCGCTGATGTTTTTCCCGGTTGGTGCCAATACAAGATTCACTGGTCACCACTGTTGCAAGTGGCTTCTATTTTAGAAAATTCCGTCCCAAAAAGAAAAGGTAAAAAAATAGGGGCGTTCCCTCCCCTTTGCCACCCCGACGGCCATCGGGCTGTTGCCCTTCGTCGGCTAACCGGCTACCATGACCGCCATGGACACCGTCGACCTCCACACCCATTCCTCCTATTCGGACGGCAGCCTTACCCCTGGGCAGATCGTCGAGCTGGCAAAGAAAATCGGCCTGCGCGGAGTTGCCGTCACCGATCACGACACCACCGCCGGGGTCGCCGAAGCAACGCGTCGGGGGGAAGAACTCGGCGTCGAGGTGCTGTCCGGAGTGGAGATCGGCGCCGGGCTCGACGACCACACCATGCATCTCCTCGGCTACGGCATCCGCCCCAACGACCCTAAGCTGCTCTCGCTGCTGCGGCTTCTGCAGGAGGCACGGGTCGAACGAAACCGCCGTATCTTCGCCCGCCTCAACCACCTGGGCATTCAGGTTATGGCCACTGAGCTCCCTGCCGCCGACGGCCAGATAGGCCGGCCGCATATTGCCCGGCTGCTCATCACCAAGGGGGTGGTGCGGACCATCGACCAGGCATTCAGTCGCTTTCTCCGCCGCGGTGCCCCGGCCTACGCGGAAAACATCCGCATTCCGGCCGCCCAGGCCATCGAGGCGATCACCCAGGCCGGCGGCCTCGCCTTTCTCGCCCACCCGGCGGGCAACGACCCCAAATTGCAAAACATCGAGCCGCTGTTGCGCAAGCTCAAGGCATTGGGGCTGGCCGGCCTGGAACTCTACTATCCCACCCATACCCCCCAGATGCATTCCACCCTGGAACGGCTCGGTCGCGACCTCGGCCTGCTCTTCAGCGGTGGCAGCGATTTCCATGGCGCGGCCAAGCCTCATATGCCGCTGGGGGGGCGAGCCGGCGACCGTCCCGTTCCCTTCCAACTGCTCGCCGCCATCCGCGAAGGTTGCCGCATCGAAACGGTACCGCGCCACTAAAAATCGGCGATCATGCCACAGCTCGCTTGCACCGGCCACTTTTCTCGTGTAGACAATATTTCATCCCTGTATCGTATCCATCCGCAGAAGTTCCTCGGAGTCTCCTTGCCGGATGGGTCTGCCAGCTTGAAGCTGTTCAGTTTTTCATGGCGTGCAAGACGAACCGTTAGCGGCTTGGCCGTTACCTTCAGTGATTTCCGGATGGACAACGTTCCGCCCCCCCGCCCGCTCCGGCAGGGGGCAGTCGTCTCTTCTCCACCCCGGATACCGGCCCGGAGGAAGCAATCGAGATGTCATCAGCCAGGTACAAACTTCTCATCGTCGACGATTCCAAGAGCATCCTGCACAAGCTGCGCGAGGCTTTTGCCGATACCGCCTATCAGGTAACCACGATTGACGATCCGCTCAAAGCCTACCAGATGATCGAAAACGAGCAGTTCCATATCGTGATCAGCGATATCGTCATGCCCAAGATGGACGGCCTCACCCTGCTGCGCAAGATAAAGAATTACAACGGCATGATCCAGGTGTTGATGATCACCGCCGACATCTCCATCAACAATACCCTCAACGCCTTCCGCTACGGGGCAGTGGATATCTTTTTCAAGCCCATCGAGGATCCTGCGGAACTGATCCGCGCCGTGGACGCCATAGCCGCAAAACTTAACCGGATCAATACCATCCTCCACGCAGTGGCCAAATAAGCCCTGCGGCGACCCGCCTCTGTCGGGGGGGCTCCGCAGGGGAACGCTTTTGCGAAAAATCTCCGGCCATGGTATTAGTTTGAGTCCATTTGACCATACGCCGACAGGCATCCCCCCTGCCGTTGCGCTCACCCCTTTGGGCCCAAAGGCGGATTAGACCTTTCCATGCATACCATTCTCATCGTTGACGACGAACCCAACTACCTGATCGTCCTTTCCGAGTTACTGCGCGACGAGGGCTTCGAGGTCTTCACCGCAAACTGCGGCGAGGCGGGGCTCAAGGTGGTCAAGAGCACCGACCTCGATCTGGTGATCACCGACATGCGCATGCCGGGCATGGACGGCATGGCGCTGCTCAAGGAGATCAAATCCTTTAACGCCGACCTGCCGGTGATCATGATCACCGCCTTCGGCGAGGTGGAGCCGGCGGTGGCGGCCATGCAGGCAGGGGCCTTCAACTACCTCACCAAGCCGTTCAACAACGACGAGCTGGTCCTCAACATCAACAAGGCAGTGGAGCACTACTCGCTGCTGCGCGAAAACCTGCGGCTCCGCGACGAGGTCCAGTCCCGTTACGGCTTTGCCAACATGATCGGCCGCAACCGTCGGCTGCTCGAAATCTACCGGCTCATCGAAAAAGTGGCCCCCACCACCACCTCGGTGCTCATCTCCGGCGAATCAGGGACCGGCAAGGAGCTGGTGGCGCGCGCCATCCACTTCAACTCCCCCCGCCGCGACGCCCCCTTCATCTCAATCAACTGCGCCGCCCTCCCCGAGGCCCTCCTCGAGAGCGAACTCTTTGGTCACGAAAAGGGCGCCTTCACCGGTGCGGTCGCCCTGCGCAAGGGCCGCTTCGAGCTGGCCGATACCGGAACGATCTTCCTGGACGAGATCGGCGAGATGCCTCTGGCGTTGCAGGCCAAGCTGCTGCGTGCCATCCAGGAGAAGACCTTTGAACGGGTGGGCGGCAGCAAGCCGATCACCGTCGATCTGCGCATCCTGACCGCCACCAACCGTGATCTCAAAGAAGAGGTGGACAACGGCAACTTCCGGGAGGATCTCTACTACCGGCTCAACGTTCTCCACATCCACCTGCCACCCCTGCGGGAACGGCTCGACGACTTGCCGCTGCTCACCGCCCACTTCATCGCCAAATTCGCCCGGCAGCTGGAGCGGCCGGAGCTTACCATCTCCTCGGAGGCCCAACGCTTTCTTGCCACCCTGCCCTGGGAGGGCAACGTCCGGGAACTCGAAAACACCATCGAACGGGCGGCCGTTCTCTGCACCGGCGACCGCATCGAGGTACGGGATGTCCAGCCGGACGGTGAACCGCCCGCCGAGGCCGCCACAACCGGCGAGTGGGGGGACGATCTCGACGTTGGGCGGTTCGTCTCGTCGGATACCCGCCTGCCCGACATGCTGGACGCCATCGAGAAGAAGATGATCCGGGCCGCGCTCGAGCAGGCCGACTATGTTCAGACCCGGGCGGCCGAAAGTTTGGGGATTACCAAGAGCCTCCTTCAGTACAAGATGAAAAAATACGGGCTGCAGAGGAAATAACCGCTCCGTGCTGCTTCGCCTGGCACAGAAAAACAACGATTTCGTCCCTTCGGCCAAACTCCTTTTCTGGTGCGGCCGGCGGGCGTGGGAACTGGCGGTCCCTTGAAAAAGAGCAATCCTTCCAGAGAAAACGAGTCGTCTTGCCGCCACAGTTGATATCTGCTATTGTCTATACGATACTCTTCCCTTCATGAGGTTGCCCAACCGTGACTTCCATAGATCTCTTTGTCATCATCGCCGCCGTCAGCCTGGCCGGGATCGCCGTGTTCCTGATCCCCCTCCTGGTGCAAACCAGGCAGACCCTGCAGCGGGCCGATACCCTTCTTGAAACCCTCAACCGGGATGTCCCGACCCTGGTAAAAACCCTCAACGAGGCCGCTGGCGATATCAAAGAGATGTCCGCTTCACTCACTGAAAAAATCGATCGTGCCGACGCCTTGGTCCACAACCTGGAACGGTCAGGGGAAGTCCTTCTTGCCACCAGCAAGTTGCTGAAAGAAACCGCGACGCCGATCCTGACCGAGATCGGCGCCCTGCGCGCTGGTGTGAGGGCATTCCTGTACTTCTTCACCCGTTCCAACAAGTCATTTTAGGAGGTTTGCTGCTATGCACCGCGACGAATCGTGTCCTTCCGGAATTGCCGTTGTTTCCTTTTTCACCGGCGCCATCATCGGCGCCACCGCCGCCCTGCTCCTGGCCCCCCGTTCCGGCCGGGAAACCCGTGAACGGCTTGCCGAATACAGCGAGGAGCTGCGCGACAAGGTCAGCTACCTGCCCGAGGAACTGCGGGAGCGGGGGGCGGACCTGGCGGACCGTGGCCGGAGAATGGTCGAAAAGGGCCGCGATCTGATCAGCCGGGGCACCAACATGATCGACGAGGGGAAACACTTCCTTGACGAAAAGAAAGAGGCGCTCAACGCCGCCATCGAGGCAGGCCGCGAGGCCATGCAGCGAGAGCGGGAGGCCCTGACCTCTTCCATGACCGAAGACGAATAGGCCGTTCGTTACCTCTGCTTAACGGGAAGGCGCCAAAAAGAAAGGGCTTGCCGCGATGGCAAACCCTTTCTTTTTGGCGCCTTCCCGAACCGTCTTACCGCGTCTCGGTGCACTTGGCGGCCGGGCCGGTGCCATTGGAGCGGCCTCCCCAGTTCAGCTTGTTGCGCAAGATCTCGAAGTAGCCCTTGTTGGGAGAGGCCACCAGACGAAGCGGCTTTTCCGCCGTCTTCACCTCCAGCAGATGCTCCTGCCGCATCTCCCAGGCAAACCGACCGTCAACGATGACCTTCACCTCGCCGGCATCGCCGGCAAGCTTAGTGCAGAGGTTCATCCCCGGCGGCAACAGTACCGGCCGGCTCTCCAGCATGAACGGACAGATGGGGGTAACCAGGATGGCCCGCAGCCCCGGGTGGACCACCGGGCCGCCAGCCGAGAGGTTGTAGGCAGTGGAACCGGTGGGGGTGGAGAAGATCAGGCCGTCGGCCCGGTAGGTGGTGATGTATTCCCGGTCGGCCCAGGTGCTGAGCCTCACCAGCCGGTCGAGGCTGCCCTTGCTGATCACCACGTCGTTCAGAACGTACTGCCAGGGGCCACTATCGCCCTCGGTGCGGAGCCGGACCTTGAGCATCATCCGTTCCTCCACCGCCACCGCGCCGGTGAGAATCGCCTCCAGGGCCTGAAAACACTCCTCCACCGCCACTTCGGTGAGAAAGCCCAGGCCGCCGAAATTCACCCCCACCACCGGAATGGCAAAACTGCTCGCCTGGGCCGCAACGTGGAGCAGGGTGCCGTCGCCGCCCAGGATCACCACCATGTCCATGTCTTCACTGATGGTGTTGACCACCGTAGCCACGGACCGACGGGCGAACCACTCGCCCAGTTCCCGGCCGATGCGCTCCGGTTCCGGCGCCTCTTTTTTGAGGATGATGCCGATCTTGCGAATCTTCATGGTGCCTCGGTCACTGACCCTTTTTCCCGGCCGCCGCGCCAAGCTCACGGGAACGCTCGGTGGCCGCCTCCACGGCATCCATGATCACCCCACCGAACCCGGCCCGTTCCATGACATGGAGTCCGGCGATGGTGGTGCCGCCGGGCGAGGTGACCATGGCCCGTAGCTGGGCGGGATGGTCACCGCTCTCCATGGCGAGTTTCACCGAGCCAAGCACCGTCTGCAGCACCAGGGTTTCGGCAACCGGCCGGCTCAACCCAACCTTGATACCGCCATCAATGAACGCCTCCAGAAACGAAAAGACATAGGCCGGACCACTGCCGCTCAAACCCGTAACAGCGTCGAGCGCCGACTCGTCGACCAACACGCTCTTGCCGATAGCGCCGAAGATCTGCTGCGCCGTGGCCATATCCGCTGCCGTTGCCCGGCTGCCACCGCTTAAGGCCGAGGCCGCCTCCTGGACAATGGCCGGCGTGTTGGGCATCACCCGAATCACCCGACAACCCGACGTTCCGATCCGGCCTTCGAGAAAGGAAAGCGGCACGCCGGCGGCAATGGAGATCACCAGATGGCCGGAGGAAAGCGCCGGCGCGATGGCATCCAGGACCACCCCCATCACCTGGGGCTTGACGGCCAGGATGACGATATCGCAGTTACCGAGCATGGGCGCGGCCTCGGCATGCACCGCGATACCGTAATGGTCCATGAGCAGCTCCCGCCTGGCCGCTGCGGGGTCAGCTGCCATGAGCCGGTCGGCCGACACCAGGCCGGCCTGCAGGATTCCCTTGATCAATGCCTCGGCCATCAGGCCGCCGCCGACAAAACCGATCTTCCCCATTACCCCCATGACGTTCTCCCTCTTTCCGGCGGCAGCAGTCGACCGCGTAAATTTGCACGATATTACAAAGCTTTAAGAAAAGTTCTTCAGGTTATCCGTACGCAAAAAAAGCGTGCCTGCCTGCCCCTGATTCGCCCCCGCCGGCGGGCACCATTTGGTAAGCGGATCATTATATTGCCCCCTCCCCCTCTTTGCCACCTATTTTGTGGACAAAAAGGAAGCATTTCCAAAGCAATGCACCTTGTCGGGCGCCATCGCGTCAGATTCCAAAAGGGTTTGTCGAAAAAAGATCTGATACCACCCAACTTCAACCAGCACCCAAAGCGCTCCCATGAAAGTGCTATGTGGACGGGGGGGCAACGGGTTTTCAGGAAGTAATCCGATAGGTTAATACGACTTTTCCCTCCCAGCGAAGTCGCCCAAAAAAAATGCCATGGAGCGATCAAGCCCCATGGCACGTGTGCGACATCGCTACCGGCTTTGAACGTCAGGCCACGCAGGAGCCACCGGCGAGAGACGGAGTGGGCGGCACCAGGAAGGGAAGGATCTTGGTGCCGGCCGCCTTGGTGGTGGTGATCACCCGCTCAAGGACCGTATCGTCATCTTTTTTCTCAAGCCGCACGAACTGCCAGCAGTCGGGCTGGCCGGCGATGGCCTGCATGATCCGCAGATGCTGGGCATGCCCTGCCTTTGAGGCGATGACGTGGCCCATCAGGGGGCAGCCGAGCAGGGCCAGGTCTCCCACCAGATCAAGCACCTTGTGACGGACGAATTCGTCGGCAAAGCGCAGGCCGTCTTCGTTGACCACCCCGAGCCGGTCCACCACCACCGCATTGTCCAGCGAGCCGCCAAGGGCATAGCCGTGCTCCTTCAACTTCTCCACCTCCTCCATGAAGCCGAAGGTGCGGGCCGAGGCGATTTCATTGGCAAAACTGCTGGGGGTCATGTCGATGGTGTAGCTCTGTTTGCCAATCAGATCGTGGGCAAAGTCGATCTCACAGGTGATCTTAAGACCGTTGTAAGGGAGGATTCGAATCCATTTATCGCCATCCTCGCAGAGGATCTCCTTGACGATCTTCAAGATTCGCTTAGGCGCCTTCTGCCGCCGCCGCTGCACTTTTTTCAGCAGATGCACGAAAGGCCCGGCGCTGCCGTCCATGATGGGCACCTCGGCGCTGTCAAGTTCCACCACGGCGTTGTCCACGCCGAGGCCGGCCAGGGCACCGAGAAGATGCTCGGTGGTGGAAACCGCCGCCTCTTCCTCGGCAATGGTGGTGGCGAGGCTGGTGTCAACCACCCGATCCATGAAGGCCGGCACCGAGGATTCCTTGCCGAGATCGAGACGCACGAAGCGGATACCGGTGTCCACCGGGGCTGGCTTGACGGTCAGGGTAACCGGCGCGCCGGAGTGGAGGCCGATACCGGCGAAGCTGATCTTTTTTCGGATAGTATGCTGAAAGGGTTCCATGAGACGATGGTATCCTTGATCGGTTTTAAGAAAAAGCGGCAACAGGAACAGTCAGTCCGACTGCTACCCTGAATGCAGGTTCAAATTGCCATTTAACGTTATGCAAAAAAGAGGCCAACAACCATACAGCTCACCAATTCCTAGCCAACCATTCACAAAAACACATTTTTTCAGCAAGATGGCATCTTCTGGCCGCCCCTCCGGACAAAAGGCCGCGCCGGGACAACTGTTGCATAAAAAACACACACTTCCATCGCGGCGTGGCAAAGAGCCCCGCCGCGCTACCCCATGCGCGGGCCGGGGGGGCAGGCAAACCGGATGAGACGGTCGGTGAGGAAGTGATCAAACCCCTCTTCCATGAACAGTTCCACCTTGAGGGCCAGGACCGGAAAGTCTCCCCCCAGGTGGCGCAGTTTGACAAAATCCTTCTCCGTGGTGATCAGTGCCTGGGCGTTGCTGGCCTTGGCTCGGGCCACTAGGCCCGCCATCTCCCGGGCGGTGTAGGCATGGTGGTCGCGGAAGGGCTGAAAGTCCACGAGGTGGTACCCTTCCCTGGCCAGGGTGTAGCGGAAGGAGGCGGGGTTGCCGATGGCACAGAAACCGAAGAGCCGCATCCGTTTGGCCTTGTCGGCGGGAAAGGTGTCCGCGCCGCGGTTGGCCAGAAGACACACCGGGAGGTATTCACCGAAAAATACCGGGGCCTGGGGGGCGCGCTCCCGCAAGAAACGTTTCATGGCGTGCGCCCGTCTCTCGCTGCGGTGATCGACACCGGTGAGGATGAGGGCGTCGGCGCGCCGGAGGGCGCTGAAGGGCTCCCGCAGTTCGCCGCCGGGGAAGACCCGGGCCGCGCCGAGATTGGTGTGGACGCTGAAGAGCACCAGATTGAGATCACGGTGGACGGCGAGATGCTGGAAGCCGTCGTCGAGCACGATGACGTCACTGGGGAGATTGGCCACCACGTAGCGTCCCACCTCGGCCCGGCGGGCGCCGGTCACCACCGGCACCTGGGGCAGGGCATCGGCCAGCAGCCACGGCTCGTCGCCGGCCTGGGACGGGGTGAGCTTTTTCTCGCGGCCGTCGGAAACCACGTTAACCCTACCCCGCGCCTTGCCGCCGTACCCCCGGCTGACAATGGCCGGTCGTCGGCCGTGTTCGAGAAGACGACGAACCACGTACATCACCAGGGGGGTTTTCCCGGTCCCCCCCAGGGTGAGGTTGCCGACGCTCACCACCGGCACCGGCAGGCGATGACTCCTGAACAGCCCCCATCGATAGAGCAGCGCCCGCAGAGACATGACAAGCCCGTAAAAGGGCGAGAAGGGCGATCCCAGGGTGAAAAGAATCTTTTTAGCTCCGCCGCTCATCGCTGATTCCTCCTCCCGCACTCTGATCAAGAAGTCGAAGCACCAGCACGAGATGACGCTCTGTCACCCCCTGCTGGCGTGCCACAAAGGCCGCCCCCCGCTCCCCCATCCGCAGTTGCGCGTCGTGATCGGCAAGGAGGGCGCGCAGCTGCTGGTACAGCGCTTCCTCGTCAGCCACCTCGGCAGCCCCGCCGGCCGCAACGAGATCCCGGCTCACCTCGCGAAAATCCTCCATGTGGGGGCCGAAAAGCACCGGTTTGGCGAAGACGGCTGGTTCCAGGGGGTTGTGGCCGCCCGCCGCGACCAGGCTGCCACCCACAAAGGCCACGGCGCAAAAGCGGTAGAGATCGGCCAGTTCGCCGATGGTGTCGCCAATGAGCACCGCCTGACCTGCCGCCCTGCCGCCTTGGCTGCGGCGGGCCACCGTGAGCCCCAGTTCCGCGGCCCGGGCGGCGAGCTGCCTCCCCCGATCCACCTGTCGTGGCGCCAACACCAGCAGGAGATGGGGGAACTCGCCCCGCAGCCGCCGCTGCACCCGCAACGCCATCTCGTGCTCGCCGTCGTGGGTGGAGCCGGCCACCCAGAGCAGCGCAGCGACATCGAGCCCGTAGGTGGCCGGAGAAACCGTGGCCGCGGTCCGACCTGGCGACGCGGATTCGTACTTGAGGTTGCCCAGGGCGGTGACCTTGGCGGCCGGAATTCCTAGCGCCACCATGCGCGCGACATCCTCGCCGGTCTGCATGGCAAGCTGGGTGAAGGAGTCGAACAGCGGCCGGAAGAACAAACGGGCACGTCGGTAACCGTCAAAGGAGCGGCTTGAGATCCGCCCGTTGACCAGAACGGCGGGAATTCCTCGGCTGCGCAGCCCGGCCAGGAAGTTGGGCCAGAAGTCGGTTTCCACCTGCACGAAGAGGTCGGGCCGAACCTGATCGAGAAAATGCGCGACACATGGGCGGAGGTCAAGGGGAAAGGCCAAGAGGAGGTCAACCTGGCCGGCCAGGTTAACCGCGGCATAGTCGGCCCCGGCGCTGGTGGTGGTGGAGAGGATGAGCGTCGCTTCGGGCCTGGCAACGCGCAGAGCCTGCACCAGGGCGCGGGCCGAAGCGACCTCGCCCACCGACAGGGCGTGGAGCCAGATGCGCGGCCCGGGGCGGTGGCAGGCCGCCACTGCCCCGGCCACCCCCCGCCCCAGCCGCTGCGGCAGCCGACGCCGGTACTTGGCGGTACAAATGGCTTTGACGGCGAGCAGCGGCCCGACTACAATGAGCGCCGTCGTCAGCAAAATATTATAGAGCACCAGCATCACGAAGCAACCACCATCCTCAATTCGTGACCATGAACGTCATTCTCATCGAATCCCGGGAGATCGGCCCCGACCACACCGTGGTCCTCGCCGACCACCGGGCACGGCATATCCGGAAGATTCTCCGCGCCGCGCCCGGCGACACGGTAAGGGTTGGGGTAACGGGCGGCCAACTCGGCCAGGCCACCCTTCTTGGCGTGGAGCGCAACTGGGTGACGATGACCGTTGCCCTCACCGCGCCGCCGCCGGCCAAACTCCCCGTCGATCTGATCCTCGCCCTGCCCCGTCCCATCATGCTCAGGCGTATCCTCGGCCAGGCCGCTTCCCTTGGCGTGGAACGCATCTTCCTGATCAACGCCAGCCGGGTCGAGAAGAGCTTTTTCGCCGCCTCGGCCCTGGCCGGGGACAAGCTCGACGAGGCCCTCCGGCTGGGGCTCGAACAGGCGGTGGACACCCGGCCGCCCGAACTCTCCGTCCACCACCGCTTCCGACCCTTTGTCGAAGACCTCCTGCCCGAAATCGCTGCCGCCGCCCCGATTCGACTGGTGGCCCATCCGGACACCCCAATCACCCTGCCCGAAGCGGTGCCCCGGCCGTTCACCGACCGGCTGCTGCTCGCCATCGGCCCCGAGGGTGGCTGGGTGGAGTTCGAGATCGACCAATTCCGCGCCCAGGGGCTCCTCCCCTTCACCATGGGGCCCCGCATTCTGCGCATGGACACGGCCGTGCCCGCCCTCATCGCCCAGATCGACCTCCTCCGTCAACTGCCGGCCTGAAGCCGTTTTGAATTCGATCGGCTCGCCGCCGCCTGGAAACCGTCACCGCACGGAACCGCCGCAGCCCTACCGCCGCAGCCGGGCGGCGAGCCGATCGACGACAAGGGTGAGTTCCCGCAGCTTCAGGCCATAGAGGACAAGCCCGTAAAGGGCGCCACTGCTCGCCACCAGGAAGAGCACGACCATGGCCCGGCGAAACAGGCCGTCACCAAGCCAGCCACTCACCAGGAAGTGTTGCGCCACCAGCAGCCAGCCGGCCATGGCCACGGCGGCGGCCATCACCTTGCCAAGCCCCCCGAAAAGATAGGAGAGCGAGTAGCCGCCAAGCTTGCGGTAGAGTACCACGCTCAGGAAGAGGAAGTTGCAGGTCATGGCCGCCGAGGTGGCCAGCGCAATGGCCCGATGCTGCAACGGGCCGATGGTGAACAGGATGATCGTGACGTTGCCGACCACGGCCAGGAAGCTGCCGATCACCGGATAGCGGGTGTCGTCCAGGGCGTAGAAGACCGGCACCATCACCTTTACCGCCGAGTAGGCGAAGAGCCCCAGGGAGTAGAAGGCAAGGGCCTGGGCGGTCTTCATCGTGTCCAGG
This sequence comes from Desulfobulbaceae bacterium UBA5121, assembly GCA_002414225.1. Classification (GTDB taxonomy): domain Bacteria; phylum Desulfobacterota; class Desulfobulbia; order Desulfobulbales; family UBA5123; genus UBA5123. The sequence continues at coordinate 176,588 of DHYV01000040.1, read as the reverse complement.
GCGGTGAAGTGGCCATGCTGGAAAATAAGGGCGATGATCGGCCTGGCCAGCAGGTAGAGTCCCACGGTGGCGGGGATGGTGAGACAGAAGGCGATGGTCAGCGAAGAAACGTAGGTTTCCTTGAGTCGGGCCATGTCCTTGAGCGCCGCATAGCGGGAAATCACCGGCAGGGTGGCGATGGAAACGGCAACGCCGAAGACCCCGATGGGGAACTGCACCAGCCGGAAGGCGTAGTTGAGCCAAGAGACGCTTCCCTGGGCAAGCGACGAGGCGAAGTTGGTGTTGACGAAGATGTTGATCTGGGTGGCGGAAAGCCCGATCACCGCCGGCACCATGAGCCGGGCGATGCGCCGCAGGCCCGGGTCGCGCAGGTTCAGGCGGGGCAGGAAGACGAAGCCGGTTTTGCGCAGGGTGGGCAGCTGGCCGACGAGTTGCAGCAGGCCGCCGACCAGGGTGCCGAAGGCCATGCCGACGATGGCCGGCTGGCCGAAGCGTGGCAGGAGCATGGCCAGGCCCACGCCGCCGACCACCGAGCCCAGGTTGAAGAAACTCGACGCCAGGGCCGGCACGAAAAAACGGCCCTTGGTGTTGAGGATGCCCATCACCACCGACGAGAGCGACACCAGGGTGAGGAAGGGGAACATGATCACGGTGAGCTGCCGGGTGAGTTCGACCTTGCCGGCGATCCTGGCAAAGTCCGGGGCGAGCAGCAGCACCAGGGGCTTGGCGAGCAGCATGCCGAGGAGGGTGAGGAAACTCAGCAGGATGGTGAAGAAGACCAGGACGTTGCCGGCAAGCCGCCAGGTTTCCTCGGTGCCGCGGTTGGCTTCGTAATCAGAGAAGACCGCCACAAAAGCGGCACTGAGCGCCCCCTCGGCAAAGAGGTCGCGGAGGAGGTTGGGGATGCGGAAGGCGACCACGAAGGAGTCGTAGGCAAAGCCGGCGCCAAAAAGCGAGGCAAAGACCTGTTCTCGCACCAGCCCCAGCACCCGGCTGCACATCACCGCGACGCTCACGGTGGAGGCGGAGCGCGCAATGGTCCCGGTATCATCGGCAGGTTTCTTCATATAATTAAGGAAATCGGGATTTGGGAGAATCAAAGGCGGCACGGCCGGCCGCCACGCGTGCCGCCACCATAGCAGGTTGGGGCCGAGATGACAATTCTTCTCTTGGCGCCGCCCTCTGGCCGCGTTACGGCAATTAGGCCCTTGACTTTCCCGTACTCTTCCGAATAATATCCGGATATCATTCAATCTTCCCAGCAACCTCAACTCGAGAGCGGTTCCCTTGACTCCAGCCACCATCTCGACCAGGCAAGATAGCCGGTGAAAAAAGGCGATTCGGTCCCGGGGGCCGGCTCGCCTTTCTCTTTTTTCGTACTGATCCCTGAACACGGAGGTTGACATGCAAGAGACGCAACTGGTTCGGAATGTGGCATTAATGGGACACGGCAAATCCGGCAAGACCTCCCTGGCCGAGTCCCTGCTCTTCACCACCGGCAAGACCACCCGGCTCTGCAAGGTCGACGACGGTTCCTCCACCATGGACTTCGAGCCCGAGGAGGCCAAGCGGCACGCCTCCATCAACGCCGCCTTCAACAACCTCTCCTGGAAGAAACACCAGATATTCCTCATCGACACCCCGGGTGACGACAACTTCAACAACGAAACCCTCTTCGCGAGCCACGTCACCGACAGCGTCCTCTTCGTCATCGACGCCGTGGACAGGGTGAAGAACCAGACCGAGAAGTTCGCGGCCATGGTGGAGGAACGCGGCCTGCCGGGGCTGATCTGTATCACCAAGATGGACCGGGAGCGGGCCGATTTCGAGGCCACCATCGACGCCATCCGCAACCAGCTGCCGTTCACCCCGGCCATTGTCCAGCTGCCCATCGGCGCTGAAGCGGACTTCAGGGGAGTGATCGACGTGGTTCGCAACCGGGCCTTCCTCTTCGAGGCCGGCACCGGCAAGGTGAAGGAAACCGCGGTGCCGGCCGACATGGCGGATCTGGTCGCCGAGCAGCGCGAAGCACTCATGGAGACGGTGGCTGAAACCGACGACGAGTTGATCGAAAAATTCCTCGAAGAGGGCGAGTTGAGCGACGCCGAGCTGACCGAGGGCTTGAGCAAGGCGGCCCGCGCCGGCGCCCTCAATCCCGTGACCGTGGGTGCTCCCACCGCCAACCTGGGCACCGAGCTGCTCCTCGACCTGATGGTCGCCTGCCTCCCCTCTCCCCAGGATCGGCCCGCCCAGGTAGGCACCGACCCCAAGAGCGAGGAACTCATCGAACGGCTGCCCTCCGCCGACGCCCCCTTTTCGGCTCTGGTCTTCAAAACCATGGCCGACCCCTATGCCGGCCGGCTCACCATCTTCAGGGTCTACTCGGGCACCCTGCGTGGCGACAGTTTCTACAACCCGAGCAAGGAGTGCGCCGAACGCTACGGCCAGCTCTTGCTGTTGGAGGGCAAGGAGCAGCGGCCGGTGGAAAGCGCCGGCCCCGGCATGATCGTGGCGGTGACCAAGCTCAAGGAAACGGTTACCGGCGACACCCTCTGCGCGGCCGACGCGCCCATCCTCTACGACCGGCTCGTGCCGGTGGCGGCCTCCATCGCCTACGCGGTGATGCCGGCCAAGAAGGGGGACGAGGACAAGCTCTTCTCGTCGCTCAACAAGATGCTCGAAGAGGATCTCACCCTGCAGCTCACCCGGGAGAGCCAGACCAACGAAATCATCCTCGCCGGAGTGGGCCAGGTGCACATCGAGGTGATCGGCGAGAAGATCAAACGCAAGTTCGGGGTGGAGATCGCGCTTAAGCTCCCCAAGGTTCCCTACCGCGAAACCATCAAGGGCAAGGCGAGGGTACAGGGCAAGCACAAGAAACAGACCGGCGGCCACGGCCAGTACGCCGATTCCTGGATCGAGATCGAACCACTGCCGCGCGGCCAGGGATTTGTCTTCGAAGATCGCATCGTCGGCGGGGTCATCCCCCGACAGTACATCCCGGCGGTGGAAAAGGGGGTGCAGGAGGCCATGGCCGAGGGAATCGTGGCCGGCTATCCCGTGGTGGACATCAAGGTCGCCCTGGTGGACGGTTCCTTCCATGCCGTGGACTCTTCCGAAATGGCCTTCAAGATCTCCGGCTCCATGGCATTCAAGAAGGGCGCCCAGGAGGCGAACCCGGTACTGCTCGAACCCATCATGGGGATGACCATCAAAATCCCCAAGGAGTGCGTGGGCGACGTCATCGGGGATCTCAATGGCCGGCGCGGCCGGGTGATGGGCATGGACTCCGAGTCCAAGTGCGAGGTGGTCAACGCCCAGGTGCCCATGGCCGAGGTTCAGCAGTACGCCCAGGATCTGACCTCGATCACCGGGGGACGTGGCCAGTTCAGCACCACCTTCTCCCATTACGAGGAGGTACCGATGCAGATGGCCGACAAGGTGATCGCCCAGGCCAAGGCAGCCGGCTGACCCTGATCACGAGACGTGGCCAAGATGCATGAACACCACGACATGCCGGGCTACGGCTGTGGCATCCTCACCGTGAGCGACAAGGGCTCCCGGGGCGAGCGGCAGGACACCAGCGGCCCGGCGCTCCGGGAGATTCTTGCCGGTGCGGGCTTTACGGTTCAGGCATACGAGGTGGTGGCCGACCGCGAGGAGGCCATCGCCGCCGTACTGGTACGCTGGGTTGATGAACTGGGAATCGATCTGGTGGTCACCACCGGCGGCACCGGGGTAAGCCCCACCGACGTCACTCCGGAAGCCACCCGGCCGCTCCTCCACCGGGAGCTGCCGGGCATGGCCGAGGCCATGCGCCAGGCAAGCCTTGCCAAGACCCCCAATGCCATGTTGTCGCGGGGGCTTGCCGGAATCAGGGCAGAGAGCCTGATCATCAACCTGCCCGGCAGTGAACGGGCGGCCCGGGAAAACATCGCCGTGGTGCTGCCCGCCCTCGGCCATGCTCTCTACAAGCTCAAAGGGGGCGCCAGGGATTGCGGGGCTGGGTAAGCCGCCCGGCGAGCCGTTCCAGAAGCGCCAGGATCGGCTCCCTCTTGCCGCCAGAACAAAAAAATCGGCGGCGCCACCATAAAGGCCGCGCCGCCGATAAAAAAGACGAGAGGAATGTGTTCAGCTCAGGGTGGAGCTGCAGTTGATCTCCACGGAACGATCCTTCTTGCTCTTCTTGGCAGCGATCTCGCCCATGATATAGGGCTTTTCGCCCAGAGCGATGAGCTGCTGGAAGACGTCATCCACGTCCTTGGCGTCCACCACCACCACCATGCCGATGCCACAGTTGAAGGTCCGGCACATCTCCTCGGCCGAGACCTTGCCCTTTTCCCTCAGGAATTCGAAAATCGGCAACACCGTCCAGCTGCCGTCCTCGATGACCGCCTTGCAGCCCTGGGGAAGGATGCGGGGGATGTTATCGAAGAAGCCGCCGCCGGTGATGTGAACCATGCCGTTGATATTGAAATTGCGGATCAGGTTCAGGAGCGACTCGCTGTAGATGCGGGTGGGCCGGAGGAGTTCCTCGCCCAGGGTGCAGCCCAGTTCCGCGATGTGGTCGTTCACCGACAGACCCAGCTCCTCGAAGCAGATCTTGCGCACCAGGGAGTAGCCATTGCTGTGGATACCGCTGGCGGCAATGCCGATGATCTTGTTGCCGACCCGGATATCCGAGCCGTCGATGAGCTGATCGCGCTCGGCGATCCCCACCACGAAACCGGCGATGTCATAGTCGCCCGGGGCATAGTGGCCGGGCATCTCGGCGGTTTCGCCACCGATCAGGGAGCACTTGGCTATCTCGCACCCCTTGGCGATCCCCTTGACCACGTCGGTGGCCATGGCCACATCCAGGTTGGCCATGGAGAAGTAGTCGAGGAAGAAGAGAGGCTGGGCACCGCAGACCACGATATCGTTGACGCACATGGCCACCAGATCGATGCCGATGGTGTCGTGCTTGTTGCACAGGCAGGCGATCTTCAGCTTGGTACCCACGCCGTCGGTGGAGGAAACCAGCACCGGATCCTTGTAACGGTCGCCGCCCAGGGCAAAGAGGCCGCCAAAGCCGCCGATGTCGGTCAACACCCCCCGCCGGAAGGTCTTGCCGACAATGGGCTTGATCCGGTCAATAAATTCGTTGCCCTTATCGATATCAACACCGGACTCGGCGTATCTGGAACTCTTTGTTTTGATCATGGTCCTGTCAATTGGAATGAATTCGGGAAGTGTAACCGCGACGGACGGACTGTCCCATGGGGAAGAGGGGGCCGCCCCGTCGACCTGTGCGCGTTGGTGGTGCGGATGATAGATTTTACATCTTCTGGCCGCGGCGGCAACTCTTTTCTATGCTCGTACCACGGATGTGCAAGCGAGGCTCCTCTCTAATGTTCCGGAAGAAAAAAGTCAATCATTTTTTGAGGTTTTACATGGTAAAGCCGGCTTTAGGCCAACCGGCGGGCGACAACCACGAGCCTTGACAAGGGACATTCGTTCCATCCCCGGCGAGGGGACGGGCACCGCCCCGGCCCTCCTGTCAAAGACCGCTCTTCCCTGCCCCGCTTTGCAGCTGCCATGCTTCCTGGGAGGCCCGCAGGTTGTAGCGGGCGTCGGCAAAATCGGGGTCGAGGCGGAGCGCTTCGGCAAAGTGCATCATCGCCCGCCCGTAGCGACCCTTCTCCATGAGCAGCCTGCCGATGTTGTTGTGGAGCATCGCCGAACCTGGCTTCAATTCCAGGGCCTTGTCGTAAAGGGCCAGGGCCTCGTCACGGCGTACCTCCATAACAAGGATGTTGGCCAGGTTGTTGTATGACTCATAGAAGGTGGGATCGGCCTTGATGGCGGCCCGGTACTGGACCTCGGCCTCGGCCAGGCGGCCGTGACGCTTCAAGGCCACCCCGAGGTTGTTGTGCGGCCGGGCCTTGCCGGGTGACTTGGCCACCACGTCGCTCCACAGGCTGATCCGGTCGTGCCAGACCCGGTTGCGCTCCGAGGTCCAGAAGGCGAGCAGCAGGGCCAGGGCCACCAGCACCACGCTCTTGGCGCGGCGGGAGGGAACCAGCCGATCGCCCCCTGCCACGGCAGCGATGAAGAGGAACATGGCGGGCAGGTAGAGCCGATGTTCGAAAACCAGTTCAAGACCGATCACCGAGGACTCCACCACCAGATTGCCGAAAAACCAGAGGATGGCAAAGGAGAGCAGCCGCTCGCGTCTGGCGGCCCACACCGCCGCGGCCAGCAGGATCAGGAGACCAGCCCCGGCGGCGATGGTGGTGGCCGGGTGCAGGAGCGAGGTGGAAACGGTAAAGTCGTGGTCCAGATTCAGCCGGCCGGGAAGCGGCAGGGCAAGGAGGCTCAGGTAGAAGAAGAGCACCCGCCATTCGGTGAGCAACCGCTCAAGAGGGGTAAAGGGCCTGCTCTGGTACGTGTTCAGCACTTGTGCCACCGGGTCGGGGCCCAGGATGAGCAGCGCTACCCCCCCCACCAGCAAAACCGCCAGGGCCACGGGCACGGCCCGACGCCGCAGCCAGTTGGTATCGAGATCTTCCAGAAAATACCACTCGTAGAGCAGGATAAAAAACGGCAGGGTGACGCTGCTTTCCTTACAGCCCATGGCGAGCAGGCCGGCAAGACAGCTCGCCGCGAAGTAAAGCCAACCGCGCCCCGGCCCCGCCGCCGCCTGCCGAAAGCGGACGTACCAGTAAAGCGACAGCAGCGAGAGAAGGGCGGCCAAGCTCGTCATTCGCTGCACCACATAGGTCACGGCCTGGGTCTGCAGCGGATGGACCAGCCAGAGGAGGGCGGCGAAAAAGGCGAGCCACTGGGGATCGAGGCGGCCCATCATCCTGCCCTGCCCTGACCCCGACAGGGCAGGGCTCTGCAGGGTGATGCAGAAGAGCAGGTAAAGCATGAAACCGCTTGCCAGGTGGATTGCGATGTTGGTCAGACGGTAGCCCTCAACCCGGTAGCCGCCCGCAAGATAGTTGAGGGCAAAGCTCAAATTCGCCACCGGCCGGGTAACGGGCTCGCTCTCAAACATCGCCTCGCGCACCGAAGACCAGGTCAGGGTGGTGATGCGGATATGGGGGTTGTTATAAATTCGGGCGTCGTCGAAGATAAACTCGCCGTGCACGGCGTTGGTGTAGGCAATGGCCACGGCAAGGGCCAGCAGCAGCAGGCTGAATAGTCGGTAGCGCAACGCGCGATCTCCATGTGATGAGTAAAGGAGCAGGAGCAACTGCGAACTACGGGCAACGCCCCTTTGGCGCCTGCTTCCGGCCCCAGGTTCCTGGCCACCATACCACAGCCGGCACGGTTACAAAAAGCCGAGACTGCGAAAAAATCTGGCCAGGTCGCGATCATCGAGCCGGCTGAGGCCGGCGGCTGCGGCCAGCCTCAGCGCCTCGTCGTATTCCTCCCGGGAAAGTGGCCGGGCCAGGGGCGGAAACTCCGCGGCCCGGCCGCAGGGATGGTACTGGTCCATGACGTTTACATAGGTGCGGGGCGAAATCTCCTCGGCCAGGAAACGCAGGATGGCGCCGGTTTCGGCAAGTCCCTCGGGCATCACCAGATGGCGCACCAACAGCCCGTGCCGGGCGATACCGCGGCCGTCCACCATTAGGTCGCCCACCTGGCGGTACATCTCCCGCACCGCTGACCGGGCCCGCTCCGGATAATCGGCGGCCCCGCAGAATCGACGGGCCGAGGCCGGTTCCCAGAACTTGAAGTCCGGCAGGTAAATATCCACCACCCCGTCAAGGAGTTCAAGGGTCGGGAGCGTCTCGTAGCCGCTCGAATTGTAGACCAGGGGGATGGTGAGGCCGCGCTCCACGGCCAGGGGCAGAGCGGCGAGGATCTGGGCCACCACATGGCTCGGGGTGACCAGATTGATGTTGTGACAGCCCTGCCGCTCAAGACTCACCATCATCGCAGCGAGTTGGCCGGCCCGCACCTCGATCCCTTCGCCGAGGTGGCTGATCCCGTAGTTCTGGCAGAAAACACAGCCAAGGCTGCAGTGGGAAAAAAAGATGGCGCCCGAGCCGCCCTCCCCCACCAGCGGCGCTTCCTCGCCGAAGTGGGGGGAACAGCTCGCCACCACGGCCAGAGCGCCGGTGCGGCAGATGCCGAGGCTGCCGGCCAGGCGGTTCACCCGGCAGTTTCGGGGACAGAACTCGCAGGCGGCGAGCAATTCCTGCGCCCGGACTGCCCGCCGGGCCAGTTCGCCGCTGGCGGCGAGCGCGAGATACCCTGCCCTTCCGGTCGCTTCCTCCATCGCGTCCTCCCCTTCGTCCCCTTTTGGCTTCCAACGGCAACGGACCGCCCGTTGCATTCTTTCACCATCCGCGCTATCTTGACAAGCCGCTAATGGAGGTAAACGGTCACAGGGCACCGCATCTCCTTCGGAGTTTCCCGATGGTCGCTTACCTGTCCCGGCCTCTCGGCATACCTCACGGATAGCGGACAGGCACCTTTCGCGGATCCGGAGTCTCGCAGGCTCGCTTACCTGCGTCCCCCTGCAACCACTTACACAAAGCAGGTGGTTCCGCCTTCCGTCCTCTGTTTTGCCCTGATTTCACCCTGTGATTTGATTCCGCGCCCTGCCACGGCGCAGCCTTCAACCGCGGTCGTCTTCCAGACGCGCCGCCCTCCCCACCCCGCCCATGAGCCACTGGCAGAAGATACTCGCCGCAAGCCTCACCTCGCCCGCTCAGCTCGGCCAGCGGTTCGGCATCGATTCCGAGCCCCTGGCGGCGGTGTGCCGTCGGTACCCCATGCGGATCAACCCCTACTACCTGGGGCTGATCACCGGCCCGCATGACCCCCTCTGGCGCCAGGCCGTTCCTGATCCCCGGGAACTCACCGACACCGTCTGTCTCGAAGACCCCCTGGACGAGGAAAATTTAAGCCCGGTGCCCAATCTGGTTCACAAGTATCCTGACCGGGCACTCTTTCTGGTCGCCTCCCAATGCGCCATGTACTGCCGCTTTTGCACTCGCAAGCGCAAGGTGGGCACTGCCCAGATGGCGGTAAGCGACGAAACCATCCGCGCCGGCCTCGACTATATTCGCAAAACCCCGGCCATCCGCGACGTCCTCGTTTCCGGCGGCGACCCGCTGCTGCTCTCCGACGAGCGGCTCGCCTGGCTGCTTGGCGCCCTGCGGGCCATCCCCTCGGTTGAGATCATCCGCATCGGCACCCGGGTACCATGTACCCTGCCCATGCGGGTGACCACCCGGCTCGCCGCCCTCCTCAAACGCTTTCATCCCCTCTACGTGAACACCCACTTCAACCACCCGGCCGAACTTACCGCCGAAGCGGCCCGGGCCTGCAGCAGGCTCGCCGACGCCGGCATTCCGCTGGGCTGCCAGACCGTGCTGCTGCGCGGCGTCAACGACGCCCCCCTGGTAATCCGGCGGCTCATGCACGGCCTGCTCCGCATGCGGGTCAAGCCCTACTACCTTTTCCAGGCCGACATGAGCCGAGGTACCGACCACCTTCGCACCAAGGTGGAGACCGGCATCGAGATCCTCCGCTCGCTCATCGGCCACACCTCGGGGCTCGCCGTCCCCACCCTGGCCCTGGATGCGCCGGGCGGCGGCGGCAAGATCCCGCTGCTGCCCGAGTACATCAGCCAGATGGGCCAACGGCTCGAGTTTGTCAACTACCGCGGCGTGCCCTGCTCCTACCTCAACGGCGGCTAACCTCCCTCTGAAACGGCCTTCCCCCGCCACCCGCCGCCCTGCCAGTCAGGCGATCATCGCGACAGCAACTTTTCGAGATTTCATGAGAAAAGCTCCACCGTCAGAGGAATGGCTGTGTTATAATCCTCGCCATGCAAGGGTGCCATTCTCGCGGCCCGGCGAGGGCCGTCCCCCCCCGGCGCGAGCCTGCTTGTTCTCGACATGGAGCGCTTCTCATGAACCGAAAAATTCTCGTCGCGGTGGACGGTTCCCCACACAGTTTCAGCGCCCTGCGCTACCTTGGAGAACTCTTCGCCGGCGTCAAGGAGATCACCTTTCACCTCCTCTGCATCGTCCCCTTCGACGATCAGGTCATCGACCAGGAATGGCTCGCTGACGGCGAGCTGATCGAAACCCTTTCCGATGCCACCCGCAGCCGCTGGGACCACGCCCACCGCTACATGGCCGAGGCGATCCTGCAACTGGCCCGGCGCGGCGTCGATCCCGAACAGGTGGTCAGCGACGTCCGCCTCCGCCGGGTCGGCACGGCCGCCGATATCATCCAAGAGGCACGCAAGGGCACTTACGACGCGGTGCTCATCGGCCGGCGGGGGCTGAGCAAGCTGGCGGCGATGTTCATGGGCAGCATCTCCGAGGAACTTCTCGGCGGCTGCCACGACCTACCGGTGTGGATGGTTGACGGCCAGGTCCATTCCAACAAAATCCTGGTGCCCATCGACGGTACGGTCCACTCGCTCCGGGCCGTGGATCATCTTTCCTTTATCTTCCGCAACAACCCCCATGTGGAGATCACCCTCTTCCACTCCTCGGCCCTGCTCGCCAGCCACGGCCAGAGCCCCCGTGAGGATTTCCACGGCCTCTGGGGCCGGGACTGGTGCGAACTTCACCTGAGCGACGACCACAGCGTTTTCCATGCCCCGGAGCAGCTGCTGCTCGAGGCCAATATCCCGGCGAACCGCATCCATCGCCTCCACACCCGACGCGGCATCCATCCCAGCCGGCAAATCCTCAGGCAGGCCATTGTCGACGGCTTTGGCACCATCGTCATGGGCCGGCGCGGCAGGGACGCCAAGCGTGGGCTGCTGCAGGGCAGCGTCTCGGAACCGGTCCTGCTGATGGCCGAAGGGATCGCCGTCTGGGTGGTGGGCTGAATGCACCGGCCGGCCGCCGGGTCGACGGGCCGGTGCATAACCACACCTCGCCGCCGATGAACCTTTACCCCCGCCTTCCCTTCATCCTGCGCCTGGCCACGGTGGTCGCCTGCGTCGTCCTCTTCGTGCTGCTGCTCGAGCGAGACCACCTCGTCAAGACCCTTGAACGGCGAGAGGCCACGGCCCTCAAACGCGCCCGCGAGGAGAGCTTCCTCGGCGTCTACTTCGGCGACCAGCGCATCGGCTACGTCAAAAACCGTCTGGAACCGGCCCGACCCGACGGCTACCTCCTCCACGAGGACGCCTTTCTCCGCCTCAACATCCTCGGCGAAAACCACCCACTCAGGATGCGAATCGTGGCAGGTATCGACAACGCCTACCTCCTTCGCCACTTCGACTTCACCCTGGACTCGCCCTTCTCCCACATGACTGCCAAAGGCGAGGTTGAGGGCAGTACGGTCCGGCTCGCGCTCACCACCGGCAAGGAGACCACCCATGACACCATCCATCTTGCCCGGCCGCCCTACCTGGCGACCAATATCCGCGCCTACCTGCTGGCCGGCAAGCCCAGGAAGGGGGACAAGATCCGGGTTCCATCCTTTGATCCGGTGACCCTCAGCGGCTCGGACACGGTGTTAGAGTACCAGGGGCTCGACAAGGTTCTGGTACTGGGCCGAATCTACAACTTCCATCATTTCGTGGAGAACTTCGCCGGCCTCAAGGTGAGCAGCTGGCTTGACGACGGGGGCAAGGTGGTGAAGGAAGAGTCGCCGTCAGGGTTTGTCTTTATCGCCGAACCCGAGTTTCAGGCCACCGACCTCGGCACCACCCCGGGCCGGGAGTTGTTGAGCGCCGTGTCGATTCCGATCAAGGGCACCATGCCCGATCCGGAGCGGGCCACCGTGACCCGTTACCGACTCACCCTGCCCGAGGGGGGCGAGTTCGATCTGGACGGCGACCGGCAGAGCCTAACGGGCAACGTCCTCACCGTGCGCCGCGAGGTGCTGCCCCCGGCCGACGCCGCCCCTTGCCCAGGCCCTGAGGCCGATCTTGTATCCACCCCTTATGTGCAGGCAAAAAACCCGGCGATCAGCAAGCTTGCCGCGAAGCTCGTGGCCGACACTCCGGGGGCGCTTGCCCGGGTGCGGCTCCTCTGCGGCTGGGTTTACGACCATATCGAAAAGCGGCCGGTGCTGGGGCTGCCCGACGCCCTCTCCACCCTGGAGTCCCGACGCGGCGACTGCAACGAGCACGCCGCCCTCCTTGCCGCACTGGCCCGCAGTGTCGGCATCCCCTGCCGGATCGTGGCCGGGGTGGTGCAGATGGGCGGCGCCTTCTACTACCATGCCTGGAACGAGGTCTGCCTGAACGGCAAATGGCTGAGCCTCGACGCCACTCGCAACCAGATCCCGGCTGACCTGAGCCACCTTAAATTCGTCCAGGGCGAAACCGAGGCGATGGTCAAGATCAGTGGGCTGATCGGCAGCCTGAAAATCGAGGTACTGGGCGAAGGAGAGAAGAAATGATCACTGCGAACGGCACCGGCATCGTGGTCGAGGGGCTCACCAAACGGTTCGGCGACTACACCGCGGTAAACCAGGTGAGCCTTAACGTGGCGGCGGGCGAGATCTTCGGCTTTCTGGGTCCCAACGGTGCGGGCAAGACCACCACCATCAAGATGCTGGTCGGCCTCCTCCGGCCCGACGCCGGCCGGATCACCATCAACGGCCACGATCTGGCACGCATGCCTGAGGCGGCGAAACAGACCACCGGCTACATCCCTGACCGGCCCTTTCTCTACGAAAAGCTCACCGGCTGGGAGTTTCTCCAGTTCATGGCCAGCCTCTACCGACTTCCCGGCGAACGATTCGAGAAGAACGCCCGCCACCTCCTCGACCTCTTCGACCTCACCGACTGGCCTCACCACCTCATCGAGAGCTACTCCCACGGCATGCGCCAGAAGCTGATCATCACCGCCGCCTTCATGCTGGAACCACCGCTCATCGTGGTGGACGAACCCATGGTGGGGCTCGATCCCAAGAGTGCCAGGATCGTCAAGGAACTCTTCAAGAGCCACGCCCGGAGGGGCGCTGCGGTCTTCCTCTCCACCCATTCTCTCGAGATCGCCGAAGAACTCTGCGACCGCATCAGTATCATCCAGAACGGCAGTATCCGCGCCACCGGAACGCTTGACGGCCTGCGTCACGAGGCCCGGCTCGAAGGGTCGCGCCTTGAAGAAATCTTCCTCGAACTCACTGGCGCCTATGAGTTGCACGAGGTGATTGCGGCGTTACGAGGCCAGGCAGAGAGAGAAGCGCAGAGACATTCGGGGAGGGAGTGAGTCTGGCACAAAAAAGGAGCCAGGCTGAAGCCTGCCTCCTTGATATTCTTGGTGCCCCCGGCAGGAATCGAACCTGCGACACCAGGATTAGGAATCCTGTGCTCTATCCCCTGAGCTACGAGGGCAATACGGCTGTATAGCTTGCAAGAGAAGGGATTGATAGCATATCGGCCGGCAAAAGGCAAGCCCGGATTTTTTGGCGATTCTGGCCAGTTTTCAATGGGATTTTATTGGGAATCTATTTAAAACCGGTCTACATATGCTTGAGGGGCTTCTCCCCCGCGCCCGAGTCCACAGCCGGAGTAAAGAGTCCCGTGCTTGGTGCAAATCCAAGGGAGAAGATCTTCGCGGGTTTAAAGTAAGTTTAAAAGATGTGGACACTGATTAAGGTCGTTTTCATACAAAAAGGAACAACCGGCGGGAGCCACCTCCCATCGCTTAAATTTGCTCAGTCCGATAGCAATGCAACCGAAAGGAGAAGACGTGAAGAAAACGCGCGGAATGATCTGGCTCATGGTGCTCATGCTGTTCGCTGGGACCAATGCCCTTGCGGCGGGGAAGACGAAAATCACCTGGTATGGGCAGTCGGCTTTTAAGGTCGAAACACCCTCAGGAAAAGTTCTGCTGATCGATCCGTGGATCATCAACCCGGCCAATAAATCCGGGAAAGAAGACCTGGCCGGACTTGACAAGGTAGACCTCATCCTGTTGACCCACGGCCATCGCGACCACATTGGCAACGCGGTTGAGATCGCCGATAGGACCCGAGCTAGGCTCGTGGCCACTTATGGCCTGAGCCTGGCGATGGTGCAGTATGCAGGTTATCCCAAGGAGCTTGCGGGCTATGACACCATGGGAAACTACGGCGGCGAACTCCATCTTCTTGATGACGAAGTGAAAATCGCTTTCATCCCAGCGGTGCACGACTCCAACATGACTGCGCCCATCGCCGCTGGCATGCAGCCAACGCAGGTAGCAGCGGGAAATCCCGCAGGATTCCTCATCAGCATCAAGGATGGGCCGGTCATCTACCACACCGGCGACACCGACCTCTTTTCCGACATGGCTCTCGTGAAGCAATTCCATCCTGTGGACATCATGCTGGTTTGCATCGGCGATCACTTCACCATGGGGCCTTCCAGGGCGGCGGAGGCGGTGCGGCTGGTGGATCCGAAGATGGTTGTGCCCATGCACTACGGAACGTTCCCGTTTCTCACCGGCACCCCCGAAGAATTCGCCAGGGATCTGGACAAGATCGGCATGAAATCGAGGATGAGGCAGATGGTGGTCGGTGAGACATTCGTATGGGAGTAATGGCCACGGGTCTGCCTTGACATTTGGCATTCTTCGACAGGGAAAAATCGAAAGGTCAAACCTGCGCCGCCCTTTTTTCAGGGAAAGGCATCCGGGTGGGGGCCATGCCCAACATCTTCTCGGAAATACCTGAAGAACTCCCGGAGGAATTCCTCCAAGACATCATCCGGTCGGATTCTTTCCGGCTGGAACGGATCGTCTCCAGGGGGCATGCGACACCTAGCGGGCAGTGGTACGACCAGGATTGGGACGAATGGGTTCTGCTCCTGACGGGAAGCGCAGGTTTACGGATCGAGGGCGGTGAGACCGTGGTCCTGCGGCCGGGTGACCATGTCCACCTTCCCGCCCGCCAGAGGCACCGGGTGGAGTGGACTGCTACGGAAACCGTCTGGCTCGCGTTGCATTATCAGTCGGAAGACTGAAGAGCGGCGACCCCTCCTCGGCGGATTCTCCATTATGATAATGGTTATAGAATTATCACTATAATCAGCTTTTATTGACATCGAACGACACCACGCCTTACAATACCTTCATCAATCGAGATATCCGATGGAAATGGTTGAAATTTCATCAAAATTTTAAATTGCCGCCCCCCCCCGCAGGGTCCGCGAATTCTTGCAGTTGGAGGCTGGGCAAAAATTGCAGGTTATCGAGTACGGCAGCCGCGTGCCCGGCATCTGCCCTTACGAGGTCTTCAAATCGTTATCCACCAACGGGATGAGGAGGCAGTGCTGCAGGCAAGGTGGTCGGCCTTGACGCAGCCATATCCCTGGTGGCCGCCCGCAACAGCCTTACGCACCGGCTACCCATGGCCGACAGCATCATCCTGACTACAGCCCAGGCCCACGCCGCCCTGATCTGGACCCGGAACGACGATCTTGCCGGCTTCCCGAACGTCCGTTACTTCCCCAAACGGTATTGAACGGGGAAAAAGGAGAATACCTCATGATCAAGACGGTATTCTGGGGGACCAGGGGATCCCTGCCTGTTTCTCCTTCGGTGCCGTCCCTGCGCGCCAAACTCTGCCAGGCGATCAAGGCGGCCAGTGAGCACAACCTGACCACTGATGCGTCCATTGCCAACTTTGTTGCCGGACAGCTTCCCTTTTCGGTAAACGGCACCTACGGAGGCAACACCGCCTGCGTGGAACTCAGGGGCGGCGACTCCCAGGTGATCTGTGACGCCGGCACCGGACTCCGGGAGTTCGGCAACCGGCTCATTGCCGAGGGGCGCCTTGCCAGACAGAACCGATTCCACCTCTTCTTGTCCCACCCGCACTGGGATCATATCCAGGGCTTTCCCTTTTTTACCCCCGCCTATATCCCCGGCGTCCAAATCGACATCTACGCTGGCCACGCCAAGGTAGAGGATGCCTTCAGGAAACAACAGGAGCCGCCCTTCTTCCCGGTGCCCTTCCAGGCGATGGCCGCCGACATCAGGTTCCACATCCTGACGCCGGGCGAGACCTATGATATTGCAGGCTTTCAGGTGAATACCATTGCCCAGAACCACCCGGGCGGCTCCTTCGGCTACTCCTTCCGCCGACAGAACAAAAAGGTCGTCTATTCCACCGATGCCGAGCACCAGGCCGACATGGATGCTGATGACTACCCCTTCCTGAAATTCTTTGAGCGGGCCGACCTGTTGATCATGGACGCCCAGTACACCCTTGCCGAGGCCAGCCACACCAAGGAAAACTGGGGGCACGGCAGCAATATTGCCGGGGTCGAACTGGCAATCCGTTCCCGGGTCCGGCACCTCTGCCTGTTTCACCACGAACCGGCATATGACGACGCAACGCTGGAGGTAACTGTGTCAAACACCAGAAAATACGTCCAAATCTTCGACCCATCCCACGCTCTGTCAGTGAGCATGGCCTATGACGGACTTGAGATCGAGGTAACCGACTGACGGAAAAAGGGAACAGCATGGATAGGTTTCTTCCGGCCGCAATCGCGGGACTCCTCCACGGCATCCATAAAGTCATCATCAAGTCATCATCGGCGAAAACCGAATATTTCGCGGTCCGGAGGAGTATTTGCGGTCACGAGACGTTGAACTGGTCCTGGCCGACAATCAGGAATGCCGGCAACTCATGGAGACCTTCATCAACAACAATCCGGATCTTTGAAGTGAAGACATCGGCGAGTAAGATCACCGGCCGGTTTCCATAACAACCACTCACGTTCGTCGGAATCTGCATACGACAAGATCTACCAACTCGCCATTCCCAAGGACTTTACCAATGAACTTCCTTGAAGGAACCATTGCCTTTGCGGTGACCATGGCCGGACTCGCCACGGTCTGCACGGTGCTGATCGAGGTTCTGCACCGCTTGCTCCGGCTGCGCGCCAGTGGCCTGCGCCATATGCTAGCCGGCTTTTTCGACAAGGTGCTGCTGCCGAAATTGACGGAAAAGACAGGGCAGCAGCGGCAAGACGAGGATGTTGACCGATTACGCGACCACCTGATCGGGGCAATGGTCAACAACCCTCTTCAGGAGCATCTGGTACCCCAAAATGGCCCTGGTTCCTGGCTGTCGCAACTCTTTGACACCCCGCTCGTGGAACACACCCGGGTTACCACCGAGGAATTCCTGCGACGGCTGCCGGAAACCGAATGGTACCAACTGATGGGGCCGCTTTCAGCGGCAGAGGCAACGGCGCTGCTTGCCGAGGTGGCGGACAAGTACGACCAGTACGGCGAGGCGATCAGTGACTACTTCAAACGCCGTGCCCAGGCGCTCTCCCTGCTGATGGGGGTGGTGCTCGCCTTTAGCCTCAATATCCATGGCGGCCGGATGTTCGAGGAGTTTGTCCGCAACCGCGACCTTGCCCAGCGCCTCACCGCCCAGGCGGACCAGCTCGACAAGTGGGTGAACAACGGCAACACCTCGAGCCTGACCCCTGACAATGCGGCTGCCATCAGGAGCGATCTGTCGACAATCCGCCGAAAACTCACCGCCTACGAAGACAGCGGTCTGCCCGTGGGCTGGGGCTATTATCCCAACTGCCTGTCGCCAACCGCCACCGATCCCGGCTGCGGGGAAATCGTCGACCATATCGCCACGGAAAAACGACAGCAGGCAGGGAAACTGCAACGGCTCGGGGCCCAGGCCGACGGCACCCTGGCGGAGCAAAGAGATGTGACGGCCATTCCCCGTCACATCATGCCCCTGGGCGGCAGTTTTATCGCCACGGCCAACGCCGACTGGCCGCGATTCCTTGGCTGGCTCGTCACCGTAACCCTCACCGGGTTTCTCATCGGCCTGGGTGGCCCCTTCTGGTTCGATATCGCCATGAAGTTTTCCACGGTCAAACAGGCGATCACCGACGGCAAGCCCTCGGCTCCCCAAGACACCGCAACCGCTGTTGCTCCCGCCGGGCCATCGGCCCGGCGGGAGCAACTCATCCGCCAAATCGCCTCGCAGACCGAGGCGAAACAACCCTGAAGCCAGAAACGCCGTTGCCCCGGATGGTGATCTGATCGTGAACGCACTATTGACCGCTGTCAGGCAACTGGCCGTATCTATGGCTCGACGCCACCTCCATCCGTTTCCGTGAGCATGGGGAGTGGGAAATAAGACGGTCGCAGTCGCCACGACGGTCAATCCGGAGCTTTACCGTGAGGTACTGGCTGTCGATCGGGTCGGCGGAGTCCGAGGAATTCTGGAAGGAGTTCTTAACCCCGCCCCCCCTCGGCGGTGCCGGCTGGCAGTGCTGCAGGGTACACTTCATGCGCAATGGATTCAGCCAGGTCCCCAAAACGCTTCAGCCGCCGGTGTCTGCGGCAGTGCGCACGTTTTCCAGGGGTCGTTTTTTGCAGACTGAAGGCACGGATACGGGAAAACGCCTGGAAGAAGACATCCCCTTATTTGGTGTTCGTGCTGATCCTGAACTGTTTGAGACAAGGAGTCACGAGAAAAGGAGCAGCCGCCAGGAGGGAAACGTAGCTCCGCAACGGCCATCAAGCGGCAATCTGCCGGTATCACTGCTTTTAACGTTTGACCTCAGAGAGAAGTCATGGAAAGATGAAGCTCAACCAAGAACCTCCCTCCCCCTAACAAACCGCCATCCGGGAGTCGACCAGCATGAAGCTCGCCACCGCCGAACAGATGCGCAGCCTTGATTCCATGGCCATCAATCGCTACGGCATCCCCTCCATCGTGCTTATGGAAAACGCCGGTCGGGGCACGGTGGAGGCGATCTGCCGCCATTTGGGGGACCCGGCGGATCGGGTGGTGTCGATCTTCGTGGGACCGGGCAACAACGGCGGCGACGGCCTGGTCATCGCCCGCCACCTCCACCAGCGGGGCGCCCAGGCCCGGGTCTACCTGCTGGTCGCCCCGGAGAAGCTCAGCGGCGATGCGGCGGTGAACCTGGCCATCGTCAACCGCCTGCCGGTGCCGGTGCGCTCCGTCACCGACGCTGCGGCTCTCGCCGAGGTGGAGGAACAGCTCGCCCAGAGCTGGGCCGTGGTGGACGCCATCTTCGGCACCGGTCTCACCCGTGAGGTAGGCGGCCACTTCGCCGAGGCGGTGAAACGGCTCAACCGCTGCACCTGCCCGGTGGTGGCGGTGGACGTGCCTTCGGGACTCGACAGCGACTCGGGGCAGCCGCTCGGTTTCTGCGTCCGTGCCCAACTCACCGCCACCTTTGGTCTGGCCAAGCCCGGGCTGGTGCTTCACCAGCCGGGCACCCATTTCGTAGGCCAGCTCGTAGTGGTGGATATCGGCATCCCCCCCCAGGCCGTGGAGGAGGCGGCAATCCAGACCGAGCTGCTCACCGGCGGCGAGGTGGGCGGCTGGCTCCCCCTGCGCCGGTCTACCGCCCACAAGGGTACCTTCGGCCACCTGCTGGTGCTGGCCGGTTCGGCCGGCAAGACCGGCGCCGCCCTCCTCTGCGCCAACGGCGCCCTGAGGGCCGGCACCGGTCTGGTGAGCCTGGCCGTGCCCCACGATCTCAACCCGATTTTTGAAACCGCCCTTGCCGAGGCGATGACCATCCCGCTGGCCAACTCGAACGGCCTGCTTTCGGCAAGCGACTTCCATGCCGTGGAACAGGCCCTCGCCGGTAAACAGGCGCTCGCCCTGGGGCCGGGGCTCGGTACCGATCCCAAGACCGTGGCCCTGGTGCACCGGCTCTATCACGAGGCACGGCTGCCCATGGTGGTGGATGCCGACGCGGTCAACGCCCTGGCGACCGAACCGCGCCTGGTCGCCAATCCGCCTGCCCCCCGCATCCTCACCCCCCACCCCGGCGAGATGGCCCGCCTCACCGGGCTCACCACCCCCGAAATCCAGGCCGACCGGCTGCGGGTGGCCCGGGAATTTGCCACCTCACACCGGGTCTTCCTGGTCCTCAAGGGCGCCGGCACGGTGGTCGCCGCTCCGGACGGCGAGATCGCCGTCAATCCCACCGGCAACCCGGGCATGGCGGCCGGCGGCGTGGGTGACGTGCTCACCGGCCTCATCGGCGGGCTGCTCGCCCAGGGGCTTCCTCCCTGGCGGGCGGCCTGCCTGGGGGCCTATGCCCACGGCCTGGCCGGCGACCGGCTGCTTGCCGGCCAGGCCATCCAGTTTGGTTTTCTGGCCGGAGAGCTGGCCGCGGAACTCCCCGCGACCCTGGAGGCGATCGTCACCGGCAACGCCCCCAGCTCAACCACAGCGACGCACACCATTTAGCCCCACACAGTGAGGAGGAGGAACCCATGCTGACAGCTCAAGATATAATGACCCGGGAAGTGATCGTGGTCGCCCCGCAAACACCGGTAAACGAATTCGCCGCCCTGATCACCGAAAAACGGATCAGCGGCGCGCCGGTGGTGGACGAAAACGGTACGGTGGTGGGCGTGGTGACGGAGAGCGATCTCATCGACCAGAAGAAACGGCTGCACATTCCAACGGTGGCGGCGATCCTCGACGCGGTGATCATGCTCGAAAACCCCTTCAAGCTCGACAAGGAGTTCAAGAAGATGACCGGCACCACGGTGGCCGACATCGCCACCCGCCAGCCGATCACGGTTACCAGCGCCACGCCGGTGGAAGAGATCGCCACCATCATGGCCGAAAAACGGGCTCATACCCTGCCGGTGGTGGACGACGGCCGCCTGGTGGGCGTGGTGGGCAAGACCGATATCATCCGCACCATCAGCGCCAGGGGATAGCGGTACGGCCGACGGTCGACTATCGGCGGGTTGCCTACCACGTCAATGGCCCGGCCAGCCGCCAATGGCGGACGGCTACCCCCCTCCCTCCTCCTCCCCCAGCACCACCTCCACCCGCACCAGGCCGCGCACCGAGTTGCCAACGAAAACCGCCTCGGCCGCGGCCAGATCCTCCCGCCGCAGCACCGCCTCGGTCACCGGTTCGGCTCCGGATGCCATGAGCTGCTGACGCAGCACCCCGTCGAGCAGCCCGCAGGAAACCGGCGGGGTAAGCACCCTGCCGTCCTTGCGGACAAAGAGATTGGTGATCGTCCCCTCGGTGAGTTCCCCCTGTTCGTTTGCAAACAGCACCTCGAAGAAGCCCTGGGCCGTAGCCCGCTGCCGCTCCTCGTCATAAAGGCTGCGGCAGGTGGTCTTGTGGTAGAGGTAGACTGACCGGCAATCGGTGGCCCGAGGGGAGATGACGACCCGGGGCAAGGGTGTGGTGGCCGACGACAGGGTGGCGAAATCAGTCACCCGAGGCAACTCGCAGGGGGTGGCGGCGACCACCACGGTGCCGTCCTTGGCCAGAGTGAGGCGCACCCGGTGGGGAAGGGCAGGATCGAAGCCTTGCGCCGCCCGGGCCAGACGCGCCGTCACCGCAGCCGGATCGCAAGCGTGGCCGAAAAAGGCGGCGGACCGGGCCAGACGGCCGAGATGGCGCTCCAGCAGCCAGTAGCCATCGGTCGGCCGCCAAAGCAGTGTTTCGATCAGTTCGAAGGGCGGCCGCGGTTCGGTGAGAAAACGGCCCTTCAGGCGACACTCCTCCCACTCGCCGTCCGGGTCGGAATCAAAGACCACCCCGGAGCCGATGCCCATCTCGCCGCGGCTGCCGTCAATCATCACCGTGCGGATGGGCACATTGAACACCGCCTCGCCGTCGGGGGCGAGAAAGCCGATGGCGCCGGTATAGACCCCGCGCGGTTCGAATTCGAGTTCACGGATGATCTCCATGGTGCGGATCTTGGGCGCCCCGGTCACCGAACCGCAGGGGAACAGCGCCGCAAAAAGCTCGGCAAGGGTGAGGCCCGGCCGCAGCCGTCCGTGGACGGTGGAGGTCATCTGGTGAAGGCTTTCGTAGGTTTCCACGTCGAAGAGCGAATCGGCGACCACCGACCCCAAGGTCGAGACACGGCCCAGGTCGTTGCGGAGCAAATCGACGATCATCACGTTCTCGCTGCGATTCTTGGTGTCCTGACAGAGCCAGGCGGCGATGCGGCCGTCTTCCTCGACGGTGCGCCCCCGGTGGGCGGTGCCCTTCATGGGCCGCACCGTGCAGGTTTCGCCGGCGCGGCGGAAGAAGAGTTCGGGCGAAAAGGAGAGGATCCGCCGGTCACCGTGGCGAAGATAGGCGCCATAGGCGACACTCTGGTTGCGACGCAAGGCATGGTAGAGGGACTCGGCCGAACCGCCGAAGTCGAAGAGGAGCTTCAGGGTGTAGTTCACCTGATAGGTGTCACCGGCCGCGATATACTCCTTGATCCGGGCTATGGCGGCGAGGTAGGCCTCGCGTGTCTGGTTGAGGCGGAGGTTGGCGAGGTGGTGGGACGGCGGCGGGTCGACGGCAGCCCCGGCCCCGGGCCAGGGGCCGGCGCCGGCAAAGATGCCGTGGGCGTGATCAAAAACGTGGGGCTCGTCATAAACCCCCAACTCGGCAAGGAGCACCGGCGGGCCGGGCCAGACGGCCGGGGCGAGCGCCGGCTCTTGAAGGTAGCCGAACTCGTAGGCAAACCAGCCGGCGAGATACTGGCCCTGGGACAGCAGTTCTTCGGCACGGTCCAGGAAGGCGGCCGGGTCGTCGGTGCTGGTGCAGCGAAGGAAGGAGACGGGCCGGCGGAAGAGCAGCGACCGGGCCTCGTTTTCCCGGGCCCGGGTGGTTTCAAGGAAGACAAAGGCATCTTCTCCGGCGAGGTGGCCAAGGAGAGCCGTGAGGGCGGCGTCGGACAGGGGTGGATACATGCAGGGCACCCGAGAGAAAGGCTGACGCCGTGCGCCATGCGGCGTCGGCAAGGTTGACCGGAGAGGAAGGGAAACGCGCGGGAAAAGATTATTTCTTTTTCGTTTCCATATTTCAAGGTAAAATTGGCGCCGCCGCACCCCTGCCGCTATTTCACGCCGGGGGCCGACAACGACTTGCCAGATGCGATGGAATCATTTATAAAATGATTACTTAATTCAATATTTGTCATTGAATCCTACCAGATCGCCCTATTTCCATTGACCATAGATTTTTTTTAAGGAGGCAACATGCTGATCAAAGACTGGATGGCCAAGGACGTCCTCACCGTCGACGAAAACACCTCCCTCATGCGTGCCACCCGCATCATGAAGGAAAACAATATCCGCCGCCTGCCGGTGGTTTCACACGGTAAACTGATTGGCATCATCACTGATCGTGACGTCAAGGACGCATCGCCCTCCAAGACGACTTCCCTCGACATCCACGAACTCTACTACCTGCTCTCGGAGATGAAGGTCAAGGACGTGATGACCCCTTCCCCGCTCACCCTCTCCGGCGACGATTCCCTGGAAAAGGCGGCGTTGATCATGCTGGAGAGCAAGATCTCCGGCCTGCCGGTGGCGGACAAGGAAGGCCATCTCACCGGGCTCCTCAGCGAAACCGACGTACTCCGCGCCTTCATCCACAGCACCGGCATCAAAGACGGCGCCGTCCAGTACATGCTCAACCTGCCCGACGCCCCGGGCTCGGTGACCAATCTGGTGGAAACCCTGCGCAAGAACAAGACGCGGGTGATCAGTATCCTCACCTCCTACGAAGACGCTCCCGAGGGGATGAAACAGGTATCGGTACGGGTGTTGCCCGAGGATCCGGGCGCAGCGGACACCCTGAGCAAGACCCTCCGCGACAGCTTCGACGTCGTCTACCAGGCCAAGGACGAACTGAAGAACCTTCCCAAGAAGTCCTCCAACTAGCCAATCCCTGAACGGCCGCATCGTCGCCGGTCGCCCCGCTCCGAAGCAGAGCAGGGACGACCGGCCTTTTTTTTTTGGGGGGGCCGTCGCGGCGCCCCCTGGCCCAGCCTCGGTACCCGTCGCGTCAGGGGGGGGGATGGCTCCGTCCGTCGCAGGGACAGCCGGTTGGGGGGGAATGGCGGCCGGTGGGGGAGCGGCGTCGGTCCCGGCTGCTGGGGCGGCGGCGTTCGCCCCAGCCCCACCCCACGGCGGCTGATCCTGGCGGAACGGTTCCCAGATCACCTTGGCGGCACCGCCGTTGGGCGAGTGGGCCGCCGATTGCGTCACCGGGGCAAAGACGATGCCGTCCGGTGTCGGGAAACTGGCGTGTTTGAGATATTCCTTGCTAAGCCGCCCCATAAAATCACGCCACACCGGCGCTGCGGCCCGGCCGCCGGTTTCTCCCCGCCCCAGGCTCCGTTTCTGATCAAACCCGAGCCATACCCCGGCGACCACATCCGGCGTATATCCGATGAACCAGGCATCGACGTTGTTGTCGGTGGTGCCGGTCTTGCCGGCCGCTGCCACGGGAAGACCCTGGGCCGCCTGGCCGGTACCATCCTGGATGACGCCCTGCATGATGTGGGTAATCTGGTAGGCGGTACGGGCGTCGATGACCGCTGTCGTGTCCGCCGTGTGCGGTGCCTCCTCCATCACCTTGCCGTCTCGGTCCAGGATGCGCTTGATGAACACCGGGCGCACCATGCGGCCACCGTTGCCGAGTACCGCGTAAGCCGCGGTCATCTCCACCAGTGAAACGCCCGAGGAGCCCAGAGCGAGGGAGAGGTTGGCGGCCAGGGGCGAATGGATGCCCAGCTGCCGGGCCAGGCTGATCACCCTGGCGATCCCCACCTGCTGGAGGAGCTTGATGGCGACGATGTTGCGGGAATAGACCAGGCCGTCGCGCAGGGTGGTGGGGCCCAGGAAATCGTTTTCGAAGTTGTGGGGTTCCCATGCCTTGCCGGGAACGGCGCCGGGCAGCGACAGGGGGGCATCGTTGATGATGGTGGCGGGGGTGAGGCCGCTCGCCAGGGCGGCGGCGTAGATGATCGGTTTAAATGCAGAGCCTGGCTGCCGCCGTGCCTGGGAGGCGCGGTTGTACTGGCTGCGGTCAAAGCTGCTCCCCCCCATCATCGCCCGTACCTGGCCACTTGCCACGTCCATGGCGATGAGGGCGGCCTGGGGCCGGGTGGCATTACGGCCCTTGCCCTGTCGGCTGGCCCAATGGTCGAGGCCGTTGGTCAGACTGTTGGCCGCGGCCAGTTGCAACGCCTGGTCCAGGGTGGTCTCAACGGTGAGGCCGTCCTCGGTCAGGGCCTGCTTGCCGTACTTCTCGTCGATATAGTTGCGGACCTGCTGGAGGAAATAACGATTCGCAGGCTGCTCCCTTTCGTGTGGCGCCCATAAGAGCGGGTGGCGGTACGCGTTGCGGGCGGCGGTGGGGGTAACGAACCCCTCCTCGACCATCCGGTTCAGGACATAGGCTTGGCGGCGCTTGGCCCGCTGGTAATGCTTGAGGGGCGAGTAACGGCTCGGGGCCTGGGGCAGCCCCGCCAGGATGGCGATCTCGGCCAGGTTCAGGTTCCGGACATGCTTGCCGAAATAGGTCCGGGCCGCGGCCTCGACCCCGTAGGCGCCCTCCCCCAGATAGATCTGGTTGAGATAGATGTGAAGGATCTCCTCCTTGGCCAGGGCATGATCGATGCGGTAAGCGAGGACGGCCTCCTTGATCTTGCGGAGATAAGTTTTCTCGGGGGTGAGCAGGAGATCGCGGGCCACCTGCTGAGTGATGGTGCTGCCCCCCTGGCCGCGGACGCCGGTGCGGAGGTTGTTGACCAAGGCTCGGGCGATGGACCAGGCATCGACCCCGGGATGCTGATAGAAGCGGGCGTCTTCGGCGGCGACAAATGCCTGGGGCAAAAGCGGCGGCATACTGGCAAAGGGGATCAGGTAGCGGTTGCAGCTGGACAGCCGTTCAACAACTTCGCCATGGCGGTCAAGGATTTCGGCGGTGACCGGCGGCCGGTAGTGCTTGAGGCTCCCCAGGGACGGCAGATCAAGGGTAACAAAGAGGTAGAGGAGTACCCCGATTCCCACCGACATAAGGCAGGAAAGCGAAAGGAGGAAGACTGTGCAGTGGACATAGGTCCACACCCAGATCCGGCCCCCTGGCTTGCTGGGCGGTGGCGAGGAGGCCTGTTTGCCCCCACTCGGTTTGGCGGCATTGAAACGGAATTTGAACATGGGCAATGACGGTGCTAACGAGCAGTTCGGCCGGCGGCAGCGAGCCGGAATCCGATGGATGAAGGTGACCTGAAGCCGTGCGAGTGAGCGCCGCAGGACGGCCACCCAAGGGGAACCGCAGGCTTACGGTGGCCGGCCGGGCTGCAAACAGCGGACGGTTCCGGTCAAAGTGGCGCGCGGAAATCCCACATCGTCAGGACTCAGGCGTGAGAGCAAAGCAATACTACAGGTTCAGTCACCGCAGGTCACGATTTTTCTCTCTTGCCACCCTTCAACGACAGAACGACGGATGAGAGTCAGGGTGGAGACGGCACCGACGCTTTTGCCCGCCCCGATGAGAAGGCGGACGGGACGGGCAAAAGCTACAAGTTTGTCGACCGAAAGGTGTGTTGCTGCCTCCCTTTCGCGGGTGATGCGACTCTCATTTTTAAAATTTTTATCCATGACAGCTTCCAAAAAAAATTGTCCCTCGCCAAAAATGCAGCTTTCTGAATGACGCCTCAAAACAAACGTAACCAGGCGGAAAAAATAGCATCATCGCCCCCCCAACCCGGCCAGGAAAACGAATTTTTATCTTGACATGGCCCGTTGTCAAATTAGAATACCGGCACTTGACAATTTAGGGGTGCGTTTTTTCTACAAAGAGGTTGTCCAGCAGTTTGGTTTTGCCATCCATTACTTACAAGGCGTTCCGGAGGTAGAGAGGAGAGGAAGGCCTTTAAGAAAACCCGACGGAGATGACAGAATGAAAAACATGGATTTTGAAAAACTCAGCAATGAAGGAACGGAGACGCTCCCTTCCGAGGAACGGCGCCGGTTTCTGCGCTTCGGCCTCTCGGTTACCGGCGTTTTCCTGGGAGGTTCGGTACTCTCTTTGACCTCTGCGCGTGACGCCTTAGGTATTAGCGACATCCTGCCCGATGCAAAAAAATTCCCTTACAAGCCACATTACTCAATGGTCATCATCCAGAACCGCTGTGTCGACTGCGAGCGGTGCATGGAAGCCTGCACAAAAACAAACGACGTCCCCTCTTACGGTTATCGGACCAAGATCCTTGACCAGAAACGCGACCTGGGCCCCTCCCTTCAGGAGCAGGTGTTCATGCCGGTGCTCTGCAACCACTGCAACCGGCCGCCCTGCGTACGGGTCTGCCCCACCACCGCCACCTACAAGGACAAGACCAACGGCATTGTCATGATGGACTACAAGCGCTGTATCGGCTGCAAGACCTGCATGGCCGCCTGTCCATACAACGCCCGCTACTTCAAGGAAACCAACCGGGCCATCGACAAGTGCAACTTCTGCTTTGACACCCGGCTCTCCAAGGGCGAGAAACTCACTGCCTGTGCCGCGGCCTGCCCGGCCGGGGTACGGAACTTCGGTGATCTGAGCGACACCGAGAGCAATGTCTACAAGCTCGTCCACCGTCCCGACAAGGTCGTCTGGGTTCTGCGTCCCGAAACCGGTGCCCTGCCCAACGTGTTCTATACGACTGACTGAGAGGAGTCGCCCGCCCCGAAAGCTCGCGGCGGCGCCCCGACAATCGATCCAACGCGTTCATATATCAGCGGCGCGTCCAACATTACCTGAGAGGAAAGCAATGAAAGGCAGAAATATACCTTTTGGCAAGTTCTTCAGTCTTCTGGTTCTTGCAGGCGTATTGATCCTGGCCGTTGGCAAGCCCAGCGTGGCCGACGAAGGGTACGACGAAGACACTTACGGGCCGGCCAAACCCATCGTCTGGACCAAACCGGTGAAGGCGGTGGTCTTCCAACACAAGATCCATACCATGGGTGCCGGCCTTGAGTGCAACAGCTGCCACGACGGCATCTTTCAGATGGAAGCCGGCAACGCCGAATCCAAGGACGACTTCAACATGCAGTCCCTGTACAAGGGCAACTACTGCGGTGCCTGCCATGATGGCTCCATGGCCTTTGCCTCCAACACCCGCTGTACCTCCTGCCACATCGGTGTGCAGGGCTACAACAAGATGATGGGTGTCACCGCCAAACACGGTGAGGGCGAAGAGGGCCACGGCGGCGGCCATTGACATGCTCCTGCCAGCCGCAGCCCGGCCCCCCGGGCATGGCGGCTGGCAAGCTCTTGTGCTGCCCGACGCCATGCCCGGGCAAGGATGGCCACGGCCCCCGCGTCCCATGGAGCCCACACATATGTGTGTCGTTGCGGTTCGAACGACTGGCGCAGCGGACGCCCGAAAAAAAAATTTCAAGCTACTCGATATTCAAACCCGGGACCTCGCCCGAACCGGCCACCGTTGGTTCGCAACGGTCTTTACAAGCTAAAGGAGGTGAAAAGTGCAGTTGGAAAGGTTTGGAGCAAACGCATTCCACGACCGCCCGGCCTCACCCCGTCAGGGCCGCTCGACCTTTTCAAAATCTTTAATCCCAGAGAAGGAAACATTGCTTACGGACATCCCCCCTTTCTTTTGTGAAAAAACGCAGCAGCCACCAAGCCGAATCACACCCCGGAGACGGCGCTACAAAAAACAAAGCCATTGACGCTGTTTTGAGGAGGATTGAAAGATGATTAAATCGATACTTGCTGACTCACAGGAGATGGAAGTCGCAACTCCCGGGGTCAACAAAGCGACCTTACTATTCGGGCTCCTGGCGCTGCTCGGCGTCGGCGCCGGTATCTATGCGCAGGTGGTCGGCCACCACCACGCCTTCGCCAACACCCGTGAGATGCCCTGGGGTCTTCTCATTTCCAGTTATGCCTTTTTCGCCATCACCTCCACCGGCCTCTGTCTGCTGGCGGCCATCAGCCACCTTTTCGGCGGCAACCGCATGGCCCCCATCGCCAACCGCATGGTGTTTCTCTCCATCGCCACCATCATGGGTGCCTTTTCCATCATCGGCCTGGAGCTTGAGAACCCCCACCGGATGCTGCTCTACAACATGCTCTCCCCCAACCTCACCTCCAACATCTGGTGGATGGGTACCCTGTACAGCATGGCGGTAGGCTTCATGTTCGTTGAATTCTTCTCTATCCTTACCCGGCAGTACAAAATGGCGGTTACCCTGGGGGTTATGGGCGCCATCGCCGAGGTGCTCGCCAACACCAACCTGGGCGCGGTCTTCGCCACCCTGGCGGGTCGTCCCTTCTGGTACGGCGCCCAGCTGCCCATCTATTTTCTCTCCTGCGCCTTCATGTCCGGCGCTGCCGCCATCATCATCTTCTCCTACTTTGCCTACAAAATCCGAAAGGAGGAGATGGACACCGACACCTTCAACGGTGTGCAGACCGCCGGCAAGGTGCTGACCCTGATGCTCTTCCTCATCTCCGTCGCCACCATCTGGCGCTTCATCGCCTTCTACGTCGGTGGCGCGGAAATGGCCCGTACCGCAGCCGATGCGCTCACCAACGGCCCGTTGAGCTTCAACTTCTGGGCCATTGAAATCGCCTTCGGCCTGGCCATCCCGATGCTGCTGCTGTCCATGACCAAACTGCGCAGCGTGCCGATGATGGCCATTGCCTCGGCCATGGTTCTGGTGGGTCAGTTCATTTCCCGTTTCGACCTGGTGGTCGCCGGCCAGATCGTCCCGGAATTCACCGGCTGGAGCGACCTGCCCACCTACCTGCACTATGTTCCGTCCATAACCGAAATGCTGGTCACCTGCGCCGGTTTCGGTGTTGCCTGCGCGCTCTTCCTCTTGGGTGAGCGCTTCTTCGGCAACACCTTCCGTGACTCTGGCCATCACTAATTCCCGGTTCGCCGAACTCGCGTTACCGAAGACAACGCATCTCGCCCGGATGGCCGACGGACCCCGCGGTCCGTCTCCCCTCCGGGCGAGATGGTCAAGGAGAAGCCCATGATAGCCGACGATAAAGCCATCTTTACCATCGGAACCGCGGCCAAAATGCTGGAGGTTCATCCCCGCACGCTGCGCATCTATGAGCGGGAAAGCCTCATCCGACCACAGCGCAAGGGACAGTGGCGTTACTACACCATGGACGACATCAAGTGGATCCAATGCCTGCGGGACATGATCCATGAGCATGGGATCAGTATCGCCGCCATCAAGAAGCTGCTCAAGTACACCCCTTGCTGGAACATCGCCGACTGTCCCCTGGAAAGACGCAAGCAGTGCACGGCGTTTCTCTCAAGCGGCCTGGTTCCACGCAAACTCGACAAAAACGGCGCCGTTCCTGCCAAGCCTTCGGACGGCACCAGAGCCGCCTAGCCCCATGCTCCTGTCACCCGGATAACCTCTTCAGGCTCCTCCCTGGTGCGTTCCAGCAGAAACGCGCAGGGGGATGCCTCATCCTCGGGAAGGCTTCAGGACCATTTTTTTCGCAAGCCTCTGTTCTTTCTCGTAATTCCAATTTATCCTAACCTCGCGTAAGGGATCTCCTGACGCCACCAGACAAACCGAATCGCTTCACCTGCCGGGAAACCTCGCGGCCAGCCGACGTGCGCGCGCCCGGCGGAGCGCTTCCGGTTTTCGGCCGTGGGGTACGGTGCCTGGCGAGGGACAGCGATCCCCATCTCCTGCCGGTCGCATCGGCCGCAGCAGTCGGTCAGCCTTCCCCTGTTTCCGCCAAAAGCCGGGGGGGGCACCGCCCCCGGTCCTGGATGGTCGCAGCCGCTCCCGAGGGGGCTGCGACCCACCCCTGCCCCAAACGCCTCTGACCAAAGGGTATCTTGAAAAATCTCGATTGCGTGCGAGATCTGGCAGGCGGCTCACGGAACTCCGAGGCATGCGAAAAATTTTGCCGCAGGCATTTGGTGATCGCCATGCGGCGCCCCCGAACAGGGCAGCCATCGCGTGAAAGATTCTCCGGACGGGAACAATCTTGGCGCAATCGACGTCTTTATCTCAGCGGTGCTGGCCGCCGGGGAAAAAGCCATAACCGTTGCGTTGACCTGTCAGCGTTTTGCCGCCCGTTCCCAATGCAGACCGCCCCCTCCCACCCGAGAGGTGTACCATGAACAGCCCGAACAGATTGTTGGCCAGCTTCTTCCTCGGAACAATCCTGCTGCTCACCGGTTTTGTCCGCCCCGCCGCTGCCCAGCCCCAGGTGGTCCGCGCCACCCTCGCCAACGGCCTGCGGGTGATTCTGGTGGTCGATCGGCTGGCGCCGGTGGCGGCAGTGCAGGTGAACTATCTGGTCGGTTCCAACGAAACCCCCAAGGAATTTCCCGGCACCGCCCACGCCCTGGAGCATATGATGTTTCGCGGCAGTCCGGGCCTCACCGCCGACCAACTCGCCACCATCATGGCCGCCCTGGGCGGTGCCTCCAACGCCGATACCCAGCAGACGGTAACCCAGTATTTTGTCACCACCCCGGTGGAGGAAGTGGCAACGGCCCTGCAAGTCGAGGCGGTCCGGATGCGCGGCGTGCTCACCGACGACGCGCTCTGGGCCAAGGAACGAGGCGCCATCGAGCAGGAGGTGGCCCAGGATCTCTCCGAACCGATGTATATCTTCCATACCCGCCTGCTGGCCAGGATGTTCGCCGGCACCCCCTATGCCACCGACTCCCTGGGCGACAAGGCATCCTTCGACAAAACCACCGGCGCCATGCTCAACGCCTTCCATCGCCAGTGGTATGGCCCCAACAACGCCATCTTGCTGGTGGTCGGCGATATCGATCCCGCCGCCACCATGACCGTGGTGCGCCAGCTCTTTGCCGGTATCGCCAGCCGACCGACCCCCGCCCGCCCATCGGCCACCCTCGCCCCTCTTGCCCCGGCGTCCCTTGACATGGCCACCGATCTCCCCTACGGCCTGGCCGTGGTCGCCTACCGGCTGCCCGGCTATGACAGTGCGGACTATGCGGCCGGGGCCATTCTCGGCGATGTACTGAACAGCCAGCGCGCCCGACTCTATGCGCTGGTCACCGAGGGCGCGGCCCTCTTTGCCGATTTTTCCAGCGAAGAACGGCGACCGGCAACCGTGGGCTACGCCTCGGCGGCCTTCCCCAGGGGCGGCGACGGCAGGGCCTTGGTCACGCGCCTCAAGCGTATCGTCGAAGAGTACCGCCGCAACGGCGTGCCGGCTGATCTGGTGGCGGCGGCCAAGGCCCGGGAGATCGCCGCGGCCCAGTTTGCCAAGAACTCCACCGAGGGACTCGCCTTTGCCTGGTCACAGGCCGTGGCGGTGGAAGGCCGCAACTCGCCGGACGACGACATCGAGGCGATCCGGCGGGTCACGGTGGCCGATGTCAACCGGGTGGCGCAACAGTGTCTCGACAGTGCGACGGCAATCACCGCCGTGCTCACCCCGAGCGCCGCCGGTGCGCCAAGAGCCGGCGACGCGCCAGGGGGCAAGGAGGGTTTTGCCCCGCAGCAGGTTAAGGCGGTGGCCATGCCGGACTGGGCCAGGAGCCTCGAAACCCTTAAAACACCGGTGGCGCCACCCATGCCCCATGAGTTTCGGCTCGCCAACGGCCTGCGGCTGCTGGTGCTGCCTTCGGCGGTCAGTCCCACCGTCTCCCTCTACGGAGAGGTACGGACCCGGCCCGAAATCCAGGAACCCAGTGGCAAGGAGGGTGTTGCCTCGGTGCTGGACGACCTCTTTTCCTACGGCACCACCTCCCTTGACCGGCTCGCCTTCCAGAAGGCCCTGGATGACATCGCCGCCGACGCCACGGCCGGGCCGGATTTCTCCCTGCAGGTGCTGGCCGACCGGTTCGAGCGAGGCGTGGACCTGCTGGCCGACAACCTCCTCCACCCGGCCCTGCCCGAGGCCGCGTTCAAGGTGGTGCGCGGCCAGAAAGCGGCAGGCCTGGCCGGCGAACACCAGAGCCCGGACTACCATGCCCGCCGCGCCCTGCTCACCGGGCTGTTTCCGGCCGGCGACCCCTCCCTTCGGGAAGCGCAGCCGGCAACGGTGCAGGCCCTGACCCTCGCCGACGTCAAGGAGTACTATCAGAAAGTGTTCCGTCCCGACATGACCACCATCGTGGTCATCGGCAAAATCACGCCCAGGGAAGCGTACCGGATCATCGCCCGCCGGTTCGGAACCTGGCGCGCCAAGGGGCCAAAACCCGACCTCGACCTGCCCGCGGTTCCGCCCAACATCTCTTCGGCCCGGGTGGTTCCCGACCCCAGCAGGGTTCAGGACGAGGTGCTCCTCGCCCAGGCGGGCAGCCTCACCCGGGCCAGTGGTGACTACTACCCCATGCAGGTCGGCATGCACGTTCTTGCCGGCGGCTTCTATGCCACCCGCTTTTACCGCGATCTGCGCGAACAATCGGGCCTGGTCTATTCGGTTGATGGCCGGCTGGACGTCGGCCCGCACCGCTCGGTGCTGACCATCGCCTACGGCTGTGACCCCGCCAACGTCGACCGCGCCCGCCAGATGATCGTCGCGGACCTGCGCGCCATGCAGCAAGGGGAGGTCCGCGACGACGAGCTGAGGCAGGCGAAAATTCTCCTGCTGCGCCAGATTCCCCTTTCCCGGGCCAGCGCCAAGGCGATCGCCGACCAGTATTTGACCCTGGCGCGGGACCGGCTGCCGCTGGACGAACCCCAGCGAGGAGCGCGCCGGATTGTCGGCATCACCGCCGCCGAGGTGCGGCAGGCGTTCAACCGACATCTCCGGCCGGAGGTGATGGTGCAGGTGAGCCAGGGGCCGGCGCCGAAATAAGAAAAAACGGCGTGAGGCAAGCTGGAAAAAAGTGGCCACCGAACGGGAAATGCACCAAGGAATTTGGCAAGAGACGGCGAAGCTGGTGGCCGAGGGCGGCATGGCGATCGATGCCGCGGCTAGAGCTGGTCATCACTGCCAAAATTCAACGTTGGCCAGTTGGGTTCGCGGATGCTGCGGCGGGGGAGATTATTCGTCACCATCAGGGCTGCCGTCAATTGCCGCCAGAACCGACTCAAGCTCCACGGCGAGCTGGCGCAAGGCGCTACCGGCCGGCCCAATGTGGCCGAACCGCAACGACTCCTCCAGGACGGTGGCCTTTGACGCCAGGGCCATAGCGCCGATGGTACCGGCTGAGCCGCTCAGGGAGTGGACCAGATGCATGGCCTGCTGTTGGTCGTCACGGGCCAGGGCCTCCTTGACCGCGCCGACATGCCCCCGGTGTTCCTCGCAAAAGAGGGTGAGCAGCTCCCGGTAGAGGGACCAATCCCCCTCGGCAAACGCCAGCCCGACCGCGAAGTCGAGGGGGGAATCACTGCTAACCCGGGTGACCCCGGCCTGTTTCCCCGCCGCGCCACCTTGCGGCAGGGAAACAGGGGGTGCCCCTTCTCCCCGGTTTCCTCGCAGGCAGCCGATAAGGGCAGAGAAGAACCGGTCCGGATCAACGGGCTTGGTCACGTGACCGTCCATGCCGGCAGCCAGGCTCTTTTCCGCATCCCCGCTCAT
This sequence comes from Desulfobulbaceae bacterium UBA5121, assembly GCA_002414225.1. Lineage (GTDB taxonomy): Bacteria > Desulfobacterota > Desulfobulbia > Desulfobulbales > UBA5123 > UBA5123. The sequence goes on along the minus strand of DHYV01000040.1, from coordinate 142,313 downwards.
GGCGTGGGCGGTCATGGCGATGATCGGCAGCCCCCTCCTGTCAGCCATCGCCCGGATCGCTGCGGTGGCGGCAAAACCGTCCATCTCCGGCATCTGGATATCCATGCACACCACGTCGTAACCGCGGTTCCGCACCATCTCCACCGCCTGGAGGCCGTTGTCGGCAATCTCGACCACCGCTCCCTTCCCTTCAAGAAGCCGCCGCGCCACCAACTGATTGATCTCGTTGTCCTCGGCCACCAGAATACGGGCACCATGGAGCAGGGCCAACTCCTGCTCCGACAACTGGCCGCCCGACCGTGGCCGCAGGGCGACCTCGCCACCCACCGCCAGTTGAATGGCATCGAAGAGTGTCGACCGGCGTACCGGCTTTTGAAGAAATCCGTCCAGGCCGATTTGCCGGGCTTCTTCCTGCAGGGTGACGTTTTTCCCATGCGCCGTCACCATCACCACGGCCGGGGCAGGAACAAGTTCGGCATGGTTCTTGATCCGCCGGATCGCCTCGATCCCGTCCATCCCCGTCATCTGCCAGTCCATCAGTACCAGATGGTAGGGGCTGCCCTGCCGGACTGCGGCCTCCAGTTCCGCGAGCCCCTCTTCAGCCGAAGAGACCGCAGTCCCCGCCAGGGAAAACGATTCCAGGAAGGCGGTAAACACTCGGCGCAGCACCCGGTTGTCATCAACCACCAGAACCCTCGTCTCCCTGAACGCCGCGGGCAGTTCGTACCTTTTTTCGTCGTCTTCAGCCGCGCAGCCGAACACCACGGCAAAGCTGAAGGTGCTGCCGCGGCCTGGTTCGCTCTCCACCTCAATCTCGCCGCCCATCAGCGCCACCAGCCGCTGACAGATCGCCAACCCCAGGCCGGTGCCGCCGTACCGCCTGGTAAAGGAGGTATCGGCCTGGGAAAAGGGGCGAAACAGCCTGCGGCGCTGTTCCGCCGACATGCCGATGCCGCTGTCGTGAACCGAAAATCCGACGGTGACTGTCGCCTCGTCCCTCGCCAACACCTTCACCCGCAAGACAATCTCGCCGCTGGCGGTGAACTTCACGGCGTTGTTGCCCAGGTTGATGAGCACCTGCCCCAGCCGCAGGGGATCACCACAGAGCGTCCGGGGCACCTCCGGCGCCACCGAACAGAGGAATTCGAGTTCTCGCTCCCGGGCCTTTATCCCGATGACGGTCGCCACGTTGTCCAGAACTTCCTCCAGCGAGAAGACCGTATGCTCCATTTCCAGCTTGCCCGCCTCGATCTTGGAGAAGTCAAGAATGTCGTTGATGATTCCGAGCAGGGACTTGGCCGAGACATCAATCTTGGTCAGGTAGTCATGCTGAACGGAATCCAGGTCAGTTTGCAGAACCAGATGGCTCAGGCCGATGACGGCGTTCATGGGGGTGCGGATCTCGTGGCTCATGTTGGCCAGGAATTCGCCCTTTGCGGCGGCGGCCCGCTCGGCCGCATCCCGAGCCTGGCTGAGTTCGACGTTGATCTCGGCGAGCCGCTTGGTCCGATCCCGCACCTTTTCCTCCAGGGTCGCCTGGATCTGCCGCAGCTCGTCTTCGGTCTGTTTAATCCTGTCGATATCGAGGTTGGTCCCCGCGATCCGGACCGGCTCGCCCCGCTCATTCCGCTTGACGACCTTGGCGCAACAGAGCACCCAGCGCCAAGGGCCGGTCTTGGTCCGCAGGCGGAACTCGGTGCGACAGAGGGAGGCGGTGCCATGGAAGAGGGCAGTCTGCTCCGTCGCCACCCGGAACCTGTCTTCCGGATGCAAGAGCTGCTCCCAGGTGGTGTAGTCGGGGGACAACTCTTCGGGCGTATAGCCCACCATCTCTGCCCAGCGAGGCGAATAGCGCACCTCCCCGGTTGCCACGTTCCAGTCCCAGAAGCCGAGTTCGGCACTGTCCACGGCGAGCGCCAGCCGTTCCCCGCTCTCGCGGAGCGCCTCTTCGGCCCGTTTCCGATCCGTGATATCCTCGCCCGAACTCAAACAGCCCACCACGCCGCCGTCGCCGTCCCGCAGAGGGCTGTTGTGCCAGACGATGATCCGCTCTTCGCCCTCGCGGGGACGAACAGGATACTCATAACTCTCCAACGCCTCGAGCTGACCGGCGAGGAGGCGGGTAAAGCCCTCCCGCACTTCCTCACGGTGCTGCTCCGGAACAAAGGTGTCGAACCAATTTTTGCCGATGATCTCCCCCTCCGGGTACCCGAGGATCTCGCTCCCTTTTTTGTTGATCAGGGTGATCCGCTCCGAGGGATCCACCACCAGGAGCATCACTCCAGCGATCCGCAGGTAGTTCTCCGCCCTCTGCTTCTCCGCCTCCAGGGCCGATGCGGCCCTTTTGCGATCGGTGATGTCGCGGTCGACTCCGCGATAGGCCACCAGGGTGCCGGCGTCGTCAAAGATCGGGGTGCCGCTGGTTTCCATTACCACCGTCTGGCCGTTTTTGTGGAGGTTGATGTTCTCCAACTGGTTGAAGGGCTGGCCGGCGGCAACGCTCTCTTGGAAGAGACGCCGCAGGCGTTCCGCCTCCGGCGGGGCCATGAATTCAAAGGGTGTCTTGCCGATGACCTCCTCGGGCGTGTAGCCCAACAGATCCCTGACCCGGGGGCTGATGTAGGTGTAGAGGCCCTTGGCGTCCACTTCCCAGACCAGGTCGTTGACGGTTTCGGTGAGGTCACGGAAGCGCATCTCGCTGTGGCGCAGCCGTTCTTCGGCCTCCCTGCGGCTCCGCTCCTCGCTCTCCCGCTGCAGCCGGCCGTGAAGAAGGGGGGCAACGATATCGCCAACCGTTGCCATGGAATGAAGATCATCGTCGGTGTAGTCCGTTTCCTTGTCAGCGACCACCAGCAGGCCGATAACCACACCGCCGTAGATGAAGGGAAAGGCGACGGCACGGTTGACGGAAAGCCCCCCGGCGGCACACGCCCCCGGGCCGTTGATCACAACCGGCCGCTTTTCCCTGATGGCCCGCCCCCCCACGCTCTCCCACCACTCTTCCCGGCCGCCGGCATCAACGCCGGCCAGGGCCACCAGCTTCCCCTCCCCGTTGACAGGACCGAACACGCCATATTCACTGGCCAGGGCGCCGAGACAGACCCGAAGCACCTCGCCGTACATCGAATTTCTGGGGTGGGTAAGAAAGATGTCCGCAATGGTGCTCCGGAGCGTCGTGGCGGTTTCCACCGCCCGCCGCCAGGTGACGTCCAGGCAGTATTCGATCATCCGCACCACGGCACCATTGTCGTCGAAGACCGGGTAGCCGTGCACCTCGATGGTCTTCCGGCCCTTGCCGTCAAGATGGATGTGCTCGGCAACCACCGGTTCCCTGGTTCTCAGCACCTCCGCCAGGGGACAGAGGTGGTCGTCGCCGTGGCACGGCGCGGTGCGTCCATGGCTCAGAGCATAACATGGCAGGCGCCAGTCGGCCTGCCCGTTGCGGACCACGGCATTGGCGAGGACCACCGAGTAGTCCTGGGCGTCAATTACATAGAAGGGATGCGGCAGGGAATCGATGGTTTTCGTGAGGAACTCATGCTGCTCGGCAAGCTGCCGTTCGTCCTGCCGGTGCAGGACGAAAACGCGGGAGAGTTCCCGGATCACGGTGACGGCAATGAGACAGAGCAACAGCGTGCCGACGGAAAACACGGCCCAGGCGACATAGAGGTAACGCCGCTGCCGCTGCCTCGCCTCGACAACGAAGCCATCGGCCTTGCTCCTGGCATAGGCGTTGAGGGTCTTGAGCTTTTCCTGAAGCTGGAGATAGAAGGGCCGGCACTCCAGACGAAACACCCGCAATGCGTCCCGCCGCCGGCCGGCCTCCAACAGGTCGAATATCTTCGCGTGCATCGGCCCCCAGCGCTCGTATACCTCCCGGGTGGCGCTTTCGAGATTGTGGCCTTCGAGGCCGAGAATCTGGGCGCGAATCAGATCCAACAGCCGCACCACCTCATTTTCCTCTGTCGCCAGCACCCGCCGTGCTTCGGGAACCGGCATCGGGTCCACTTCCGCCAGCGCCTCGTTGATGGTCCGGTGTATCTCGCCGACGCCGATGCTGGCCCGCAAGGCCGCATTGGAAACCACCAGGGGATGCTGGTAGATACGATCGCTGATCCCCCGCAACCTGGCCACCTCGACGACAGAGAGGAGGCCGGAGAGGACGAAGATCAACAGGACCAGGGAAAACCCGGCGAGCAGCGGCCTGGTCACCGGCAGGGCGTCATGGGTAGCCATTTTCCACAAATTCCTGATCTCGCTTCCATAATAGGGGGAAACGGCAAGCGCTGATCCTGCCCGTCGCAGGGGCCGCCACATACGATGATACGCACTAGCGAAAGAAAAAAGTCAACCCAAAAGGATGTCAGGCGCATCTTGACACCCATTCAACCGGGACCGGCCGGAAGCAGCCCCGTAAAGAAATGGGAAACAGCCTTCAGGCGGCAAAAACCGGAGGCACCCGCCCCCCCTGCCCGTGGTGGTGGATGGCGAGAATCTCGGCGGCGAGGCTCACCGCCACCTCAGTGGGACCGTTACCGATCTTATTGCCCATGGGACAGGTGATACGTCCCACATCCGCTTCGCTGAGTCCATGGGCGAGGAGCTGCTGGCGGATGGAGTGCCACTTGGCGTGGCTGCCGATGAGCCCCAGATACCGCAACGGCTTCACGGCCAGTTGCCGCGCCACGTCGCAATCGAGATCATGGGAGTGAGTGAAGATGGCGGCATAGCCGTTTTCCGCATCGCCGGCAAAGTCGGCCAGAAACGCTTCGCAGCCCTGATGGCGGAGAACCGGGGCCGGAACGCGGTCGGAATAGAGCTGTTCGGGACGGTCGTCGATGAGGTGGATCCGGAAGACACTTTCGGCCAGTACCCGGCAGACCGCCTTCCCCACGTGGCCGGCGCCGAAGAGGTAGAGCTGAGGGCCGCCACCGAACAGTTCGACAAAGCACTCCACCGAGCCGCCGCACTGCTCCCCGTCATCGGCCAGACGGTACAGGCCGGCACCGTTCTCCCCCCTGGCCAGGGCAACGCACGCCCTGGCGACGAGTTCCCGTTCGAGACGGCCGCCGCCAATGCTGCCGGTGATGGCGCCGTCGGCCTCCACCACCATCCGGGCGCCGGGCCGGCTGGGCGCGGAACCGCCGCCCCGGACCAGAGTAACCAGGGCTGCCGGCGCGTTGGCACGGTGCAGTTCGGCAAGTCGTTCTATCCAGTGAGGCATGGCTTCGACTCCGGGATCACCTACGCCAGCCCAAAGGGGTACCGGCGCGGCCGAAAGGATGGGTTGGCACAGGCGGCACCTGCCGCCGCCTTCGGTATCATACCGCGATACCACCGGCGTGGGCAGCCCTTTTTTTGCCGTCCCACCCTCTGGACCACGCCCCCCGCAACGGACGCCAGCCGACAGGCGGATGGTAACGGCAACTTGCTCCGGCAGGCTGCCCCTTCCTAGTCCGCGACATCCGTCACGCAGGAGTTGCATTTGCGTCCTGACATACTATAAAATCATTCCTAACCCTAAAGTGCTATTGCAACCAGACGGTCCATGGCCGATCCCCGGGAAGCAACCCGTTGCCAGTCGGAATTCTCCATGAAACGATAACCGCCACCGCCTCGCGTTTCAATGCTGTCTCGGGGCGGGCAGATGACACGTGCCGCCACAACATACCGAGACGCCGACAACCGCACGATCCTGCCCATCAATAAATGCCGCGAGGCCCCCTGTGCGGATACGAACGCCCACGGGCCTTCGGCCCCAAGAAGCCGGGAACGCGCCGTTCCCCTCACCCGACTTCCTCGGCCAACGCACCAGGGATACCGCCCATGACCACTAATGTCCCTGTCCCGAAAGCCAAAACATGGTACGGCGACAGGAAACTCATCCTGCTCACCGCCCTGCTCATCGTAAGCGTTGCCCTGCTCTCCTGGGAAGCGCTTCGCCAGATTAAGGCACAGGTCAGAAGCCATGTCCGTCATAACCTGCAGAGCGTCCTCGACACCACCAATGAAGCCGTTAACGGCTGGAGCGCCGGTCGCATCGACGACCTCGAACTCATAGTCTCCCGCCCCGATTTCCAGCAGCTTGTCCAGGAACAACTCGCCCTGCGGCGACAACCGGGAATCCTCGCCGCCGGCCCGGCGTTGCGGAGGTTGCGCCAGATCCTCGCCCCTTACCTGCAGCACCACCAAGATCTTGATTTCTTCATCGTCGCGCCGGACAGAATCAATGTCGCGTCCCTCGACGACGGGGAACTCGGTCACCCCAATTTCCTGGCCGGCACCCTCGACCATTACCTGGGCCACCTCTTCGCCGGAACCCAGCAACTGATCCTCCCCCTCCCCGGCGACAGGAAACAACCCGTCACCTCCAGCCGCATCGCCCCCAAGCAACCGATCATGTTCATCGGCGTCCCCATCCCGGACCAGGCCGGCAGGGCCATGGCGGTTCTCACCGTGGCCATCGACCCTGGCAAGGATTTCTCCCGCATCATTATCCAGGCGCGTAGCGGCGAAACTGGTGACACCTATGCCTTTGACAAAACCGGCAGGTTGATCTCCGCACCCCGCTTCGAAACCGCGCTCCGCATGGCGGCCACGCTCTCCCCCGAAGAACGGGCCAGCCATGTCCTGATGCTCCGTGACCCGGGCGGTGATACCACCAAAGGGTTCCGTCCCCGGCTGACCAGGGAAGAGAGGCCCCTCACCCGCATGGTCCGGAGCGCGACGGCCGGAGAGAACGGCATCGACCTGGAGGGCTACCGGGATTACCGGGGCGTGCCGGTGGTCGGCGCCTGGCTGTGGAACAAGGCCGGCCAGTACGGCCTGGCCTTCGAAGTGGACGTGGCTGAGGCATATGCCTCTTACGCCACCATCCGCCGCACCCTGGCCGTGATCTTCTCCGCCGTTGTCGTCGTCTTCCTGACCATCGCCACCGGCCTCTTCCGTCGCAACCGCCAGGTCGAGTCGGTGAACCGGCAGCTCAACCAGGAAATCAAAAAGAGGGGCAGCAGCGAACGGAAGTTCCGGGTGCTGTTGAACTCCGCGCCCGACGGCATCATCCTGGTCAACCGGCACGGCCGAATCGTTCTCGTCAACAGGCAGATCGAAGAGATGTTCGGCCTGCCGCCAGAGGAACTCGTGGCGCAGACCGTCGAAGCCCTGGTGCCGAAACTCGCCTTCTTCCCCGACCAAGAGGGAAAGAACGACGCGCCCCCCCCCGCCGCCCTGGGTGCCATCAACACCAGGACCGATCTGGCCGGCCGGCATCGGGACGGCCACGAGTTTCCCGTCGAGATCCGCTTGAGCCCCGTGGCCATCGATGAGGAACCGGCGGTGATTGTTTCGGTCCGGGATGTTTCGCTGCGCCGGCAGACCGAACAACACCTCGCCAAGGTGCGGGCGGGACTCGCCGAGGCGCAGCGGATCGCCCGCCTGGGAAACTGGGAGTGGGACATCACCACCGACACCCTCTGCTGGTCCGACGAGCTCTACCGGATCTTCGGCCTGCCGCGCCAGCCGACCGGCCTTAACTACGAAACCTTTATCCAGGCGATCCACCCCGACGAGCGCGAGTCCGTAAAGCAGGCGATCACCCAGGCCATACTGCACCACACCCCTTATGCCATGACCCACCGGATCATCCACCCCGTCGGCGAGGAGCGGGTCATCCACGTCCAGGGGGAAGTCTTCTACGCCGGCGATGAGCCAAGCTCGATGTTCGGCACCGCCCAGGACATCACCCAGCGGCACAAGGCCGAAAAAGAACTCCAGAACTACCGCGAACAACTGGAGCGACTGGTGGAGGAACGGACCCGGTCGCTTCAGGAAAGCGAAGAAACCCTGCGGATTATCGCCTCGTCGGCCCCGGTGGCCATCGTCATGATTGCCGACGACGGCGGGGTCTCCTTCTGGAACGAGGCCGCCGAAACCATTTTCGGGTGGAGCGCTTCGGATGTACTCGGCCGCAGGCTGCATGAATTCATCGCCAACGAGGAGGACCGGGCAGAGCACCTCAAATCATTCCGGCAATTCCAGAAGAGCGGCACCGGCCCCACCGTGGGGATGGTGCTGGAAAAAATGGCCGTCCGGAAAAACGGCGAGATATTTCCCGCCGAACTCAAGGTTTCGGCGGTGAGAATCAAGGACAAGTGGTGTGCCATCGGCTTGGTCAGCGACATCTCGCTCCGAAAAAACACTGAAGAACAGGCCCGCCGCCACCTGGAGGAACTGGAACGGTTCAACCGCCTGGCGACGGGACGGGAGTTGAAGATGATCGAGCTCAAGCGAGAGATCAACGCCCTGCTCGCCGAACTGGGCCGGGAAAAGAAATACCTGCTGGCGACCAACGCACCCCCAACGGACCGGTGAGAACTCTCCGTGACGGCTGCCTGCGCCGCCACGGGGTAACAAAACAACGCCGCAACCGGTAGGCTTCAAACCTGCCCCGGGCGCCGAGCGCGTCAAGGACAAAGCCCATGCCAGACCAGGCCAACAACCAAGCCAAGATACTTTTTGTCGACGACGAAGAGAGCAACCTCATCTTCTTCAAATCACGGTTCGCCATAACCTATCAGGTTTTTGTGACCCGCTGTGCAGAGGAGGCGCTACGGCTGTTCGAAACGCACGACATCAAGGTAATCATCTCCGACCAGAACATGCCGGGCATGAGCGGAGTGGAACTCCTCGAACGAATCCAGCAGCAGGCGCCCGACTCGATTCGGATGCTGATGACCGGCTACGACGATATCGATGCGGTAATCGAAGCCATCAACAAGGGAAGGATCTCCTATTACTTCAAGAAACCTCTGGATCCGGCGGAGATCAGCGCGGTCATCGCCAACGCTTTCCTTGAAATCGAACGCCGGGAATCCATGGACGAACTGGTCACGGCCAGCGAGGAACGCTTCCGCAGCACCCTCGAGCAGGCCGCCATCGGCATCGCCCATACCACCCCCAACGGCGACTTCCTGCGATTCAACCAGCGATTCCTCGAAATCCTCGACCTCGACAGCCAGAAGCTTGCCCACCTGAACCTGTTATGCCTTGTCCAGCCCGATGGAGTCCAGGAGGGGGACACACCGCTCCTCGCCCGCCTTCTCGAGGCCAACGCTGCACCGCTCAAGCGGGAGATGCAAACGAAGACCGCCAACGGCGTCACCAAGTGGATCGACATCACCATCTCCCTGATCACCAAAAAAAACGGTGCCCCCGACTATTTGATCGTTTTCGTCGAGGACATCTCCCGTCGCAAACAGGCCGAACACATTCTCGCCAACTACCAGCGCAGCCTTGAGGAAACGGTGCGGGCGCGCACCGTGGAGCTGCGGAGGGAAATTGCCGAACGGCGTCAGGTCGAAGAACAACTCAACGACCTCTTCAACCTCACCACCGAGGGACTGCTCTTCATCGATGAAGATCACACCATCCGCAAGGCCAACACCACCTTCCTGAAACTGTGGGGGGTCACCAGCGAGGAGGTCGTCGGCCAGAAATGTCACGACTTCTTCCGCCACACGACCTGCCGGATGCACGCCCGTGGCGAGGAGAACTGCCAGATGCACGTGGCAGCGGCGGGAAACCGATTGACCGAGTTGGAACTGGAACTCCCCCTCCCCGGTGGCATCACGCTTACCATCATCGAGTCTGGCGGCCCGGTTTTCGACGCCGACAACACCTTCCGCGGCCTGCTGATGAGCTACCGGGACATCACTGACCGCAAAAAGATGGAGAAGGAGCTGCGCCAACTCTCCGAAGTCATCGAACAGAGTCCGGTGTCGGTGGTCATCACTGACACCGAGGGGATCATCGAATACGTCAATCCCAACTTCACCAAGGTGACCGGCTACAGCGCCGAAGAGGCGATCGGCAAGAATCCGCGGCTACTGAGTTCCGGCTATCAGTCAAAGGAGTTCTATCGTCAGCTGTGGACGACCATCAAGTCGAATCAGGTATGGCATGGGGAACTCGCCAACAAGAAAAAGAACGGCGAAGTCTTTTGGGAAAAGGCGACCATCTCCGCCGTCTGCAACGCCAACGGCGACGTCACCAACTTCGTGGCGGTCAAGAAGGACATCACCGACCGCAAACGCACCGACCAGGCCCTCCGGGACCAGCTACAGCTGCTGGAGGATAACCGCCTGGCCATGTTGAGCATGATGGAGGATCTGGAGGAGGCGAAACAAACGGCCGAGGAAGCAGCCAAGGCCAAGAGCGATTTTCTCGCCAACATGAGCCACGANNCGCACCCCCATGAACGCCATCATGGGGCTCACCCATCTGGCGCTCCAGACGGAACTGACCTCCAAGCAGGAAAACTACCTCATCAAGATCAACAACGCCTCCTACTCCCTGCTGAGGATCATCAACGACATCCTTGATTTCTCCAAGATCGAAGCTGGAAAACTCACCCTGGAGCACATTCCATTCACCCTCAAGGAGGTGATCGACAACATCGTTGACATTATCGACATCAACGCCCAACGCAAGGGGTTGGAACTGGTCCTCAACATTGCCCCGGGCACCCCCGACGACCTGGTGGGGGATCCGCTGCGGTTGAGCCAGGTGCTCATCAACCTTGCCAACAATGCCGTGAAGTTCACCGAACAGGGCGAGGTCGTCCTTGCCGTCTCCTGCCTGGCGACCAAAAAAAAACAGGTCGTCCTGCGCTTTTCGGTCACCGATACCGGGGTCGGGATCAACGAGGAAAAACTGGATTCCCTGTTCCAGGCATTCAACCAAGTCGATTCATCCATCACCAGAAGGTACGGCGGCAGCGGCCTCGGCCTCACCATCTGCAAACGTCTGGTGGACCTCATGCACGGCGACATCGAGGTGGAGAGCCGACTCGGCCGCGGTTCGACCTTTTCCTTCACCGCCAGACTCGAACGTGGCGCCAGAAAGAAGGCGACCCAACTCCTCGTCCCCAAGGATCTGCGGGGCAAACGGGTCCTGGTGGTGGACGACAACCCCACGGTGAGCCGCATTCTTGAAGCGACTCTCAAATCCCTTTTCTTCCGAGTCACGGTTGCCGCTTCCGGCGCGGCGGCACTGGTCGAACTCGAACAAGGGGTGGATGACGACGACCCCTTCCGGCTGGTGCTGGTGGACTGGCAGATGCCGGGCATGGACGGTATCACAACCTGCCGGCAGATCCTCAACAACTCCAAAATCAAGGAAACCCCGGCGCTGGTCATGGTGACCGCCTATGGTCGGGAAGAGGTTCTGCACCGCATCGAACAGATCCCCATCGACGCCTACCTTTTCAAGCCGGTGAGCGCCTCGACCCTCTATGACACCATCATGAGCGTCTTCGGCCGGGACGCCAAGTGCAGGACGGGGCGCCGCCGCAAAACCTTCACCGATGAACAGCTCACCCAGGTTGCCGGCGCCCGGGTGCTGGTGGCCGAGGACAACGAAATCAACCAGCAAGTGGCCCGCGAACTCCTCGAAAACTGGCAGATCCGGGTCACCATGGTCGGAAACGGCCTGGAGGCGGTACGAAAGGCCAAAGAACATCTCTACGATCTGGTCTACCTGGACATCCAGATGCCGGAGATGGATGGCTTCGCCGCCTGTCACGAAATCCGACAACTGGAGCCTTATCGTCGGATCCCCATCGTGGCCATGACCGCCCATGCCATGGTTGGCGACCAGGCCAAGAGTCTGGCCGCCGGCATGGATGACCACATCACCAAGCCGCTGGAGCCCGAGGAACTCCTGGCCAATCTCGTCAAGTGGATCAAGCCGGGGCAGCGACCCCGGTCGGCAGACGAAAACCACGAGATCCCCTTCGGCCGGCCAGACAGGCGGAGGGCTGCCGCGATGGAGGACAACGAACTGCCGGATGGAGTCCCGGGCCTTGACACGGCCGACGGACTGCAACGGGTTGGCGGCAACCAACACCTCTACCGGCAACTGTTACGGGATTTTCTGCGGGACAACCGCGACACCCTCTCCCGGCTTGCCACCGAGGTAAGCGAAACCGGTCCCCAGGCGGCCGTGCAGCTCGTCCACACTCTCAAAGGAGTGGCCGGCACCCTCGGCGCCGACGGAGTCCAGAAGGCGGCCCAAAACCTGGAGACAAACCTCAAGCAGGGGGCGACGGCGAACGAGATAACGCTCTTCGCCGAACTTTCCCGACAGCTTGAGCCGCTGCTTTCGGGGCTGGAGACGTTCTTCGCCGCCCCGGACGCGAAGCAGAAATGCGCCCGGGACGACAGCACGGACTCCACCCCGCTGCTCGACGCATCGACCCTTGTCGCAAGGCTCCGGGAATTCATGGCCTTCTGCGCCATCAACGACATGCATGCCGAACCGCTTTTCGCCGAGTTCCGTGACACCCTGCACCACCATTCCCCCGTTGAGACGGAACGCATGGCGGACCTTCTCGACACCCTCGACTTTCCGGCCTGCCACCTTATCGCAAAATCGCTCATTCAGCAGTTGTCGTCCGGCAGCAACCGGACCCCTTGTCCCCCCACCCCGGGGGAACAAGGGCGGGAGGCCCAAATGACAGATGAAGCAACACCATTGGAGGAGAGAGGATGACCGAGGTTACTGACGCCAATAAACACAACCTACCCATTCTGCTCGTCGATGACGAACCGGCGATCCGCCTCTACCACAGGGTCACCCTGGAACGGTATTTCGCCAACATCCTGGTGGCCGAAGATGGCAGGCAGGCATGGGAAATCTATTCGCAGCACCCGGAGATTCCCCTGGTGATCACCGATGTCGACATGCCGCGGATGCACGGGCTTGAGCTGGTGGCGAAAATTCTTGCCGACGATCCCTGCACCCAGATCGTCATCGTCAGCGGCCTGATCGAAAACGAGATCTCCTTCCATTCGGTCCGGCAAAATATCGCCTATCTCCCCAAGCCCGTGGACCGGACCTTCCTCTGCCTCGCGGCGCTGCGGGGGTATAATTGCTATCCGGAGGCAGTCTGGTACGAACGCTTCAAAGGCGTTGCCTCCAAAAAACCACGCGATATCGAAAAGATAATGACAACCCTGGAGCAGGCACCATGGCTGACCCGGTAAGGACGGCCGACGTGACGGCGGCTGGCGTCCCGCCAGCCCCACCGCTGCAGCGGAAGATGAGGACAAGCGTCATGGAGAAACGGGAACGGATCCTGGTGGTCGACGACCAACCGGTCAATGTCAGAACCCTTAACGAAATACTGCGACAGGACTACAACATCAGTGTCGCGACCAATGGCTCCAATGCCCTGGCGCTTGTCGCCGCCGATACCCCCGACCTCATCCTCCTGGACATCATGATGCCGGAGATGGACGGCTACGAAGTCTGTCGCCGCCTGAAGGCCGACGAGACGACCTGCAGCATCCCGGTTATCTTCGTCACCGCCATGGGCGAGGAGGAAGATGAAACCAAGGGGCTCAAGCTCGGCGCCGTCGACTACATCACCAAGCCGGTGAGCCCCTCTCTGGTCAAGGCCCGGGTCCACAACCATCTCCAACTCAAGAAACAACACGATCAGCTCAAGGTTTCTGTATCAATTCTGCATCACGAGACCGAAATCCTACAGCAAAAGGCGGATCTGGGCATCCAGGCCGGCGGGCTTGCCCACGATCTCAACAATGTGCTGGCCAGCGCCATGGTCATCGACATCCTCCCCTCCCTGCTGCCGGCCGGCCTGGAACAGGAGAAAACCATCAACGACGTCATCAGGCATGTCAAGGAAAGCCTCAAGCTGGGCCGGGAAATCTGCCAGGGTTACACCTCCTACCTGCGCGACATGGGAGAGGATAAAAAAGTGCAGCCGGTTCTGCCGCTGCTCCAACCCCTTGACATGTATGCCCGCCAGTTCAAGGGCAGGCTGACCCAGGACATCCAAGCCAACCTGCCGCCGGTCCGCTGCAAGGGCCACCAAATCAAAAGGGTGCTGGTGAACCTCTTCACCAACGCCTGCCAGGCCGTGGAGGGGGTTAGGGACCAACTCATCACCGTCCGTCTCTGGAGTGAGAACAACCGGGTATTCCTGGCGCTTGCCGACAACGGCCCCGGTATTGCCGCCGACGTCCTTCCCCATATCTTCAGCGAGCGCTTCACCACCAGGGAAAACGGCACCGGATTGGGCCTCTTCATGGCCAAAAACATCATCACCGCCCACGGCGGCACCATCGAGGTCGACAGCCGCGAGGGGATGGGCACCACCTTTACCATATCGCTGCCGGCCGAAAGAGAGGTCTGAGGACGCGACGCAACAACCTGCATGGCTGCCCCCCGTATAACCAAGTGGCCGGGACAGCCGAGAACGGGTCACCGAGGGACGACCGGGAATGCCCAACCCGCGGCACAATCGGACAGGAGGACGACATGACCAGCAACAAACGAATCCTCGTCGTTGACGACGTTCCCGCCAACATCAGGGCTCTCAACGAAATCCTGGCCAGGGATTACCGAATCAGCATCGCCACCAGCGGCAGGGATGCCCTTGACGTCATCGCGAGGGAGATGCCCGACCTGATCCTCCTGGACATCATGATGCCGGAGATGGACGGCTATCAGGTCTGCCATGCCCTTAAGGCCGATCCGGCAACCCGGGAGATTCCGATCATCTTTGTCACCGCCATGGGCGAAACCGAGGACGAGGCGCGGGGGCTGGAGCTGGGCGCCATCGATTACATCACCAAGCCCATCAGCCCGGCCATTGTCCGGGCCCGGGTCCACAACCATCTTAAGCTCAAGATGTACCAGAACCACCTGGAAAACCTGATCGCCGAAGGGGTCCGCGAACTGGAGCTGACCAGGGACGTCACCATTTACAGCATGGCAGTGCTGGCGGAATTTCGCGATCCGGAAACCGGCGGCCATATCAGCCGGACGCAAAACTATGTCAGGCTGCTGGCAGACCACCTCCGCGCCCACCCCCTGTACTGTCAATTCATCGACACCCAGGAGACGGTCACCCTGCTGTACAAGTCTGCGCCCCTCCACGACATCGGCAAGGTCGGCATCAAGGACAGCATCCTGTTGAAACCAGACAAACTGACCCATGAAGAGTTCGACGAGATGAAGCTGCACGCCGTCTACGGACACGATGCCCTCCAGTCCGTCGAGACTAGACTCGGCTCCAACTCCTTCCTGCGCTATGCCAAGATAATCGCCCATACCCATCACGAAAGGTGGGATGGCTCAGGCTATCCCCGGGGGCTTGTCGGGGAAGCCATTCCGGTGCCGGGGCGGCTCATGGCCATTGCCGACGTCTACGATGCCCTGATCAGCAAACGATGCTACAAACCGGCATTTTCCCACGAAAAAGCGGTGGAGATCATCCGCCAGGGCAAAAACAGCCACTTCGAACCCGAGCTGACCGAGGTCTTTTTACAGCTGCACGAAAAATTCCGGGAGATCGCCCTTGAGTTCGCCGACAACGACGAAGGCGGTGGAGCCACCCCCGCCAGGACGCACGGTTTCTGAGGGGAGAAACAGCCCGACAGGGTGACACAGGGGAAACAGTCCAACGGAGATATCCAGATGCTGCAGAGGAAAAGAATTCTGGTGGTCGACGATGAGCCGGCCATCCGCCTCAGGGCTCAGGCACTGCTCGGAAAAGAATACAACCTCGCCTTTGCCGGGGATGGCCTGGATGCCTTGGAAAAGGTGACGGAGTTCAGACCTGACGTCATCCTCCTCGACATCGACATGCCGCGGCTGAACGGTCTGGAAACATGCCGCCGGATCCGGGAAGACGAGGAACACCGCTTCACCAAGATCATCTTTGTTTCCGGGAACCTCAGCCTGGAAGACCGACTCGCCGGCTACCGGGCCGGAGCGGATGACTACATCGTCAAACCCTATGACGCTGAAGAGCTGATGGCCAAGATCAGGATCATGCTCCGCCTGGAGCACCAGGAACGGCTCAGCAGCATGAAATCCCATTTCCTCACCCTCATCTCCCATGAAACCAGAACGCCGCTCAACGGCATCCTGGGGTTCGCCCAGATCCTGGACGCCAAGGTGCCGGCGGACTGTCGCCGGATAACGGCAATGCTCCGGGAGTCCGGCCTGCGGCTCTGGGAGTTCATCGAGAAGGCATCCATGCTCTGCGAAATCAAGTCCGACATCACCCTCCAGCTCTCCGAGGAGCCGGTCGGCGCTCTTCTGGCCACGATCATCGACAATCGCGCCGATAAAATCGCCGCCAAGGACATCTTCATCACCCTACCCAACGACAACAGCGATACCGTTACCGCCGACAGGACACTGCTCGGGAAGGCGTTGGGCTTTATCATCGACAACGCGATCAAGTTCTCGAAGGTGGGCGGCAGGGTCGTCATCGGCCTTGCCTCGGCTGCCGACGGCGACTGCGTGATCACCGTCGCCGACCAGGGCGATGGCGTCCCGCCGGAACGGCAACGGGAAATCTTCGATGAGTTCGCCATCCACGACATCGCCCACCACCACCGGGGCCAGGGGCTGAGCCTGGCCATCGCCAGACAGGTCGTGCGCCTGCACTGCGGCAGCATCACGGTCGGCAACGGCAGCGATGGCGGGGCCGTGTTCACCATCCGGCTGCCCCAGGGCCGAAAGCAGGCACCGGCGCAGCCGTCCGACGGTGATGAGCAAGGCGGCATTCCCCAGCGGGGGCGGGACGGCGGTGGTACGGACGGCGGGGCTTAGGCGCGGCCGTCCGTACCCCGATACGGGGGCGTCATCGGGCGGGAAAGGACTTCAGGGTTTCTTCGACCCCAAAGGAGGCGAGTTCCTCGGCGCTCAGCCACTTCACCCCCTTCTTGACGAACAGCGGGGCATCGAGAAGGTTTTCGGCAAGACCGCGCTGGGTCTTGTCAAAATGACCACTCCACAGGACCGCGCCGTCCCTGGTTCGAACCAGGATGGCGGTAAAATTCACCGAAGCCGGCACTTCGGCGGCCACGGCACTCCCCGCCCGCTCCCGATAACGCCACACCGTGCCGGTGAGGACATGGCTCGCCGCGGTCGCCTCGCCGAATCGTTTGGCCGCACTCCGCAAAGTCTCCTGGCCCCGGGGGGGCATTCGGTCGAAAACCTGCTCCACCTGTTCCCAGGGCAGCACCACGTCGCCCATCCGCTGCCGCAGATGCCGCTGGTAGATGGCCGTAATGCTCCCGGCCCCGGCATCCTCTTTCTTCCAGGCACAGAACCCGAAGATCTTGCAGTCAACCATGTCCTTGACGAGCAGCGCCTTGTCGAACGGCTTCTCAGCACTGCCAAAGGGCATGACCGCCAGGCTCGCAATGGTCCCGGGCCCGGCCTCGGCCGCCCCTGGATCCGCCGCAACGGGCGGGGCAAGGGTCAGGGAGAGAAAAAACGCCAGAAAGAGGTAACGCCAGGTGGCGAGCTGATTTTTCATTGGAAACACTCCTGATAGGTTGTTATTCACAGACGGCAACAGCGGCAGCAAGCTTGTCGTTCACGTCGAGTACCAACCGGACCTCGGCAGGTTCCTGGACGTTGATCGGCCTGAGAAGCTACTTGCTGATCCCGCTGGCCCGGGCCTTCTGCCCGCTCACCACGGCGCTCAAACCGGTGCAGAGAATGACCGGCGATCCGGCCGGCAACCGTCTGATGGTCTGGGCCAGCTCAAAACCGGTGAGATGCGGCCTGGCCTGGCCGGTGATGATCAGGTCGATCGGCATCGCCGACGGCCACCATTGGCCGCTGCCGCTCTTCTGCCACCCCGCCCGTGTCCCTCGTCCGCACGGCCGCCTCCGAAGCCCCCGCTGTCTTGCTGCTCTCCCCATAACAAACGGTAGCCCTGCCAACATACCATTCACGCCCCTGCTCCGGCAACCGAAAGCACCCGGCAATGGAACCGGCGCCATGGCCGGCCGTAATGCCACCCAGCGATACCCGGAGCGCCCCCCCATTTCCCAATGCTGAAACTGACGATTGACGCGTCCCCGCCGGCTCGGCGCAGAGACGGTTCAGACCTCGCCACCCGGTTGCGCCAAGGCAAGCCATGGGGGCAGCGGGCCAGCCAAAGCCGCCACGACGACCCGATACAGCTCCGCCTCGCCGACGGAAAGCCGCTCGTCCCTGAAGATGCAGGCATGACAGGCTTCCAGCACGGCCTGCTGGATGAGGGGCGAACAGTCGCCCAGCCGTTTGAGCGCCCTGTCAAGCGCGTCCAGCCCGGAGAGATTGGCCGGCAGATAGGCGATGTACTTCATCTCCTTGCCAAAGCAGCGGGCGGCCCGCATGACCGCCCGGCCCGCCGCCTCCTCATCTTCACTTCCCAGCCTGGCCAGCAGCGACAGAACACAGGAGACCTCGTCACGAACCCGGGCCAGAGAGGTGACAACCGGCTGACGCTGCCGGCCTCGGGCCGAGGCGGCGGAAGAGGAGGCGGCCCGCTGCCTGGTGAGCAGGAAGAACAGGGCGTAAGCAAAGAGGTCCAGCGGACCGCCGGCCTTGATGAGGCGGGCGAGACCACCCCGGAAGGCACGGTACTCCGCCCCGGTGAGGGTCAGCAGGGCAGGCAGGGCCAAATCCACCAGGGGCAGCCGCAGTTCGGGCAGGAGTCGGTCGATCTCCGGGAGGAACCGGGCCACCTCCTGCGCGAGCATCGGGACTCCCATGCCATCCAGGACGGCGAGCTGGCGGCTGCGGACTTCGTCGCGGCGGTGGAGCAGAAGCCCGCAGAGCACGGCCCGGACTCCCAGCCCGTCGGTCACCGCCCGCCGGAGCGAAGCCGGAATACCGGCGAGCATCTCCTGGGCCAGTCGCAGCCGCTCCTCCGGCTGCCCGGACACGGCACTGTCAGGTTCGCGACCCGCCAGGAAGGAACGGAAGAACCGATGCTCGCCCCCCTCCCCTTCCCTGCCCCCCTGGAAAGCACCTCCGTCCGCCACCGGCGTGGCGTACATCATGGCCTCTTCCTCGCCGATCCGTACCGGCTGAAGCCGGGCCGGGTATTCGCCGCGGAAATCCGGATCCAGTCGTCGGATCCGCTCGGCCAGGGGGGGGTGGGTACTGAACAGCTGGAGCCGGCTCTCGGTGGCGCTGTTGCCAAAATACATATGGCTGATCTCCGAGGCCCGGGGCGCACGGAGCCGCGCCCCCGCCGCCAGACCGCCGATCTTCTTGAGAGCCCCGGCAAGCCCCAGAGGGTTACGGGTGAACTGTACCGCCGCGGCATCGGCCAAAAACTCCCGTTGCCGGCAGACCCCACTCTTGATGAGGCGAGCGAAGAACACCCCCGTGTAGCCAACCACCAGCAGCACCACCCCGGCGGCCAGGGAGGCGAAGCCGCCCGCCGCGGCCCCCCGCATGGCCCGGCTCTGCAACGCCTCGTCATCGACCATGACACTCTTCACCAACATCTCCCCCAGCAGGCCAAGAACCAGAATGCCGTGGAGAAACCCCTGCAGCCGGATGTTGATGAGCATGTCGCCGTAAAGAATGTGGCTGAACTCGTGGGCGACGACCCCCTGCAGTTCTTCACGGTTCAGGTAGTGAAGCGCGCCCTTGGTGATGCCGAGCACCGCGTCTTCCTGAGAGAAACCGGCGGCAAAGGCGTTGATCCCCCACTCCCCGTCCAGGAGATAGACCGATGGCACGGTGACCCCGGAGGCAATGGCCATCTCCTCGACGACATTGAGCAGGCGTCGCTCGTGAAGGTCGTGACTGTCGGGATAGACGATGCGCCCACCCAGCATCCGGGCGATCAGGCTGCCGCCGCCGGAACGGAGGCGGAGGTACTTGTAGAGCGAGCCGATGGCAATGAGGAGCAAAACGCCACCCGCGATCCTGACGATGACGGAGAAATCCCACTCCGCCGGCGTCAGACTGAAGGGCGTGACATGGGTGTAGAGTTTCTGGAGATCGAAGGTAAAGAAGATGACGTAAAGGCAAACCGCCACCAGGGCGGTGACGGCAAGCAGAGCAACGGCAAAGGAGAAAAAGAGCTGCCAGCTCTGCCGCTGGGCCGCCTGCTGGCGGTCGAAAAAATCACTCATCGCGCCTCATCAGGTCCGTTCACCGCCAACCTCGGGCCGCATCCCCGCTCACCACTCCCTCCCGCCCCCGGGGCGAGGCGACAACCCCGTTCCCCGTCACTCCCATGGTATTCTCACAACCGAAAAATGGCAAGGGGAGGGGGGCGGCCAGGCCCGTTCAAAACCGCCAGCCGGAGGCCGGCGGCGCCCCATGGAACCGATCAGCCGGCGGATGGCAGCAGGACAACGGCCCCGTCGATCCTGCCCTCGCGCAACCGCGCCAGAGCTTCGTTGGCCTGAACAAGGGGGAAGGTGGTGACCTCGGTGCGCACCGGCACCTCGGGCGCCAGGGCCAGCAGTTCCAGGCCGTCCCGGCGGGTAAGGTTCGCCACCGACCGGAGTGATCGTTCTTCCCAGAGCAGCGAATAGGGAAAGGATGGGATGTCGCTCATGTGGATGCCGCCGCAGACCACCGTCCCCCCCTTGTCGGTGGCGGCGAGTGCCGCCACCACCAGATTGCCCACCGGCGCGAAGATAAGCGCCGCGTCGAGCCGGTGGGGCGGCAGCGTGTCGGAGCCACCGGCCCAGACGCACCCGAGGCGACCGGCAAATGCCTGGGCGGCATGATCACCGGGCCGGGTGAAGGCGTAGACCTTCTTTCCCTGGTGCACGGCGACCTGGGCGATGATATGGGCGGCGGCGCCAAAGCCGTAGATGCCGAGATGCTCCACGGCCTCGCCGGCGAGGCGATAGGTGCGGTAGCCGATGAGGCCGGCGCAGAGGAGCGGTGCCAGCGAGGCCGCCTCGTCGGCCGGCGGCAGACGGAATACGTACCGGCCATCGGCCACCGCATACTGGGCATAGCCACCGTCCACCGTGTAGCCGGTATACAACGCCCGGCCACAGAGGTTCTCCCGGCCCGAACGACAGAAACGGCAGCTGCCACAGGTGGAGGCAAGCCACGGCACCCCCAGCCGCTCTCCCAGGGAAAAAATTGCCTCCGCCCCAGCGGCAGCCACCACCCCGACGATTTCGTGGCCCGGTACCAGCGGCAGCCTGGAAGAGGCGAGTTCGCCATCGACGATGTGCAGATCGGTGCGGCAGACCCCGCAGGCCTCAACCCTGAGCAGCACCTGGCGCGGACCGGGACGCGGCACCGGCACCTGCCGCGGCACCAAGGGCGTCCCCGGCCGGTCGAGAACCATGGCAAGCATGGCGTCGGGAACATCGCAAGCCGGCAATAACACGGTGGTTGCCCCCCCTGGCCACGGCACGGTCGCCACTCTCACCAACAGGGAGAGGTTTACGTGACAAACAAAGATAAAACGTTGTTTTTTACAACACCAACCACTCGTCCGCGAAACCACGGAAAGTCGCCGCGTTCATCACGACACCTACAGTCCTTGTTCCAGCCGGGCTGCCAGCCGCCGAAGGTGTTCTTCCTCGGCCAAGGCCAGGCGGCGGAATACCTCCCGGCCCGCCCCCTCCTCTACCCGGCGGGCCATTTTGAGGTAGAGGTCAAAGGCGTTAACCTCCAGGGCCATGGCCACCTCCAACACCTCCACCGCTGTCCGGTCGGCGGCCCAGGCGATGGCCTCGTCCACCACCATGCCGCCTTCCATGATCCCGCCCGCCGCCGCCGGCCCCAGGCTCTCGGCAATCACCGCCAGATCCTCCGCCCGTCCGCCAAGGCCATGGAAAACCCCCTCAAGGCCCTCCTTGTGGCGGACCTCATCGGCGACAAGCTCGGCAAAGAGCGCGGCAGGCTCGTCACTGTTGCGGGCCGCCATAGCTTCGTAAAAGCGGCGAGTCCCCTCCTCAAGCCCCCGGGCCAACACGACCAGCTCAGCAACGGTCACCGCCGGGGCAAAATGGATCATCCCCGCCTCGGGCGGACCAGAGGCCACCTCACCCTCCCAGGCGTTGATGCCTCCGGCCATACTGACGACCTCGGTACGCCCGGCAGCCAGGAGCAGGATGGCCGCCGAACGGCTGCGGACACCGGAACGGCAGTAGACAATGGTTGGCTTGGCCGGATCGATATCGGCCAACCGATCTTTAAGTTCACCCAAGGGAATGAGGATTGCGCCGGGCAGGTGTTGATCGGCATACTCCTTGGGCTGCCGGACATCGATCAGGTTGTACCCTTCGCGGCCGCCGTCGGCAAGCAGGTGGTGCGCCTCGTCAGCGGTAGCGGTGGGGACCGGCGTAAAAAATTCCATGAACCCCATGATCTCTATCTCCTTATGGTTGCAAGCCGAACCGTACCGGGGCCGGCCTCGCCTTATTGCCGCCCCGCCGGCAGGCGGCCGCAAAGCACATACGATTCATTGGGGCCGACAAAGGGCAGGCGGCGCAGCCCCCCGACCCCCAGAGAGGCGAGGATCGTTCCCATCTCCCGCTCGGCATAGGAACGGCCGCTGGGGTTGTTGATCAGCATGTTGAGTGAAAAAAGTGCCGGAAAGAGTGGGCCGTCCTTGGCATTGTTCAGAAAGAACTCGTGAACCATGATCAGGCCACCGGGCTCCAGGCCGGCCACTACCTTGGCGAGGATCGTCCGGCATTCCTCGGGGGCGTAGCTGTGCAGCACCTGGGACACCCAGGCCACGTCGTAGCGGCCGGGAAGGGGATCAACGGTGAAGTCCGCGGACATAAAGTCGATCCGGTCACCGAGGCCAAAGAAGCGCACCGCCTTGATGGCAAACTCTCTGGTGGTGGGCCGATCGACGATGGTCGCCCGCAGCTTGGGGTTGGCTCGGCAGAAATGGATGGCATAGGTGCCGGGTCCACCGCCCAGGTCGAGGAGGTGGCGACACCCCTGGAGATCCACCTGTTCGGCGAGATGGGGGGCAATGCCCATGGCTAAGTTGAGCATGCCGAGCTGGAAGCTCTCCCGCTCCCGTTCCTCGCCGTAACTGCGCTTCTCCACCGGCTGGCCGCGGCGCACCGCCCTTTCGAGCTGTGCCCAGCCATCCAACAGGTGGTGATGGTGCATGATGATGTTGCCGATGTACTCCGGGCCGCCGTTGACCAGAAACCGACGCGCCGACGCAGTGTTGGTGAAACAATCGCCGTCCTTGGCGAGCAACCCCATGGCCGCCAGGGCATCGAGCAGGGTGGCGAGTCCCCGCCGGTCGGCGTCGAGAAGCTCGGCCAGCTCGTCGACGGTGCGGCATTCGTGGGCAAGCCGCGAGAAGATGTCAAGGCTCACGGCGCAGTGCAGGGTGCATGACTGCCAGTAGGCGTCGGAAATGCCGAGGATCTTCGCCGCCGTCCAGTTATCGCCGTCGCCCATGGTTCCCCTCTCCACGCGTATCGTTCAGGCAATCAGGCCAAGTATAACGAACCATTGCCCGCCGACAAAGAGGAAAAAAACGGACCGCGGCAAGGCGTCACTCTCCGCCGGGGGGCCGCAGCAGCATCCAGAAGTGGATGGCGGCACGGCCCCCCGCCTTCTCTTGCCCCCGCACCGCCACCCGGTTGAGCCGCCGAAGGAGGGTGACCGGCTCCCGACAGAGCAGCCGATCGCCGGAAAGTGTCGCGGGCAGCCAGCCCCGTTCGCTGACGTAGATGGCAAAGGAGTCGGGCAGATACCGGTCGGGGTGGAGCAATCGGGCCGAGAGGCGCACCGGCGTCCGGGTGGTAAGGGGGGCGAGGGAAGGGGTGAATTCATCGCAGGGCAGGTCGTGCCGGCCGAGCACCATGGCGAAGTGATCCATGGTCGCCCACTCGTAGCCGAGAATGGGCTCGCGGGGGATGCGGAAGCGGTCGGTTTCGCCACTCACCGCGCCGGGATCCTGAGTGAGAATCGCCTCGTAGCCGATCTTTTTCGCCTCTTCAAGGACGATCCGGTTGTATTCGCCATAGGGAATGGCGAAACACTTCGGCCGCTGCCCCAGCCGCTGGGTGAGAATCGCCGCCCCCTTGGCCAAATCGGCTGCGATCCACCGACGGTACGCCGCCTCGTCCATGCCGGTCGGCCAGTCGGCCAGCCGGTTGTGGGCAAAGCTGTGGTCCTCGAAATCCACTCCGGCCCGTTGCATCTCGGCGATCTGTCGCCAGTCGAGGATGCTGGAAAACCCGCCGGCCACGGCTTGGACGTTCAGGAAAACGGTAAAGGGGTAGTGAAACGATCTCAGGATGGGCCAGGCGGCATGATAGACGCTCTGGTAGCCGTCGTCGATGGTGATCACCACCGCCCGTTCCGGCAGCGGACGATGCTGCTTGAGGGCGTCCACCACCTGGGCCAGGGGCACGACCTGATACCCGTTGTCCCGCAGGTAGGCCATCTGCTCCCGAAAACGATCGACAGCCACGCTGGTGGTTGGGTAGCGGGATTCACCGAACCGATGGTAGATGAGGACGTGGAGATCTGCCGCCGCCCTGGCCGGAACCAGGGCGGAAAGCAGCAGCAACAGAAGGGCGAGCAGGAATTGGGGCATATACCGACCTTCGAGGGCGGTCCTCCCCGGGCGAAAAGCGCGTCAGTTAGTGAAAATCCGCCCCAGACCGAAGAAAGAATGCGCGCCGCCGTCAGCCGGGGACTGCAGCAGGGCCATCCGGGAGGGGTTGAGATCCCCGGTCAACGCCATGGCATCGTAATCACGCAGGTTGTTGTGTTCGATGACCCGGCCGATGTCCGAGACATAGATACCGCCGCGCTCGGAGTAGTTGAGCAGGCCAGCGGCCAGGGCCACCGGGTCGTTGCTGCGCTGGCGGATGACCCGCAGCTCCTGGTAGGCATCCACCCTGTTGAGCATGAGCAGGTAGGAGCGCACCGAATCGAGC
This sequence comes from Desulfobulbaceae bacterium UBA5121, assembly GCA_002414225.1. Classification (GTDB taxonomy): domain Bacteria; phylum Desulfobacterota; class Desulfobulbia; order Desulfobulbales; family UBA5123; genus UBA5123. The sequence goes on along the minus strand of DHYV01000040.1, from coordinate 117,579 downwards.
AGGGTTTCGTAGGTGGCGACCATGTGCGACTTGTCGGCATCGCGGTCCGTCGGCACCAGGCCGGGGCCGCTCCAGGTCCAGATCCCGAAGAGGTTGTTCCCCTGGTTGGCAAAGCGGGAGGTACCCCAGGAGGACTCGATGGCCCCCTGGGCCATGATCAGGCTGACCGGCACTGTGTTGACCCGCCGTAACAGCACCTCAACCGAATCGGTCCGGTACTTCTCGACCAGGCCGGATACGAACTCCTGCTCCTTGACATTGAGCGGCGCCGCCCACTTGGGGGTTCCACCGTCGGCGGCAGGGGCAAAACTGGCCGGCGGGGAACTGTACTTTTGCAGGATGTACTGTAGCTGCTGGCGTTCGTGGGCCACCTCGGAAAGCGCGATAAGCGCCATGGGGAGCAAGGTATGAAGGAATGCCTTTTTCTTGTTGGCAACCTCCAGATGGTCCAGATCGTCGGGAAAACGCTGCAGGACAACCGGCGGAATCATCTCGGGCAGCGAATCCTGCCAGAGATCATGGCTGCGCAGCTGGCCGATGAGTTCCTTGGCGGTGTCCGCCTCAATGGTCTGGTAGTTCCGGGACTGCAGCAGATGCATACCGGAGAAACCGGAACCGATGCCGCCGTCCCGCATGATCTTGGTGGTCAGCAGCGAGAAAAAGAACATCAGCCCGGCCAGCACAAAGCCGCTCATCACCACCCGTTTGTAGACCCGTAAATCGCCGGCTGCCGAGAAACCGGTCTGACAGGCCTTACTCATCGCCTGGACGTAGTCGGTCACCGGATACCCCATCGAAAACCTCATCTTTACCTTACCACGGCCCCGCCGGCGCAACGGCAACCTCACAAAGACACCGCCGGAGGAGCGATCTGCAAAATAATAACATCAAGCCGGCATGGACGTCCAAAAAAGTCGCCGCGCCAAGCATGCCGGCCGAAAATACAACAATTTAACCTTCATCCCGCTGGCCTGCGGAAGCCGCCGACGAAGCCGATAGCTCGTCATCGTAGCGATGCGTCTTATAGTTGAAAATGCGAAGAAATGCAACCCCATGATCTTTCCGCAGCCGTCCCCGGGCGCCAAAAACAGCTCCCAAAGCGCCGGGAATCGAGTATGATATTGACGACTTTCGCATCCCGGCGCCGACCGAAAAAATTTCTCGCCGGCCGCTATTTTTTTGTCCGTTGACCGCCAAGGAGAACCGATATGTTCCGAGCCCTCGCCCTCTGTCTGCTCATCCTCATCCTCCCCGCTTCCGCCCATGCCACTCCCGGCACCATGGTTACCGGCCCCACGGTGACCATGGAAACCAATCTGGGCAAAATCGTCGTCGAACTCTTCGCGGACAAGGCGCCGGTCACGGTGGCCAACTTCCGCCGCTACGTGCGGGACAAGTTCTACGACAACCTCATCTTCCACCGGGTGATCAGCGGCTTCGTCGTGCAGACCGGCGGCTTCATGTCGGGCATGGTCCCCCGGCCCGCCACCTACCCGGCGATCACCAACGAGGCGGGCAACGGGCTGGCCAACAAACGGGGTACCCTGGCAATGGCCCGCACCTGGCAGGTGGACAGCGCCACCAGCCAGTTCTTCATCAGCCTCACGGACAACCCCAACCTCGACCACCACGGCGCCTCCCCCACCAACTACGGCTATGCGGTCTTCGGCCAGGTGGTTGAGGGCATGGACGTGGTGGACGCCATTGCCCGGCAGCCCACCACCACCGTGGGCGCCTACCGGGACGTACCCATCGAGGATGTGGTGATCCTCAAGGCATACGAAAACCAATAACCGAGCCCAGAGGCACTTGCGGCCCTGGAAGAAGACAAAAAAAGGCCCCGCCGGCATCGTCCCGGCGGGGCCTTTTTTTTCTATTCTGGGGAGAAACGGGCGTCCAGGCGGTCACTCGCCGGCCGGCGGCTCGTCTTTCTGGTCGTTCTTGTCGTCGACCGCCTCCTTGCCGTTGGCCGGGAAGAGAACCGGCTGCGGCGCCTCCTCTTGCTGGGCCGCCTGCTGCCGGGTAAGGGCGGCAAGCCGCCGCACCGGGCGGGTGGCAAGCCGCTTGCCGATGGCCGTCACCCCCTTGACCAGGAAGTCGGCGAAGCTGATGTCCTCGATGTTGCTGCGGGCCCGACGGTTTGGCGCATAGTAGATCCGGACCATCTCCCCCGGGTCGGTCGCCAGGTACTGGATCTCGGAACGGGGGTGGACGTCGAAGAGGTGGTACTCCTTGTCCAGGATGAACTTGGGCGACTGGAAGCGCTTAACGTAGGAAAGGCCCTGTTCGCCGTCTCGGTAGATGACGTTAAAGACCGTCTGGTCGCCGGCCGTGCCGCACCAGGCAATGCCGTGGCCGATGAAGAGCTTGTCGGTGACGTTGATCACCTTGTAGAGGCCGTTCCTGAAAATGAGCAGAAGCTTGTCGTACTCGGAGCAGGCAAAGGAAAAGGGTTCCTCGCCCTTGATCTGGGTGCCCAGGAAGCCCGTCTCCGGGTCATAGCCCACGGTGAGGTTCGACAGCGCCACCTTGCGCGCCTCCACCTCTTGGAAGGTGGCAAGTTCGGTGCGGCGTGGGTAGAGATGGCCGTACTTGGCGATGAGGCCGTCGATGTAGCGGATGGTAAAGCCCACCATGTCCTTGAGGTTGGTGATCACCTCCTTGATGGCGGCGCGGAGATCCTTGATCTCCTTCTTCTTCTTGTTGATGTCGTAGCGGGAGATGCGTTTGATGCGGATTTCGAGCAGCCGCTCGATGTCCTCCCGGACCACCGGACGGATCAGCTGGTCGGCAAAGGGGGCGAGCCCCTCCTCCACCGCCTGGACCACTGCCTCGTAGGTTGGAGCTTCCTCGATCTGCTTGTAAATCCGTTCCTCGATGAAGATCTGTTCGAGAAGCGAGGCGTGCAGCCGGTCGTTGAGCCGCCCGAGTTCGATATTCAGTTCCTTTTCGAGGTCGCGCACCAACTTGTCGGTGTTGTAGCGCAGCACCTCGTCCACATCCATCACCACCGGCCGGTTGTCGCGGATCACGGTGAGATTGGGGGTAATGGAAACCTCGCAGTCCGAGAAGGCATAGAGCGCCTTGATGGTGTCGTGAGCGTAGACGCCCCGGGCGAGCTTGATCTCGATCTCCACGTTCTCGGCGGTGTAGTCGTTGATGGAGGTGATCTTGATCTTGCCGCTGCGGGCCGCCTTTTCGATGGACTCGCTCAACGATTCGGTGGTGGTGGAGTGGGGAATCTCGCGGATGACGATGGTCTTTTCGTCGCGCTCCTCGATGCGTGCCCGGCACTTGATGCGGCCGTTGCCCCTGTCGTAGCCCGAGACGTCGAGCAGCCCCCCCTTGGGGAAATCGGGGAAGACCTCGAAGGACTCGCCGCGGAGAATCTTCCTCTGAGCGTCGAGCAGTTCCGCGAAGTTGTGGGGCATGATCTTGGTGGCCATGCCCACCGCGATGCCCTCGGCCCCGAGCAACAGCAGCATGGGAATCTTGGCGGGGAGCGCCACCGGCTCCTGCATGCGGCCGTCGTAGGAGTCGACGTACTCGGTGAGATCCTTGTTGAACAGGGTTTCGCGGGCAAGCGGGGTCAGCCGGCACTCGATGTAGCGGGCGGCGGAAGCCTGGTCGCCGGTGTAGATATTGCCGAAGTTCCCCTGGCGGTCGATGAGGTATTCCTTGTTGGCCAGATTGACCAGGGCGGCGAAGATGGAGGCGTCGCCATGGGGGTGGAGCTTCATGGACTCGCCAACCACGTTGGCCACCTTGTGGAAGCGGCCGTCGTCCATGTTGGCGAGGGTCTGGAGGATACGGCGCTGCACCGGCTTCAACCCGTCGGCCACGTCGGGGATGGCCCGCTCCCGGATCACGTAGGAGGTGTAGTCGATGAAGTTGGTGTCAAAGAGCTGGTGGAGCTTGCCGTATTGAGAGGTTTCCATAAGTCCTTACAGGCTCTATGCTAAATGTTCCATGATATACTGCTTGCGCTCCGGGGTATTCTTGCCCATGTAGAACTCAAGCAGCATGGGCACCTCGCTCAATCGGTCGATGGAAACTTGCTGAAGTCGCATGTCGCTGCCGATGAACTGCTTGAACTCGGGCGGCGAGATCTCGCCCAGCCCCTTGAAACGGGTCACCTCCACCTGCAGCCGCTTCTGGCCCTTGCCGGCGAGCCTTTTTTCCGCCGCGCTCCGCTCGGCTTCGGAGTAGCAGTAGACCGTCTCCCCCTTGGTGCGCACCCGAAAGAGCGGCGTTTCGAGGATGTAGATATGGCCGCGCTTGATCACGCTCTCAAAGTAGTGGAGGAAGAAGGTGAGGATAAGGTTCCGGATATGGAGGCCGTCGACGTCGGCGTCGGTGGCGAGGATGATCTTATCGTACCGTAGGCCCCCCACCGACTCCTCGATGTTCAAGGCCCGCATGATATTGTACATCTCCTCGTTCTTGTAGAGGAGGGCGAGCTGCTGACCGAAGACGTTCATCGGCTTGCCCTTCAGCGAAAATACCGCCTGGGTCATGGGATCGCGGGAACTGACGATGGAGCCCGAGGCCGACTGCCCCTCGGTGAGGAAGATCATGTTCTCGCGACCCTCGGGCGACGGGGAGCCGGGCCGGGGATGGTGCTTGCAGTCCTTGAGCTGCGGGATCTTCAGCGCCACCTTCTTGGCCTTGGCCTTGGCCTCCTTGCGGACGTGCTGGAGTTCCTTGCGGACCCGGGCGCTCTGCTGAATCTTGTCGAGCATCACCTCGGCCACCTCGGTGTTCTTGTAGAGGTAGTCGGTGACCTGATCCTTGACCGCGTTGACGATCCAGGCGCGGATATCGGTATTGCCGAGCTTGTTCTTGGTCTGCGATTCGAAGATCGGATCCTTGATCTTCACCGCCACCGTGCCCACCACGCCTTCGCGCACGTCCTCGCCGGTGAACTTCTTGCCCGAGTAGTCGTTGACCCCCTTCAAAATCCCCTCCCGGAAGGCGGAGAGATGAGTGCCGCCCTCGTTGGTGAAGGTACCGTTGACAAACGAGAAGTACGACTCCCCGTAGCCTTCGGTGTGAGAGAAGGCGAACTCCAGGGTGGAGTCCTTGAAGTGGATGGGATCGTAGAGCTGGGTGCCGTCGATCTCGTTGTCGAGGAGATCGAGGAGGCCGTTGGCCGAAAAAAAACACTCCTTGTCGAGATAGAGCTTGAGGCCGGCGTTCAGATAGGCATAACGCCAGAGGCGCTTCTCGATGAACTCCCGGTTGAAGACGTAGTTTTCGAAGAGGAGTGGATCGGGACGGAATTCGATCAGGGTGCCGTTCTTCTCGGTGGTGGTCCCCCGGTCGGTTTCCCCCAGGGTGCCCTTGGAAAAGGTTGCGGCGGCAAACTCGCCGTCACGGTGCGAAACCACCCGGAAGTACTCGGAGAGGGCGTTTACCGCCTTGGTGCCCACGCCGTTCAACCCCACCGAGAACTGGAAGACGTCGGTGTTGTACTTCGCGCCGGTGTTGATCACCGACACGCATTCCACCACCTTGCCGAGCGGGATGCCGCGGCCGAAGTCGCGGACCCGGACAATGCCGTCCTCGCCAAGCGAGACATCCACCCGCTTGCCGGAGCCCATGATGAACTCGTCAACGGCGTTGTCGATCACCTCTTTGAGGAGGATGTAGACGCCATCGTCAGGATGCGAGCCATTGCCCAGTCGACCGATGTACATGCCGGGCCGCAGGCGGATGTGCTCCAGCGAACTCAGGGTCTTGATCTTTGTTTCGTCGTAAACAGGCGCGGTGACGGGTTTGTTCATGGACTCGATCAAAAAAATGTGGATTGGCAGGGTAGCGGTGTGACACGGCGCAAAGCCGGGGAAGCCGGAGGGAAATCGCCTGGCCGGAACGCCCCAACCGCTTGCGGGATACGGCCCCGAGGCTGTCGCTTGCCCCGAGCCCCCTCCCGCGACGCCCCCCACACCGCCTCAAAATCTATATCGTTCTTTGGCGAGGGCCGCAAATCTTTTTTAGCCGCAGGCGGGGGCCTCTCCCCCGGCCGCCGCCCCCAGGCCCGAATAGCGGACCACGGTTTTTTTTCGGCCGGTGAGTCGCAGGTATCGTTCCGCCGGGTAGCCCAGGGCGATCACCGCATGTACGGGCTCGTCGGGGGGGAGATCGAGGAGCCGCCGGCTGGCGCGATCGCGGCGCAACGCCTCAACCGCGTAGCCGATCAGGCAGGAACCAAGTCCCATGGCATGGGCGGCAAGGAGAATGTTCTGGGTGGCGAGCAGCGCGTCTTCCATGGGGCAGCTCGCCCCGGGTCGCGACCCCACCAGGATGAGGGCGGTGGCGCCGTGGAAGAGGAGGTCGCGGCCCTCGTCGCGCCAGGCGGCAAGCGCTGCCGCGACACCGCCCGAGTGGCGGCGGAAATAATCCCGCAGGGCCGGCTGGCCGACGAGGGCCAGAAGGTTGCGGAGCAAGGGGTTCGCGGCCCGGCGGTTGAGCCGGGCGAAGAAGGCCCCGATCCCCTCCCCCAGGGCCAGCACCTCGGCGCGGCTCGCCAGCACGGTGAAGGTCCAGCGCTGGCTGTTGGTGCCCGAGGGCGCCAAGGCGCCAATCTTGATGAGGTCGTCGAGCACTCCCCGCGGCACCGGCTGCCCGGTGTAGTGGCGGCAGGATCGGCGCGAGGCCATGAGGCGCGCCAGGGCTGCCGGGTCGAAATCGCCCGGCGCGAGGCAGTGGTCGCGGTCAAGGGCAAAGGAGGAAAAGGCCAGGGAAGCGGGGTCGATGGCCGCCACCGTCACCGCGCCGGTGGGGCAGACGGCTCCACAGTGGCCGCAGGCAAGGCAGCTGCCACCGGTCACCTCGGCCACGCCCCGGTGCAGGCCGAGGGCGTGGTCGGGACAGACGGTCACACAGCGGCCGCAGCCGGTACAGCGATTGGCGTCGATACGCGTGGTTACCGAAGCAGACATGGCTTCTCCTCGCCGGCCGGCAGAGCCTTTGGCCAACCTTTCCGGCTTGCCTGTGGGCGTGGGTATGCTATAAATGGAGCGGTTGGAAGTTTTAAGCGAGAGGCATTCAACAAAAAAACGTACCCATACCATGGCCTGCCGCCTGGCCAGGCACGAGGGAGTCGATCCATGTCCGAAGAACTGAACGCCCAGTTGGGGACCACCGGGGTCAACTGGAATCTAAACGATCTCTACCAGGGAAGCAACGACGACGCCGTTACCATTGACATCGAAGGCTGCGAGGAGGCGGCGGTACGGATCGAGGAGCGCTACAAGGGGCGGGTGGCGAAACTCGCCGCCGCCGAACTCCTCGCCCTGGTCACCGACCTCGAAGAACTCGAAACCCGGCTGGGCAGGCTTGCCACCTTTGCCTACCTCAACTTCGCCACCCGCACCAAGTCGGCCGAGGCCGGCGCCTTCCTGCAGAAGATCCGCGAACTCGGCAGCCGATTCGGCAAACGTACCATCTTCTTCGAACTCGAATGGAACAAGGTGGACGAGGCCGCGGCGAGCGTGCTGCTTGCCGACCCGCTTCTCGCCCCCTACCGCCACTATCTCACCAGCATGCGCCGCTACGCCCAACACCTGCTCTCCTCGGTGGAGGAAACCCTGCTCCTCGAACGCGCTCCGGTGGGCCGCGCGAGCTGGACCACCCTCTTTGACAAGGTGATGGGTCACCTGAAATTCGGCGAGGCCGCGCGCGGCGAGGAAGAGGTGCTCGCCGACCTCTACCACGCCGACCGCGAGATGCGGCGCCAGGCGGCCGCCGACCTCACCGAGGGGCTGCGCGGTCAGCTCCACATCCTCACCCACATCTTCAACACCCTGGCCGCCGACAAGATGATCGACGACCGGCTGCGCGGCTACCCGTCGTGGGTGGCCTCCATGAATCTCGCCAACGAACTCGACCACCGCACCGTGGAGGTGCTGGTGGAGGCGGTCACCGGCCGCTACGACATCCCCCAGCGCTACTACCGGATCAAGCGCGAGCTGCTCGAGCTGCCCGAATTGGTGGACTACGACCGCTACGCCCCGCTCCCCCTCCTGCCCTCCTCCGCCGTGCCTTGGGGCCAGGCCCGGGAGATGGTGCTCAAGGCATTTGGCGACTTTTCACCGGAAATGGCCGAAATCGCCTCGTTCTTCTTTGACCGGCGCTGGATCGACGCGCCGCTCGCCGAGGGCAAGCGCGGCGGCGCCTTTGCCCACCCCTGCATCCCGCAGGTCCACCCCTACGTGATGGTCAACTACACCGGCAACATCCGCGATGTCTCCACCGTGGCCCACGAACTCGGCCACGGCGTTCACCAGTACCTGGCCGCGGCCCGCGGCTACTACAACAGCCACACCACCCTGGTGCTCGCCGAAACCGCCTCGGTGTTCGCCGAACTCCTTCTCTTCAACTCCCAGCTTGCCCAGATCGGTGATGCCGGCGAGAAGCGGGCCTTCATCTGCCAGAAGCTCGAATCGATCTTCGCCACCGTCTTCCGCCAGGTTTCCATGAACCGCTTCGAGCATCTGGCCCACAACGGCAGGCGCGAGGAAGGCGAGCTGTCCAGCGATCGGCTCTCCACCTACTGGATGGAAACCCAGCAGGCCATGTTCGGCGACGCGGTGACCATGACCCCGGACTACTCCATCTGGTGGTCCTACATTCCGCATTTTCTGAGCACCCCGGGCTATGTCTACTCCTACGCCTTTGGCGAGCTGCTGGTTCTCTCGCTTTACGGCCTCTACAGACAGGAGGGGGCGGCGTTCGTGCCCAAGTATCTGGATCTGCTCCGGTCCGGCGGCGCCAACACCCCTTACGAACTGGTGAAACCGTTCGGCGTTGAACTGACCGATCCGCAGTTCTGGCAGGCGGGCTTAAACATCATCGACGAGATGCTCAAGATGGTGGAATAGAACCGAAGCGTCGCCCCCTTGCCCAGTGGCCGGCAAGCCCCTCTCATTCGCCGCTCGCGCCTGGTCAAAAGGCGGCCATGGGATCTGCGGTCGTGGCGGTCTACTGCACACTGCCGGGTTTCCTGGCCGTACCCGCCGTGCTGCACCACCTGGATCGCCAGGCCGGCGAGCCAGGCCCCCGCACCTGCCAGGCCGCCCAGGACGAAACCGGCGGTGCGATGACGCCAAGGCGCAACGCCGACGCAAAAACAGGCCAGGAACCCATGGCAGGTTCCTGGCCTGTTTTTTTTACAACGCCACGACGGGCGCTACTGCTTATCGGCCGCGAACAACTTGTCGTAGACCTTCTGCAGCTCACCGCTGCGGATGGCCGCCTTGAGTTCCTTGGTCGGCTTGTTCACCCAGTCATGCATGGGGTTGTTCTTCAGCAGATTGTCGATGTAGGCGTTCACATCAGGATCGTTGAAGTGGCGTGCCTCGGGCAGGAACTTGAAGTAGAAGTTCTGGGCCACGTCGTAGATCCCGTGCCACCAGGTGTAGTCCGGACCGATCATCGCCGCGCCCATTCTGGCCCGCCGCCCCTCGTGGTGCCAGAGTTCCCAGTACTCCCACTCGACCTTGTTGGCAAAATCCGCCGGTCGGGCCAACAACCCCTTCTTCTTAATGATGTTCATGATCTCGGTGGCGGGCTTGCCGAACTTTTCGTTGTAGAGTTCCACCATGGCGTCGTACTGGTAGTAGTGGCCGTCCACGAATCGCTGCTGATGACAGTTGAGACAGACATCCTGCATGTTTTTACGTTTCTGCTGCCAGTCGTCCTTGTGCTTGGAGATGGGTGGCCGCAAGGTCCAGGAGATCCGGTTGCCGACATCATGGGTGACCGGCTGGTCCGGGGTGGCCGACATATGGCAGGTGGCGCAGGTCGGCGCCTCGTAGTAGTCAACCCCCACAACCCAGGAATTCTTGTCCAGATTCATCTTCTCCCGATTGGCATAGTAAGCGATGCCGTGCTTGGACTCCTCGTAGATCTCCTTTTGCGGATGATCGGGGCCCAGATGGCATTTGCCGCAGTTCTCCGGCTGCCGGGCTTGAGCCACTGAAAAGGAATGGCGGACGTGGCAGGCGTTGCAGGCGCCCTTGGAGCCGTCCGGATTGATCCGGCCTATCCCCGAGTTGGGCCAGGTCTTGCGATCGAGGCGGTTGGGAGACTTGGGGTCGATCTTGATCTTGGCGCCGTGGCAGACGGCGCAGCCGGCAATGGCCACCGGCTCGCCGCCGGCCACATGGGCCAGGTAGGCATCCGCTGATTCAAGGATTTCTCCGGCATGGGCATGATAGGAGTTGGTGGTCTGCTCGGTCTCCTTGGCATGGCACTGGCCGCAGTCCTTGGGGGTCACCAGGGTGGCGATGGTGGCCCCGTGATGGGAAAAGGCATCGGGATCGGTGGCCGCAGCGCGGTGGCAGTCGATACAGGAGACGCCGTTTGCCGCGTGTTTGGAGTTCTTCCACTGGAGAAAGAGTCCGGGATTTTTCTGCATGTGGCAAGACTCACAGGGGTCGGCGACCGCCAGTCCCGGAACGGCGGCGGTCGCCACGAGAAAGGCCGCCCAAACGCCTAGTTGCTTGAACCTGTTGCGCTGTTGCATCGGAATCCTCCTCCTTCGTTGATGGTACGTGAACGTGAACCCTCTTTCCTGACAAACCAAAACCGCCCAACTTGTTCCCATTCTGCCCACAGCCAAAATCAAAAAGCAAGCTCCACCATCAGGAAAACAACGCTGCACTGAAAAGACAGGAGCGGTTCCGAATATCTTCGCTCATGAAGCTGTTCGTGGGTGGCCGGATGGGATGCGACGACCGGTGATCGAAAGGGGGAAAAAAGTCCGCGGCCTAATGTATCCTGCGGTCGTGCACCTTCGGCCGCGTGGCGGCGCAGTCAACCGGGCGCCGGAACGGCAGTGCCGCCCCCCCTCCCGCCCCGGACGGGGCGGGAGGGCATCCCCCTGATGGCGTGCCGCTGCCGCCCCAGCTGGTACTCAACAACATTTTTTACGCCGTTGGCTCCGCCAGAGAATCTCCTGCTTTTCTCGAATTTAAGGAAAGAAGATCGGGCGGCCGCCTCTTGTCGAAAAATCGGTTTCATTGTACAAAACGATCATGCTCAGACAACCACGTTCCCAACCGGAGCGCGGCGAGGCGTTTCTCTCCGGCTACCGGAATCTGCAGATCACAAGGTCCGGGGCCTTTGCCTGGCCCGGTGCCCAACTCGGGATCAGGTTCGAGGTGGACCGCGACCTCTCGCCCCTCTTCCCGTTCATCAACGCCAGCGTTGCCGGGGCCAGGTACTGGCAAACCCCGGAACGCATCCAGATCGACTTCCACGGGGCCCGCTGTACCCTCTATCCCCTGGAGATCCTCGCCGCATCCTTTGCCGATCAGGCCCGAGTCCGGGACTTTTGCCGACGACTGGTTGCCTTCTGCAACGACCTGCATGCCCGCCGGCACGAGATCCGCCCCAGGTACCGGCAATCGCCGGCCCCGACACCGCTGGCCATCTACCGGATCCTGCCCCGCACCAACTGTGGGCAATGCGGCCAACCGAGCTGTCTTGCCTTTGCCGCCGCCCTCAGTCAGGGAGGGGTACCGCCCGGCGACTGCCCCGGGCTTGCCGCCCCCGTTGAGCAGAAGGCGGTTTATCCGGTTCTCGACCGGGACGGCAACTGCACCGCAACCCTTGAGCTGCATCTTCCCCCCGCCGCCGGCCATCCGGCGGCGCCTCGGCCGGACGCGGCAACGGCGCTCACCAGTCGGGAGCTTGAAATCCTTGTCCTCCTGGCCAACGGCGCCAGCAACCCCCAGATCTCCCGCCACCTTGCCATCAGCCTCCATACGGTCAAGACCCATGTCAGCCACGTCTACGACAAACTGGGGATCCACGACCGGGCACAGGCAGCGGTCTGGGCCGCCCGCCACCGGCTTATCTGATTTTTTTACCGAAAATTGCCGACATCAGCCGATCGGCTGATGTCTTTGCGGTGAAATTCTGTTCTCCTCGGAGTCCACCAACCGCGGGCGACACGGCAAGGAACGGCCACCAGCTCTTGTCGCCTTCGACCACCATGAGGAGAGCTCGCCATGAAAAACCCTTTGGAACTCTATCGACTGCTCGACAAATCAAACTGCCGTGCCTGTCTGCTGCCCTCCTGCATGGCCTTCGCAGTGGCAGTCATCCAAGGCCAAAAATCCATCGAAGAGTGTCCCCATGCTTCGGACCGGGCCATCGAGGCGGTGCGCGGCAAAGTCGTGGTCCGCAAAAGCATTGCCGAGGAACAGCAGGAACGGCTGCACGCCCTCAAGCAGGCCATTGCTGCCGTTGACTTCGCCTCCGTGGCGGAGCGGCTGGGCGGCAGAACCGTGCCGGAAGGGCTGGCGATCCCCTGCCTGGGCAAGGAATTCGTGGTGAACGCCACCGGCGAGCTGCGTTCCGAATGCCACAGCAACCTCTGGGTCCAGGTGCCGCTTCTGAACTACATCATCAACGGCCAGGGAAGGCATCCCACCGGCCGCCTGGTCGCCTTTGCCCAACTGCCCAAAGGCGGCGACTGGAGCCGCTTCTTCGCCCACCGCTGCGAAACGGGACTGCAGCAACTGGCCAATGCCCACCCCGACCTCTTCTTCGAGCTCCTCGACCTCTTCGGTTCGCGGCCGCTTCCCGGCACCGGGGCCGACCGCTCGCTGCGTCTCCATCCCCTGCCCCGGCTGCCCCTGGTGGTCAACTACTGGGCGCCGGAGCCGGGCCTCGGCGCCAAATTGAACCTGCTCTTCGACGAAACCGCCGCCGACAACCTCGGCGTCGATGCCATCTATCTGCTCTGTCAGGGGATGGTGGAGATGTTCCGCGCTCTCATCGTCAAACACAGCCGGGACGGCAAGCTGTTCTGAGCAGGGAAGACCCGGACGAGATTATTCCCTTGCCAAGGTAAGATTTTTTGTTAGCATACGAACAAAATTCACCAAATGATCCGCCATGCCACCCCTTGCCTCCTTGCAAAGCTTCATCTGCCAGCGCAACCTCGCCGTGAGAGCCTCCGTCGCCACCCTGAACGGAAGGCACCGGGGTCACCCGCGACCCGGCCCGGCATCTGGCCCACCTCGCGGACATGGAGCCCCTGTCGCAGTCCGCACCGGTGGGTCTCGGCAGCCCATCACCTCGGCACCGTGGTCCGGCCGACGGAGGAGGGTGGTTCTCACGGAAAAGGCCAGCCAGGCATGGACCAGTCCTGGCTGGTGATTCTTTTGAGTAAATAGTTAGCATGCTACACAAAAGGAGCTGAACATGACCCTCACCCTCTATTGTCTCGCCCTGCTGCTCCTGGCCGTCTCCTACGCCAAGGACAGGGAAAACACCAAAAAATCCGTCATCAAGGCATGGAACGCCTTTGCCGGCATCCTGCCCCAGATCCTCGTCATCCTGCTGGTCATCGGCCTTACCCTGGCCCTGATCAGCCCGGAGAAAATCGACCTCCTCTTCGGCCGGCAGTCGGGCTGGTTCGGCGTCCTGGCCGCAGCTCTGCTGGGCGCCATTACCCTGATTCCCGGCTTCGTGGCCTTCCCCCTCGCCGCTGCTCTCTACCGGCACGGCGGCGGCGTGGTCCAGATCGCGGTCTTCGTCTGCACCCTGATGGCGGTGGGGGTTCTGACCCTGCCGCTTGAGATCGAGCACTTCGGGGTCAGGGCGTCACTGCTCCGCAACGGCCTGGCCTTTCTCTTCTCCTTCGGCGTCGCCTTCGCCATGGGAGGCATCCTGCAATGAACAGCGTGGTTCGCAGATACAGACTGTTCCTGCTCCTGGCCCTGGCCCAGGTGGTTCTGTCCCTCTGGCAGCCCAAGATGGGCGCCAAGGCCATGTCCGTCTCGTGGCAGAACTTCCTTGAGATGGTCACCATCATCCCGCCGATCTTCCTGCTCCTCGGCCTTTTCGACGTCTGGGTGCCCAAGAAGACGATCATTCGCTTGCTGGGGGAGCGGTCCGGGACAACCGGCGCGATGCTCTCCCTCAGCCTGGGGGCCTTTTCGGCGGGGCCGCTCTACGCCGCCTTTCCGGTGGCGGCGACCTTGCTCGCCAAGGGGTGCAGCCCCTTCAACATCCTTATCTTCATCGGCGCCTGGTCCTCGATCAAAATCCCCATGCTGCTCTTCGAGGCGTCCGCCATGGGATGGCGGTTCATGGCGAGCAGGCTGATCCTCAACATTCCGGGCATCCTGATCATCGCTTTCATCGTCTCCCGCGCCGCGGCCCCGTACCCGGCCACCGACCGCCCCGCCGACTACCACCGATGCTGACCAGCATTGAGCAACAGGAAGGCTTCCACCCGCAAGGCCATGGCCATTGACTTGGGGCGAGCGGCACTGCCGGCCAGGGGCCTGAGAAATCGGCGATATCCGTCTCGCCTCTGCCGGCTGGCGGCGACGCACATGAGAGAAATATCCCCCGCCGCGGCCGCCCCCCCTCGGTTCTGCCCCCGGACGCGCACGCCGGCGCAGTATCGTCTCTGGTTGGGGACGCGTCACCGCCACCGGAGAATTTTCGCGGTCAACTCGCCGCCACCCACCCACCGTCAACAAAGAGCGTCTGGCCGGTAACGAAGTCCGAGGCGGCACTGGCAAGAAAGATTACCGCCCCAATCAGATCATCGGGGGTGGCGAGCCGGCCCAAGGGGATGCGCGCCAGCACCTTTTCCAATATCGGCCCCTGCAGCGTCGACTGACGACTGGGGGTGTTGACCGCGGTGGGCGCCAGCGCGTTCACCCTGATCCCGTGCGGGGCCCACTCCATGGCCAGAGCCTCGGTAAGATGGTTGATTCCCGCCTTTATGCCGCCATAAACCGACCGCCCCGGCACGATGCTCTCGCTGAAAGTGGAGCTGAGGTTGATGATCTTCCCATAGCCATGTTCGCCCATGATCGAGCCGATGGCCTGGCAGCAGAAGAAGAGGCCCTTGAACCCCGTATCCACCATCGTGTCCCAGTCGTTTTCGGAAACCTCCCATGCCGGTTTGGTGACGGCGTAACCGGCGTTGTTGACGAGGATGTCGACCTTGCCTGTCGTCGCCTTGACAAAGGCCTTCAAGCTTTGAATATCAGCAACGTTCCGCAGATCAACGACGCAGGTTTCGGCCCGGCGGCCATTTCTCTCGACAATTTCTTTAACCTCCAACAGTTTAGCTTCCCGCCGGCTGCAGACAATGACGTCCGCACCAGCCTCGGCCAAACCAATGGCAATGTCGCGGCCAATTCCCTCGCTGGCGCCGGTGACCACCGCAACCTTATTGCTGAGGTCAAATCTTTGGTAATGATCCACCATGACCGTTCTCCGGAAAACATTACGCCGGGCAAACCGCGGCACCACGGCAAGGTTTCGTTGCTCAAGACACTTGATGCTTCTGGCAACCCTTTAGCATCAATTAAAAATGACAACATCCTGATGTCAACCGAAAACCGGCCACGCCGCATGTGCCAGACCGGCCGTTCCGCCTCTCCGCGTCAAGGGACGGCAAATTCCCGGCCGGCCCACGGCAACCTCTGGACAAACTGCGATTTTTCGGCTATGTATGCACCGCGGGCCGGATTCCGGCCCGTTTTTCATTGTGGCCACCGGCACCGTTTCCTCTGCCCTGCCGGCAGACCGGCGGTGCCATCGTTAATCCCCGGAACACGCAAGGTATTCCCAGTGAGTCGCCAGCTGCAAAAAGAAATCGAACGCCGCCGCACCTTTGGCATCATCAGCCATCCCGACGCGGGCAAGACCACCCTTACCGAAAAGCTCCTCCTCTTTGGCGGCGCCATCCAGATGGCAGGCGCCGTCAAGTCGCGCAAAACCGCCAACCACGCGGTGAGCGACTGGATGAGCATTGAAAAGGAACGCGGTATTTCGGTGACCTCGTCGGTGATGAAGTTCAACTACCGCGACTTCGAGATCAACCTACTGGACACCCCGGGCCATCAGGACTTCTCAGAGGACACCTACCGGGTGCTCACCGCTGTCGACAGCGCCCTGATGGTGATCGACAGCGCCAAGGGGGTTGAGGCCCAGACCGAAAAGCTCATGGAGGTCTGCCGGATGCGCAACACGCCGGTGATCACCTTCATCAACAAACTCGACCGCGAGGGACTCGACCCGCTGGAGATATTGAGCGACATCGAGGAGAAGCTCCAGATCGAGTGCACGCCGCTCTCCTGGCCCATCGGCATGGGCAAGACCTTCAAGGGCGTCTACGATATCTACCGCCAGCAGCTCCATCTCTTCACGCCGAGCCAGGAAAGCCGGCCCAGGGACGGCATCGTGGTCACCGGGCTCGACGACCCGCAGCTTGACAAACTTCTGGGCAGCCAGGCGGACAAGCTCCGCGAGGACATCGAACTTCTCGAGGGGGCGGCCAACCCCTTCGAGCATCACGAGTACCTCAAGGCAAGCCAGACGCCGGTCTTTTTCGGCAGCGCGGTCAACAACTTCGGGGTCAGGGAACTCCTGGATGCCTTCGTCGAACTGGCACCGCCTCCCGGCCCGCGCCCTGCGGCAAGCCGCGAGGTCGCCCCCACCGAGGAAACCTTCTCGGGATTTACTTTCAAGATCCAGGCCAACATGAACCCGGCCCACCGGGACCGCATCGCCTTCTTTCGTATCTGCTCGGGCAAGTTCAACCGGGGCATGAAGGTGGTCCACCACCGGCTGGGCAAGGAACTCACCCTGGCCAATGCCACCATCTTCATGGCCCAGGACCGGACCAACGTCGAGGAGGCATTTCCCGGCGACATCATCGGCATCCACAACCACGGCACCATCAAGATCGGCGACACCTTCACCGACAAGGAGCCGCTCAAATTCACCGGCATCCCCAACTTCGCTCCCGAGCACTTCCGGCGGGTTCTCCTGAAGGATCCCCTCAAGGCCAAGCAGCTGAACAAGGGACTGGAGCAAATGGCTGAAGAAGGGGCGGTACAGCTCTTCAGGCCGCTCCTGGGCAGCGACTACATCCTGGGTGCCGTCGGGGTGCTCCAGTTCGAGGTAACCCTGGCCCGGCTCAAGGCCGAGTACGGGGTTGATGCGATTTCCGAGCCGGTGGAGTACGCCACCGCCCGCTGGGTGAGCTGCGACAACCGCAAGAAACTCGACGAATTCAGGGCCCGCAACCAGGCCAACCTGGCCATGGACAGCGAGGGTCACCTCACCTATCTCGCGGCGAGCGGCTGGTGGCTCAACCACACCATGGAGCAGTTCCCGGACATCGTCTTCCACAAGACCAGGGAATACAGCTGAACAAACCGGCCGACAGCCAGCCGGGAGAAATTCCCTCCCCCGCAAGCCTAACGAACAAAATACGCATCCAGCTCCGTCCCCACCGCTGCCCAACCCGTTCCTTCCGCTACCCTTCCCGCGCCGCCGCTCTCTGGGCTTGAACGCCTTTCCCTTACCAGGCGAGGGTTTGCGGGGATGGCCCAAAATTATTTCTGTACTTATAAAGGACAATCTGGTATACAAGGCACAAAATTCTACCTGGGAGGGAGACCATGACAAGACCATTGGCCATTTTCCTGGAGGCACTGGGCGTTACGATGATCGTGTTCGGAATAGTCTACGACAATATCCCCACCGTCATCCTGGGTGCTGCCGCCATCCTGGGCGGTTACTTCGGCTACCGGAAACGTCTTGAAAAACTGCGGATGGTTTCACGCCAGGAGGCCAGCTGACATTATGCCTCCGCTCCGATTGCCACGCCGATGACCTCAAGTCGCCGGCGGTGGCAACCGGGGCATCCCGTCGCCTCCCTTCCTCCTCTTCGTGGCGTGGTTCCTCCCGGACGCCCGGACGCCCCTGCCTGCAGTCGGACATGAAAAGCCGATCACCATTGACCGCGCTCGGCTTTTCATGTAACTTGTCAGATTGCGTTTCTTTCCGTTTCCAAGTGCCCCACCCCACGGGGCCCGGGGGAAGTCGGCGACCCAGAGCCCTTTCTTGCCTTGCCCGCTCCGTTGCGCGCCACCTCCCGACACGACATATCAACGACCCTTCTGGAGGAGCACATACCATGCTGGATCTTGACACCTGCCTGAAATACCTGAAAGAAGAACACTACTGTCCGCACTGCAATACACGCCTCTCCTGCTGCGAGGCGCCGCCCTTCCATGTCGGGGACGGCCTGGGCTGGGGAACCGAGGTTCTCTTTATCTGCCTCAACGACGACTGCCCGATCTTCGTCAACAGCTGGAAGCGTTTCGAAGAACTTTACGGCCACTCCTCCTCCTGCCGGTACATGCTGGTCCCGGGCGAGACCTCCGGCTCGGCGATGATGGTCCAAGGCAAGGACGCCTTCACCGGCAGCGTTCTCGATCCGGAAAAAATCAAGTCCCAGAACGCCCGTTACGACCAGGAAAAGGAGGCCCTGGCCAAACTCGCCACCTGCGTGGCCGACCACGACTGCACGCCGGTGATGGCCCTGCTTCTGGACGAAAAAGCCGGCCAGGCCCACCGCAAACAGGCATGCGAGTGTCTGGTGGGGGTGAACGACCTGAGCTGTATCGATGCCCTTCGCAACCATGATTTCGCCAACCCCGAAATCGAGCAACGGGTGAACATTGCCATCAAGGAACTCCTCAAGGCCAATTTCAAGAAGGAATGCCCCCACTGCGCCGAGATCGTCAAATCACAGGCCAAGACGTGCAAACATTGCAACAAAGAGTTGGACTGAGCCGCTGTTTTGCCCTTGCCAAACGGTAGGCAATCTATTATAAGGGTTTCGTCGGTTCGGCAGCCTAGTGCCGAGCCAAAGCGGTACATTCTGTGGTGAGCGTAGCTCAGCTGGTGGCAGCACCGGGTTGTGGCCTCGGAGGTCGTGGGTTCAAGTCCCATCGCTCACCCCACTTTTGCCGATTCAAGCCGTTTTCCTCGCCGGAAACGGCTTTTTTCTCCCCCCGCGAATCTCCATTAATCGGATAGGCAGATGACCCGACCGCCGACCTCCTCACTGAGCCTCACCGATCTGGCCCGCGACCTCCGCGCCCTGGCCGACGACCTCGAAACGGGCCGGCTCCGCATCGGCTCGGCCCGGGTGGCGGTCGGCCAGCCCACTTTCCTGAAGGCCAAGAGCGAACTCAAGGCTGGGAGCGCCTACTTCACCATCGCCGCCAAGATGCCCCTGCTCGAAACCGACAGCCCGGCGGCAGGAAAACCACCAGAGCCCCCGGCCCCGGCGACGAAGCCACGCGCCACGGGCAGCAGCGACGCCAAAAGGATCAAGAAGGAACTCAGCCGGCTCTGGCGGGCGACGCGCAGCCGCATCGCCTCGGCAGAACCACCGGACGCGACCGACTGCCGGGCGCTCCTCGCCCTGGGCGCGGAATACCGGCTCTTTACCGAAAGGGAGTGGCGACAGGAGTGGGAGGATTGCCTGACTGCGCTGACGCTTTGCACCGAAGCGGCAACGACCGGCAACTGGCCCGCGGCCACGGCGCTGGCGGGCGAAATAGATCAACGCATCAAGGAATGCCACAAGCGGTACAAGTAACCGGCCGCTCGGGCCGTTACCGACGTTCGCCGAAGAGGGCGGTACCTACCCGCACCAGGGTGGCGCCCTCTTCCACCGCCACCTCGAAGTCACCCGACATGCCCATGGACAACTCCACCGGCCCGCTGCCGGCAAAAAGCCCCTTGGCGGCCAGGGTGTCGGCCAGCTGCCGAAGCTCGCGAAAATAAGGTCGCGACGTTTCGGGATCGTGGCAGAGGGGCGGCATGGCCATGAGCCCCCGCGCCTCGATGTTCTCAAGTTCGCCAAGCCCGCGCAACAGGGTTTCGGCATCCTCGGGCAACACCCCCGACTTCTGGGATTCCCGGCCTACATTGACCTGGACCAGGACCGGCAGCCGCCGGCCGACCGCAGCCAGATGCCGGTCCAGGGTAGCGCCGAGCTTCAGCCGGTCGACGGTTTCGACACAGTCGAAGAACTCGCTGGCGAGTTTGGCCTTGTTGGACTGGAGATGACCGATGAAGTGCCATTTCACCCGTCTTCCGAGGGCCTTCACCTTGAGTTCCGCCTCCTGCAGGTAGTTCTCTCCAAAGAGGGTTTGGCCCGCAGCCATGGCCTCCCGGATCTGGTCAAGCCCCACCCGCTTGCTCACCGCCACCAGCCGCACCTCACCGGGATTCCTGCCAGCCCGCCGGGCCGCCGCCGCGATGCGCTCCCGGATGATGATCAAATTTTCCGCAATACCACTCATCCTTGTTCACCCTCCGCCAATCCGAACAGGGACTCGGCATTGGCCGTGGTCTGGCGGGCCACCTCGTCAAGGCTCACCCCCTTGACCGCGGCCACCTTGGCCGCGGTGTAGAGCACGTGGGCCGGCTCGTTTCGCTTGCCCCGCCAAGGCGCCGGCGCCAGGAAGGGGCCGTCGGTTTCAACCAGCAGGGCGTTCAACGGCACGGCGGCCACCACCTCCTGCAGCACCGCGGCGTTGTTGAAGGTTACCACACCGGGCACCGAGACGTAAAACCCCAGCGCGAGCACCTCCCGGGCCAGGGCCGCATCACCGGAAAAGCAGTGCATGACCCCGCCGGCCGGAAAGGGCGCCGCCTCCTGCAGGATGGCGAGCACCTCGGCATGGGTTTCGCGGTCGTGGACAATGAGCGGCAGGCCGAGTTCCTTGGCCAGTACCACCTGGCGGCGGAAATGGTCGCGCTGCAGGTCAAGGGGCACATACCCCTTGACCCCGTCCATGCCGACCTCGCCGTAGGCGACCACCCTGGGGTGGGCCGCCAGTTGCCGCAACTCCGCATAAGCTCGATCATCGACCTCTGCCACGTGATGGGGGTGGACCCCCACCGCGGCAAAGATTCCCCGGTGCTGCTGGGCCAGAGCCACCGCGGCCCGGGAACTGGCCACGTCGATACCGATGGTTATCACCCGGCCCACGCCGGCGGCCCGCGCCCGGCACAACACCTGATCGAGGTCGTCGCCATAGGCGTCCATGTCGAGATGGCAGTGGGTGTCCACCAGACGCGCACCGGCCGTCAGCACCGGCGGCGGAATCGCTTTTTTCTTGTTCTTGGTCAACCTCTCGTCCCTCCCGTGGACCCTTCTAACAGATTCTCCGCCAACGCGCAACGCCACGCCACAAACGCGTAAATGATTTGACAAATTCCAACAGGCCGGACTATCTTGTTCAGGATTGCGGAACCGATTCGCGCTCCTTGCGCGAGGAGATCGGGAGGCCGTTGCCGGCGCCCGGAGAACGACGCACCCTCCTGCTCTTTTTTGCCTTATCCATGTTCGCTCCAAGACCGACGCCTCTCCCTCCTTCGGGCTCGTGCGTCACCCCCGCAGGACAACTGCCATGCCGTCACCCATTCTCGACGCCATCCAGCAACGGCGCTCCATCCGCGAATACACCGACGAGGAAGTTCGCCCCGACGAACTCCGGGAAATCATCCGGGCCGGCATATGGGCGCCCTCGGGCCTCAACAATCAGCCCTGGCGCTTTGTTATCATCCGCGACGCAGCGGTCCGCCGCCGACTCGCCGAGCAGACCCACTACGGCCATATCGTTCTGGCCGCTCCGGCCCTCATCGCCGTCTATCTCGACCCGGCCGCCATGTACAACGAGGTCAAGGACCACCAGGCCGCCGGAGCCTGTATTCAGAACATGCTGCTCGCCACCGAGGCTCTTGGCCTCGGCGCGGTTTGGCTCGGCCAGATTCTCCAGAACGCCGCCGCGGTGACCGCCATCCTCGAACTGCCGGAAGCCCTTGAGCTGATGGCGGTGCTGGCCGTCGGCCATCCCCAGCACCGTCGTCAGACTTCGCAGCGCAAAAACCTTGCGGAATTCGTTCTCAAGGAACTGTAACCCGCCGGCCCGCCCGACGCCAAGACCGGCGCCAGACATTTTTTGGTATTTGTCACGCCGATTCAAACAGCCCAAAGGGCACGCCGCCGGTCGTGTCCGCCATCAGGAGGAACACCCATGCACCTTTCCGGATCCAAAACCCTTCGACTGACCTCGTTGCTGCTTGCCGCAAGCTTCCTCTTCTTTCTGGGCGGCTGCGCGGAATTGAACCTCGGTGGTCCCTCCACCGATGCCACCGCCCCCGCCGCCCCACCGCCGGCCAGCGCCCCGGCGGCAACGGAACAGCCAACCGCCAGCAGCCAGCCGTATTACCCCACCGACTTCAAGGATCTCCTCGTCCCCGGCGAACTCACCTGGAACCGCGACAAGAGCATGTCCATCCGCACCGACTCCTTTGCCGGCGGCATCCTGAACTTCACCGGCCGGGTGGAGGTCAACTCGCTCACCGACTTTTTCCAGGCCAGCATGGTCAACAACGGCTGGAAGATGACCGGTTCCATCAAGCAGAAGAGCAACCTGCTGGTGTTCATCAAACCCCACAAGACCTGCATGGTCACCATTGCCAACGGCGACTTCGGCATTAAGACCCAGGTCAACATCTATGTGGCCGAGGAGATCGCCGCCAACCCGAGCGGTGCTGCCGCCGCGCCGGCTGCCGCTCCGACGGCGGAAGAGGTCTTCAAGTAAGGTGAGTCGGGGTAAACGGAAGGGAGACTTGCCGTGCCATTACCGCTGAACGATAGGGAGATCGTTGTCGGAGTCACCGGCAGCATCGCCGCCTACAAGGTGGCGGACTGGGTGCGATCCTTGCGTCGGGACGGCGCCCGGGTGACGGTGATCATGACCGCGGCCGGGGCTCGCTTCGTCTCGCCGCTCACCTTTGCTGCCCTCTCCGGCAGCCGGGTCCATACCGGCATGTTCGATGCGACGGCGCCGGAGACCATCCCGCATATCGATCTGGCCCGACGCTGCGCCCTGCTGCTGGTGGCACCGGCCACCGCCACCACCATCGCCCGCCTGGCCCACGGCCTGGCCGACGACCTGCTCGCCACCGTGGCCCTGGCCACCGAGGCGCCGGTGATGGTCTGCCCGGCCATGAACAGCAAGATGTTCCTCCACCCCGCCACCACCGCCAACCTCGCCACCCTGCGCGGTCACGGCTACCGGGTGGTGGAGCCTGCATCAGGCAACATGGCCTGCGGCGAGGAGGGCCCCGGCCGCCTGGCGGAGTGGGAAACGGTGCGGCACGCCATCCTCGCCACCTTTGCCGCCCAGGATCTCGCAGGCCGGGCGGTGCTGGTCACCGCCGGCCCCACCCGCGAACCCCTGGACCCGGTCCGTTTCCTGAGCAACCGTTCCACCGGCAAGATGGGCTACGCCGTTGCCGCCGCGGCAAGCCAGCGCGGCGCCCGGGTCACCCTGGTGAGCGGCCCCACCGACCTCGCCGCCCCGCCGGGTGTCGAAATGATCCGGATCACCACCGCGCTTGAGATGCACCAGGCAGTGCTGGACCGCGCGAGCGAGATGGACGTGGTGGTGAAGGCCGCGGCGGTTTCCGACTTCCGGCCCGCCGAGCAGGCGAGCCACAAGCTCAAAAAAGCCACCACGACGGCCACCATCGCCCTTGCCGCCAATCCGGACATCCTCCTCACCCTGGGCGAGCGCCGGGGCAACAGGCCCTGCCCCCTGCTGGTGGGGTTTGCCGCCGAGAGCCGTGAACACCTCAATGAAGGGCGACGCAAACTCCGGGCCAAAAACCTCGATCTCATGGTGGTCAACGACATTACCGCCAGCGACTGCGGCTTTGCCGTGGATACCAACCGCGTCACCCTCCTCGACCGCAACGATGCCGTGGAAGAACTGCCGCTGCTCACCAAGGACGAAACCGCCCACCGCATCTGGAACCGGATCGTCAAGCTGTTGAAGGACTGAAGCGCCGCCGCTGACGCCCCGCAGCGGCGGCGCGGGCTATTGCCAAAAAGTCTGAAAAACGTTATGTATACATGATATACATTTGATGCTGGAATCGCTCCAGCCGGGTCGGCGACCCCGCACGGCGCGGTTCCGACGAATGTCCCCGCCGTTCCGTCGGAATGCTCCTCCCCGAGCACATCTCTCTTCTGCGTACATCCCACCGCCACTATCATCCACCTCTCCCGAGGAACATCCCGATGATCGATCTCAAAAAACTGGCCCTGCGCGGGAAAATCGTTGCAGTCGGCGTCCTGCTGCCCACCATTCTGCTGGCCATCCTCTTTTCCATGTACAGCCGGGAGGCACGACAGAAGACCCTGACGAGTTTCACCGACAAGGCCCGCGCCATCTGTCTCACCGCCGAGGCCACCCGCCAGGAAGTGGAGGGCAAATGGGCTCTGGGTGTCTTTACCCAGGCCCAGCTCCGTGAGTACGCCGACCACGGCGAACGCGACAAGATGCTCGCCACGGTACCGGTGCTCACCGCCTGGCGGGCGGCGATGAAAAAGGCCAGCGAGGGCGGTTATGTCTTCAAGGTACCCAAGTTTTCGCCCCGCGATCCCAAGAACGAGCCGGACCAGTTCGAAAGCCGGGTGCTCACCATGATGATGGAACGGAACCTCGACGAATACTCCGAGGTTGACCAGGCATCCAACGCGGTCCGTTACTTCCGGGCCGTGCGGCTCACCAAGACCTGCCTGCTCTGCCATGGCAGCCCCGACACCTCACAGCAGCTGTGGGGGAACGACCGCGGCCTCGATCCCACCGGGGTCAGGATGGAGGGATGGAAGGAAGGGGAAATCCACGGCGCCTTCGAAGTCATCCAGTCCCTGGACGCCGCCGATCGGCAGCTCGCCGACGCCATCGGCAAGGCGAGCCAGGTGGTGCTCATCGGCCTGGTGGTGATGGGCGCCCTTTTTGCCACCCTGGTGATCAGGATCGTCGCCAACTCGGTGATCAAGCCGGTCAGCCGGATCATCGGCGACATCACCGGCGGGGCCGCCAACCTGCTCGACGCGGCCAACATGGTGGCCAACTCCAGCAACCGCCTGGCCGAGGGGGTGGCTGACCAGGCATCCAGCCTTGAGGAAACCTCCGCCTCGCTTGAGGAGATGTCGGCGATGACCAAGTCCAACGCCGAAAACGTCTCCCAGACGAGTAACATGGCCGAAACCGTCCGCCGTTCGGCGGAAACCGCCCTGCAGAGCATGACCCGGATGGGCGAGGCCATCAGCCGGATCAAGGCGTCCTCGGACGAAACCGCCTCCATCGTCAAGACCATCGACCAGATCGCTTTCCAGACCAACCTGCTCGCCTTGAATGCGGCGGTGGAGGCGGCCCGGGCCGGTGAGGCGGGGGCAGGTTTTGCGGTGGTGGCCGACGAGGTGCGCTCTCTTGCCCAGCGGAGCGCCAAGGCGAGCCATGAAACCGCCAGCCTCATCGAGGAGTCCCAGAACAACGCTGACAACGGGGTGGCCGCCGCCGAGGAGGTACAGAGAATCCTCACCGAGATCGTCGAAGGGGTCAAGAAGGTCAGCCAGCTCGCCCAGGAAATCGCCGTGGCCAGCGACGAACAGGCCCTGGGAGTTACCCAGATCAACGACGCGGTGGGTCAGGTGGACAAGGTCACCCAGGCCAACGCCTCGGTTTCAGAGGAAACCGCCTCGGCAAGCGAGGAACTCTCGGGCCAGGCCCGCGAACTCAACGAAACCGTCCGCCACCTGGCGGCGGTCGTCGGCGCCAAGATGCCCGCCCAATCGGCGCCGACCGCGGGGCCGCAACGCAAACCGCAAACGCCGGGCCGAGCACCGCAGGCCAAGCAGCTTACGCCCCGGCCAACGGCAAAACCCGTCAAGGCCCTCACCGCCCGGCCTTCGGCGCCTGCCCGGCCGCAACCGGCTGACAGGTCGGCAACGGCAAAACCAGCAGAGGTCATCCCCTTTGACGAAGAGGAGTTCGAAGACTTCTAAGCCACCGCGGTCAAGGCGCGCCGCCAGATGCGACGCGCCTTGACCGCCGCCTCCCCGCTCGTGCCCCGAACCGACGTCCTCGGCAGTTCTTGCTGGCCAGACTGTCAATAAGCAGCGAAAATTGCCCCCCCCTCCTCGACGCGACAGAGATCAGCGAGTATTTCATTGATTGTGTGTTTCCGGCGAACTCCCTGCTCCACTGCCTCGTCAAACACATCAGCCATCCCGTACAGCTTGAGAGCCCGGAAGGTTGCGACACTCATGGCGCGGCATGGGACACCTCCCCCTTACGCAACCTGTCGTAACGGCCACAGTCGGCCAACGGCTCTTCCCGTAACAGCAGCTTTTCCGTCGGTGTGATCGTTTCCGGGGCCTCCGGCTCTCCTTGGCGAGCAATGATGTTGAGAATGCCCTCCCCCTGCCGCGTCCCCTGCGACAAGGCTTTGCGCCATGCCGAATCAGCCCCCTCAAGGCCGTATTGTTGAGCGGCGCGAAGAATGTCCACAAAGATGCGGTCGCCGCTACCCGCGGCCTCTGGCCCGAATGCTGTAAAATACTCTAGCAACAAAAGGCCGAAGAGGCGCTTCCGCAACCGCGGGATGCGGCCCATTGACCGTTTCCCGCAGGCCACGACCGTCCGGCACCTTCCGGAACCATTACTAACCGTCCCCAGACCAAATCCTATCCCGCCGCTAACATTGGCGCTCTATGATCCAATAAGAAAGAGAGGGCGAAGACCGAACCGTTTCCGTCAAGAGCCGGCCCCAGAGCGTCGTTCATGTACGATTTCTCAAGCACCCTTGCCGATCCCGCGCCGCCGGAGAGCCCCATCCTCTCCAGCGAGGACATCCAGACCATTCTTGAACTCCCCCCGACCGCGGCCGCCGACTTCGCCGCCGCCCTGCCCTTCACCGACCGGGATGTCACCGCCGGCAATGAAAACGAACTCCAGGCGGTGGTGATCGGCAACCGGGAAAACACCGATTTGCCCTTGGCCATCGAGTTTTCAAACTTTTTCAAGGATGTCAGCAAACGCTCCCGCGCGGGCGACACCTCCCGCCGAACCCTTTCGGCCCTGGAGGACTTCCTCGCCAGCAACCACGACAGGGTCTGGGAGAACAGCTGGGTCCGCTTCCCCACCGGCCGCCTCTCCCCCTTTGCCGCCGCCATCTTCCAGGAAGACCTGGCCGCCGACAAGGGCGTCCCGGCAAGTCCGCCGCGGGCGGACAGCGCCCGCTTTCTCTTCTTTAAAAACGGGGCACCCTGGTGCCGGGTGCCGGTGAGCTACCTCCTTAAACTTTCGCTGGCCAACGCCATCGCCGAACCAGGCACGCCGCTTGCGGTCCGCAAGACCGGCGAAGCTCTCCTCGCCCACTTCTCGAACGACAACACCTCGCCCGAAACCTTCTCCTTCCATGTCGTCATCGCCCAGAGCGGAAAACGCACCATGGGCGAGGAACTGGCCCGCGAAACCGGCAAACGCTTCCTGCTCACCCAGCTCCTCTGCTCCTATGCCAACCGGAAGTTCGGCCTCTGCGAAACCGGCCAGGAGGCGGTGATCTACTTCGCCCCCCACCCGCCGGTGCGCCAGCAGCAGCTCAACACCCTCATCCCGGACGCCTTCTACCGCGAGCTGTTCATGAGCCCCTGCCTCTCCGGCTGGGACCGGGGCGAGGAGAAAAACCGCTACATGGCGCTCTGCCACCAGACCATGTCGCGGAGCCAGTTGAACGCGGTTGCCAAACTCAAGGAGGCAGGGATCATCACCCGGAATTTGGTGGTGCTGCCCACCCCCTCCAACATCAGCCTGGCCAACAACGGCACCCACATCTCGCTGGGCAGCCGGCGGCTCACCGCCTCCCGCGCCCGTGGCGGCGGTCTCACCGCCAGTCAGGAGAAGTACCTCGCCGATCTGGTGGTCAAAATCAGCGAGCACTTTCTGCCCCTCTTCGTGGGCACGTACAGCGGCGCGCCGTACCGCTTTGCCTTCAGTGACTTTCACCCGGAAAAACTTCTCGCCTTTCTCCCTCACCAGCTCGATTTCACCCACCTGCGGATGATCTGGCGACGCTGGAAGAAAAAGGCGGATCTCAAGCTCTGTCGCCATCCCCTCACCCCCTTTGGTCCGCCGCTCCTCGACCGGGCCGTAAGTGCCCTGTTCCGGCTCAAAGGTGATTTTGTTCCCGACTTCCGGCTGCTCGACTATCTGGTTTGCCTGCTGAGCACCAACCAGTGTCCGGCGCTGGACGGCACCATGGGCAACTTCGATCGGTTGAAAAAGGATCTCGCCGACCAGGGGGTCTTTGACGCCCAGATGGCCATCTACCTCCTCTGCCGGCCCCGAGAGTATTCCCGAATGGGCTTTAGCGGTTTCGAGTCGCGCCACTACAGCCTCTTTGCCAATCTGGGCGACGACCTGGCCGAGGCGGCCAATCTCCAGCAGCTGATCACCGCCTTTGCCTTTGCCCTCATCGCCGCCGGCAAGATCACCCATGCCGACATCCCCGACGACCCCACCACCGAGAGCGAACGGCGCCAGATCTTCTTTGCCGCGGCCATCGACCTGCCCACCTTCTATATCCGCAAGCAGACCGGCAACCGGCTACTTAAATCCATCTGCGCCCTGACCGCGAGCAGCCGCAACAGCCAGCGCTATCCGGGCTATCTCCGCATCCACGTGGCCGACTTCCGGCGCGCCCTGGTCGCCTTCATCAGCGCCCAGGCCCCGGAACTCTGCGACCACCAACGAGAAACCCTCACGAAGCTCCGACTCCGCCTCGACCGACCGGCAGAACATGCAGCGGTGGGGAGACTCACCAGCGGCATCTTGGCCCGGCTGGGCGGCAAGACGCCGCTCGACCACCCGGCCCGGGAGTTCAACCTGGCGGCGGAACGGTATTACCGGGGGGAACTGCGACAGCAGTACCTCGCCGAGTCGCTCGCCTTCTTCAGCGAGGATGTCGCCGCTCGCCTCAGCCAAGCGGCGTCCCCCTTCTTCCGGGAGGTCGCGGGCCAGATCCTGGGCGGCCAGGAGTTCGAGACCTTCATCAAGGAGAAACAACCGGCGGTGATCAACAACACCCTCTCGCTTGACGCGACCAGCAAGATGATCGCCCTCATCGTCCTCTCGCTTGCCGAAGACATCAGGGAGCACTGCCAGCAGCCATAGGAACCAAGGAGAAAGGCCATGGAACACCAGTTCATCGACCGCGACACCGGCCGGGTGGTCACCGAGCGGCTCTTTGCCGACCGGATCGTCACCGCCCTCTACCACCGCCACCGGGAGAGCACTCCGCGGCTCTTCCGCGCCCTCACCTCCCGCCGCGTCTCCCACCTCCTGGGCTTTCTCCATTACGACCTCCACCTGCCGGCCAGCCTGAAGCGGCACCACCGCTTCCTCCACGACTTAGGCGTTGATCTCAACGAGTGCGTCGCCCCGCTGGCCGCACTCCGCACGCCGCGGCAGATCTTCGAACGCCAGATCCGCTACTGGGAGTGCCGCCCGATGCCGGAGGAAGCAGACGTGGTGGTGAGTCCCGCCGACGCCCGGGTGCTGCTAGGCTCGCTTGCCGAGGAGAACCGGTTCTTCGTCAAGGAAAAGTTCTTCCACTTCAGCGAGCTCTTCGGCGACCAGCGCCGGCAGTGGCTCGACACCTTTGCCGACGGCGACTATGCCCTCTTCCGGCTCACCCCGGAGAAGTACCACTACACCCACACCCCGGTGGCCGGCCGCGTCGAGGACCACTTCCTGGTGGGTGGCGACTGCCATGCCTGTAACCCCAGCGCCACCGTCGCCCTGGCCACCCCCTTTTCAAAAAACCGCCGCACGGTGACCGTGATCGACACCGACTGCCCGGGCGGCACCGGAGTCGGCCACGTGGCGATGATCGAGGTGGTGGCGCTGATGATCGGGGACATCCGCCAGTGTTACAGCAGCCACGCCTACCAGTTCCCCAGGGGACTCCTGCCCGACATGTTCGTGACCAGGGGGCAACCGAAGGCCATCTTCCGGCCCGGCAGCTCCACGGTGATCCTCCTCTTTGAACGCGACCGGGTCCGCTTTGCGCCGGACCTCATCGCCAACATGCACCGCGTCGATGCAGCCAGCCGCTTTTCCCGGGGCTTTCGACGCACCATGGTGGAAACCGATATCCGGGTCCGCTCGCCCCTTGCCTGCCGCCGCGAGCCACCGCCCACCACTCATCCCTAACGCAAACAGGAGCCCTTTCCCCATGGCCGAACTCTTCGTCATTTCCACCGGTCTTCTGCTCGCTCTTCTTCTCGCCTGGGGGATCCGCACCCTGCCCTGCGAACGCTGGCAGATCGTGGCCGCCGTGCCGGCCCGGAAATCCTGCCCGAGCACCTGGCAGGGGATCAACTACACCTACTACGGCCTCTTCACCGCCACCGCCCAGGCCCTGGCCGTGGCCCTGTTCTTCGTCCTCCTGCGGGCCATCGGCGTGCCGGCGACGAGTATCCTCCTGGTCGCCTTCCTGCTGCTCGCCCTCTGCCTGCCCGCCTCACGCCTCATCGCCCGCCTGGTCGAGAAGAAGCCTTACACCTTCACCGTTGGCGGCGCCGCCTTTGTCGGCATCCTCGCCGCCCCGCTGATCATCACCTTTGCCAATGGCCTGTTGCCGCTGCCACTCCCCCCCCTGCCCCTCACCCCGACCCTTGCCGCCATGGCCATCGCCTACCTCTGGGGCGAAGGGCTCGGACGGCTCGCCTGCCTGAGCTTCGGCTGTTGCTACGGCAAGCCGCTCCGCCGCTGCCACCCGGCCCTGCAACGGCTCTTTGCCCGCCACGCCACGGTCTTCTCGGGTCAGACCAAAAAGGCGGCCTACGAGGGGGGGCTCGCCGGCGAGCCCCTGGTCCCGGTCCAGGCCATGAGCTGCGTGGTCCTCACCGCTGGTGCCCTGGCCGGCCTCCATCTCTATCTCAACGGCGCCTACCGCCTCACCATCGTGCTGCTCATCACCTTCAGCCAGCTCTGGCGCTTTGCCTCCGAAACCCTGCGGGCCGACCACCGGGGGGAAGGCCGGATTTCCGCCTACCAACTCATGGGGTTGGCCGCCGTTGTCTACATATGGCTGCTCACCCTGCTGCTGCCGGACGAGCCCCGGCAGCCGGACGACATCCTTGCCGGACTCGCCTCCCTCTGGCATCCCGGGGCCATAGTCTTCTTCCAGGCCCTGTGGTGGCTCGTCTTCATCGCCACGGGACGCAGCCGGGTGACCCGGTCGACCCTTGCCTTTGAGGTCGTCCATGACCATGTCTGATCCCGGCCCTGCCGCGCGGTCCTGAAAAACAACCGACATCTCCTTTACTGCGATGTCAGGCACGGCCCGGCCGTTACCACCATGTCCATCGCCTCGCTGACCACCCAATGACAGCGGGCCGCAAACCCACTCCAGGAGGCACCCCCGCATGAACAACGGCAAGCTCATGGTCCTCGACACCAACGTCATCCTCCACGACAGCTCCTGCATCTATCGTTTTCAGGAGCACGACATCGCCATTCCCATCACCGTCCTGGAGGAACTCGACCGCTTCAAGAAGGGCCACGAGTCGGTCAACTACCATGCCAGGGAGTTCCTCCGCGCCCTCGATGCCTTAAGCGGCGATAAGCTCTTCAACGGCGGGGTGCGGATCGGCGAGGGACAGGGGTTGATCGCCATCAAACTCGAAAAGGAGATGCATCCGGAGCTGCAGATCAACTTCGCCGCCACCAAGGCCGACCACCACATCCTGAACATCGCCTACCATCTGGCCAGGGAAGAAACGCGCCGGCAGGTCACCCTGGTTTCCAAGGACGTCAACCTGCGGATGAAGGCCAAGGCCGTCGGCCTGATGGCCGAGGACTTCAAGAACGATCACGTCAAGGATCCGGGCGCCCTCTATGCGGGGCACCGGGTGGTGGAGGGGGTGAGTGGCGAGGCGATCCACAAACTATACAACGGCACGGCCTCGGTCCCTGCCGACGAGCTTGCCCCGGAGCTTGGACTGCGCGCCAACGAGTATCTGGTGCTCAGAAACGGCCGGCAGTCGGCCCTGGCATGCTTTGACGGCGAGTCGAGCGAGGTAAGGCGGGTGGACAGGGAGCGGGCGGCCAGCGTCCAGCCGCGTAACGCCGAACAGACCTTTGCCCTCAACGCCCTGCTGAACAAGGAGATCCAGCTGGTCACCATCTCGGGCAAGGCCGGCACCGGCAAAACGTTGCTCGCCCTGGCGGCGGCGCTTCATCAGCGGGACGACTACCGGCAGATCTTTATGGCCCGGCCGGTGGTGCCGCTGGCCAACCGCGATCTCGGCTACCTGCCGGGCGATGTCCACTCGAAGCTCGAACCTTACATGCAGCCCATTTTCGACAACCTGGGCGTCATCCAGATGGCCGGGGACAACCTCCGCAGTTGGAACACCAATGATCTGCTCAAGGAGGAACAGTTGGTCATCGCCCCCCTGGCCTATATCCGGGGCCGGTCGCTGGTGAAAATTTTCTTCATCGTCGACGAGGCCCAGAATCTCACTCCCCACGAGGTCAAGACCATCATCACCCGGGCCGGCGAGGGAACCAAGATCGTCCTTACCGGCGACATCTTCCAGATCGATCATCCCTACCTCGACAGCCACTCCAACGGCCTGAGCTACCTGCTCGCCAAAATGCAGGGCCAGAAGCTCTACGCGCACATCAATCTTGAAAAGGGGGAGCGATCCATGTTGGCGGAGCTGGCGAGCAACCTCCTCTAGCCGCACCCCTTTCCCCCGTGCCGTTGTCGTCGGGTCAGGGACGGCGGCACGAAACGAAGCGGGCGGACCACGACAAGGAGAGCGAAACGACGATTCGTCGCGACGGGCAGGTTCCCTGCCCGCGGTGGGGGCGCCGACGCGCGGCGGTTTCAGCGGCTGACGATGGTCAGGGCCTGCAACAGATGGGTTGCCTCCTGGAGGCTCGTTTTTTCTTCAGCCAAAACCAGATTGAAAAAATCACACTTGGCGCAGTTGGCGCTCTTCAAGGCATAACTGCCCTGCACCTTGCCCCCGCAGTAAGTGCCGGCGATGATCCAGCAGGAACGGCCGGCGTTGTCGCCGCGATGAATACCGTCCATGCTCTTCTCCGTTGCCGCCGGGCAGACTCCGAGTTCCCGGACGTTACTGCCGCCCGGCTCCCGGCCGCACCCCTTGTACTGCCAGCAGTTGATGGGTTTTTCAGCCATAACCTTCCTCCTTAAAGAACGGTTTTCGCAAACGAACAGCCACATGGAATCACATCGAGCCGATCAAGGCCCCACTCCAGGCAACATACCCAATTTTCACCATACCCGACGCCCCACTGTCCACATGTTTTCACATCCTTAAAGATAGCCTGAGATCGACCGACACGCCCCCCCGACCACCATCGGCTGCACCCTCCCGAACTTTCCGCCAGAAACGGCATCTCCTCCTTCAGAGGCTGGATGGAGGGGGTGGCGTTCCAGTTCCGTCTGGCGGAGAAGATGCGCCATATCATTCCCAAATACGTCAAAATTGACTATAATCACAGCCGTTGTGACACAGTGCCGCGGTTGCCCCAACCCAACAGCGTTTGCGGTGCAAACGGTCGCCTGGCCCCGCGTTCGCTTGTTGGCGACGAAATCAACGCGCACCAAATTTATGGGTTAATACTTTTGACGAGACCATGATAGCGCCGAGAGCGTTCCGCGTCTTTTTGGTCGCACTTCCGTCATTATTCTTTTGAGCAACTCAAGATAACATCCGGGGAAACTGGGATTACCCAGAGCAAATATCTTTTTTAGAGGACGGCACACCACATGGACCTGGACAAAATAGACGAGGCATACAGGGAAATAATCGGGGGAAACACGACAGATTACGACGGAAGCCAGAACAGGAGAGAATTTCTTGATTGTCTGTGTTATCTGAATCAGCGCATATCGGAAGTAGACAGCAATTATATATCTTTCCTCGAAATAGGCGCATTTAAAGGTTTATGGGCAATAGCATTGAAAGAATTGTGTGAACAAAACAACAGGATACCAATATACACAACCGTAACATGGCTTATCCACAACCCGGAGAATGCTTCATTACTGAAGGTGAGAGACCACTATTTATCAAAAAATATGTCTTTTACCCTTATAGACGGAAACAGCTCTGCCCAAGATATCATCAAACAAGCTTCAAAAGAAGCATATCATTTTATACTCATTGATGGTGACCATTCTTACCAGGCGGTCAGGAACGACATAATCAACTACCTGCCCTTGGCCAGGGAGGTTGTTTTTTTCCATGACATAAACACCAAAAAATGTGGTGTCAGAAAAGCCATCAACAAATCAGGAATCAAACTCAACATCGAGATTTCCCACGGTGACATAATGGGAATAGGCATCCATGACCCCAGGGGATGAGCTGCCTGCTGTCCCCCAATGTCGATATGAGATACCAACGGTAAAGCCCCGCAGTGTTCTTTGGTTTGTTGCGGAACAGAAAATCACCCAGTCACCCAGGCATGTCTTCCTGGCCTGGCCCGCGACAAACCGCAGCATACGGCCAATCCCCCTAGGGCAGGACTTCACTTCATAAGGACTTTTGCTCCGCCATGCCGCACAACAGCCTCACCTTCCATTCCCTGCCGCCGCATACGGTGCTCGATGTCGTCGAAAAGGTTTCGGGCCGCCGCTGCACCAACCTCTGCCGCCCATTGAACAGCTATATCAACCGGGTCTTCGAACTGCAGGACGCTGACGGCAGTGGCCTGATCGCCAAGTTCTACCGGCCGGGCCGCTGGTCGCTGGCCGCGCTTGAGGACGAGCACGACCTGCTCCTGGAACTCGCGGCGGAGGAGCTGCCGGTGATCGCCCCCCTGCCGCTTGCCGACGGCGCCACCCTGGGCCGATGCGGCGACCTGCGCTTTGCCCTCTTCCCCAAGAAGGGGGGGCGCAGCTTCGACGAGTACTCCGACGACCAGTGGCTCGAGCTTGGCCGCCTCATCGGCCGCGCCCACGTGGTGGGCGCCCGCCGCGCCCCGGCCAACCGGATCGTCATGGCCCCGGACCACTCCACCCGGCAACAGGTGGACGCCATCCTGGCATCAGACCTCGTCCCCGTCGACCTCGCTGCCCCCCTTCGGGAGGTGACCGACGCCCTCATCGCCGAGATCACGCCGCTCTTCGCCGGCACCGAGCGGATCCGCATCCACGGCGACTGCCATTTTTCAAATCTCATCTACCGGCCCGGCGAGTCGTTCTATCTCATCGACCTCGACGACATGGCCAGCGGTCCTCCGGTGCAGGACTTCTGGATGCTGCTGCCGGGCCATGCCGAGGAATCCCTGGCCGAGATCGACCTTTTCCTCGAAGGTTACGAGACCTTCCGCGACTTTGACCGCCGCTCCTTGCGCCTC
Organism: Desulfobulbaceae bacterium UBA5121; assembly: GCA_002414225.1. GTDB lineage: Bacteria > Desulfobacterota > Desulfobulbia > Desulfobulbales > UBA5123 > UBA5123. The sequence continues at coordinate 82,453 of DHYV01000040.1, read as the reverse complement.
ATCGAACCGCTCCGGGCCATGCGCTTCATCCACTACACGGCCTGGTGTGCCCTGCAGGCCACCGAGGACGGCCTCAGCCGGGTGGCCACCGACTTCGGTTCCCGCGCCTACTGGCAGCAGGAGATCCGCGACCTTGCCGATCAACTGGAGCGGATCCGCAAGATGCCGGCCGCCCCCGGCGGCAATTCGCTGTAGCCATTCCCTGCGCCAGCGCCGACCGAGGGGCTGCCCCGTCCTCTCGCGCCCTCAAGAAAGAGGCTTGCCAGCCGGAAACGAATTGCGTAAATTAGAACGAATTCGCTTAAATACGCCAGGGTCAACTGCACGGCGGACCAGTCGCCGGCCGCTGCTTGGCTCTCCATCTGCCACGTAACTACGCCATCCCCTCCGCCCGGCGGCCGACACGCCCGCGGCCCTTGCCGGCGTGACAGGCAAACGAACCAGAGGTGACGCAATGCAACAGAAAAAGATCCAGCTCCCCGAAGACGAGATGATCCGGCAATGGTACAACGTGCTTCCCGATATCCCCAACGGCATCGCCCCGCCCCTGGACCCGGAAACCATGCAGCCGATGGGACCGGAAAAACTCGCCCCCATCTTTCCGGTGGGGCTCCTTGAACAGGAGATGAGCGACCAGCGCTGGATCGACATCCCCACCGAGGTCCAGGAAATCCTCCGCATCTGGCGGCCGGCGCCCCTGGTGCGGGCCGAAAATCTGGAGCGGGCTCTCGGCACCAAGGCCAAGATCTTCTTCAAGAACGAGGGGGTTTCCCCCTCGGGCAGCCACAAGACCAACAGCGCCGTGGCCCAGGCATATTACAACCAGCGGGAAGGGGTCAAACGGCTGGCCACCGAAACCGGGGCCGGCCAGTGGGGCAGCGCCCTGTCGTTTGCCACCAGCAAGTTCGGCCTCGAATGCATGGTCTACATGGTTCGGGTCTCCTTCGACCAGAAGCCCTACCGCAAGGTGATGATGAACACCTATGGCGCCGCCATCACCCCCAGCCCCAGCGACATAACCGCCACCGGCCGCGCCGTCCTCGCACGCGATCCCGACACCCCTGGTTCGCTGGGTATTGCCATCAGCGAGGCCCTGGAGGATGCCTCCTCCCGCGACGACACCAAGTACGCCCTGGGATCGGTGCTCAATCACGTCTGCCTTCATCAGACCATCATCGGTCTTGAGGCCAAGAAGCAGCTCGCCATGATCGGCGAAACCCCGGACGTGATCATCGGCTGCTGCGGCGGCGGCTCCAATTTCGCCGGGCTCGCCACTCCCTTCCTGCCCGACAAACTGGAGGGCAAACCGATCCGCTTCGTCGGGGTCGAACCCGCCTCCTGCCCCACCATGACCAAGGGCGTCTACGGTTACGACTTCTGCGACGTGGCCCGCCGCACCCCGCTCCTCTACATGTACACCCTGGGCCACAACTTCACCCCGCCCGGCATCCATGCCGGCGGGCTCCGCTACCACGGCATGGCGCCGATCATCAGCGCCATGCTCCGCGAGGGACTCATGGAGGCGGTGAGCCTCCACCAACTGGAATGTTTCGAGGCAGGCACCCTTTTTGCCCGCACCGAGGGCATCATCCCGGCACCCGAATCCTGCCACGCGGTCCGGGCGGCGATCATCGAGGCGACCATTGACAAGAACGAGCCCAAGACCATCCTCTTCAATCTCTCCGGACACGGACTGCTCGATCTGTCAAGCTATGAGAAATTTTCTGCCGGCGAGCTGCACGACTACGACCTGCCGGCAGAGGCCATCGCCGCGGCCACCAGGGATCTGCCCAAGGTCTGAGCCGACGGGCCAAGGACGCGCGAAGCAGGCTCCACCCGAAGAGGAACGGCACCAGATGGGGGAAGACCAGATCCAGGCGAACGCCACCGCCCTCGGCCGCTGCCTCCGCTGCCTCCTCCTCATCGTGGCCATCCTGGGCTGGCCCGGCGCCGCCACTGCGGCCGCCGGCTGCCGGCCCGCCGCCCTCGACCGGCTGGTAAGCAACGGCGGCCTGGTGTTGACCAGGGACGGCGCGATCATCTGCAGCCGCAACCCGGATCAACTCCTGATCCCGGCCAGCACCTGGAAACTCGGCACCGCGCTTGCCGCCTTTCACGTCCTCGGTCCGGAATACCGCTTCGAAACCCGTTTCTTCCAGAGCCCCGACCACACCCTGTACATCCAGGGGCTGGGCGACCCGATGCTGGTTTCCGAAGAGGTGGCAGAGGTGATGGCGGAGTTCGCCCGGGCCGGGGTGCGGGAGATCGACGACATCGTCCTCGACGACTCGACCTTTGCCCTCGCCCACCCGGCGGACGGCGCCGGGGTGAGCCTCAACCCTTACGACGCCGCCAACGGGGCGCTGGCGGTCAACTTCAACACCGTCAACATCGTGGTGGCGGCCGACCACACGGTGCGCTCCGCCGAACCCCAGACCCCCACCCTGCCGCTGATGACCGAACTCGGCCGGGGGCTTCATCCTGGCGAGCACCGCATCAACATCGGCGACGACCACGCCCGGGTGCTCCGCCACGTGGGCGAACTCTTCCGGGCCATCCAGCAGCGCCAGGGAATCGCGGGCACGGGCCGCATCCGGGCGGGCCGGGTGCCGGCGGGCCTCGCGCCCCTGCTCTGCCACCGGTCGAGCAAACGGCTGCCCGAACTCGTCACCGCCATGCTCCTCTACTCCAACAACTTCATCGCCAACCAGCTCTTCCTCGCCATGGGCGCCAAACGTGCCGGCTACCCCGCCACTTGGGCCAAGGGCCGCACCGCCCTCGGCCATTTTCTCCACGACGAGCTGGGCCTTGCCCCCCAAACCGTGGAGGTGGAAGAAGGGTCGGGGCTGTCACGCCGCAACCGCATCACCCCGCGGGGCCTCCTGGCCATCCTCAATGCCTTTGCCCCCCACAGCACGCTGCTGCCCCTTAAAAACAGCCGCCGGGTCAAATCAGGCACCCTCACCGGCGTCTACGCCTATGCGGGCTACCTGAACGGCGACAAGGGGCCGGACGGCTTCGTGCTCATCCTTAACCAGGCCGCCAACACCCGCGACCGCCTCCTCGACCTCCTCGCCGCCCTTCACGACCGGTCGGGCGCCGGCTCCTGAACAACGGGGCCGCTTTCACCGCGGCTCGATGAGGGCGATGGCTTCCAGGTGATGGGTCTGGGGGAACATGTCCACCACCCGCAGCCGGCGCGTGGCATAGCCCAGGCCGCTGAAGGTGGCGAGATCGCGCACCAGGGTGGCGGGATCGCAGGAGATGTAAATAAGCCGCTGGGGCTTGAGGGAGGGAAGCTGCGGGACGATGTCGGCGCAGCCCTGGCGGGGCGGATCGAGGAGCACGGTGTCGAAGGTTTCGCCGGCCGCCACCAATTCGCCGACGAAATCGCGGGCCGACCGCTTTTCAAAACGGCAGTTGCCGAGACCGTTGGCCGTGGCGTTGCGACGGCCGCTGCGGATGGCGGCGCCCTGCACGTCGCAGCCTATCACCTCGTCGGCCACCGCCGCCAGGGGCAGAGAAAAATTTCCCATGCCGCAGTGGCAGTCCAGCACCCGGCCGGGGCGGCCGGCCCAGGCAAGCAGCTCTCCCACCAGATTGACGTTCTGGGCCGGGTTCACCTGGCTGAAACCACCCGGCTCCACGGCAAGGAGAAGATCCCGCCCCCCCGGACCACGGCCGGGGAGGACGAAACGGCGCAGCAATGCCTCGGCGTCGCCACCAAAGGGGCCCACCACGCCGTGGCCGGCGGCGACAAGCAGCAGGCCGGTCACCCCGGTTTCGACCACCGCTGCCTGGGCGGCCTGGCAGTCGGCGGGCCGGGGCTTGCGCTGAAAGTGTACCAGGAGCACCACGTCGCCGTCACGGGGACTAGCCATGAGTTCGATTTCAAGCCCCTGGCGGAGGAGCCGGACCAGGGTAGGGCTTGACTCCAGCCGGCCGAGCACCTCGTTGATCTCGGGCCTGGCCAGCAGGCAGGCCGTCACCGGTTCAAGTTGGTGCGAACGGGCACGGCGAAAGCCGAACTCGCGGCCTGCCACCTGGAGCCGGATACGCTGCCGGTAATGGAAGGGATCAGGCGCGGCGAGCGGCGCCAGAAGGACAGGCGGCTCCTGGAGCCCCTGCCGCGTCAGCTGCTCCAGGAAGATCTCGCCCTTGACGGACGCCTGACGGGGGGAGGCGACATGCTGGAAGTCGCAGCCACCGCAGCGGCCGAAATGGGGACAGGGCGGTACCACCCGGTCCGGCGAGGGCTCGAGCACCGCTACCAGCTCCGCCTGCCGGTAGCCGCCGCGCCTGGCCCCGGGATGCACCGTCACCCGTTCGCCCGGCAGCACGCCCTCCACCAGCACCACCATGCCATCGGCCAGCCGGCCGAGCCCCTGACCGCCAACCACCAGCTTGTCGATGACGACCTGCTCTTCCTGACTCACCGTTCCATCTCCATTTTTACGCTTCCCCGCCGGCCGCCCGGCAGGCGACGCCGTACGGCCACGACGCAAAAAATCACCCTTACCCCGCGACGATCTGTGCTACAATCTGCCCACGAGGCGCGTTCCCGTCCCGTTCAACCCTCGCCAGCGAGACCAGACCATGCACGTCTTCATCTCCGGCGGTACCGGCTTCCTCGGCCGGGCACTAACCGACCAGTTGCTCGCCGCCGGTCACACCGTGACCGTGCTGACCCGCCGCCAGCCACAGCGGCATCACTTCTCCCCTGCCCTTTCCTATCTGGTCGGCGATCCGGTGCGCCCCGGTGACTGGCAGGAGGCCCTGGCCAGCCATGAGGTGGTCATCAACCTGGCCGGGGCGTCCATCTTCAGACGCTGGAACGAAGAGAGCAAGGAACTGCTGCGGACCAGCCGCATCGAAACCACCCGCAACATCGTCGCCGGACTCGCCACCCGCCGCGACCGGCCCACCACCCTGCTCAATGGCTCGGCGGTGGGCTACTACGGCCTGCGGGGAGGGGAGACAATCGACGAAGCCGGAGCCAACGGCGACGATTTCCTGGCCGTCCTTACCCGCGAATGGGAGGCGGCGGCCCGCGGCGCCGAACAGTACGGGGTGCGGGTGATCCCCTGCCGGATCGGGGTGGTCATCGGCCCGGACGGCGGGGCCCTGAGCCGCATGCTCACCGCCTTCCGCTGGGGGCTCGGCAGCCCGCTCGGCCGCGGCAGCCAGTACTTTTCCTGGATCCACCTGGACGATCTGGTCCGCGCCTTTCTCTTCCTCATTCAGACCCCGGCCATCAACGGCCCGGTCAACTGTACCGCGCCCCAGCCGGTCACCAACCGCGAGATGAGCCGCTCGCTCGCCCGCCTCCTGCACCGGCCGCTGCTTCCCGCCGTTCCCGCCTTCCTGGTCCGGCTCGCCCTGGGCGAATTCGGCTCCGTACTCCTCGAAGGCCAGCGGGTGGTGCCCGCCAAACTCGTCGGACACGGTTTCGCCTTCCAGCACCCTACCATTGATTCGGCCTTCTCCCACGTATTGCGCGAGAACGGAAGATAACCCCCGCCCTAGCGGCCTTCCGTCACCCCGTCCGCCGGGGTACAGACCGCCCGCGCCAATGGCGTTCGCCAGCCCCGGTACAGAAGCGCGTAAAAAAGTAGGATAAGCATCCAGGCCAGTTCCATGGTGACGATGGTGTGGGAGAGAAAATGCGCCCCTTTGGCCATCTGGTAGATCCCCATTATCCAGCCAAGTCCGATCCCCGCCGCAAGGCCAAGAGCCCGCCGACGCCGGCGGGCGGAGAGAAAATAGAGAGCCATCAGCGCAAAACCGCCCGAGGCATGGCCAGCCGGGAAACAGCAGCCGCACCCGTCAATACCGGCCGGCATGGGCTCGAAGAGGCGCACGTAGGGCTTGTTGCCGTTAAACAGCGCCAGATCCGAAGGACAGAAGACGTTGGTAACGTTCTTGGCTCCGGCCACCAGGAGCGGCACCATGCCCATGCAGAGGATCATGAAGAAGAATACCCGCCGCCAGGGGCGCAGCCGCGCCACGCGAAAACCGGCCAGCAGGAGGAAGAAGAGCACCGCCCCGCCAATGGCCAGCACCCATTTCACCCCGCTGTAGAAGAAGAGCCGGGGCAGCGGCGCGTTGCCGTCAACCAGCCAGGTGCGGGTATGCGGATCGTAGAGAAGGCGCTGTAATTGCAGGTCCAGATTGGTGAACTCGAAAAACAGCAGGGTGGCCACCAGAAGGCCGGCGGTAATCCAAAACCACGCCGCCACAGAAAACGACTCATGCTTCCCTCTTGCATTATCCATGAAACAACCGTATTTTATAAGGTTAGTTTTTTCATTTGATAACCGTTCCCACCTGGCAGGGCTACCTGCAGCGGGGCAAGGAGCACGCCACATGCCTGGGAGGGACATTCCGCAGGAAACGCACGCACTTTACAGGCCCACGACCGTGACGGGTTGATCGCCCCGTCCGGCAAAACAACCACCATACACTGCTGAGGCGCCGCCGACAATCCCCGATCTCTGCCGACATGACGCCAACGGGAGATCCCCATGAACATTCTCGTAGTGGAGGACGACATCAAGATCGCCTCATACATCGCCACCGGTTTCAGACAGGAAGGCTATACCGTGCATCAGGCAGACAACGGCCCCAAGGGGCTGCAACTCGCCCTGCAGGCCCCCTATGACGCGGCAATTCTCGACATCATGCTCCCCGGACTCGACGGCCTCGCCCTGCTCGACGAGCTGCGGCGGCGGCACGTCGACACGCCGGTGATCATCCTGAGCGCCAAGCGCTCGGTGGAAGACCGGGTCAAGGGCCTCCAGGCGGGCGGCGACGACTACCTGGTCAAACCCTTTTCGTTTCCCGAACTCCTGGCCAGGGTCCAGGCGCTCATCCGCCGGTCTGCCAAAAGCGGCGAGGCAACCACCCTCACCGTCGGCGACCTCGCGCTCGACATCCTCAAGCGCGAGGTGACCCGCGACGGCCAGCCCATCGACCTGCAGCCCAGGGAATTCGCCCTGCTCGCCTACCTGATGCGCAACCAGGGCCGGGTGCTTTCCAAGGCGATGATCATCGAACATGTCTGGCACTACAACTTCACGCCGCAGACCAACGTCATGGACGTCCTGGTCTGCCGGCTGCGCAACAAGATCGACCGCAACTACGACCATAAACTGATCCGTACCATCCGTGGCGTTGGCTATGTCATCAAGGCCGATTAAACGCCTGCTGCGTTCCCTCAATTTCCGGCTCGCCCTCTGGTACTCTTCGGTCTTCATCTCGAGCGCCGTGGTTCTCTTCGCCCTGGTCTTCATTCCGCTTCGCTTGACCTTTCTCGAAGAAGACCGTGACATCGTCCTGGCAAAACTCCAGGAGTACAGCCTCCAAGGCGAGCAGCTAGGGGAGGCGGCACTGATCGCCGCCATCCATCAGGAGGAGTTGAGCAATCACCACAACGGGTTCATCGTGCGGGTTCTCAATCACAGGGGCAACACCCTGGTGCTGACCCTGCCGCTGGGCTGGGAACGCGCCGACGTCATCCACTTCGACTTGGCCACCAGTCTGGAGCCCGGGGCCGTTTCCTGGGGAGAACTGCCGGCCACGGACCGGGTGCAGGGCGCGGAGTTCGCCAGCCGCGTGCTGCCCGGCGGCATCATCCTCCAGGTAGGCAAGGATGCCGCCCTCCGTGAACGGCACCGGGCTAACTTTCGCAAAAAATTTGCCTTCATCCTGCTGCCGGCGGTCATCTTCGGTTTCTGTGGCGGTTTTTTCCTCGCCTCCAGGGCCTTGCGCCCCATCCGCGAACTGATCCACACCGTACGGAGCATCGACACCGGCCGGCTGGACGCCCGGGTGCCGGACCCGCGCACCGGCGACGAATTAAACGACCTCGTCCATCTCTTCAACGGCATGCTGGAGAAAATCAGCAGCCTGATCACCGGCATGCGTGACGCCCTGGACAACGTTGCCCATGACCTGCGCACCCCGGCAACCCGGCTGCGGGCGACCATCGAAACCGCCCTGCAGGCCGAGTCCGACCCCGAGGCCCTGCGTGAGGCGCTGATGGACTGTGGCGAGGAGTCGGAGCGGCTCACCACCATGCTCTCGACCCTGATGGACATCTCCGAGGCGGAGACAGGGGTGATGCGGCTGCGGATCAAGGAGATTGACGTGGCGGAACTGTTGAACGAGGTGGTGGATCTCTACCAGTACGTGGCGGACGACAAGGAGATCACCGTTCTCTGCCAGGTGCCGCCGACGCTCTCCGTGAGGGCGGACAGCGACCGGATGCGCCAGGTCGTCGCCAACCTCCTCGACAACGCCATCAAGTACACCCCGGTCGGCGGCCAGGTTTCGGTCACCGCCCGGCGGCAGGAGGAGGAGATCGCCGTCGAGGTCAGCGATAACGGCGCCGGCATCGCCGAACAGGATCTGCCCCACATCTTCGATCGGCTCTACCGCGGCGACCGGAGCCGCAGTCAGCGCGGCCTGGGGCTGGGATTGAGCCTGGTCGAGGCGGTGACCCACTCCCACGGCGGCCGCACCGAGGTGGAAAGCACTCCTGGCGTCGGCTCCACCTTCACCCTCTTCCTGCCGGTGGCAGGCCCCGCTGCCTAGAAACCGCTTCCCCCGCGGGGCCACGGCGAACGGTCCGTGCACTTACGATCGGAAACGGAACCGCAACAGGGTCCACACGGCGACAAAGCCGTCCCTGGCGCCGATCTTCTTCCCTTCCGCCGCGCTGCGCGGCTCATAGCGAATGGGAACCTCGCGGATCCGCACCCCGGCGCGGATGAGCTTGGCGGTAAGTTCGTGGTCGGTTTCAAAGCCGCTGGTCTTGACCCTGAAGCTTTTCAACAGCGACGTGGGATAGATCTTGTAGGCGGTAAGGGTATCGGAGATCCAACGACCGTAGAGAAAAAAGGTCCAGAGGGTCAGCAGCAGCCCGGCCACATAGGGACCGAAGCCCTGCCGGGGGTGACGCCCCGGCAGCAGCGACCAGCCCCGGTCCCGGAGCTGCCCCAGGATACGGCTGCCGTACACCGCTACCGGCGCCTCACTCGCCGCCAGGATCTTGAGCAGGGGCAGGTAGTCCATGGGATCGTATTCAAGGTCGGCGTCCTGCACCAGGATGAAGTCACCGGTGGCCTCGCTGACCCCGCGCTGAACCGCCGCCCCCTTGCCCCGGTTCGCCTGACGGATCAGGGTCACGCCGCCAAAGTCCGCGACGATGGCGGCCGTGGCGTCGGTGGAACCGTCATCCACCACGATGACCTCCTTCGCAAAGCCCGCTCCCTCGGTATCAACCTGGTTGATCCGCGCCAGGAGCCGGCCGATGAAGCCCTCTTCGTTATACGCCGGAATCACGATGGAGATCTTGGCCATCCTCTTCCTCTCCTCTCTCACTTGAAGCGGCACCGGAACAGGTTCCACAGGGCCGCGAAACCGTCCTTGGCGCGGATCTTCTTCCCCTGCCGGCGGGTCCGGGGATAGAAATCGACCGGCACCTCCAGAATAAAGACCCCGGCCTGGGAGAGCCGGGCCACCAGCTCGGTTTCCAACTCCACCCCGGTGGCGCGCAGCCTGAGCCCCTTCAGCAGCCCGGCGTCAAAGGCCTTGACCCCGGTGAGGGCGTCGTTGACATAGCGGTTGTAGAGCAGGAGGCCCACGATGCTGATCAGCATGCCTCCGTACTTGCTCAACAGATAGCCCACGCGATTGCCCTGGTAGATGGTGTGCAGCCGGTCGGAGAGACTCACGCACTTGAAGGCGCGGCTCCCGAACACCGCCGGGAAATCGTTGTTGACCACCGGGGCGACCACCGACCGGAGATCGCCGACCGCATACTCGCCGTCGCTCGGGAAAAAGGCAATGATGTTGCCGCTCGCCTTGTCGACGCCATGGCGCAACGCCGCCCCCCGTCCCCGCCGGCCGGCAAGCCGATAGACCTTGACGTCCGGCACCGCCGTGGCCGCCTCGTAGGTGCCGTCGTCGGAGCCGCCGTCCACCACGATAATCTCCTTGCCGATACCGAGATGCTGGAAGTCGAGGAGCTTCAGTTCTTCCAACACCGCGGCAACGGTGGCCACCTCGTTCAAGGCCGGCACCACGATGGAAACCATGTAGTGGAAGGGCCGCAGTTGCCGCTCCCAACGCAGGTTGACGAGGCTGAGCAGTTCGTCGAGCACCCGGCCGCCGAGATGCACCCCCTGCCGCGCCTCCCAGTCGGCCAGCACCACCTTGCCCATCACCGAGGGAAACTCGTCCCGGTCAAAGGTCACATAGCGCTCGGGCGCCGCGCTCCCATCCTTGGGGAACTGGAGGAAAAAGGTGGTCACCAGCCGCTGATGGGGAAAGCTCACCTCGCCCTTGCGGTTGAGAAAGAAGAGCAGTTTGCGGATCAGGCTGTTGGCGGTTTCGCCCTGGATTTCATGATCCTTCTGGATATTGGAGACGAAGATCTTCTCGGCGTTGGCGTTGCCGGCAATGGCCTCCGCCACCCCTCGGGTGAGATACGAGGGGAAAAGGGAAGAGTGCTGGGTGCCGGGCCCGTAGATGATGATGTCGGCACTGGTCAGGGCCTCACCGGCCGCCTCGTCGAGCTGCGGGGTCACGCTCAGGCCCGCCAAGAAGGAAGCGCGTGCCGCGCAGGACTCGGCCTCGCGGAGCCGGGCCAGTTCCTCTTTGGAGAGGTAACGCGCCAGGAGATAGATATCGTTGACCTGCGAGAAGTCCTGCGGTGAAACCAGTTCCGCCTCGTTGGCGAGGATCTGCCCTCCCTCCTTGAGACCCACCAAGACCAGATTTTCCCCGCAGGTGATGTTGAGCACCCGGGCCCGGCTGCGACAGAAGGCGCTGAACGCCGCCACGGTGCGGTTGAAGTCCTGGCCGCAGGCGAGGTAGCAGCCCGAGAAGAGGATGTTGCCGATGGAGCAGTCGGCGAAGTCGAACCGCGTGCCGGCGGCCGCCCGCTCGCCGGCATAGTCCAGAAAGGCCCTGGCGTAGCCGGCCATGGCCTCGAATTGACGGAAGTTGAGTTCGCGGTACCACTCGGTGAGCGGTGCCAGCTCGGGCGGACGGTTGCGGACCATGGCCTCGAGAATTGCCAGCCCCTGATCATAGGTAAAGGGGTCGGGAAGGCGGTACTCCACCAGCCGCTGCAAGGCTCGCTGGCAGCTGTCGGCGCATTCCATGAACCGGGCGATGTTCTTGCGGACGTCCGAAGGCCCCAGCATGCCGGGGATAAAGGCCCGCAAGCGCCCGGTCGAAAGCCCATCGTCATAGGCGTTGACCAGGACGGTGAGTGAGATCTGAGGATGTTTGAGCAGGGCGTGACAGATCTCGCCGGTACCCCTCCCCCCGGAAAAAACCACTACTTTCAAGCTTTCGGCAGCCATTATCTCTTCCCTAACAGTTCCGCGAGCCGTTGCGCGTCTTCCTGAGTGTTGACCCCGATGGCCTCCTCATGGTTGGCGAGGCGCACGGTGATCACCCGCCCCTCTTCGCCGTCAAGCATCGGAATGATGGGCAGGAGGTTGAACTCGCCGGTGGCGGCACCAACACCCAGCCCCTCCCGCTTCGCCGTTCGCAGGGCGGCAAAAAGGACATGGGAGGCAAAACAAAAGAGGCCGCAGTCGTTTTCTCCGCGGGCAAGGGGGATCGCCTCCTCCCGGCGCTGGCCGATACGGGTGATCCTGCCCTCCCCGTCCCTCTCGATACTGATGTACGGCCGCTCCCTGATCACCGTCGGCAGGGTCAGCAGCGGCGCCGGGGAGCGCGCATGGGCCTTCATGCAGGCGAGAACGGTGGCCTGGGCGATGCCCACCTGGTCGCCCCAGATCACCAGGGTGTTGGGGGTGGTGACCGCAGCCTCGGCGAGCAGCACCGCGTCCCCCATGCCGGTGGGCTCCTCCTGGGTGAGAAACAGGCAGACCCCGGTGCCGAGCCGTTCAAGGTGGGCCGCTACCTGTTCCCTGCCCTCCGGGGAGACGACAAAGACCAGGCGCGAGCAAAACGGCGAGAGCAGCTCCACCAGCCAGTCCAGAATCGGCCGGCCCGCCACGGGATAGAGGATCTTGGGGTGGCGGTAGCCGAGCCGGCTCCCCCGGCCGGCGGCCGGGATCACCGCAGTCCATCGGCACGGGTCGGGGGCGAAACAACCGCCCTGCAGCTGCGTGATGGGAATAATTCTAGCCATGGGACAACACCAACCGTACCAGGTCCGCGAGGGAAGCAGCCACCTGCCAGGCGCCGGCGGCAAGGAGTTCCTCGGCGGCATGGGTGGAGGAAATCCCCACCACCCGTATGCCGGCCCGACGGGCCGCGACGACGCCGTTCACCGCATCCTCCACCACCAGCGCCCCGGCGGGCGGACAGCCCAGGGCCTTAAGGGCGGCCAGGTAAATGTCGGGCTCGGGCTTGGCCCTGGCCACGGCGTCACCGGCGATGACCACGTCAAAGAGTTCGGCTGCCCCGCTTGCCGCAAGGAAGAGTGCCACGTTGCGCTCCGAGGCCGAGGAGGCCAGGGCGAGGCGAAAACGGCCGCGCAGTCTGGCGAGCTGGGCGCGACAGTCCGGCGCCAGCGGCGGCTCGCTGGCGAGCAGCGCATGGGCCAGATCCCGCTTGCGGGCCACCAGGGCGGCGAGCTGCCCGGCGCCGGCGGGCGTGCCATGTCGGGCCAGCACGTAGCGCAGGGCTTCGTCGGTACGCATGCCGGCGATCTCCCGGTAGGGCGGCCCCTTTACCCCCAGCTCCTGGTACACTCGGGCAAATGCCCGGGCATGGATACGGCTTGAGAGCAGCAGCACGCCGTCCATGTCAAAGATGATCGCCGCGATCCCCTCCATCACACCCTCTTCCTGGCCACCACCAGATTCTGGCCGATGTTGTAGGTCAAGGGCAAGCTGGAATCGCCCAACCAGAGCGCCACCTTTTGCAAAAGCCGCACCGGCGGGAAATAGGCCGCGGCCCGTCCCAGGGCATAGTCCAGGGCCAGGGTCTGAAAGAAGGGGGTGATCTCCAGCACGGCAAAGCCTTGCTTTTCGAGAAACAGGGTGATGGTCCGCCGGGTGAAGTAGAAGAGGTGGACGTTGAGCAGCATGGGCCATCGGCTGCCCAGCAACCGGCTCGCCAGGCTGTTGATGTCGGGATAGTTGATCACCAGATAACCGTCGTCGGCCAGGATCGGCCGGATGGCCCGCAGGGTCACGGCCGGATCGGTGAGGTGCTCCACCACGTCCCATAGCGTGACCAGGGAGAACTCGCCGGGCTGCCAGGAGTAGTCTTCAAGCACCCCGGGGCGGAGATCAAGGCCGTAGGCCATGCGCCCCTGCTCACAGAGCCAACGGCTGGGTTCGATACCGGTCACCGGAAAACCGAGGTCGGCGGCGGCCTTGGGGAAGGCGCCGCCGGCACAGCCGATGTCGAGCACCCGGCCGGAAATACGGCCCGGCTCGATGCCGAACCGGTGACGCAGCCTGGTCAACGCCTTGGTGAAGGTTCTGATCCGGAAGGGGTTCTGCCGAATGAAGGTGGGATCGACGTTGTCGCCATAGCCACGGAGGATGAACTCACTCTTCAACCGCGGCGAGAGATAAACGAGCCCACAGCCACGGCAGCCGACCAGCTGGTCCTGGAGCTTGGCGTCACTCGACGAGGTATAGACGGCGCGAACATCCTCCTCGGTGAGCCCCGCGGGGTAGCATGGCGGCCGCAATACCCGGTACTCCCGCCCGCCACAGACGGGGCAGGCGGGCTCCTCGAAAAGAGCGGTCGGCGGAGTCCCGGCCATCAGCCCTCCCCGCCCCCTGGGGGCAGCTGACCACCGAGACGAGTGCCGATGATGCCGCGGTCGAGCAGCAGGGTATGGAGGGCGCGGAAGGGTACCATTTCCATCTTGGTCTCGAAACGACGGCGGAGAAAATTCGCCGCCTGGCGCAGCACGGAAAAGAAGTGGTAGCGAAGTTTCCAGCCCAGAAACTTCCGGTAGAGCCCCAGGCGGAAAGCGTTGAGCCTGGCATAGTCCTGCCGCCAGGCAGGCGAAAAGGTGAGCGCCGAGCAGTCATCGCACTGGCCGGCAAACTCGGCGGCAATGGCGGAACCCGGAACCGGGCTTGCCACGAAGAGCGCGATCTCGTCCACCCCCTCTCGGACCAGCTGGTGGACCATGGCCTCGGTCTCGGAGCGGTCTTCGTCGGTTTCTCCGGGAAACCCGAGGACGAAACATGCCTGGGAACGGATGCCGGCACGATTCATGGCCCGGAGCATGCGCAGGGCGTGACCCGCGTCAAAGGGCTTGTGCATCAGGGCGAGCACCCTTGCCGAGCCGCTCTCCGGCGACATGGAGAGATACCTGCAGCCCGCCCGGGCCAGCAGCTCGATGGTTTCCTCGGAACGGATGGTTTCGATCTTGGTGCCGGCGCAGAACTTGAACGCCACCTTGAGCCCGCGCCGCAGGATCTCGTGGCAGAGTTTCTTGATGCGCTCCTCGCTCACCGTGGGGTTGAGATCCTCGACATGAAACTCCGTCACCCCGAAGCGGTGCAGGGCGACCTCCATCTCGTCCACCACGTCACTGGCCGACCGGGCCCGCCAGGCGCCATCGTTGGTGGATGGTACCACGCAGAAGCGGCAGCGGTAAGGACAGCCCCGCGAGGTGAGGAGCGGCAGGTAGCGGCGGGATGAAAGCGGCCCATGGGCGTAGCCGAGCCGCCAGTAGTTCTCGAGCGGGAAGAACTCCCAGGCCGGAAAGGGCAGACGGTCCAGAGCGCCGATCTTGGGGAGCGGCGCGGCCGAGGTCTCGCTCCCCTCCTCGCCTGCCGGCCCGCCCCCCCCTTCCACGCCCGGGATGGCCACCGGCCGGCCCGCCGCCATGGCCGCGAACAACGCCAGGCCACGCTCTTCCGGTTCACCACGGAGAATGTAGTCCGCCCCGGCCGCGAAGAGTTCCCGCCGCACGGCATGGAGGTTGTAGGCGGTCACCGCCTGGCTGTTCTCCAGCACCACCAGCCTGGCCCGCGGTCGGCCCTGACGGATGGCCCGCAGCAGGCCGACCAGGGAGCCGTGATGGGTGAGGTTCATGGCCGAGAGGCACACCGCCAGTACCCCATCGTTAATCCGTTCGGTCACCTGGGCAAAGGTGAGCCCGCGATAAAGGAAGCCGTCCGCGCGCCAGCACTGATTGGGAGCCTCGCCAAAGGCATCGACCACCTGGCAGGAAAACCCTGCCTCCCGCACCACCGCCGCGAACGAGGCAAGACCGATGGGCATGTAGACGATGCCGGTGGTGAAGAGGTCGCTTCGTTGCACCACCAGATTGGGATTCACGAGGACGACGGTGTTCTGCGACGCGATCATGGACTCCGAGTCGATTCAATGCAATGCGCCGTTTCTCTGCCACGACACAGGTTGGCGCCGTTCTCGCCGCAGCGACCGCCAGTCGCCAAGGAGCCGGCCTGTCTGCTGCAGGCCGAAAAAGGCAAAGAGCAGCATGTAGGGGGTAAAGGGAACCATGAGCCGAGGAACCGGGAAGAGAATGATCAGGAGCACGGTCTGCAAAAGAAGCATTCCAAAAAACAGGAGCATTGCCTGCCTGCGCGCCGTACCTGGGCCATCCTCGCGGTCACGCCGCCAGGAACTCCTGAGAGAGCGGAGGAAATACACCACGCCGGCAAGGGCGGCAAGGAGAAGCGGCACATGAAGGATTCGCATCACCAAATGGATAACGGCAAGAACCGCATCGGACTGAAAGGGGTAAGACTCCAGGGGGAAAACATACACATCGCCGGTGCCGCCAACCCCCTGATCCCATTGCCACATACCGACAATCTTACCCAAAAGATACCAGCGCAGATACTTCCAGGGCTCGGCCCGGAATCGCTCTCCGATGATCCGCCACGCCTCGTCCTTGTCCTCGAACATCCGTGGATACGCCGGGTCATCGCGGTAAGGGTAGCCGTACGTCCCCCCATTCTTGTAAATGTAATCAGGATAGCTGCCCATGAGGAAATTCTCCCAGGCCTTTGAACTCTTGGGCAGTGGGCTCCCCAGCACCACGGTGTTACGGACGAAAAACGGCCCCACGGCGGTTAGGAAACCGACCAGGAACAACAGATAGCATCTGAAGCGGGCCCAACGGAACAGGGACTTGCCGCTGGCATGCCTGGCCAGCCTGAACAGGCCGACAAAAGGGCCGATGGGCAGAGCCGAAAGACGCACCAAGGCGGCTACGCCAAAGAAAAAACCGGCGCCGAAAAGCTTGACCATCGACGCCTCCCTTATTTCCGATACCAACACGACGACCGCAACGAGCAGAGAAAAGGTGAACAGGGTTTCCGAAAGAAGGTTCCCCTCCAGGGCGATCACCTGGGGGGTAAGCGCCAGGAGCAGGGCGGCGAAAAGCCCCCCGGGGGCGCCGAAGATCATATAGCCCAGCCAAAAGGTCAATCCCACCGACAAGGTGCCGATGACCGCCTGGACGAGGAAAACGTTGTTGAAAAATGCGGGCAGATCTTGCGAAACGGTGAGAAAGGGCATCAGAAAAAACGGATACCCGGGGCCGCGGGATGCGTCGGACCGGAGACCTTTGTCACTCGACAGGCCGGAAATCTGCGAAGAGTAGACACCGTTGTGAAACAAGTTGTAGGCCGATGCGAAATACTGTGACGCGTCTCCTCTCAGGGGATTGGCATAGACGGCCTCGGAGAGGTAGAGAAAACGGACGCCAAAGGCCAGGACCAGGACCAGCAGCAACAAGCAGAGGCGTGGGCCGGAGAGAGATCCCAATTTCATCGAAAGCCTCCAGGCAGGAAGCGCACACCGCCCAGAAGGCAACGGCCGGCGCAGGACGCGTCTCGGGCAGACGAGTATAAGGAATGCGGAACGGACACCGACGGGACTCTCCTTCCAGCTCACCCACTGCCCGGGGAAAACGGTCGGTGGCCCCGGGACTGGGGCGTATCCGGCATCAGTGGCCGAGAATCATTACCAGGCTAAGGATAGCATACGTCCCCAGCCAGAGCAGCGAAAAACGCACTGCCCGGTCGGCGGTCCGCCTCTCCGGCGAACCGAGGAGGCAGAGGGCAACGACCAGGGTAAGGGGAAAGACCACCCCGGCCCAGACCGGCGGCACATAACGGAGCAGTTCCTGAACGCCGAGGAAGAACCAGGGGCCGGCGATGCGGAACACCCCCAGGTGTTCGGTTTCCATGGGCGCGGTCAACGCCAGACAGGCGACCAGCAACGCCACCAGCAGGGCACCATGCTGGCGCCACGACACCCGGTAACGGCGCAGGTGGTCCCAGGAGAGCACCCCCCAGAGCACGCCGAGGCCGATGAGGTGGTTGACGTAGACCCGCTGCATGCCGTCACTGCTGATGGCAAAGAGCAGGTTGTTCAGCCAGCGGCCAGCCACCGGCACGGAGAGGACGATATTTTCGGCGATGAAGCCGGCCATCTCGCCGGTGACATCCCCCCGCAGCACATAACCGGTGAAAAGCACCAGCACCACCACCGGCAGCGAGCAGACCAGCGGCAGCCACTTCCTGAAGGACATGGTCACCGGGAAGCGGTCGAGAAGGACGGCGAGCAGGTGACAGACGATGAACAGGAAGAAGAGCTGGCTTGAGTAGAAGTGGAGCGACCGCCAGAAGGCGCCGAAGGGCACCAGGAGATCCATGATGGTGGCGGAATAGAGCGGCTCGGCCGGGTTGTACTGGAGGGCGACGACGATGCCGGAGAGAACCGAGACGTAGAGCGCCACCAGGCTTTTCTCGCCCCAGGCCACCCCGCTGAAGGCAGCCTTCACATCGATCTCTTTGCCTCGCCACAGAACAGCCATTGTTCGCCTTTCAGAGGGTTACCACGTAGCCCTTGTCCTCGCCTTCGTGAAGGGCGGCCACCGGAAAGGTGGGAAGATTGCGCTGTGCCGGGCCGGCCAGGCGCCGGCCCTGAGGGGAGAAACGGCTCTGGTGACAGGGACAGAGGAGGATGTGCTCCTTTTCCCGGTAGTTGAGCCGGCAGCCCAGGTGGGTACACTTGCGGGAGACGGCCCAGGGCCCCTTGGCCCCGTCGAAGATGATGAACTCGTGTTCGATGATGAAACCGGTGACCTTGAGCGACTTGTGCACCTCCACCCGGCGGGGTTTCCGGGGCACCTTGAAACCGAGGAAACGCAGCAGGGGGTAGAGGAGCGCTGCGGCAACGGCCAGGCGCAGCCATTTCCAGCCCTCGCCGAGCACCTCACGCCGGTTCATCTCCCTTCCCCCGCTGCAACGCATCGCACCCCGGTCCTCTTCAACCGTTGCCGGGCATCATGAACCGCTCCCGCAGCCTTTCACAGACATGGTCCGGCACCAGGCCGCCCACGTCGCCGCCGTGCCGCGCCGCGTCCTTGATAATGCTCGAACTGATGTAGATCCAGCGGAAGCCGGTCATCAGAAAAACGGTTTCAACCTCCCGCTCGATGCGCCGGTTCATGAGCGCCAGCTGGAACTCGTAGTCAAAGTCGGAAACCGCCCGCAACCCCCGGATAATGGCCCGCGCCCCCTTGGTGTAGGCGTAGTCCACCAGCAGGCCGGTCACCGCGTCCACCTCGATGCGCTTTTCGTCGGCCGGAAAGCAGTCGCGGATCATCGCCATCCGCTCCTCCAGGGAAAAAAGCGGCTGCTTGGCGGCGTTGATCCCCACCGCCACGATCACCCGGTCGAAGAGGCTGAGGGCACGATGGATGATGTCGAGGTGGCCTCGGGTGATGGGATCAAAAGTGCCGGGATAGACGGCAATCCGCTCACTGGTCTTGGGCGCCACAAAGGGCTCGTAGGCGGTCATGGATCTCTCCCTCCTGCATCCGTCAGCGTTCGTCCGGGCGCCAGATCCGCGCCACGTACCCCATGGTCACGGATTCGGACCCATGGGGTGCCGGACGCGGAAGAACCAGAAGCCGGTGTCGCCGTAGCAACGCTGCTCCTGGAGGCAAAGCGGCCCGTAGTGTTGGGCAAATACGGCCCCCCGCATCTCTTCGGCGACCACCAGGCCGCCGACGGCCACCACCCCGGCGGTGCCCCCCAGTTCGGCGAGGATCTTCTGGGCGAGCCCCTTCCCGTAAGGCGGGTCGAGAAACACCAGGGCAAAGCCTGCGGCGGGAAGGGTTCCGGCCGGCAAGACGATTCCCCGCCCCAGATCCCGCTGGACCACCGCGGCCCGGTCGGCAAAGCCGCAACGGTCGATGTTCTCCCGGATAAGGTCAAGGGCCTGTCGCTGCCGGTCGACAAAGAGGGCCGAGGCGGCCCCGCGGCTCAATGCCTCAAGGCCCAGGGCGCCGGTGCCGGCAAAGAGATCGGCCACCGCCGCACCCGCCACCTCGCGGGCGATGATGCTGAACAGCGCCTCCCGCGCCCGGTCGGCGGTGGGACGGATGGTCTGCACCGCCCCCCCGCGGGCCGGGGTCGCCAGCCGCCGTCCCCTGGCGGTCCCAGCAATGATTCTCACCAGGCGGACCTCAAAAAAAGCGTTCGGACCGAAGGCTTGCGGCCTGCGGTCCGAACGGTTGGCGTCATCGGCCGCAGCCCGCGCCTAGATATACTTGTCGATGAGGATCTCGGCGATCTGCACCGCGTTGAGGGCCGCACCCTTGAGGATGTTGTCGGCCACCACCCAGAGGTTGATGCCGTTGGCGATGGACTCGTCCTCGCGGATGCGCCCCACCAGGGTTTCGAAGTTGCCGGCGCAGTCGGTGGCGAGGGGGTACTTGGCGTTGGCAGGGTCGTCAACCAGCTTCACCCCGGGTGCGTTGGCAAGGAGTGCCTTGACCTCGGAACTGCTGATCTTCTCCTTGGTTTCGATGTTCACCGACTCGGAATGGCCGTAGAAAACCGGCACCCGCACCGTGGTGGCGGTGACCCCGATGGAGTTGTCCTCGAACATCTTGCGGGTTTCGTTGACCATCTTCATCTCTTCCTTGGTATAGCCGTTGGCCAGGAAGGAATCGATGTGGGGCAGGCAGTTGAAGGCGATCTGGTGGGGATAAACCTTGTGCGCCATGGACTTGCCGGCGGCGTAGTCGAGCACCTGCTGCTTGAGTTCCTCGATGGCCTTGGCGCCGGTGCCCGAAACCGCCTGATAGGTGGAAACCACGATGCGCTTGATCCCCACCTTGTCATGGATGGGCTTCAAGGCCACCAGCATCTGGATGGTGGAGCAGTTGGGGTTGGCGATGATGCCGCGCTTCTTGTACTGGGCGATGGCGTGGGGGTTGACCTCGGGCACCACCAGGGGGATCTCGGGGTCCATGCGGAAGGCGCTGGAATTGTCCACCACCACCGCGCCCGCGGCGGCGGCGGCCGGCGCGAACTCGAGCGACCGGTCGCCGCCGGCCGAAAAGAGCGCCACGTCGATGCCGGTGAAGGCGTCCTTGGTCAACTGCTGAACAGCGATCTCCTGGCCGCGAAAGGTAAGTTTCTTGCCCACCGAGCGCTCCGAGGCGAGCAGGCGCAGTTCCTTGACAGGGAAATTCCGCCGTTCCAGGACATCGAGCATGGCGCCGCCCACGGCACCGGTGGCGCCGGCAACGGCAACGTTAAAGGTACGGGTTGACTTACTCATGGTTCGTTGATTCCTCTTGGTGTCTAATTTTGTGTTGACCGAATTACATAAAACAAATTGTCGTCCTTAAGCGGGTGGCCGCTCCGAAAGAACAGGGCATCGGCAAGCGCTTGCCGATGCCGGGGCTGCGAACCGAACGGCTCGTCACCCGCGGCCGCCTCGTTTAAGGAAGACCAGCCGATTCAAGCCGTTGAGATAGGCGTTGGCAGCGGCGATGATGATGTCCGGGTCCGCGCCCTGGCCCACCACCACCTTGCCGTTGTCCTCGATGCGCACCATCACTTCGCCCTGGGCATCGGTACCGCCGGAAATGGAACTGACCGCGAAGTAGAGGAGCTTGCTGCTGGTTTCGGTAAGATCGGCGATGGCCCGGAAACAGGCGTCGATGGGACCGATGCCGATCACCGCCTTCTCCACCTCCCGGCCGTCCACCTTCAATTTCACCGCCGCGGTGGGCAGCCCCCGGCTGCCGCTCATCACCAGCAGCGACAGGAGTTCGTATGCCTCGGGGATGCGAAGCACCTCGTCCATGACAATGGACTCGAGGTCCTCGTCGAACATCTCCTTTTTAACGTCGGCCACCTCCTTGAACCGCACAAAGACCCGGTCGAGTTCCTCGGCGGTAAGGGTGTAGCCCATGGCCTCCACCCGATCCTTGAGGGCGTGGCGGCCCGAGTGCTTGCCCAGCACCAGATTGCCCTTGGTAAGCCCGATGTCGCTGGGATTCATGATCTCGTAGGTGGTGCGCTCCTTGAGCACTCCGTCCTGGTGGATGCCCGACTCGTGGGCAAAGGCGTTGGCGCCGACAATGGCCTTATTGGGCTGCACCGGCAGCCCGGTGATGGTGGTGACCATGCGGCTTGAGGCGTGGATGTGCTCGGTGACCACCTCGGTGTGGTAAGGGAGCCGGTCGGCCCGGGTGCGGAGCGCCATCACCACCTCTTCCATGGCGGTATTGCCGGCCCGCTCGCCGATACCGTTGAGGGTGCACTCCACCTGCCGGGCGCCATTGGCGACGGCGGCGAGCGAGTTGGCCACCGCGAGCCCCAGATCGTTGTGGCAGTGGACACTGACCACCGCCTTGTGAATATTGGGGATATGCTCCATAAGGTAACGAATCTGGGCGCCAAATTCATCGGGGAGCGCGTAGCCGGTGGTGTCCGGGAAGTTCAGGGTGGTGGCGCCGGCCTCGATCACCGCGGTGAAGACCTGGCAGACGAAACCGAGATCGCTGCGCGAGGCGTCCTCGGCCGAGAACTCAACGTTGGAGGTATACCGAGCCGCGCGGCGCACCATGGCCACCGCCCGTTCCAGCACCTGCTCTCGACTCATGCGCAGCTTGTGCTTGAGATGGATGTCCGAGGTGGCGAGGAAGGTGTGGATGCGGGGGTTCTCGCCTTTTTTAAGCGCCTCCCAGGCGGTGTCGATGTCCTTTTCGTGGCAGCGGGCGAGCCCCGCCACCTGCACGCCACGCAGGTTGTCGGCGATGTTCTTGACGCAGTCGAAGTCGCCGGCCGAGGCAACGGGGAAGCCCGCCTCGATGACATCGACGTTGAGCTTGACCAGCTGCTGGGCGAGACGGAACTTCTCCTGCATGTTCATGCTGGCTCCGGGCGACTGTTCGCCGTCCCGCAGGGTCGTATCGAATATGAAGATCTTCTCCGACATGTGGCTATGGCTCCGTTTGAGGAGAGCTTCCGGCTGGGGCAGACCGCCCTGGTGGCCGGAATTTTTTATTTTTTTTAAAGATTTACACCGGACGTGGCGCCGGGAACAACGACGACCCCAGCCGCTAGCGCACCAGTTTTTCAGAGTTGACTACGGTTTTTTTTTCCCTGAACAGCAGCCCGAACAGGCCGGTCAATGGCCCCGAGGCCACATAGAGCAGCAGGACGAAGAAGAGGGTGATCTGCGGCTCGGTGGCGATGAGGATGATCACCAGCACCATGGCCACCAGGACGTGGAATGCCTTGGCCATGGTTGTTTCGGGGTGTTTGAAGCTCTGGTAGCGGTGGGTGCTGACCATCAGGTAGGAAAGGGCGTAGACCAGGATCAGCATGCCGAAATCCTTCACCGGGCTCCCCACCTCAACAAAGAGACAGAAGAAGATGGAGGTGGCGATCATGCAGGCGGCGGCCGGACAGGGCAGGCCGGTGAACTCCTTGGAGGCCGAGGCCGAGTCCTGGGTGTTGAACCGCGCCAACCGCAAGGCAGTTGTGGCTACATAGAGGAAGGCGGCAAGCCAGCCGTAGCGGCCATACTCCCGCAGGGTCCAGAGATAGGCGAGCACCGCCGGCGCCACCCCGAAGGCGACCAGATCGCAGAGCGAGTCGTACTCCATGCCGAAACGACTGGCCGTGCCGGTAAGCCGGGCCACCCGGCCATCCAGGCCGTCGAATACCGCAGAAACCACGATGGCCACCGCACCGTGGAAGTAGTTGCCGTTGATGGCGGAGACGATCCCGTAAAAACCGCTGAACAGACTCACCGTGGTGAGCAGGCTCGGCAAGAGGCAGATGGTCCCTCTGGGATGGGATTGGGCGCCACCGTCGTGCTGCTCGCTCTGTTTCGTCATCTCATTCCTCCCGTTGCCATGATTAGGGTTCCGAACCGATCCGGTCCGGCAATCACGTGGGATATCTTACTCTATTTCCGGTACGGGCATGCAGCGAAAATTCGCTTCCCGGCCGTCGGCGACAACGGCCGCAACAGAACGCGGCCCCGCCGGTCAGGAAAGGTAACCGAGTACGGTTTCGCCGGCCCGCACCTTCTGCCCGACCTTGACCTCCAACTGCACCTGTAGGGGCAAATAGAGATCCACCCGGGAACCGAAACGGATGAGACCGTAACGTTCGCCCCGCACGAGACGGTCACCCATCCGCGCCCAGCAGACGATGCGACGGGCGATGAGGCCGGCGACCTGAACCACGGCCAAGCGGCTGCCGCTTTCGGCCCTGAGGATGATCCCGCAGGACTCGTTCTCCAGGGCACCGCGTTCGCTGTCCGCCGAGTAGAAACGGCCCGGCGCGTAGTGGATGCCGGTCACCTCGCCGCTGAAGGGAACCCGGTTGACGTGAACGTTGAAGACGTTCATGAAGATGCTCACCTTGTAGACATGCTCCTTGACGAAACGGTCGTCGAAAATCTTGTCGATGACGATGACCTTGCCGTCGGCCGGCGAAAGAAGCACGTCCTTCTCATCAGAGAAAATCCGTGACGGATCCCGGAAGAAGTACAGGACAAATGCTGTAACCATCAAGGAGAGAAGAGCGAAGAAATGGAAATGGGCAATGGTGAGCAGGAGGGTGACAAAGGCGGCGAAGCCGATGAACGGATACCCCTCCAGGGCCACGGGAATACGCGGTTCTTTCATAAAACCCCAATGGAAAGCGTCCTCGCCCGAAGCAGGGCGGAGTCGATGGGACCGAGGCGGCGGCTACGGCGAGAAGAAAACCGTTGTGCCAGACAATAAAATGACCAACTGCCGCGCCGGAAGCCCCAGAAAGGGGGGCGCCTGACGCGGCAGTCAGTCCATGCTGCTTGCCGGGGGAGCGGGGGGCAGTGCCTCGCTCCCCCGGCGGGGAAAGGCGTTAATCCTGTCTTTCAGTTCTTCTTGGCCCGGATCATGGCGATGGTCCCGGTGCGAACGATCTCCTGGATCCCGATGGGCCGCAGCAGATCGACCACGGCCTGCAGCTTGGTGGCATTGCCGGTCATCTCGATCATGTAGGTCTTGGGTCCGACGTCCACCACCTTGCCCCGGAAGATATCGATGATCCGCAGCACCTCGGCCCGGGTGTGCGCCTCGGCCTTGACCCGGATGAGGATCATCTCCCGCTCAACGCAGTCGGCCTCGCTGTTGTCGGTGACCTTGATGACGTCGATGAGCTTGTGGAGCTGCTTGGTAATCTGCTCGATGATGGCATCGTCGCCGTCGGTGACCAGGGTAAGGCAGGAGACGTCGGGCTCCAGGGTCTGATTGACCGACAGGCTTTCGATATTGAACCCCCGGCCGCTGAAAAGGCCGGTGACCCGGGAGAGCACCCCCGGTTTGTTCTGCAACAGTACGGAAATTGTATGTTTCATATGGTTACCCCATTAGCTTTCAGTGCGTGAGACTTAAACCAGCAGCATCTCGGTGGTGGCCTTGCCGGCAGGCACCATGGGGAAGACGCCTTCCTCCCTGGCGATGACGAAATCCATGATCACCGTGTTGTCGGTGGCCAGGGCCTCCTTGATCACCGGCTCAACCTCGCTGGGCTTGGTGGCGCGCAGCCCCACGGCACCATATGCCTGGGCCAGGGCGACGAAATCGGGGGCCACTTCCAGGCCGGTGGCAGAGTACTTCTTGTCGTAGAAGAGCTCCTGCCACTGCCGCACCATGCCCAGGTAGTTGTTGTTCAAAATGGCGATCTTCACCGGGCACTTGTACTGGCGGGCCGTGGCGAGTTCCTGGATGTTCATCTGGATGGAGCCGTCGCCGGCCACATCGATGACGGTCCGACCCGGGGCCGCCATCTGGGCACCGATGGCGGCCGGGAAACCGTATCCCATAACGCCCAGGCCACCGGAGGTCATGAAGTGGCGCGGCTTATTGAAGTGGTAGAACTGCGCCGCCCACATCTGGTTCTGGCCCACCTCGGTGGTGATGATGGCCTCGCCCTTGGTGAGTTCGTGGAGCTTCTGGACCACGAACTGCGGCTTGATGACGTTCTCGTCCATGACATAGCCCAGGGGATGCTTCTTCTTCCAGGCGGAGATTTCCTTGAGCCAGGGCCCGTGCTGCTCGGAGACGGCCTTGAAGTCGCACTCGGAGCTGCGGGCAAACCAGGTATTCATGGCCGACAGAGCGTGCTTGCAGTCGGCGACGATGGGGATATCGACGGTGACGTTCTTGCTGATCGAGGTGGGGTCGATGTCCACATGGATGATCTTGGCATGGGGGGCAAAGGCGTCGACACGGCCGGTGACCCGGTCGTCGAAACGGGCGCCGATGGCGATCAGCACGTCGCAGTTGGCCACCGCCATATTGGAGTAATAGGTGCCGTG
Source organism: Desulfobulbaceae bacterium UBA5121 (assembly GCA_002414225.1). Lineage (GTDB taxonomy): Bacteria > Desulfobacterota > Desulfobulbia > Desulfobulbales > UBA5123 > UBA5123. Next base: position 56,827 of record DHYV01000040.1, on the reverse strand, counting down.
CATGCCCAGCATGCCCATGGAAAGCTCATGGGTGCCGGGGAAACCGCCCAGTCCCATAAGGGTCATGGTCACCGGGATGTTGAGCTTGGTGGCGAGTTCGGTCACTTCCTCGTTGGAATTGGAGGCGATGACCCCGCCGCCGGCATAGATCACCGGCTTCTTGGCGGCAAGGATCGCCCGGCACGCCTTTTCCACCTGGCCCGGATGGGGCTCGTAGGTGGGCCGATAGGTCCGCATCTTCACCGGCGCCGGGTCGGGGAAATTGATGGTGGCGGAAATCACGTCCTTGGGCAGATCGATCAGCACCGGCCCGGGCCGGCCGGTGCGGGCCAGATGGAATGCCTCGCGGATGGTGGGCACCAGATCGGCGGCCTTCTTGACCAGATAGTTGTGCTTGGTCACCGGTCGGGTGATGCCGACGATGTCCACCTCCTGGAATGCGTCGTTGCCGATGAGCATGGTGGGTACCTGACCGGTGAAGACCACCATGGGGATGGAGTCACAGTAGGCAGAAGCGATACCGGTAACGGTGTTGGTGGCACCGGGCCCCGAGGTCACCAGCGCGACCCCCACGTCACCCTTCACCCGACCGTAGGCGTCGGCGGCGTGGACTGCGGCCTGCTCGTGGCGGACCAGGACGTGGGTAATCTTGTCCTGTTTCAATATCTCGTCATAGAGGTCAATCACCGCACCTCCGGGAAACCCGAAAATGACCTCTACCCCTTGCTCTTCGAGGCATTTGATGAATGCCTGGGCACCTGTGACTTTCATGATATCTTCCCTATCTTTTGGATTATACGTGCGTTCCGAAAAACAAAAACACGGGCCAACACCCGTTTTGCCCGCCGGCCCGAATACCGTGGCTAAGTGATCTGATTGATGGGTTTTTTACCACAAGAGACGAAATATATAGCCCTTTTGACAAAGTTGTCAAGCCCCATTGTCGTCCACCGCCACCGGGCCGGCAAACCAGTCATCCCGGCCGGCGGGCAGCACCCCCGTCATCCGGCCGCGGCGCAGGAACTCGGCCACTGCCGCCCGGCCAGCCTCGCCCAACTGGCAGGAAAAATCGTTGACGTAGAGGTTGATGTGCCGGCGGGTCACCTCCTCGTCCATCTCCTGGGCGTGCGCGCGGATGTAGTCGCGGGAGTCGCCGGGGTGGGCAAAGGCCCAGCGCACCGAGGCGGCGACAAGACGGGCCACCGCGGCGATCACCGCATCGCCCAGCGCCCGCCGGGCAACAATGCCGCCCAAGGGAATGGGGTGACCCGACTCACCTTCCCACCATTCGCCCAGATCCCGCACCAGGGTGAGGCCGTGGAAGGGATAGGTAAAACGGCTTTCGTGGATAATCACCCCGGCGTCCACCTCGCCGGCGGCGATACTCGGCATGATCCGATCGAAACGCATCACCACCAGATTGTCACAGTGGGGGGCAAAGAGGCGGAGCAGCATGGCGGCGGTGGTGTAACGGCCGGGAATGGCGATTTTCTTTCCGGCCAGCGCCGCCACCTCGCATTGCTCGCGCGCCACCAGCAGCGGCCCGCAGCCCCGGCCCAGCGCACTGCCGGCGTCGAGAAGCACGTAGTCGTCGAGCACGTGGCCAAAGGCATGGAAGGAGAGCTTGGTGACATCGAGCCGGCGGGCGAACGCCCACTCGTTCAAGGTTTCCACGTCGGCCAGCGCCTCGGGCGCGAAACACAAGGATGCCTCGCGGCCCACCGCGCCGTGCAGCAGGGCGTGGAAGATAAAGGTATCGTTGGGACAGGGCGAATAGCCGATGGTAAGCGGCGCGGGCGTTGAAGGCATCACGGGATTCCGATGAGAGAGGGGATCAAGGCCTCGGCTGCCGCACCACAGGCCGCCACCGCCTCGGAGAGCCGCCAGCGCGACAGGTCGCGGTCCTCCACCAGATTGCTGATCGCCCGCAGTTCAAGACAGGAGATGTCGTGGAGTTGACAGAGACGGGCCACGGCCGCCCCCTCCATGTTCTCACAGAGGGCCTGGTGGCAGTCGCGGAGGAAGAGGCCGCGCCGTTCGGTGCCGCTCACGCAGTTGACGGTGACAAAGGCGCCGCTGTGAACCACATGGCCCGCCGCCACGAGAATCGCCTCGGCCCGAGCGCGCAGTTCCGGGTCCATGGGGAAAACGGTATTCGCAGCCATGGTTTCGCCATTGAAGGGGGTAATGCCGCCGGCGGTGCAGATGCCGAAATCCCCCAGAACCTCGCGGCTCGCCAGGCAGCAGTCAAGCAGCCCGACGCCGGAATCGACAAAGGCGCCGGCCACCCCGAGGTTGATCACCGCCGCCACTTCCCCGGAATGCTGGTCGAGGTAACGGCCCAGACTGATCGCCGTCTCGAGGATGCCGACCCCGGTGACCAGGAACGCAACGCTCCCGAAGGAGGCAAGTTGCCGGCGGAGCGGCTCCATTTCCATCTCTGTGGCAGTGGTCACGAGGTACATGGCAACTCCATGAACGAGGGTTGACCGGCGGCAGGGGGGGGGATTCGGCGGCTCAGGCGGCCGCGGGCAGGGAAACGGTCACCGTGGTCCCCTCCCCTTCGCGGCTGTCGATGCGGAGCGCCCCGCGATGTTCGTCGACAATCTTTACCACCATGGCGAGTCCAAGACCGACACCGCCCGCCTTGGTGGTAAAGTAGGGGTCGCAGACCCTGTCGCGCACCGCCTCGGGGATACCCGGTCCGGTGTCACGGAGCACGATATCCACCATCCCTGGCGCCTGCCCCGGCCCGGCCGTCACGGTAAGCGTACCGCCATCAGTCATGGCCTGCAAGGCGTTAAGCAGGAGGTTCAACAATACCTGGCTCAAGCGGTCCGGGTCGGCGAGCACCGACGGCAGGTCGCCTGCGATCCCGGTGGCCACCGTCACGCCGAGGGCGTCGGCGTCGGCGCGGACAAGCTTGAGGCTCTCCTCGACGGCAATGCCGACCTCGACCGGCACCGGTTGCAGGGGCAGAGGCCGGGCGTAGTTGAGCAACTCGGTGATACTGCGGTTGAGCCGCTCCACCTCGCTCACCAGCAGCCGGGCCGACTCGTGCTCCTCGCTGCCGGCGGCGAACTTGGCGCCCAGCAGGGTGGCGAAGCCCTTGATGGAACTCAAGGGGTTTCGCACCTCGTGGGCCACCCCGGCCGCCATCTTGCCCAAAGCGGCCAACTGCTCGTGGCGACGGATCCGCGCCTCAAGTCCCTTGAGTTCGGTAACGTCGTCGAGAAGCACCACCCGGCCGGTGATCTTCTCCTTCCCCTCCTCGACAACGGGCACGGAACTCACCCGCAGCGAGAGTTCCCGGTCACCACCGCCGGAGAGGGCCACCTCACGGTTGAGCCACTCGTCGGCCGGGCCAGGACCGGCGAAGAATTCCGCCAACGCGGCGGGGAGAACCTCCTCCGGAGCCGCCCCCACCACCCCCTCACCACCCTTGCCGAGAAGGGCGACGGCCACCGGATTGCAGGTCTTGATCATCCCGGCCTCGTCGGTGGCGATGACCCCCACCGGCAACCGGCCGATGAGCAGCCCGGCAAATGCCTGCACGTGCTTGAGGGTTTCCCGGGCCACCCGGTAGCCCTGAAAAACGAAAAGCGACAGCCACCCCCCTGCCCCCACCAGCAACAGCGCCACGGACATGGCCGCCAGATGAAAACGGCCCTGGCGGACCAGTGTTTCCTGCTCGGCGGGATCGAGCCCCACCAAGACCAGGAGGCCGCTGGAACCGGAGGCATCCAGAAGGCGGCACCAGTCGTCGGCCCTCCCCCCCGGCCGATTTCCACCCTCGCCGGCCGCGCTGGGGCAGGCCGTGCCGTTGGTGGTGGTGGCGAGGCGGTTTGCCGCCGCCTCCGTACCCCGACCCATGCCCGGGAAACGGAAACGGCCCCGGCCATGGCCATGGCGAAGTGGGGCAAAGGGTCTCACCACCTCGAAAACCCGCTCTTCCTTGCCGGCCACGCTCAGGGAAACGAAATGCGCCCCACCGTCTGCGGCCAGCCCCTGGAGGAGAGCGATGTCACGTCCCAAGGGCTGGCCGACCCGCCGGGCGTCGCTGTGAGCCAGCACCCGGCCGGCACTGTCCACCACAGCGATGTAGACGATATCCCGATCGGCGGTGGCCTCTTCGATGAGGTGCTGGATCTGGCCGCCGTCGGGTCGGCCCATCATCATCGAAGCCCGAGCACCGGCCCCCACGAAACGGGCCAGCGACCGCCCCTTGTGAAGGAGGTTAACGGCCACCAGCCTCTTTTCGCGGTGGAGGTTATTGACCGCGAAGGTGACCACGATAAGGGCCAGGATCCCCACGGCCGCAGCGAGCAGCCAGGGCGAAAAGAAGAGCAGCCGGGACTGTTGCCACGTGCCTTTGCCGCGCATGAAATCCCTCCCCCTCTCGTTGCGTTTACCAGCCAATCTTCCCGACGGGCAGACACCCAGCCCCCGCCGCCTTGGCAAGAAAACGTGCAACTCCCGCGCCAGCGGGGGAATAGAACCAAAGCCACCGCAAAGGACAGCCCCACCCCGCCGGCGCTGCCGGTGCTGCCGGTGCTGCCGGTGCTCCGGACCGGGTAAAAAATATCCACCCCGGTTCAAGAGGGTGGATAAAAAGGGAACAACTCGCTGTCGGCGATGAAGGCCGGGCGGGCCTGGCTCAATGGGTGGTTTCGGCGATGTTCTTCCTGTATTGAACGGCCATCTCCTGGCCCACCTCTTCCAACATCTCGGCACGGGCGGTTTCCACCGTCTCGTAGGGCAGACCGAGACAGAGGGCGATGTCGTCGAGCCCCTTGCCACTGCCGAAATGGTCCTCGGCGATGAGAATCTTCAAAAAATCGTCAATGATCACGGCCCGCAGCTCGGGCTCGATATCCTTGAGCCGCTCGCATGCCTTGTCAAAGGTGTAGCCGGCGTCGGTTTCCTCGCGCAGAACGGCGATCGCCTCTTCGTAGATCTTGCTTTGCTCATCGGTGAGGGGGCTGTCCGACTCATCGGGTTGCCTGAACTCCATACTGACCTACCTCCAAAGATTGACCCGGCAGTGGCCAGCCACTACCGCCACATCAACCGCAAAATACGCTAAATACGATATGCCCCGGCCGTAAAAACTTCCACGGGTTAGTTTCAGCCCACCATGGTATAACGCCTGTAACGCTCCGGTAATACCGCCCCCGGCCGTTCGCTCGCCTCCACCACGGCAGGACCACTACCTGCCGACGCGACACGACGATTCGGGCCGCGGGCCGGGCAAGGCACCCATAGGCATCATAGCCAGCTCGAATACAACCTGATAAGGATACCAGAAAACATGCCCGGCCGCCGGTTTCATGATAGAGGAGTTCGGACAAAACTCAAGCCTTTTCTCCTTGCGACGCTGCTCACCCTGGGGATACAGCTCCTCGCAGGCGCCGCTGCCGGCGCCAGCCGGCCGGCGCCCGATCCAGCCCTCCTACAGAGCACCTACTCGGGCGAAGAAACCCTCACCTACGAAATTACCTGGCTGGGGATCGTCGCCGGCCGGCTGGTCATCCACCTGGCGCCCGATGAACGCGACGGCACCCGCTTCGCCATCCGGGTTTCGGTCCGCTCCGTCGGCCCCCTCAACGCCGTCTATCCGGTTGATGACCGCTTCGAGACGATGGTGGAGGGTGCAGAGCGACTGCCGACCCGCTACCACGTCGACCAGCACGAGGGCCGCCGCCAGAAGAAAAGACTGACCCTCTACGACCAGCGCACCGGCACCATTACTTACCGTCGAAACGACGAGCCTGCCAAGGTGTACACGGTGACCGGCCCCACCTACAACGAGTTCGCCTCCTTCATGATCATGCGCACGCTGCCGCTCGCGGTGGGCAGCACGGCCATGGTGCCCACCTTTGCCGACGGAAAACGGCACGAGGTCGAACTGACGGTTGAAAAGGAGGCGCGGCTACGAAGCGTTTTCGGCCCCATGGACGCCATCCGGATCCGTCCGCATCTCACCTTCAAGGGTCTGTACACCAAAACCGGCGACCCGGAGATCTGGCTCTCCAACGATGCCGACCGGCTGCCGCTGCTCATCAAAGCCAAGATCGTCATCGGCTCGCTCACCGCCCGGCTGGTGGCCCACAGCCGCCGGACGGACGTCCGTCCGGCCGCCATCACCACAGCGGCACCGGAGAAGAACGACGCCGTCGCGCCTCGATAGAACGACGGCGAGAGGGCGACGGTTCCAACCACCCCGGATAAAACCCGCCGCCGGGACGCTAGAAGGAAACCCGGGGCGCCTCGCGCTGGCATTCCTCCGGCGGTTCGAGAAAGGATGCCGGGGCAAAGCCGAGCAGCCCGGCCAGGAGGACCGCCGGAAAGAGTTCGCGGCCGGTGTTGTACACCATCACCGCGTCGTTAAATGCCTGGCGGGCAAAGGCGATGCGGTTTTCAGTGGAGGCAAGTTCCTCGCTCAACTGCATCATGTTGGCATTGGCTTTGAGTTCCGGGTAGGATTCCACCACGGCGAAGAGCCGGCTCATGGTGCCGGCCAGGGTCGACTCGGCGGCCGCCAGTCCAGCCAGGGCCGCGCTGTTGGTCGGATCGGCGGCCGCCTGGCGCACCGCACCCGCCGCCTGATTGCGGGCGGCGATCACAGCTTCGAGGGTTTCCCGTTCGTGGCGGAGGTATTCCTTGGCCACCTGGACCAGATTGGGGATGAGGTCATAGCGGCGGCGCAACTGTACGTCGATCTGGGCAAAGGCGTTCTTGAAGCGGTTGCGCAGGCCGACCAGCCGATTGTAGATCACCACGGCCAGCAATGCCGGCCCCACTCCCCCCACCAGAAGCATCACCCCGAACAGTGTTATTCCGTCCATCCCCCCCTCCCTAGTTTCATGGCCATGATGGCACCCCCCCTGCCTTCACCTTTCCATGGTAGCGGCTCGAAAGGAAAATGGCAACGCCGGCCTGGCGCCTGACAAATCAGCGACAAAGACGCTATGAACCACCCTGCGGGTCAATGCTGTCCACGGCCTTGGCCGTGGCCGCCAGTGAGCGGCACGAAGGCCACCCCAAGCACATCGCGGCGCTCCAGCACCCCGTCCGCGCGCCGGGTGATGGCGACCAGCTCCTGGTAACCGTAAGGAGAGCCCACTGGCAGCACCAGGCGGCCGCCAGGCTTGAGCTGTTCGAGCAGGGCCGGCGGCACCGTCTCGGCGGCGGCGGCGACCAGGATGCCGTCAAAAGGGGCGAATTCTGGCCAGCCCAGGGCGCCGTCCCGGTTTGCCACCGTGACGTTATCGTACCCGAGGCGGGCAAGGCGGGATGTCGCGGTCTCTGCAAGCTCCGAGAGGATCTCGACACTGTAGACCTCGGCCACCAATTGCGACAACACCGCCGCCTGATAGCCGCAGCCACAGCCCACCTCGAGCACCCGACCAGCGGCCGGCGGGTCGAGCAGGTCGGTCATCAGGGCCACGATGAACGGCTGGGAAATGGTCTGACCGCGGCCGATCCCCAGGGGATGGTTGCCGTAGGCGAGGTGACAGAGTTCTGCCGGCACGAAGAGGTGGCGGGGAACGACGCGCAGGGCCGCCGCCACGCGCTCAGGGAGCATGGCCCGACCGGTGAGCCCCCGGGTGAAGGCGTATTCCCGCTCGATGTCATCAAGCATCCCTGCCTTTGCCGCTGCATAGGGGTCCAGACGGGTCATCATAACGCTCTCCTCGCAATGACACCGAGGGGAAGGGCGCCTCTTCAAACCGCCCCGCCTCCCGCCACCAAGGGGCAAGCCACAGGGCCGCGCCCAACGACCCGCCGCGGCCAGCCTCTCCCTCTTCGATAACATACCGCCTCGACGACGCACAACCAAACAGGATTTCCGCACCCCGCCGTCGCCGCCGAAAGGTCGTGCCGCGGCGCCCCTCCGCCTGGACAGGACGAGGGGGAAAAAGTACCGTTTGAAATGGGGTGCGGGGAGAGGAGGTAAAAGACGGCCGGGCCGCCTGAATTCAACAGAAGTACCGGCCCTTGAGGGTGCAGGCGTCAAGCGTGGGACATTCGTCGCAGACCGCGGCGCGAACCTCATCGGCGGCCCCCCAGAGCGTGCGGGTGGTCAGTGCGCAGCCCAGCACGCAGTCGTTGCAGGAGGCGGGTTCCCCATCCCGGACCTGGATCCACTGGTCCTGTTCGAGAAAGGGGGCCTTTTGAGCGTTACACGCCGAGCAGAGAAACTGGAAGTGAACCGTTCCAGCCGCGTCCTTCCGCTTCCAGGTCGGCATGATCGATTTCCTCAGCGGCCGGCATGGAGAGCCGCCCCAACCGCCCCCACCAGATCCGGCATGGGCGGCGACACAAGCCGCACGCCGTCGAGCCGCTCCTGGAGCAGCCTGACAATACAGGGATTTTTGGCCACCCCGCCCGAAAAAACCACCGTGTCGCCGAACCCCACCCGGTTCAACATCGCCATGAGCCGCCCCACCACCGAGAGATGCACCGCCCGGGCGATATCGGCGGGGGGCACCCCGCGGTTCTTCAGTGAGATCACCTCGGATTCGGCAAACACCGTGCACATGCTGCTGATCCCCACCTCGGCCTCGGAGGACAAGGCCGCCGGCCCGAAGTCGGCGAGCCGATAGCCCAGGGTGGCGGCCATGATCTCCAGGAACCTGCCGGTGCCGGCGGCGCACTTGTCGTTCATCTGAAAGCCGGCAATCCTGCCGGACGCGTCAAGCGAGATCACTTTGGAGTCCTGACCTCCGATGTCGACCACGGTACGACAGTCAGGAAAGAAGTGGCGGGCACCAATGGCATGGGCCTTGATCTCGGTGATTGCCTCATGGGCAAAGTGCTGCTGGGCAAGATGCCTGCCATAGCCCGTGGCCACGATGCGCTGCGGCTGGTAGCCGTTGAGCATGGCCTGCGACTGGCCGTAAGGGTCAAAGCCGCTCTCGGCCAGCTGCTGGCCAACCAACACCCCGCCGCTCACCGCGGCAAGCTTGATGGTGCGCGACCCAAGATCAATACCGATCAACATGACTTATCTCCTCTCCTGCCGCCAGTGTCGCGATGCTCTCCTCACACAAGGGTGTCGTGAAAAATTGGTTTTTTGTTTGCGGGCAAGGCGCGGCGAAAATAAAAACTCTGCATATTCGAATACATGTCGAGCTTTTTTGTATTTGCCGCAACGCAGTATTCGGGCAAAAAAGACAACTTTTCAAGATTCCCTCAAAGGGCAAGGCCAGACGTACAGGCTCAAGGAGCCTCAATCAGTCCAAGACTTCTCATCCCGAGCAAATCCAAGCACTGCCATTGCAGGGCGTCACCGGGCTCCGCAGCGGCCAGACATTACTCCCGAATCTGCTCCAGAAACGCCTCAATCCTGGTCTGCAGCTGCCCGACGTCCTCCGGCGAGTAGTCGGACTCGATGGCGAGATAGGGGATGCCCTCCCTTTCGCATGCCTCGCGGATCTTGATCTCTTCAATGTTGTAGGTGTGACAAAACTGCAGCGAGTAATGGAGAATGCCCTGGGCGCCCGAATCCCGGTACTCCTTAAGCACCTGATCCACCCGCTCGTTATTGGGGGTGAAGCAGGAGCAGTCGATCTGCATATAGCGATCGGTGAGGGCGGCGAGCTGATCGTCCAGCGTCGTGGCGTCTTCGGCGATGAGATCCTTGAAGTAGCGGGTACCGATGCAGGACTCCTCGTTGACCACCACCGCGCCGGCGGTTTCGAGCAGGTTGTGCACCTTCCAGTTGGGGAGCGCCATGGGTGTGCCAGAGACCATCACCCGCGGGGCTCCGGCAGGGCCAACCCCCTTGCCGGCGGCAACCCGCTCCTCGAGTTCGTCACAGAGGCCGTTCACCTGCGCGGCAAAACGGACCGGTTCGTCATAGAAGGCGATCTGCTCGACGAGCAGTGCGTCCTTACCGCTGATCGGCGCCGGGGTTGCGGCCCGCAGCGCCGTAAGTCGCTGCAGGGCACGGCGCTTGGCGTTGATCACCCCGATGGCCCTGGCGAGATCGTCGACCGATACCCGCTTCTTGCACACCTCCTCCACCTTGGCCTTGAAATCCTTGACCTCGGCAAGCCACAGAGCCCGGTCGCGGGGATTCTTCATCTGGGGGATTTCCATGACATGGGTGGGAACCAGACGGTCGAGGAGTTCCCAGGTTTTCTTCTTGGCATCACAAGTGGTTTCACCGTAGACGAAGTCCACCACCTGAAAGTAGGGGCAGATTCGGCCAGCCTTGAAGCCGTAAGCCGATTTGACCATGGGACAGATGTTGCGGGGCAGGATCTTTTCCGCATCCGGCACCGAGCCCTGGGAGCCGCCGCAGAGTCCGACGCAGATGCCGCCGGCCGCCACCACGATCTCCTCGGGAACATAGACACAGAAGGTGCCCACCACCGGCCGTCCCTCCTGCTTGGCAGCCCGCATCTCCTGAATCCTGGCCCCGAAGATCTCGGAGATCATGGTGTCGAAGTACGCCATGGCGCGCGGGCGTGCGGACTGCCCCAGAAACATCTTGCCATATATCTCGCCCAGCATCTGCCGAGCCTTGTCGAAACGGGCGACGTCCATCTCCAGTTCCGCCCACATCTCGGGATAGGCCTTCACCTCAAAACTTGCCGTGGTCATCAGCGACTCCTCTTCGTTCGTGGCTTGGGATTGGTATGGTGCTGGACCGATCGGGCCTTTCCCCTTCCGGTGCCAACGGATCCCAAATCCGTACCGGGAATGAGGCTGGCGGTCAAATAGGTAATGATAATGTATTCCGATGAACTGGATCAGAAATGGCAATTGCCGACCAGGGGCATCGCCAAGAGGGCGGGCTGACGCAAAAAAGGCCGGGGGAGATCCCCCGGCCTTAGGATACGGGCGCAGGCCCGCAGGTGCTGTAAAGCCTTAGCAACTAGACAAAACGAACCCGGCAGAAACGACGCTTACCCACCTTGAGAAGCAGCTCGCCTGTGGCAGGCAGGGTAAGGGTGTCATCGATCACCTTTTCCTCGTTCACCGTCACCGCGTTCTGCTTGACCAGCCGCCGGGCCTCTCCATTGCTCTTGACCAGGCCGGCGTCGGCAAGGAGCTTGGGCAGCCACACCGGCTCCGGTCCGGCGGGCAGCTCGATTTCTGGCATCTCGTCGGGCAACTCGCCCTGCTTGAAGACCCGCTCGAAGTTTTCCTCGGCCCGCTGCGCCGTCTCCTGATCGTAAAAACGGGCGGTGAGTTCCCGGGCCAGCTGCTGCTTCACCGCCTTGGGGTGAAGGCTGCCGTTGTCGATCCCCTCTTTAAGGGCGGCGATCTCTTCACTGGAGAGATCGCTCAACAGCTCGTAATAGCGGAACATCAGATCGTCCGAGGCGGAGAGCACCTTGCCGTAGATGTCGTCGGCGGGTTCGGTGATGCCGATGTAGTTGCCCAGCGACTTGCTCATCTTGTTGACCCCGTCGAGGCCCTCGAGCAACGGCAGGGTGAGCACCACCTGCGGTTCCTGCCCCCAGGTCCGCTGGAGGTCACGGCCCATGAGGAGGTTGAAGCGCTGGTCGGTGCCGCCGATCTCCACATCCGCCTCGAGGGCCACCGAATCGTAGCCCTGGATCAGGGGGTACATGAACTCGTGGATGGCGATGGGCCGCTGGTTTTCGAACCGCACCTTGAAGTCCTCGCGTTCGAGCATCCGCGCCACGGTAAGCTGGGAGGCGAGCTTGATGAAGTCGTGGGAAGAGAGTTCGCCGAGCCAGGCGCTGTTGAAGACCACCTCGGTCCTGTCCGGATCGAGGATCTTGAAGATCTGCTCCTTGTAGGTTTCGGCGTTGGCGGTCACCTGCTCCCGGGTGAGGGGCTTCCGGGTTTCGGACTTGCCGGTGGGATCCCCGATCATGCCGGTGAAGTCGCCGATCAGGAAGAGGATCTGATGGCCGAGATCCTGGAAATGCTTAAGCTTCTGGATGAGCACGGTGTGGCCGAGGTGGAGATCCGGGGCGGTGGGATCAAAACCCGCCTTCACCCGCAGGGGCTTGCCGGTGGCCTCGCTTCGTTTCAGCTTGGCGACAAGGTCTTCCTTGGAGATGAGGTCAACGGTGCCCCGTTCGATAAGGGCCACCTGCTCTTCGATGGTATGGCGCATGGTATCTGTCTGGTATGGATAGGGGGAAAGCTGGCGTCCCCGCCGATGTGTCCGGGGAGCGCCAGTCCAGAGATTTGCGGTACGATGAAACCCCGGCGGTCCGCAGGCTACTTGGCGTACTCCACGGCGCGGGTCTCGCGGATCACCGTCACCCGGATCTGGCCGGGGTAGGTGAGTTCTTTTTCGATCTTCTTGACGATTTCCTTGCTCAACAGCACCGACTCGGCATCGGAAACATCGTTGCTGTTGGCGATGATTCGGATTTCACGGCCGGCCTGGATGGCATAGGACTTGTCGACCCCCCTGAAGGAGTTGGCGATGCGCTCCAGGTCGTCGAGCCGTTTGACATAGGTTTCAAGCATCTCCTTGCGCGCCCCCGGCCTGGCGCCGGAAAGGGCGTCGGCCGACTGGACCAGCACGTCGAGCACACTTTCGGGCGGCACGTCCTCATGGTGGGCGGCAATGGCGTGCACCACCTCGGGGGACTCGCCGAACTTCTTGGCCAGATCGGCACCAATGCTGGCGTGGGATCCTTCGATCTCATGGTCCACCGCCTTGCCGATGTCGTGGAGAAGGCCGGCCCGCTTGGCCTGCTTGACGTTGAGACCAAGCTCGGCGGCCATGATGCCGCAGAGGAAGGCGACCTCCAGGGAGTGCTGGAGGACATTCTGGCCGTAGCTGGTGCGGTACTTGAGGCGGCCCAGGAGGTTGACCACCTCCACGTGCACGCCGTGGGCGCCCACGTCAAAGGTGGCCTGCTCGCCTGCCTCGCGCATGGTGACCTCAAGCTCCTTGCCCACCTTGTCCACCACCTCCTCGATGCGGGCGGGGTGGATGCGGCCGTCGGTGATCAGACGCTCGAGCGCCATCCGGGCCACTTCGCGGCGCACCGGATTGAAGCCGGAAAGGATCACCGCTTCCGGAGTGTCGTCGATGATGATGTCGATCCCCGTGGCCGCCTCGATGGCCCGGATATTACGGCCCTCGCGGCCGATAATCCGGCCCTTCATCTCCTCGTTGGGAAGCGGCACCACGGAAACGGTTTTCTCGGCCACGTAGTCACCGGCGTAACGGGAGATGGCCAGGGCCAGGATGTCCTTGGCCTTCTTGTCGGCCTGCATCTTCATCTCGTTCTCGATACGAACGATGGCCTTGGCCGCCTCCATGCGCGCCTCGCTCTCGATGCTCTCGGAGAGCTGCTTGATCGCCTCTTCGCGGGTGATGCCGGAAATCTTTTCCAACTGGTAGCGCTGCTCCTCAATCAACCCCTCAAGATCCTTGCGGCGGTCGCCGAGTTCTTTTTCCTGGGCGAAATATGCCTGCTCCTTCTTCAGAAACTCCATCTCCCGACTGTCGAGGAGGTCGATCTTGCGTTCGATCTGGTCGAGCTTCTGGCTGAGCCGTTTTTCTTCCTCGTTGAGTTCGTGCTTACGTCCCTTGATCTCCTTTTCCGCCTCGTGTTTGAGCTGGTAGACCTCGTCCTTGATCTGGAGGGTGGCGTCCTTCTTGATCCGTTCCGCCTCGGCCAGGGCATCTTCGATGAGTTTCCGGCCCTGTTGTTCGATGTTTTCCTTGCCGGCCTCCACCATCCGTTTCCGGATGAAAAAACCGACCGCCGCCCCGGCCGCCAGGCCAATGAGCACGTAGAGTGCCGCTTGTATGATATTCACGGAGACAGTCCTCCTGCGGGTAAAAGGTTTCGCGACCGACCGACGACAGCGATGAACTGCCGGCCCCTCCCTCGGCGCGTGGATAGGGAAGTCAGGTGACAACAGATCGGCCGACCATGAGGAGCACCGGCCAGGGAGAGCAGTGGCCTGGAGCGACGAAGACGGCTAATCCTTTGGGAAAAAGACAAAGAAGCAGGGAGGATAAGGAAGAACGGCGGGAAACGGGTGAAGAAGGCAGGGGGGTAGGAAGAACGGTGCAGGAACCGTCAACACTGATTAACCCATGACCATATGCGACAACGATTTTTTACGTATATCTCTGCGTTTGCCCCGGGCAGCCTTGGGCGGCAGCCGGTCATCTCCATACGGCACTCTACTCTTTTACGTCAAACCTATTGGCATCGTTGAAAAACATATGGCACAGCCTGCATACGTAAAACATGAAGTCTTCCGCGGGGAAGACGCAGCGTCCGGCCCGGCGTGAATCCCGCCGCTGGCCCGTCGCTGTTCCCCCACGCCATTCGCCCCAATATCTTCCGCTTCGAAGACGGCACGGCTGCACCGGCCAACCTCCGCCGAGATCAATCCTCCGTGTTCATAATAAAATATATCGAAATCGATCCGGTACCGCCAATGGGCGGACGGTCGGCAAATAAAAAGAAAAATTCCCCCGCCTGTGCCGTGTCAGCGACGACATCGAACCTAACTCAGTTAGGTGGGCGGAACTCGTAGCCTCTTCCAAGAAATTTCGCCGGAGCGAATTTCTTTCCAAGGCCAGCGGAGTCACCCTTGATGCCTACGTTGGCTCGAAACTTGCCGCTGATCACCAACAAGGCAGGGGAAACGGAAATATTTCTTCTACTACAGCGTAGAATCGATCTTCTTGCTCACTCTGTCAAGCAACTCGTCGAGTTTGCGGCGGTAAGCTTCAAAATCCTTCCGGAGCCGAACATACTTGCCCGCCATGTTGAGGCTGCCCAGAACCGCCACCTTGTGGGGCGACAGCATGTTGGCCGTGGCGGTGGGCGTATGTTCCTCGAACTGCGCTCTCACCAGGGCCAGGATCTCCTGGACCTCTTCTTCCGGAGCGTCGGTGTACAGTGGAAATTCCTGGCCGAACACCTCAAATTTGACCAATCGCTCCACGGCACTCAACCTTTCTATTTTGTTACCAGAATTACCGCCGAGTGGCAATACATTTCAGTCAACCGTCCAAGGCCATCATCGACAACTGGGGGCCGTCGGACCGGCCGCCGGCCTCGCCGGCCACCGCCTCGTCCTGGGCCTCCTCGCCGGCCTGCTCTTCCTCCCATCTCTCGATGGAGGAAAGCAGTCCGGAAACCCGCTGGTGAACGGTCTTCTTCTCGTCCTGCATGCCGTCGATGGTCTGCCGCAGACGCTGGATCTCGGCCTCGCGATCCGCCAGGCGCGCCTCCAGAGCCTCTTTTTGACGTTTCAAGGCATTGTACCCGGCGAGCAGCTTCTCGACACTGCTCTCGAGCCGCGCCAGGCGTGCAAAATCATCATGCTGTTCCATGCTGCTCCGTCTCCTTCCTCCCGCCGCCGCATTGGGGGGAGCTATGCTCAAGCCCGGCAACGATATCACCGGGACGGTATTGGGGAACGCGCTACGGAGCCCTTTGCAAGAGGTACCCGCAGGTGGTTCTTCAAAGAGGGCCAAGCCATCGACGATGGCGGCCAAACGTACGCCACGACAGGCTTTGCCGGTTTTGATGAGTCTGCACTATACCCACGGCAAAATTGCAAAGTCAAGGGCTTTGTCCGGCCGCAGGCAGCGACCCCAAAGGGGTCAACGGCCCGCGATGCGAATGCCGTTGGGGGGGATGACCTCGCCCGCCGCCACCTCGCCGCCTTCCAGGTAGGCATGGGGGCCCACCACCACCTCGCTGCCAAGCCGGCAGTCGCGGATTACCGCACCAGAGCCGACCACGCAATCCCGGCCAATAACGCTGTTGCCGCAGATCTCGACATTGGCATGCAACACTGTGTCAGGGCCGACGGTCACCGTCTTGGCAACGGCCACCGTGGCCGGATCGAGCAGGGTGACGCCGGCGGCCAGCAGCTCCCGATTGCGCCGCCCGCAGAGCGCGACATGGGCCTGGGCCAGTTCGAGCCGGGAGTTCACCCCCAGCACCTCGCCGGCATCTTCGCAGACGAAACGGCGCACCTCGCGCCCCTCACCCCGGGCGATACCGACGATGTCGGTGAGGTAGACCTCGCCCTGCCGGTTATCGGTTCCCACCCGCGCCAGGGCGTCGAGGAGAAAACCGGCTTCCACGCAGTAGATGCCTGCGTTCACCTCCCGGATCAGCCGGACCGCCTCACTGGCATCCTTTTCCTCGACAATGGCGAGAATCCGCCCGTCCTTGTCAGTGACGATGCGGCCGTAGTTGCTGGGGTCGTCAAGACAGGTGGTCATCAGCGACAGGACAGCGCCCGAGGCATGATGGCTTGCCACCAGGGCGGCAAGCGTCGCACTCCGTATCAGCGGGGTGTCGCCGCAGAGGATGAGCACCGTCCCGCCGGCCGCAGCGATCTCGCGGCCGGCGGCGAGCACCGCATGGCCGGTGCCGAGCTGTTCCCGCTGCGCGACAAAGGCCACCGGATAGCCGGCGAGCGCCGCCTCCACCCGTTCACGCTGGTGACCGGTGACCACCACGGTACGCGCCAGGTCCAGGGGGGCCAGGGCATCGAGGACATGGTGGATCATGGGGGCAAAAAAGATCTCGTGGAGCACCTTGGCATGCCGGGACTTCATCCGGGTACCCTTGCCGGCAGCCAGCACCACGGCGATAACGCTAGTCGGTTCCATCCATCGCCCCAACTGGAGAGAGAAAGAAAGGAGAGAGAAGCACCCTGTGGTACGATCTCGGCGGAGGACACCGCCATTGCCGCCAACACGACGTCCAATGCTCGTTGATGCCGTGCGTACCGCTAAGTCCCGGACATCATACCGTGTTTCGCGAAATTGAGCCACAGCGGAAATCTTTTTTTCTCGCCTCGGGTTCCCCCTCCCCCGCCGTTGGCAGTCGTCTGTCGGTCGCCTGCCCGTTTTCCTATGGAACATTCTCGGCAGCGGGGTGTCACTTCTGTTGAGCGGCGAGGCATTGCGCCCCTCCTGAAATAGACGGCCTGAAAATTCTTCTTCCCCTGCCTTGGCAGAAGACGCCCTGCTGTGGTAAGGGGCGGGGCAGGAACCGTGCCGCACGCCTCGGCCGCCATCCTGAAGAACGCCTCCAAACACCCCAACCGACAAGAAGCGACAGATGACCAACCAGGAAGCATTCCAACAACTGCGGCAATGGCTGGGCCGACAGATCATCGGCCAGGAAACCCTCATCGAACGGCTGCTCATCGCACTGCTTGCCGACGGCCACCTCCTGGTGGAAGGCGCGCCGGGGCTGGCCAAGACCCGGGCGGTCAAATGTCTCGCCCAGGGGATCGAGGGCGACTTTCATCGCATCCAGTTCACCCCGGATCTCCTCCCCG